>SVOK01000001.1 GCA_015066445.1 Oscillospiraceae bacterium | reverse complement strand
TGCCCGGGGAAATACAGCAAAGAGCCGAGAGAAATCCACATCTACTACAAACTGATCGATAAACAACCCCCACCCGAGAAAAAATACATTAATAAACAATCGTGTGAGGATTGTTGATATTCACTACTCTTAATGTTTACACCCATATAACCGATGAAATGCAAAGAACTGCAGCAGAAAAAATAGAGCGGTGTATAATGCGAAATGTGAGCCTTTCTGATAAAAATGAGAAAGTACCCGAAAGAACTTCAAAAACACCTTGTGAGGCGAAATTTGAGCCTGTAAAACCCTCAAGAAGAAAAAGCGGGACAGGTTGCATTAGTAAAATAAATGATAACCTCTATGAAGGCAGATATTCACCGAGATTGTCTAACGGAAAAAGAATATCTAAAAATGTGTATGCTAAGACTGAAGAAGAGTGTGAGATTAAACTTGCAGAGTTGATTAAAATAATGAAAACTGAGTTTGCTGATGTGAGAGGAGAGGGGATAAAAGAATATTAATTATTTAAAGACAATGTTTACAAAATGCGGAATTTTTTCTTTATAAAAATATATTAATTATATTTTGGTTATAAATTAAATTTTTTTACAATAATAAAAGTATGAAAAGTATAATAAATAAAACTATTGTGTGAGGGTTTATGGGAGATTATATTGTTAGAGCGGATTTTTATCCTGATGGAAATATATTGCCACTTGGAATAACAAATAAAAAAGGAAAAACCTTTTTTATACGAAAAATAATAGAAAAAAAGTATATTAGTCCTAATGAATATAAATTTAAATGTGTTGCGGATGAAAAGGAATTTATACTAGTTTTTAAAGAAAATAAGTGGCTTTATTTTAAAATATAAAAATTGCAAACCTGGGATATTACCTTGAAAAAGAAGCTTTTTTATTGTATAATGTCGAAAAAGGGGGATAAGTTAATGGGTTTATCAATTATTCATTTTTCGGATATACATATTAAGGCAAAAACAGATAAAATATTAAAGCGAATTGATTTTCTAAAAGCGGCTTGTGTCAGCGCACTTCCTAATAATGGTAATGTTGTAATTGCTATCTCGGGTGATATTGCTTTCTCGGGAAAACCAGAGCAATATGAATTGGCTCGATCTTTACTTGACCATATAGTAGAATATATAAAAAATGAGAAAGATTCTATAGTTGATATAGTTTGTGTACCAGGAAATCATGATTGTGATTTTGATAAAGATACATATATACGCACAAAACTTATTGATTCTGCTAAACCGTCTGAAATTGATGACGAATATTATAATACAGTAAATGTTGTACAAAATGAATATAATAGTTTTGCCGGTTTGTATGATATAGATACGAATTGTATTTTACCAAGAAAAGAAGTGGAAGTAGGCGGATTTAAAGTGATCTTTGCACTTCCAAATACTGCATGGATGTCTAATCTTAAGGAACAGATAGGCAAAATAGTGATACCACAACAACTGTTTGAGCCAATTGATTCAAAAACATATAAAATTGTATTTTATATGTTTCATCATCCGGAAAATTGGTTGAATCCAGAATATAAAAGGGATTTTATCGACAACATTCGTGAAAATGCTGATATGCTTTTGTTGGGACACGAGCATTTAAGAGATAATTATGAAAAAACAGGAGATTCTTTCTCTGTTTTCTGTAATCATGGCAAAGAGTTACAAGATAGTTATAGCGACGATAGCGCTTTTTCTGTTATTAATTTTGATAATGCATTTCAAACATTTGAGATAATAGATTTCAAATGGAATGGTACTATTTATGATAGGCAAGAGGTTTATAAAAATCAATATCATAAAAATATAGCATCTAATCAAAGTGTTTTTCATCCAAATAAGGAAACTATTGATATGGCAGAAGATATTGGAATATATATAAATCACTTTGCCAAAGAAAATGTAACACTATCCGATCTTTTTGTTTGGCCAGATATCAGTAAAAATGATTATTATAATGATAAAAATAAATCAACAATAATAAGAAAAAATGTAATTGAAGAGTTGGCTGATAGTAATTTGAATATTTTGGTTGGAGCTAGTTCTGGCGGAAAAACTGCTATTGCCAAGAAAATGTTTTTATTAGAAGAACCAAAAGATTCTTGTTGTCTGTTGTTAAATGGTAAGGAATTTACAGCATCCGATGAGTCGCAAATTCGTTCTGTAATCGAAAGTTGTTTTGTAACGCAATATTCTAAAGATTGTTTGGAAAAATTCAATCAACTTCCAAAATTTAAAAGAACCGTTATAGTTGATGATTTTGACTTTATAAAGCTCAATAAAGATAGGAGAAAATGCGTTTTAGATTATTTATGTGGTTTTTTTGGTAATATTACTGTTTTTTTATCTTCTAGTATAGAATTATCAACTATACTTACATCTGATTATATTAAATCTTTAGATAAATTTATTTATTATCAAATACTACCTTTAGGGAATAAGAAAATGAAAGAATTGATTTCTAAATGGTATCATCTTAATGAGAGTACTTTAACTGATGATGAAATTGAGGAACGTATAGAAAACGCAAGAAAACAAATAGATATATTCTTAGGGAATGGAGCTGCTTTTATTCCAGCAATACCAGTATTTATTATAGGCACACTTCAAAATGGTGACGCAATAAAAAAGACTATGGATGGAAGTAAATATGGTTTCTTATATAAATCATTAGTAGATAGTTGCTTGGCTAAAGTTGCTTCTAATTATTCAAAACCGGGAATGTATAATATTGATGAAAGTATATTATCAAAATTGGCTTTTAATTCTTTGAAACTTGGGAGAACAAGTTTTACTGAGGAACAAATATTAGAAGTGACCTCTGAAATTGAAGATAAATATATTTTGCAACTTTCTAATAAAGAATTTTTAGACAAAATGATAAATGCTAAAATTATTCGCCGCGATATAAGTGGAGGTGAAGTGTATAGGTTTAAATATCCTTATATTTTTTATTATTTTGCAGGAAGATATATCGCATACAATCTAAAAGAAAAAGATGTTCAAGAAATGGTAGAATGTATGAGTGCAAAGTTATACAATGAAACATATGGCAATATAATTATTTTTGTTTGTCATTTTTCAGGCAGTAGCGAAGTTATTGACAATGTTCTTCTTAATGCGTATGCAACATTAGATAGTTATCAACCATTTGATTTTGGTAAAAAAAATCCTATTTTTAATGAGATAAAAGATGCAATTGAGGCTTTAATACCATCAACGATTGCTAATAATGAAAATGTTACGGTGAACAAAGAAAAAGCGCTTATACACTTAGATGAAATTGGTATTAATGATGGAATCGTAAACGATGGCGAGGATATTATCGAAGATGAAATTACAGAAAAAGAAAGAGAAATGGCATCGGTTATTTCCGCTTTAAAAACAATAGAAGTTTTGGGTCAAATTCTTCAAAACTATCCTGTTGCCATAGAAGGAACGGAAAAGATTGAGATAATCAATGAAATGCATAAATTGGGTATGCGTTCTATAGAAGCTATAATCAAAACAATGGGGTATCTAGAAAAAGAATTGATAGAATATATAATAGAAAGGGCGAAAAATGAGAAGAAAAATATTCTGCGTGAAGATGTGGAACGTGAAACTCATAGATTTATAAATATTCTAATTTCAGGTATGTCTCAAGGAATGGTGCACCAGGTTGCGGTTTCTTTAAATAGCGAGCATATTTTGCCTGTTGCAAGACAAACACTTGAATCTGATCAATCTATTTCATCAAAACTAATTCTTGTGGATTTGAAAATGAACTGTCTTAACAAATTCAGTTATGGTGAAATTCAAGGTTTAAAAAAGGCATTTAATAGTACAAATGAAACTTTTGCTTCGCGAATACTGGATTCAATTATAGCACAATATCTTAATTACAATAAGTGTGATAAAGGTCTAAGAGCAAAATTATGTAACTTATGTGGTTTTTCAGAACAACAGACATTTTTATCACAGCAAAAAAATTTACTTAACTAATTTAAATTACCATATTATTTAATGAAAGAATGAAAATTTTTTTGTAATATATGGTTTTAATGTATAAATGGGATGACATGTGGTCGTAGGGTGTTTTTGATAGATTTTTTGTACTTGGTTTCTAATGGGGTTTTAACGAAAAAATGCTTAGTTTTAATGAAGTATTTCTGAGTACTATCAGCCCAAAATCAAAAAAGAAGATTTGTTTTTAAGTAAGAGTGAAGAGGCAATAGGTAAAAAGTAAAAATCCCGTAAACACTAGTGTTTACGGGATTGATGGCTGGGGTGGCAGGATTCGAACCTACGAATGCAGCAGTCAAAGTGCTGTGTCTTACCGCTTGACGACACCCCAATGTGAATTGGTATTTAATTTAGATAAAGGCTTTGGACGAGTTTTCGCCAAAGCCTTTTTTGTGGGGTGGAAGATGGGACTCGAACCCACGGTCTCCAGTGCCACAAACTGGCGCTTTAACCAACTAAGCTACATCCACCATAAAGAGATGAGTTACTATCGCAACACACTAAAAGATATTATACCATAATAAATCATTTTGTCAACAAAAAAATTTAAATCAAAGCAAAAAATCTTCAGGATTATAGTTATTGCTTATCTTTGCTTTTGGCGGTAGGCGCTTGAGTGGGTCATATTTATATTTTCTGCAGCTGTCTTTAGCGTCTGTAACGCCTCTTTTAAGACAAAGAACCTCGTTCGAAAATTCGGAATTTGTGCCGTAAACACAGTATTCGCAATGATGCTCCAGCTTTTTATTAAAATGTTTATTCGACATTATTCATCACCAGACACAGTATACCACATCTTATATAATATCTTCAAGTATTTTGCCTTTATATTTTTTTGCACTCAGAGAAATTAAAAAAATTATAATCATTGACAGCATAGAAACCGTAAGTGCCGGTGTTGAATAAAGCGTGCTTAATGAAAAGCTGTGATTACTCGAAAATGTAGGTAAGGTGACAGGAAATAATTTGAGAAGCAGATATGTTAAAATCATGCTGAAAATGCCATGTAATAATCTGAAAGCTACAAATAAAATCAAATTGGGTTTTAAAGCTTTTGTGGCAGATAGCACCTGACACCAGATGCAAATACCACTCAGACCTAATAAAAATGAAATCATTAAAATATTATCGGTATAGGTAATTGCGTTAGTGACTTCGGTTACATATAAAAGATATTTAAATCCCCCCCAATGCACGGATAGTACCTTTAAATAGGCATTAATAGCGGAAAATAAAATGACAAAAGCACATATATTAAATATTGATACGGCGCCCTCAGTAGCAGAAAGCACAAAGTTATCTGCAGGGGAGATTTTGGGTGTTAGTATTGGTGCCACGGCTGTTTTTTCCACTTTTGAAAAGCGGCTTAGAAAACATAGCAAAACGGAGGCTGCTATATGGCTTACAAGCAGGATATAGCCTATTTTTTCGCTTCCGATAATCCCTACTCCTACAGCGCCGATTATAAAAGCAGGTCCTGCATTTATACAGTAATTAAGCATTGCAGCTCCTTGCTGCGGAGTTAGTTTCTTAGCTCTGATATATTCGTTTATAAGCTTTGCACCGACAGGGAAACCGCCTACAAAAGAAAGCAACATTATTGAAAACTGTTCGGCTGTAATACAGAAAAGCTTATTTGTTACAGGAGAAAAGAAATTTAGCCTTTGCAGTACACCAGATCTGATTATAAATAGTACGCAAACGGTGAACGGATAAAGTGAAGGTATTATTACTCTGCCGCATATTAAAATACCGTTTATAGCTCCCTCTTTGCAAGGTTGAGGAGAAGCTATTATGAGAGTTATAAAAGCAGTAATTAAAATAACAGAAAAAACATTAATGATTTTTTTAAAAAGCTTCATATTATCACCTTTTAAATTATATGAAACTTGCACTCATTAATATAAATATCCACACATAAAATAATATAGCAAAAAGGAATTTTTTTACAATAGGAGTGTTTATGTGGCTAAAAAGCTTAAAATAGAAAGTCGGAAGAAAAGGGAAAAATGGGATATTCTTGCCAAAAACGATTCCTTTACTGACGGTGCAATGTTTAAAGGTCCTCATACCGAAATATTTGGTAACAGCCGCATAAGTGTTGACGGCTGCCTTGGTGTGGCAGAATACAGAGACGATTATATTAAGCTGAGAATTAATAAGGGTACGCTTATACTTTGCGGCTGTGAATTTGATATTGTGTTTTTTGAGAACAGACTGATTACGGTGAAAGGGAAAATTTCATCGGTGGAATTTTGTATGTAGGTGATAGGGTGCTTTGGCTTTACAGATATTTGAGGGGTTATTTAAGAATAAGCGTAAAAGGAGAATTCTCGGAAAAGCTACTTAATTTATGCGCCGCCAACAGGATTACGCTTTGGAATTCGAGAATAATAAAGGGCGGCATAGAAACCTGTATTTTTATAAAAGATTTTTTTGCACTCAGATATTTAATACGTGGCAGTAAATTGAGGGTACATATATGCGAAAAAGCGGGAGTACCAATAAGAACATCAAAAAACCGCAAAAGAATAGGGCTATTTGGCGGGATAATTCTTCTTTTTGTTTTTTTAAAGGTGATGTCAGGCTATATATGGGTAATAGATGTTAGTGGCAATGAGAAAGTTGAGGCAGAAGAGGTAATAAAGGCCTGTCAAAAAATTGGTATAAAAGAGGGGATAAGAGCTGACAGTATTAATCCTAAAATCCAAAGAGAACAGCTGTTATTAGAGCTTGATTCGCTTGCATGGGCTTCGCTTAATGTGGAGGGCTCCAGACTTACTGTCAATATAAGTGAGATAAAAGAAAAGGGAAAAAATGAGGATGCACCTACAAATATCAAAGCAAATGCAGACGGAATAATTGAAAAAATTAATGTCACAGCAGGAAATTGCCTTGTTAAAGTGGGAGATACGGTTAAAAAAGGGGATATTCTGGTTTCCGGTGTAATAGAAGCATCGGACGGTACAAGGTTTGTTAAATCGGCAGGAAGTATAATAGCTACTGTGACCGAAAGCTTTGAGGAGGAAGCGGAATATGAAAAAATATACAGATATGAAACGGGAAAATGTAAGGAAAAAGCGGTGCTTCAAATTTTTACTCTTAAAATACCATTGTTTTTAGGAAGTGAAACTCAAAAGTACAATTCCGATTTAAGGGTGAGTAGCGCCAAGCTTTTTGGGCAGAATATTCCGATAAGGCTATATAAAAAGCAATTCAGATTTGTAAATGAAGAAAAGATAATGCTTAGCCGTGAAGAGCTTATAGAAGAACTTGATAATAAAATTAACAAAAGACTTGAAGATATGGCAGAAACTGAGTATGAAATTCTTTCCCGAACGGTTACAGATACCGAAAAAGGACTTAAAATAAACGTTCTAGTGAAGCGAGAAATGGAAATTGCGAGAGCGGAAACTATGCTTATATCAAGTGAAAACTGACTTTTTGTCGCAACATCTTGTCAAAAAGACGAAACATTAAACCTTAAATTGTGAGATTATCCAAAAATTGTCCATTTGCTTGACTTTTTCAGAAAAATGGAGTATTATAGCTGTATAATCGTCAAGTAATACTGTTTTGGAGCACAAATGAGGAATAATTTTGTCGAAAATTACGAAAATGTATCAGAAAACGATATAATCGACCGTATCAACAGCGGAGATTACGAGCTGTTGCAGGTTATAATTGAAAGATATTATCCTTTAATATGCAGTTGTGTTCGAAAGTATTGTCCCGAAGCTTATAGCGAGGATGCTTTTCAAGAGGCAACGCTTGCGCTTTATTCGGCGGTTAAAAGCTTTGATTCAGAGAAGTCTTCCTTTTCTGCATTTGCGGCACTTTGTATTAAACGGGCTGTAATCGGTGTACTGAAAAACAGTAAGCGCAAGAAAAACATACCGGACGAGCTGTTATCCCCAATAGAAGAGTGTGAGATTATTGACAGTAACAGTCCTGAAAAAATATTTTTTGACCGTGAGGATTACAAAAATCTTACAGACATTATAAAATTAGAGCTTTCTCCTTTGGAGTATGAAGTATTGCAGTTTTATCTTTCCGGAGATAAATACTCGGTTATTGCCGAAAAGCTTTCTATATCGGAAAAGTCTGTAAATAATGCGCTTATGAGAATCAGAAAAAAGCTTAAAAAGTAAATAACGGCTATGCCGTTTAAATATGCCCATGTAGCTTAAAGCAGAGCGTTGAAAACAAAGATGTCGGTGCGATTCCGTCCGGGGCTAAAAAAGAAACCAAGTGAGGTAAAAAATCATGTTTGAAGACAAGACATTAGTTTGCAAAGATTGCGGCGAGGAATTCGTATTCTCTGCAAGAGAACAGGAGTTTTACGAGTCCAAAGGCTTTGTAAACGAACCGCAGCGCTGTAAGCCCTGCCGTGACAAGCGTAAAAACGCAGGCAGAGCACCCAGAGAGATGCACGAAGCTGTATGCGCTGCATGCGGAGGTGTAGCAACAGTTCCCTTCGTACCTCGTGATGACCGTCCGGTATACTGCAGTGAGTGTTTTGCAAAAATGAAGGAGCAGGAAACTGCTGAGGCTGCTGAATAAGTCTGAATTTAACCGCCTTTTTTACAAAGGCGGTTTTTTCATATAGATTTTTTAAATAAATAATGTTACAATTATTCATACTCTTGTAATAAAATTATTATATTATTAAGATATATATAAATAAAAGGCGTGTGAGATTTATGATGCAATATAAAATTCTTATTGTTGATGACGATGAAAATATATGCGAGCTTTTAAGATTATATCTTGAAAAGGACGGTTTTCAGACCGTTGTTGCAAATGACGGTCAGCTGGCGGTTGAATACGCAAAACAGCATAACCCTGATTTAATACTTCTTGATATTATGCTTCCCTTACTTGACGGCTGGCAGGTGTGCCGAGAAATCCGCAAAACAAGTGATACTCCTATTATTATGCTCACAGCTAAGGGCGAGACTTTTGATAAGATTTTAGGCCTTGAGCTTGGTGCTGATGATTATGTTAGCAAGCCTTTTGATACTAAAGAGGTAATCGCAAGAATAAAGGCGGTGCTTCGCAGAAGTAATGATAACGATAAGCAGAATCAGGTGAGCGAGGTAAGATATGATAAGCTCAAAATTAATCTTACCAATTATGAGCTTGTAGTTAACGGAGTAAGGGTTGATACCCCGCCTAAGGAGTTGGAGCTTATATATCATCTTGCAAGCAATCCTAACAGAGTTTATACCCGCGACCAGCTTCTTGATGAGGTTTGGGGCTTTGATTATTACGGTGACTCAAGAACGGTTGATGTTCACGTTAAAAGACTCAGAGAAAAGCTTGAAAATGTATCAGACGAATGGTCGCTAAAAACCGTTTGGGGTGTTGGATACAAATTTGAAATAACCAAAATCTGAGGTAGGATATGAGGTTAAAGCTTTTTAAAAAGTATTTTTTCACTACTTTTATTATTATAGCGTTATGTATGGCTGCTATGATTATGATACTTTCTGTAGTTCTTAACAGCTATCTTGTGAAGTCTAAGCAGAATGTACTGAAAAAGGCCTGCAATGAGGTTTGCGATTATATTGCGGTTGCCGCTGATGATGGCGGTAAAATCGGTAAAACTGAGCTGCTGCAGTTTTTTGATTCTGTGGGAGAAATATCCGATGCAGATGTATTTGCGGCTGATATGGACGGCAATATTATACTTTGTAGCTGTGACAGTGAAGGTGAAGCGGAAAGCTGTATTCATTCGGGCGTGAAGCTTAAATCTGAGCATATTGGAGAATGGTATAATGCAAGACCGTTCAAGTTAGATACGCTTGATATTTATGAAGAAACCCGTTTTGTAACCGCAGAGCCACTGCTTAATAAGTCGGGTGAACGGTATGGAACAGTTTTTGCAGTAACCCCTGTTCTGGTGGTAAATGAGCTTTTGTCAACGGTTATAAAAATCTTTTTAGCTGCCGCAGTAGTCCCGCTTATAATTATGTTCATAGCAATTTATATTATGACATATAGACTCACAAAGCCATTAAAGCTTATGTCGCAGGCTTCCAGAGCTATGGCAAAGGGCGATTTTTCCAAAAGAATACCCGTTATGAGCGATGATGAAATCGGTGAGCTTGCGGTATCCTTTAATATGATGACCAATTCTCTGGCTCAGCTTGAGGGTATGCGCAAGAGCTTTGTGGCTAATGTTTCTCACGAGCTTAAAACTCCTATGACTACTATAGGGGGATTTATTGACGGTATACTTGACGGTACTATCGAGCCCGAAAAACAGAGCTATTATTTAGGTATAGTGTCCGACGAGGTTAAACGTCTTTCAAGGCTTGTTCAGTCAATGCTTAGTATGGCAAGGCTTGAATCGGGTGAATTTTCCTTAAAGCCTGAGCTTTTTGATTTGAGCGCATTGCTTTGCTCAATAGTTATAAGTCAGGAGCAGAGAATAGAACAGAAAAAGCTAAATATAATAGGTCTTGACGGACTTGAAAACATATCAGTTAATGCCGACCGTGACCTCTTGCATCAAGCAATATATAATCTTGTGGATAATGCAATTAAATTTTCGGAAGAGGGCGGAAATATAAGCTTTGAGCTTAAAACCGAAAATAAGAAAACGGCTCTCACGGTTATTAATACAGGCAAGGGCATTCCTGAAAAAGAATTGCCATTTGTTTTTGAGAGGTTTTATAAGGTTGATAAATCCCGTTCAGCCAGCAAAAACAGTACGGGATTAGGTCTTTATATAGTTAAAACCATAATAACTGCCCATGGCGGAACTGTAGCAGTTTCAAGTAAAGAAAATGAGTTTACGGCATTTAAAGTAACTCTTCCATAGATTTTAAGAACGGAGCAAATATAAATGAATGATTTTTTCAACGAAAATGATGTAAATAATATCGGGGGAGAAAAAGAGGTTGTAAATGAGCAGCATGCAACAGAGCCTGATTTTACAAAAAACACGGAGACTGTGACATCTTCTGATAGCTTTAATGCACAAGTGCCACAGAATGAAGATTACAAAGCAGAGCAAAAGCCGCCTGTTTTTGAGCCTGTGTTTACGCCTCCCCCTGTTTATAATCCTGTTAATTATACTCCTATAAGCCCTATTAATGATTACAAGCCCATGAACAAGGGGCTAAAGGTTTTTGCCCTTATTATAGCGGTTGTGATATTGGTTACAGGTAGCTGCACGTTTGGATACTTTTGGGGCAGAAGCAATCTTTCTTCTATCGGAAGCTCCTCTGCTCCCGAGGTTGACCTTGCCGCACGTCCAACTGATACTGACGAAATGACAGTAGGTCAGGTTTATGCTGAGGTTAATAAGTCTGTGGTTGGAATATTGACTTATAATGCTGAGGGTGACGGCGGAAACGCCAGCGGTATTGTTTATTCGAAGGACGGTTATATTGTTACTAACGACCATATATACGCTGAAATAGCTTCGCCTAAGTTTAAGATTTATACCAGCGACGGTAAGGAATACGATGCAGAGTATGTTGCGGGAGACAAGATAAGCGACCTTGCGGTACTCAAGATTAAAAGCGGTGAATTTGAGCCAGCGGTTTTTGGAAATTCAGATGAAATTTATGCAGGTCAGAATGTTGTTGCTATCGGCAGACCAAACGGCGCTGAAAATGAATCCACAATTACAAGCGGTATAGTATCATCAATTAATGAGCGCGTGCAGAATGCTACAAATTATTCTGCAAGACTTATTCAGACAGACTGTGCAATAAACCCCGGTAATTCGGGCGGAGCGCTTATTAATATGTACGGTCAGGTAGTAGGTGTTACCGCTTCTAAGCTTGCGGGAACGGTTTATGATAACGTAGGCTATGCTATTCCTACTACAGTTATGAAAAGAATCGTTGATGAGCTGATAACTGAGGGTAAGGTTGTAAGCAGAGCAAAGCTTGGAATTACCTATTCCGCTGTTAATTCTGCTTTGGCTGATATTAACGGTTATAAACACACCGGTTTGCTAATTGCCTCTGTTGCAGAGGATAGCGGTCTTTATGGCAAGGCCGAAGAGGGCGATTTTATAACCCATATAAATGGTACAAAAGTAACACGTGATGATATCGTTCTTGATATAATTGAAAAGTGCTCCGCAGGGGATACTATAAGTGTTACAATAATTGATAGTCTCGGTGTTGAAAAGACTGTTGAGGCTGTTTTAAAGGCTAATATCGGCGAATCAAGCTATACCGAGGAAGCTATAACTGAAAAAGAGGAAAATTCGGGCGGCACATTCGACTTCCCATTTGGTGAGTAAAAAATAACCAATTACTCAACCTGATACAAAAATAACATAAAAATACACAACCCATTAGTGTTCTTAATTGTTTTGGCACTAATGGGTTTAATTTTGAGTGTTGGGCGACAGTTTTTCACCCTCTATATTTGTTCGACACCTTATATAAAGAATAAATCTTGCATTTGAGGCTTCAAAGTGGTAAAATATTATTAATAGTATAATTAAATTTCTCTACGCAAGCGCAATAATTGTATATTAAAAAGGAGTTTGATGAAAATGAAAATCAAAAAATTTTTAACTGTTATCGTTTCGGTTGCGATTTTGTTAGGGGTTATGCCGTTTGGGTCATTTACTACAAATGCGGTAAAAAAATATATAGTTGATGGATATTACACCTACACTATCACAAACGGAACGGCAACTATTACCGATTGTGATAATTCTATAAGCGGTGATGTAACCGTTCCTTCAACCTTAGGCGGCTATTCTGTTACAGGTATAGGCGAGCATGCGTTTGATTATTGCAGAGAGCTTACAGGCGTGATTATACCAAACAGCGTTATAAGTATAGGCGAGTATGCGTTTGAATATTGCGAAAGCCTTGCAAGCATAACCATACCTGACAGCGTTACAAGTATTGGTCATAATCCGTTTTTTAGTACGGAATATTATTATAACGACAGCAATTGGGAAAACAATGTTTTATATATAGGCAATCATTTAATTGAAGCCGAAGATATTTCAGGTGAATATGAAATTAAAGCCGGTACAAAAACCATTGCTGATGATGCGTTTTATTCTTGTGAAAGCCTTACAAGCATAGAGATACCCGATAGCGTTACAAGCATAGGCTATGATGCGTTTTATGATTGCGAAAACCTTACAAGTATAAATCTGCCCGATAGCATTACAAGTATAGGTATGGAGGCTTTTTATAATACCGCATATTATAACGACAGCAGTAATTGGGAAAATGATGTTCTATATATAGGCAATCATTTAATCAGAGCCGAAGATATTTCGGGTGAATATGCAGTTAAAGCAGGTACAAAAACCATTGCAGATGAGGCGTTTTCTGGTTGCTATAATAACCTTACAAGCGTAACCTTGCCTAACGGCGTTACAAGTATCGGCTATGAGGCATTTGCTGTTTGCTGGGACCTTACAAGCATAAACATACCCGATAGCGTTATAACTATTGGCGACGGTGCGTTTAATTCATGTGATAGCCTTAAAGAAATAACCATACCTGATAGCGTTAAAAGTATTGGCAATGAGGTGTTTCATAGTTGTTGTAGCCTTACAAGAGCAACTATATTAGGCAATATTACGGTTATAGGCTATGAGGCGTTTTCTGAGTGCGAAAGCCTTACAAGCGTAGCATTGCCTGACAGCGTTGAATTTATAGGCAAACAGGCATTTTATGGTTGCGGGGCTCTTACAAGCATAACCTTACCTGACGGGGTTACAAGTATTGGCGATTATGCGTTTGAAGGCTGTTATAGCCTTACAAAAATAAACATACCTGATAGTGTTAAATTTATAGGCGATCGGGCATTTGGTTATTGCGAAAGCCTTGCAAGCATAACCATACCTGATAGTGTTGTAAGTATTGGCTATGAGGCGTTTTCTGCGTGTTATAGCCTTACAAGCATAACTGTTGACGAAAAAAATCAATATTATTGCTCTGTTGACGGCGTATTATTTGATAAGAGTATGGCAACTCTGATATGCTATCCCAGCAGAAAAACTAATACGGTTTATACCGTACCCGATGGCGTTACCAGTATTTGTTCTTATGCGTTTTATCGTTGCGAAAGCCTTACAAGCATAACCTTGCCCAACAGCATTATTAGTATTGGTGCGATGGCATTTAATTATTGCAGAAGCCTTACAAGCATAACCTTGCCCAACAGCATTATTAGTATTGGTGCGATGGCATTTAATTATTGCAGAAGCCTTACAAGCGTAACTATACCCGACGGTATTACAAGTATTGCCTATGATACGTTTTCTAATTGTGAAAGCCTTACAAGCATAACGATACCCGATAGCGTTACAAGCATAGACGAGAATGCGTTTAGTAGTTGTGTAAGCCTTAAAAGCATAACCTTGCCCGATAGCGTTACAAGTATTGGCAGAGCTGCTTTTGTTGATACTGCATATTATAATAATAGCAGTAATTGGGAAAACAATGTTTTATATATAGGCAACCATCTAATTTGCGCCGAAGATATTTCAGGCGAATATGAAATTAAAGCCGGTACAAAAACCATTGCTGATGAGGCGTTTGGTTATTGCAGTGAGCTTACAGGCGTAATCATACCCGACGGTGTTATAAGTATTGGCTATGAGGCGTTTTCTGATTGTGAAAGCCTTACAAGCATAAAGATAGCCGATAGTGTTATAAGTATAGGTGAATATGCGTTTTATGAGACGGCATATTATAACAACAGCAGTAATTGGGAAAACGATGTTTTATATATAGACAATCATTTAATTGAAGCAGAACACTCCTCAATTTCAGGCAAATATGAAATTAAAGCCGGTACGAAAACCATTGCTGATGCTGCGTTTTATAGTTGCGTAAGGCTTGAAAGCATAACCTTGCCCGAGGGTATTACAAGTATTGGCAAGAGGGCATTTGATTCTTGCTACGACCTTACAAGTATAACCTTACCTGACAGCGTTACAAATATTGGCGACGGTGCGTTTTCCAACTGTATCTACCTTACAAGCATAAATGTTGATGAAAACAATCAATATTATTGCTCTGTTGATGGCGTATTATTCGATAAAAGTATGACAACATTGATAAGCTATCCCATTGGAAAAACCAATACGGTTTATACTATACCTGATGGAGTTAAAAGTATAGGCAACCAAGCGTTTGTGTGGGCAACCCTTACAAGCATAAACCTACCCGATAGCGTTATAACTATTGGCGACAATGCGTTTTCGGGATGTGAAATTACAGAAATAACCATACCCGATAGCGTTAAAAGCATAGGCAAGGAGGCGTTTGGTAATTGCTATAAGCTTAAAAGCATAACCTTGTCCGACAGTGTTACAAATATTGGTGATATGGCGTTTTGTTGGTGCGAAAACCTTTGTGCTGTGTATTATTGCGGCACAAGCGAGCAATGGGATAAAATATCAATTGAACGTATTAATTCTGAGTTGACCTCTGCCACAAGATATTATCACCGTATTAGTGATTGGCAGCTTGTAATCTCAGCCACCAGTAAAACTAACGGTTTAAAATGCGGCAACTGTTCTATTTGCGGTGAAAAAGTGACTGAGATAATCCCTGCTATCGGTCACGATAATACTGAAGATTTTACACTTCCATCATCAGCCGAGCTTGTTTTATTAAGAAAAGAATTATTAGCAGACGGGCAAAATAATTCTTGTTATGATTATAACGGTGACAGCGAAGTTGATATCAGAGATTTAATCCGTCTTAAAAACTATTTGGCAAGATAGGATATTCTGTTCAGATCTTTATAAAAATAATGTGCCGCATTATGCGGCACATTATTTCTTCTTGACTAGTCGACAGGTTCAAGTTCTGTCACACTAATAAGCATACGCTTTATTTATATCGTTGTCGTGAATAATAGTAATATACTTTATTGCCGATGCTTCTATCATCATACTGCAGGGGCTACGATGAAGCTTTATTACTATATAATTCGCTCCGACCTCAAATAAAACTCCCATTCGACTTTCAAGACAGTTTCCTAAAAGTGATTCAACCTTTACAAGCTTGCCGATATGGTTTTTGAGATAGCCTTGAAAAAACATTGAATTTTCAATACAGCTTGGAGCTTTTGTCAAGACTTCTGATTTTTTAACCATTTGTTTTGATTTCGGCTCTATAGTGCAGGAAAGCTCTTCGGTTTTTATTGGAAAAGAGCGGCTGTCGTTTTCTAAAAAGTTTTCATAAAGCATTAAATCTTTTTCACTGGCGATATGTTTGTGATAAGGATTTTGCATTTGTAACACTCCTAATATTTTCATTCATTATATTATATGTACTTGCCCTTATTTGGGTACAGAAAGGAAAGTAATTATGAAAAAAACAGGTTTTACTCCTCATATTGACGCCCCTTGTGATGCTTTTGCTGAAACTGTGCTTATGCCAGGGGACCCAAAGCGTTCGGAATTTATAGCTAAAAATTTTTTAAGTGAAGCTAATCTTGTGAATGATGTAAGGGGAGTTAAGGGCTATACCGGAATTTATAAAGGCACTCCTGTTTCGGTTATGGCAAGCGGAATGGGTATGCCATCAATGGGAATTTATTCCTATGAGCTTTTCAATTTTTTCGATGTTGAAAGAATAATAAGAGTTGGCTCTGCAGGCGCTTACAGTGAAAAGGTGAATTTAAGAGATATTATAATAGCGGCAGGTGCTTGTACAGATTCTGATTATATCAGGCACTTAAAGCTATCGGGCAATTTTGCGCCTATAGCAAATTTTTCCTTGATAAGTAAGAGTGTGCAAAAGGCAGAGGAGCTAAAGCTTAATTACCATGTTGGCAATGTACTCTCGACCGATGTTTTTTATAGTGATACCAAGTCTCAGCTTGAAAGCTGGGGAAAGGTGGGCGTTTTGGCCGTTGAAATGGAAGCCGCCGCTCTTTATACTAATGCTGCTTTGAGCGGAAAATCGGCTTTGGCTATTTGTACTGTTTCGGATTCATTGGTAACAGGTGATGCTCTCCCACCGCAAGAGAGGGAGACCTCGTTTGAGGATATGATAAAATTGGCATTGGAAACAGCAAATTAAAGTTTATCCCAGATAAACTTTAATTGAAATAAGAGTTAAAAAGTAAGAGTGAATAAGTAATGTGTGCCGCAAAGCGGCACGGTATATAAGTTAGCGAAGCTAACACCTTACTTCTTACCTCTTCACTATTACCTATTACATGAAAAAACACCCAAGAGATTTCTCTCTTGGGTGTTTTTGTAGTATTCAAGAACAGCTATTGCCGATCTCAAAATTCAGATAATTACTGAAGCTCAACAGTTGCGCCAACCTCAGAAAGCTTGGTCTTGATTTCTTCAGCTTCTTCCTTGCTTGCAGCTTCCTTAAGAGTCTTAGGAGCGCCATCAACAAGAGCCTTAGCCTCAGCAAGACCAAGACCGGTGATCTCACGAACAACCTTAATAACCTTAATCTTCTCAGCGCCAGCTTCCTTAAGAATAACGTCAAACTCGGTCTTCTCCTCAGCTGCTGCTGCACCGCCTGCTGCAGGTGCTGCTACTGCTACTGCAGCTGCTGCAGATACGCCGAACTCCTCTTCAATTGCTTTTACGAGCTCAGAAAGCTCAAGAACGGTAAGAGTTTTAATCTCTTCAATCATAGCTGTAATTTTCTCTGATGCCATTTTAAATTTCCTCCATTTGTGTTTTTTAAAAGTTTAGTTTTTAAAAGTTTAATTATTCTTCAGTGGAACCGTTTTTATCAACGATAGCCTGAACTGCGCGAGCTAATGCCGCAATAGGTGCCTGGAAGGCGTTGCAAACTGTAGCAAGGAGAACTTCCTTGGAAGGCAGTTTTGCAAGAGAGTCGATAGTTGCAACATCTACAACCTTACCGTCAAGGAAACCGGACTTAACCTTGAAGTTATCGTGAGACTCTGCGAATTTGCAGAGAATTCTTGCTGCTGCGGTATAGTCCTCATTAGAAAGGGCGATAGCAGTAGTACCTTCAAGTACGGTTTTCATATCTGCAAGGTCTGTGCCGTCAATAGCGCGGCTCAAAAGTGTGTTCTTAACTACGAAATAGTCAACACCTGCTTCACGAAGCTCTTTACGGAGAGCAGTATCGTCAGCAACGTTGATACCCTTGTAATCAACTACAACACCTGTAATTGCTGCAGAAAGCTTCTCGGATAATTCAGCAACCTGCTGTTGCTTTTTCTCTAAAACTGATGCGTTTGGCAATGTAATTCACCTCCGACAAAACGATAAAATGCCTGTTCCAAGACATAAGGAACAGGCATAAAAATAACATAATTTCAGTGTTAAGTTTAAGCACGTACCTCGGCAGGCGATAAACTTACGGCGAAACGCCACCTGCTGTCTTTGGATCGCAACAATGGGATTATACACTAAAGTTTAAAAAATGTCAAGTATTTTTGAAAAATATTTTTTGGTGGCATTGACATTGCTGTTTTGCGGTGATATAATATCGAACGTTTGAGAGATTAATCTTTTATGGGGGATGCTTATTTTGAGTACATTACTTTCGGTATCGGTGGCACTTTTGGCAGGTCTTATTATGACAAGACTTTTTAAGCCATTTAAGTTGCCTGATGTAACAGCATATTTGATTGCCGGTGTTTTAATCGGACCTTACTGTATGGGTGCGTTAAATATTGGCGGCTTGGGCTTTTCATCAATGGATGCTGTGCACGCTTTAGAGCTGGTTTCCAGCGTTGCCTTAGGCTTTATTGCTTTTTCAATAGGCAGCGAGTTCCGTTTGGAGGAGCTTAAAAAAACAGGTAAGCAGGCGTTCGTGATAGGTGTTGTGCAGGCACTTATAGCAACCATTTTTGTTGATCTTGCATTACTTGGTGTATATTTCATATTACCCGGAAAAATCACTGTGCCGCAAATTCTGGTGCTTGGCGCAATTGCAACGGCAACCGCCCCTGCGGCTACTTTGATGGTAGTGCGTCAGTATAAAGCACACGGTCCATTAACAAAGCTTTTGCTTCCGATAGTTGCTCTTGACGATGCTGTGGGTCTTATTGTTTTCGCTGTATCCTTCGGTGTGGCAAAAACACTCTTAAGCGGTAATCCAGATTTGGTTTCTATAATAGTTAACCCTCTTGTGGAAATAGTTTGCTCTTTAATCCTCGGAGCTGTTATGGGCTTTGTGCTGACCCAGCTTGAAAAAATGTTCCATTCAAATACCAACCGCCTTAATATGACCATTGCATTTGTGTTTTTAACAGTTGCATTTTCTATGCTCGATTTTAAAATCGGACCTATACATATAAGCTTTTCTTCACTTCTTGTTTGTATGATGCTGGGAACGGTATTCTGCAATATCTGTCCTTTGTCAGATGACCTTATGGGTCGTTCGGATAAATGGTCGTCCCCCTTGCTTGCGCTTTTCTTTGTAATCAGCGGTGCTGAATTAGAGCTTAGCGTTTTCAAGGATATTGCAATTGTAGGCATTGGTATTGTGTATATTCTTTTCCGTTGCTTCGGTAAATATTTCGGCGCTCTTATAAGTGCTATTGCTACTAAATGCGAGCCGCCGATTTGCAAATACTTAGGTATTACTCTGTTCCCGCAGGCAGGTGTGGCGCTCGGTATGTGCGGAATAGTTGCCGCCTCAACTGAATTCGGGGACCAAGGCACCTTAATCAGAAATATAACCCTTTTTGCAGTGCTTATTTATGAATTGGTAGGACCTCTTATGACAAGACAGGCTCTTACCGCTGCAGGCGAAATCAAACCCATTCCTCACGAGGTTAAAAACCGCCGTCAGCAAAAGCTTAATGCAATTAAAAAATAAATTTTTAAAGCTCCGTATGACTGATTTTAAGTCTTACGGAGCTTTTGTTTATTTCTTGGGAAATTTAGATTTTATTTCGGTTATACCGCAAATATAATTTAAATCCACATCATAAAATTTGGCTAAAATAATAATACTGTCAATTGGTATTCTTGTTTTACCTAATTCATAATCCGAATAAGTTTTTTGGCAAATATTAAGAAGCTTTGCTATTTGGGTTTGATTTATATCACGGTCTTCTCTCAAAGCTCTTATCCGTTCAGTATATTTCATAATTATCACCTAAGAAAAGTATATTGTAGAGTTTATTTCACTATTGACTTTTAGTGTTATAAACTCTACAATATATGTAAAGGAGAGTTGAAAATGAAAAAAGTGACTTGTTGGTATTGCGAACATTATGAGGTATTATATCAAATGGATTTTATTAATTATGTAGATGCAGGTTTTGGAAAGTGTTATTTGAAAAATAGATGTGTAAAAAAGGAGAGGCAGATTTGCGAAAGATTTGAGCTAAGGCGAGGCTTGCATACTTTGAAGTGGTATCCGGGCAAAACAGGAGAATGGTAAAATAATTTTTTTAAGGTTACATATTTCTATCATTTTTTCATTCCTTATATCATATAATCTAATGAAGAGGAAACAGGTGTTTCATCTGTTAAAAAGAAAGGTGATAAAATATGAACGGTTTTTATCCTGAAGGATGGTTTGGGACTAAACAGAAAACAAAAGAATTTACATCCGCTTTTATTGCAGAAGCAATAGCTGACGGCAGAGTGCTTGAAGCTCCCGTAATTATGTGTGATGCGTCACATAATCTTGTGGTTGATTTAGGGTGTATGAAGGGGGTAATCCCCCGAACAGAGGGCGCATTGGGTATAGCAGACGGCAAAACAAGGGACATTGCGCTTATTTCACGTGTGGGCAAATCGGTCTGCTTTGTGGCAGAAGCCTTGGAAACCGACTCAAACGGTAATCTTTATGCGTTGCTATCCCGAAGAAGAGCGCAGGAGATTTGTCTTGATTATATAACAACCAATAAAACAAGCGGTGATATTATAGATGCAAAAATAACCCATCTTGAGTCGTTTGGAGCTTTTTGTGATATCGGTTGCGGTAATATAGCATTACTTCCTATTGATACTATTTCGGTTTCAAGGATATCCCACCCAAGGGACAGATTTTATGTGGACGAAAATATAAGGGTGGTTATAAAAAGTATCGCTCCTGACGGAAAAATCACACTCTCCCACAAGGAATTACTTGGCACGTGGGAAGAAAATGCGGTGCAGTTTTCGGCAGGGCAAACGGTGACAGGCGTTGTAAGGAGCATTGAAAACTATGGTATTTTCGTTGAAATAACACCCAACCTTGCAGGTCTTGCCGAGCCTCGTGACGGGGTGAAGGTTGGAAGTCAGGCAAGTGTTTATATCAAGAGCATTATAAGAGAAAAAATGAAGATAAAGCTTATTATTATAGATAGCTTTGATAATGGCTATTCACCTGAAATAAAGTATTTTTATAACGGTGAGCATATTGAAAACTGGAATTATTCACCCGAGGAATGCCAGAAACAGATTTTCACAAGATTTTGCGGATAAAAAAATGCCAGGCAGATAGCTTCTGCTTGGCATTTTAGCTTTCAGCGTAACGCCTTGAAGCCTTCACCGATTATTTCACCCGCATCGCTTATTACGATAAAGGCGTTTTTATCGTATTTATCAGAAATCTCATAAACAGCGGATACCTGATGTCGGCGGACGGTGCAAAACAGCATTGTTTTTTCCTTACCGGTATAACCGCCCGTGGCAGAAAGCATTGTTACGCCTCTGCCTAATAAATTATTTATATCGTTACATATTTCTTTTGAAAAATCGCTTACAATATAAATTATTTTACCCTTGTCTCCGCCGTAAAGCATCATATCCATTATTATAGATGTGGCATAAATTGATATAACCGAATAAAGCGCACTTTCAATATTGCGGTAAATAACGGTTGCAAGCAGGATAACAAAAGCGTCAAATATAAGTATTATCCTGCCCATAGTTAAATGACGGGATTTTTTATTTATGAGTTTGGCTATAATATCCACACCGCCCGTTGTTGCACCTCTGAGCATTATGATACTAAGCCCTAGTCCCATTAATATTCCGCCGAATACTGCCGCTAAAATTCTATCAATTTCAAATGCGGGCAAAACAAGGTCGGTTACGGTTAGCGAAAAGGATAAAATAACGGTAGCTACTGTGGTTTTGGCAATAAAATAACCGCCAAATTTTATAAAACCCAAAATAAGGACCGGAACATTAAGCAACAGCAGGAAAAATCCCGATGGCAGATTTAAAAGGTGATTAAGCACCGTTGCAATACCTGTAAATCCACCAGGGGAGAACTTGTTTGGCGAGATAAACATTGTTACAGCCGAGGAATAGATAAAGCCTCCCATAGTGTACCATAACAAATCAAATACCATTCTTTTGATAGCCTTGCTCATAAAATCACCTTTAATCTTTACATTTTAATTTGTTGGCTTTTTTAAGCATTGAGCGTGTGATAAACAGGCAAACTATTATTTTAGCGAGAGCAGAGGCAAAATAAACAAAATACGAGAAGCCGTCAAGGCGTGTAAAAAGCCTACCTATGGTAACCGTGCTTACCGCCGAGGCATAAGGATAATCGAGAGCGGCGGCAAAATGCGCACCGAAAAGAAGCACAGAGTTTAAAATACACATTGCCAATAAAGTAAAACCGAGACCAAGCCCCCAAAAGGTCTCCTTTGGGCGGGATTTTTTGAATACAATATTACCGTAAACCGCCATCAAAAGTGTGGGAAGCACAGGATTTAAAGCGTATGTCTTGATTTGGGGTAATAATTCCTTGAAATTCGGGATATTGAGAATAACTATATTGTTAAAATCAAGGTTTTTTACTGAGGCAATAAAAAAGAAAACTATCACCGCCGCTGTAAAGCAAAAGGCTAAAAGTGTGAATTTGAGGAAATCTTCCTGACGCCTTAAGAGAAAAAATGCAATTACTGCAAGGAAAATCAAAACTGCAACCCATTTAGGATAGCTTTTTAAAAGGACGGTGGAGGCAAAGCTTATAAAGCTTAAAAAGGTTTCTGCTGCATACAAGACGGCTAAAACTGCTGTGAAAAGATAAATTATTGTTAGCAATATTTTTTTATAAGCCCTTAAATTGCCGCTTTTATTATCTGCAAAAAGCCTGTTTGCGACAGGAATTACAGCAAAATAAAGCAAAAAAGCTATTGCTATGGATATGAGATATCCTAAAAAGCTGTATTCATCAGCACCTTTTACAGGCAACACCATTACGCCGTTGCCTAAAATAAAAAGTGCTGTTAAAGCTGAAAAGTGTGAAGAAAAAACTGTTTCTTTTTTCATTTTACCGTTACCGCCAACTGCGAATTTTTATAAATGGTATAATAATCGTGCTCTATCTGTTTCCAGATTTTAGCTTCCTTTTTCTCTATAATCTCACCAAACAGAAAAATATCAGCGCCTTTAAGCTTTGAATTTATAAAAAGCTCGCTTACAGAAGCGGCGATATCTGATTTAGGTCTGCCGTCACCCTTAAGCTCTATATTTATATCAAGCTTGGTTTGTAGTCTCTTATCCATACTGAACTCGTGCTCAGTTTCAAGCTTTTTAATGCTATATTCTTTTCCATTTAATAAAACTGTACCGTTTCTTTGAGTGCCTGCGGCTATGGAATATATAAAAGTTTCCTGTTCATCAAGCCACATAACAGGCTCATCATTTCTGAATATCACTGAGCCCGTTTTTTCATAAGCCTTATTTTTTACTGTGAATTCGGGAAGAGTGAAAATATTTATAGCCTTTTTTCGTGCGGCTTCAACCTCATAAAATCGGTTTTTAAAAATGGTTCCGCTGTAGTCACTTTGTCGGTCAAGAGCATCAACAAGGTCATATCCCACCGCAACTGAGGCCACTGTTTCGCATGAAAGCAGTTCTTTTGGAGAGTCTGTGTATAAAAAACGGAGTGCGAGATTAATTTCATCTTTATTATAAAGAAATCTGCAAATTTCACGTGTGCGTTTGGCGGTGATGCCGTCGCCTAAAATGGCAACAGCGCAATGGCTGAACATAAAAGGTCGGACAGTTTTCCGGCAGGCATCGTTATAAGCATCGGCAAGGTTTTTTCCGTTTCCCTCTGTAAGAGTCAGTTTTTTATCCGCTTCTGAGCTTTCGGAATTAACGGTAACAGTTTCTATATATATAGAAAAAATATCTCCTTGCTGATTAAAGCCTATGGCAGATACTAATGCTTCAAGCCCTTTTTCTAAGCTGTTAACCTTGAAAGTACAACCGCAAAGTGGCAAAATTAAAATTAAGCTAAGAAGAACAGCTACCACTTTTCTCATTTTTGTTTTACCTCCAAACGGGTTTTGTTACGGTTAAAAAACGGTCTTAGCTTCATTGTGCTCCAGGGTGCTCTCAGGAAAACATCTTTAAGGCTTTGAAACTCAATCCGCCTTAGTGAAACGGTGTAATCAGTGCCGAAAGAGGTGAGTGAAATAATATGCATTAATATTACCGATATACCTGCTATAAATCCGTAAAGACCGAAAAGGGCGCTTAACAACACCAATAAAATTCGCAAATAAAAGACCGCTCCCTTAAGTCTTGGTATCATAAGCCCTGAAATACCGCTTAAAGCGATGATTATAAGCATAGGTGTGCTGATTATTCTGGCATCTACCGCCGCTTGCCCCACAACAAGACCACCGACAATGCTAAGAGCGTGTCCAAGACTTTGAGGCATTCTCACACCTGTTTCCTTTAAGATTTCAAATACAAAAATCAGGACGATACATTCTGTAAGTGGAGAGAACGGAACTCCTCCACGAAGCTCTGATATGGCAATTGCCAATGAGGTTGGTAACAGCTCTCTGTGAAAAACAGATATTGCAATAAAAATTGCAGGCAGGCTTATGGCAATAAAAAAGCACAGCATTCTCAGAATTCTGCCAACTGAGCTTACAAGGAAATTGAGATAATAGTCTTCATCAGACTGAAAATTTTCCGAAAAAAGATACGGAACTGTTACTACTACCGGTGTGCCGTCTACCACAATTGCTATTCTGCCCTCTAAAAGTCGGGCGGCAACGGTATCAGGCCTTTCGGTACTGCCTGTGGTTTTGAAAACTGAGTATTTGCTGTCTCTTATTTGCTCGGCTATATAGTTAGAGTCTAAAACACCGTCAATATCAATTTTGCTTATTCTTTTCTGAAGCTCTGCCACTGTTTTTTCATTTGCAAGCGTTCCAAGATAACATATAAAAACAAGCGTATTTGTTCTTCTGCCAAGACGCAGCATTTCTACACAAAAATCAGGTGTTTGAAGTCGGCGCCTGAGCATTGCCAAATTCAAAAGTGCCGCTTCCTCAAAGCCCTCACGTGGGCCCTGCAAAACACGCTCGTCCTCAGGCTCTTTTATTCCTCTTGTGCGCCAGCCTTTAACGTCAATTGTAAGTGCTATAGTGCTTCCGTCTATAAGTAAAAGCGCTTCGCCGTAAATTATTCCTTCAATGATTTTAGCCACATTTCCGTTTTGTTTTACATCTCTTGCAAAAAGCACCTGTGTTCCTAAATATTCTGCTAAGGTTGTATCCTCGTTTGGTGCTCCGCACAAAAGAACAGGGCGGATAACAGCATCGTTGAGCTGTTCTGAGTCTACCATACCGTCCATATAAATAAGTGCGCATTTAAGCGGAATTTTATTTGAGTTTAATCTTTTAACTCTTAAAACGGCGTCTTTTTTAAAGATTTCTTTGAAAAGAGAAATGTCTTTTTCAATATCGCCGCATATCGAAAAGCTTTTGTAATCCGATACTTGTCCTGACATAATAATCACCATATCCTTTCAGGACACAAAATGCGATAAATAATCACGGATAGGTTGATTATTATAACGCATGTGCCACGGTTGCCACTTGTTGGCGAGTGGCATGCGCCCTATATTTTTAGCGTGATTTTTCACGCTAATCACCATAATTATTATGCCAGAAATTCGGGTATTTATTTAAATGTATTATAGTTCTTGCAACCCTTACCAAAAAATGTTATAATAATTATAAAATATCGAAACGCTAAAAAGTGTTTCGACAATCCGATATAATCTGCTTTAGCGAAATTAAATTTAAGTTCGCCTATATTCATTGTAATGGACATAGACAATTTTCTATGACTGTTATAATAAATTTAATATAATATTAATATTTTTCTGTTAGAATTATTTTACCAAAAATCCCCACGGAAGAGAGTGAAACCAATGAAAGATATTGTGAATTTAATTACACCTGAGATAGCTACTCTTTCTCAAAAGTGTATTAATAACAGTAAAATCGATTCTCAATTGTATATAGAGCATAAGGTGAACCGAGGTCTTCGTGACCTTAACGGTAAGGGTGTGCTTACAGGTCTTACTGAAATTTCAGAGATAATTTCCAAAAAGAATATAAACGGTGTGGAAACTCCCTGTGACGGTGAGCTTTATTACCGAGGCTACAGGGTAGAGGACCTTGTAAACGGTATGATTTCTGATAACCGATTTGGCTTTGAGGAAATCATATATCTTTTGATTTTCGGTCAGCTACCTAATAAGGCAGAGCTTAACGATTTTAAAACGGTGCTTTATTCTTACCGCCCATTACCAAATAATTTTGTGCGGGATATTATTATGAAGGCTTCATCTACTGATATGATGAATTCCTTGGCCCGAAGCGTGCTCACGCTATATTCTTATGACAGTAATCCTGATGATACAAGTATACCCAATGTTTTAAGACAGTGCTTGCAGCTTATTGCGCGTTTCCCTCAGCTTGCGGTTTACGGTTATCACGCTTATAATTACGGCACTAAGAAAAGCAACAGCTTTTTTATTCACGAGCCTGACCCCAAGCTTTCTATTGCAGAAAATATTCTTTATATGCTAAGGATTGACGGTAAATTCACCCAGCTTGAAGTACAGGTTCTTGATATGGCGCTCATTCTTCATGCAGAGCATGGCGGAGGTAATAACTCAACCTTTACAACACACGTTGTTTCGTCCTCAGGAACAGATACCTATTCTGCTATTGCGGCAGCATTGGGATCGCTTAAAGGACCCAAACACGGCGGCGCAAATATCAAGGTTTCTGGAATGTTTAATGATATTAAGGTAAATGTTTCCGATTGGTCTGATAGAGAAGAGGTTTCAGCATATCTTGCTAAAATCCTTCATAAAGAGGCTTTTGATAAAGCAGGTCTTATCTACGGTATCGGTCACGCTATTTATTCTGTTTCCGACCCCAGAGCTAAGGTTTTTAAAGGATTTGTTAAGAGCCTTTCGGAAGAAAAGGGACTTGATAAGGAGTATGCGCTTTACAGCCTTGTAGAGGAGCTTGCCCCCGAGGTTATCGCCAAGGAAAGAAAAATGTATAAAGGAGTCAGCGCTAACGTAGACTTTTATAGCGGCTTTGTTTATGATATGTTGGGACTGCCTCACGAGCTGTTCACCCCTATTTTTGCTATTGCACGAATTGCAGGTTGGAGCGCTCACCGTATTGAGGAGCTTATAAATGCAGGCAAAATTATAAGACCTGCTTATATGAATGTTCAGCCGCAGAGAAAATATATTCCTATGGGGGAAAGATGAAAATTTTAAACGAACTGAAAAAAATTAAGCTTAAGAATATTTTAATGCTAACTGTGGCAGGAATTATAAACGCCATAGGTGTTACTATGTTTTTATCTCCCGTTAAGCTTTATGACAGCGGAATTTCGGGAACTTCTATTTTGCTTTCGCAAATAACTCCCGAGTTTTTCACTCTTTCGTTTTTTCTTGTGATACTTAACGTTCCTCTTTTCCTTTACGGAACTAAAAAGCAAGGTATTGTGTTTACAGCGTATGCTATATATACAGTAATTATTTATTCTATAGCTGCGTGGCTTATAACCGATGTTTTGCCTGTTGATGTAAGCTTTGCTTCACCCTTGGCCGGAACAGACCTTTTGCTTTGCGCTCTCTTTGGAGGTCTTATTTCGGGTGTGGGAAGCGGTCTTGCAATTCGATTTGGCGGAGCAATGGACGGCATTGAGGTTATGGCTGTGATTTTTGCAAAGCGCTTGGGGATTACGGTTGGCACCTTTGTTATGATATATAACGTAATACTGTATGTTATTTGCGGTATAGTTATTCATAGCTGGATTTTGCCTCTTTATTCCATTGTTACATATGCTGCCGGTATTAAAACGGTTGACTTTATTGTTGAAGGCTTTGACCGTTCAAAGGCGGCTATGATAATAACCTCTGAACCAGATAAAATATGCGTTGCAATTTCCAACGCTTTCGGAACATCTGCAACTAAAATTTCAGCAGTTGGCAGCTACAGTAATACCGAAAAAACGGTTGTTTACTATGTTCTTAACCGTTTCCAGATAGGTCAGATGAAGGATATTGTTCACATGGAGGACCCCTTGGCTTATATAACTATTTCAGATGTAGCAGATGTTTTTACTTCTAATATCAAATAACAAAAGGAGCTGTACATTTAAGTACAGCTCCTTTAAAATTTTATATTTTAAAATTCAACCTCGAGTCCGTCATAGGTCATAATATAACCCTGATTTTCGTAAACTGAGCGGTTTTCATAGAGAATATCAGGTGCATTGTGAGAGAAATGGTTTACACAAAGCTTTGTGTTATCGTCAACCATACCGTTTTCTCTCATTCTTTCAACTATCCTCTTTATATCGCCAAAGCAGAGGTGGGTATTGCCTTTGCCGATATCTTCCTTGCTTCCAAAACAGCAGTCAAATGAGATAAGGTCGAAATAGGGCCTATTATTAAAGAGATATTCTTCGGTTTCTTTGTGTAAAAGTCCTGTATCGTGAGCGTAAAGTATTCGTTTGCCTTTTTTTTCTATTATATATATTAAGGGAGTTTCTGTTCCGTGTGTGGCTTTAAGCGGAATCACCTTTGCAATTCCTATGTCTGTCTCCTTAAAAGGATAAAGCGTATGAACAGCAAGTCTCTTAGGAAACTTTTGGGCAATAGAGGCAAGCGTTCTTGCCATTTCTTCTCCACCGTAAAAATGGTAAAGCGGCATATCCTCAGGCAGATTGGCAAAACCGTAGCCTAACATTTTAATATCCTCGGGGTGAAAATGGTCCATATGAGCGTGTGTTATAATATAATTGTGAATACCAGTAAGGTTAATGCTCTGGGTCATTGAATGGAAATATGTATCAGCAGGGAAGTCAAGCATTAAATCTCCGTCTAAAAGGGATTGCGAGCGTGTGCGGATTTCTTTGCCACCTATCTCACGTGCTTTTTTGCAGGTATCACAGGCACAGAAAAAAGCAGGTACGCCTTCGGCTGCTGCGGTTCCTAAAAATTTGATTTTCATAAAATTGCCTCCATTATTTTGAATTATTAATATATTCCGAGGGTGATACACCCTCTTTTTTCTTAAATGAGCGGCTGAAGGACTGTATACTCATATAGCCTAATTTGTCAGCTATTTCGGTGAGCGTGAGTCTGCCTCTTAACATCATTTCCTTGGCTTTTTCGTTTTTTTTGTTTGCAATATAATCCTGCAGGGTTATATCGGTTTTCTCTTTAAAGGTATGGGATATATGATATATACTGTATCCAAGGCTTTCTGCAATACCGTGAACAGTGAGCGGCTTTTCAATATTAAGGTCCACATATTTCATAATAAGGTATACAAGCTTTCCGGGTGTTTCTGAGTGACTCTGGTAGTCGTATTGCTGACTCGAATTCTTGCTTGAACGAAGGGTGAGCAATATTATCTGCAAAAGATAGCTTTCAATGAGTGGAGTATCTATTTCACCTGAACGGTAAAATTCGTCCATACATTTTTTGTAATAATCGTATATTCCAACAGTATCTCTGCAGACTAAATGACCGTCTGTATTAAAAGTCTCAGGTGTGTTTTCGGGCAAAATACCACTTTTGCCGTTAAATTTAAAGCCTACATAGGCGTAGAAAAAAGCATCGTATTGAGAAGCATATATAGTGTGAAGACCGTCAGCCGGAGAAATTATTATATCACCCGCTGAAACATCGGTCTTAATACCGTTATGCTCAAAAATTCCTTTGCCCGAAAAAACATAGCTTATTTCACAGCAATGCTGCTTGTGCGCAGGTATATCAAAGCCTGCTTCAAGGCAAATTTCACCTATCTGCATAAGCTCTAATTGAGTAAGTTTTATGGGCTTGGAAATAAAAGAATTATCATAGTGGAAACGTGTGCCTAATAAACCGCCTTTAATATGAACACCTCATTTAGTGAAAATAAACAAAAAAATCGTTTGTGATAAATTCAATATAAGTATTATAACTTATCTGTTTTTAAAAGTCAAAGCAAATTATGTTAAATCATTCCACACAAAAGGTTATTGCTATTAGATATTAATTGTATTAAGATAATAATGTATAAATTTCTTTTTAAAAGGAGTAATATTTATGAAAAAAACAAAAGTTGCAGTTATCGGTTGCGGTACTATCGCTAATAATGCGCATATACCCTCATATCTCAAAAACCCTGATGTGGAAATCAAATGGTTTTGCGATATAATCCCCGAGCGTGCTGATGGCGCTGTGGAAAAATACGGCTGCGGTAAAGCAGTTTATGATTATCATGAGATACTTGATGACCCTGAGTTAGATGCTGTTTCTGTTTGCACTCCTAACAATGTTCACGCTCCTATTACTATTGATTTTTTGAACGCAGGTAAAAACGTTCTTTGCGAAAAGCCTGCTGCTCGTACATATAATGAGGCTCTCACTATGTTAGATGCTCAGCACAAAACAGGCAAGGTGCTTAATATTGGTGTGGTTAACCGCTTTAATGATGGCGTAAACCAAATCAAAAAACGCATTGATGCAGGTGAGCTTGGTGAGATTTATCAGGTTTATGTAAGCTTCCGTGATTATCGCTGTATACCCGGTCTTGGCGGTGCATTTACAGATAAGTCTATCGCAGGCGGCGGTGTGCTTATTGACTGGGGTGTTCATTTCTTTGATATAGTTATGTATTGCTGTAACGACCCCAAGCCCTTAACCGTTACTGCTGAAACCCATTGCAAGCTTGCTAAGAATATATCGGAATACAAGTATCACAGTATGTGGGCAGGCCCTCCAAAGCTGGATGGTATTTGCGATGTTGAAGAATTTGTTACAGGTATGATCCGTACCGAAGGCCCCACAATCACACTTAACGGAGCCTGGGCACAGAACATTAACCAAAAGGAAATGTTTATTGACTTTATCGGTACAAAGGGCGGTATCCGTTTGCAGTACGGCGGAAACTTCAAGCTTTATGACAGCGACCTTAACACCACCGAGCCTGAGTATCCCTCTAAAAATCATTTTGAAAATGAGCTTAATGCTTTTGTTGAATGTATTCACAGTGGAGAAAAGCTTCCTTCTCATATTGATACTAATATTATCACTTCAAAAATTATGCAGGCTATATATGATTCTGCTGAAAGTCACCGTGAAATCGCTTTTGAATAAATTGTAATTGATTTTTGCCAAAATGACTTTAAACAATTTTGATTTCCGCTAAGAAAGGAAGAAAATTATGAAAACAGTTGGTTTTATAGATTATTATCTTAACGAATGGCATGCTGACAACTATCCTAATTGGATTAAGGAATACAGCGACGGCGAATTTGAGGTTAAATATGCTTACGGTCATATCGAGCCTCCTATTGCAGGACTAATTTCTAATGAGGAATGGGCCAAAAAGCAGGGGATAGAGCTGGTAGCTTCTATGGAGGAGCTTGTCCAAAAGAGTGACTGTATTATTGTACTCTCTCCCGATAACAGCGAAATGCATTACGAGCTTTCAAAATTGGCTTTGGAATCGGGCAAGCCTGTATTTATTGATAAAACCTTTGCTGATAGTAAGGCAGAGGCAGAGAAAATCTTTGCTATTGCCGAAAAGAGCGGCTCTCCTTGCTTCTCATCCTCAGCACTCAGATTTTCCGAAATTTTGGGAGCGGTAGATAAGACTGCCGTTAATTCGGTTATAAGTATGGGCTGTGGTCCGGATACAGATATTTATATTATTCATCAGTTAGAGCCTATTGTTACTTTAATGGGCTCAGATGTTAAAAAGGTTATGTATCTTGGAAATCAGAACTGTCCCTCTTGGCAGTTGGTTTTTGCTGACGGCAGAACTGCAAGCATTGCTTTTCTTAACAATGAGTGGGGTTATACATTCAGAATTAACCACGCTGCAAAGAATGAAATGATTAAAATCAATGATGATTTCTTCAAGTTTGAGATTATGGCAATGCTCGAAATGTTCCGCACAGGCAAGGAGCCTATTTCTCATTCCGAAACAATAGCTATTATGGCTATTCGTGAGGCTTGTATTAATGCGAAAAAAACTCCCTTAGAATGGGTTAGTGTGGGATAATTATTTATGAAAAAATTTAAAGCCGCAGTCATTGGCTGCGGCAAAATTTCTGAAAGACATTTAGATGCCATCGTAGCTTTGGATACTGTGGATTTAGTTGCGGTTTGCGATGTTAAAGCGGATAGAGCGCAAAAAACAGCAGAAAAATACTCTGTAAAGGCATATAGCGATTATATCGAGCTTTTTGAAAGCGAGCAGCTTGATGCGGTACATATTTGCTTGCCTCATTATTTGCATACTGTGGTGGCGCAAAAGGCTTTCTGTTACGGTATAAACGTGCTTTGCGAAAAGCCTATGAGTATTAAATATGAGGACGCAGTTAAAACTGTAGAGGCGGCAAAGGCGAAAGAACTTCAATACGGAGTTATTTTTCAGTGCCGATATAATACCCCCTCCCAGCTTGTAAAGAGTCGCATTATTGATGGCAGACTCGGTAAGGTTTTATGTGCAAGAACCACGCTGACTTGGTCTCGTTCAGACGATTACTATAGCGAGTCGGATTGGAAGGGCACCTGGGATAAAGAGGGCGGCGGAGTGATTATTGACCAAGCCATACATTCGCTTGACCTTGCTAACTGGTTTATCGGTAGTACCCCCACGGAAATTCAGTCCTCGCTTCATAACCGAAACCATAAGATTATGGTGGTTGAGGATAGTGCCGAGGGTCTTATAAAGTATGAAAACGGGGCATTGCTTTCCTTTTTTGCAATGAATAATTATTTTATTAATGAGCCAATAGAAATTAGGCTTTACTGTGAAAACGGTACTGCTAAGCTGTCTTACACTGAGGCTGAAATCGCTTATAATGACGGCTCTAAAGAAACTGAAACTAATAAGCCGCAAAAAATTGTTTCTTATCAGGGCGGTAAGGAATATTGGGGACTTCAGCACGCAGTGCAAATTGATAATTTTTATAAGGCTTTGCTCGGTGCCGAAGAATTAGGAATCAGCGGTGAGGAAGCACTTAAAATTCAAAAAATTGTTTGCAGTATTTATGAAAATAACGACTGCGAAATAAAACCAAATTAGTATTATTTCAATTAAGAGGCTGTAGTTTGCTCTATACTCGGCCTCTTAACTTCGTTAGAAACAAGTGAAAAACCGACAATCTAAAATAAAATTTTATTTTTTGAAAATTATAGTTGACAACAGGAGTGTGTTTTGGTATAATACTTAGGCGCAATAAAAAAGTGAATATAAATGCGAGTGTGCTGGAATAGGCAGACAGGCACGTTTGAGGGGCGTGTGTCGACGACGTACGGGTTCAAGTCCCGTCACTCGCACCAAAATCGACAAGTTTCGACAGAAGCTTGTCGATTTTACTTTTTCACTATTAACTCTTCACTTTTCACTATTCTCTTTTTGTCGATTTTGGCAAGTAATAAGTAATAGTGAATAGTGAAGAAGTATTTTGCAAGGCTTTGCCTTGCTTTTTTAATTTATAGAAAGTATAATAAATATGAAAGGTGGATTGGCTATGACCGAAAGTCCTTTAATGATAAAATCCAAAGAGTTTGCACTTACTGTTATAAAAGTATGTAAAGAATTAAGAAATGCAAAGTGTGAAAGTGCTTTAATAAATCAGTTTTTGCGTTCGGGAACAAGTATTGGTGCAAATATTAGAGAGGCTTTTTACGCGCACGGAAAGGCAGATTTCGTCGCCAAGCTACAAATTGCTCTTAAAGAGTGTTCCGAAAGTGAATACTGGATTGAATTGCTAATTGAAAGTGGCTACTATAATGATAAAGAATTGCTTAATAAATGTATTGAGGTGAAACGAATTCTTATCGCCTCAATAAATACCGCAAAGGAAAATACAAAATGATAAAAAACATTAAAGATATTTTGTGTAGTGAAGAAATCTATAATATATATTCAGCTTGTATGTTCGAGCCTACTTTCGATAAATTTAAGCTTAAAACAGAACAAATGCAAAAAGATTCTTCTGTTTCTGTGTATGGATATTTTTCAAACGAAAAAATCATTGGTGTAATATCCACACAGGAAACTGATAAAACTGTAGAAATCATAGGAATAGCGGTTGATACTAAAAAAAGACGTTCAGGAATTGGAACGAAACTTATAGATTATGTAAAAGATAAAAGCTCAAAACCCATTATTGCCGAAACCGACAGTGACGCTGTTATGTTTTATAAAAAATACGGTTTTGATATAGAAGAAAAGATTGTTTCAAAATCTAATATTTCTTATAGTAGATATGTATGTACTTTAAATTACAAGTAAAAATATGTAGGAGTTCGAATTTGTGCTCCCTTTCCAAAACGAAAATCCCATCGACTTTTGTCGGCGGGATTTTCGTTTTGTATTTTTCACTATTCATTATTCACTATTCATCATTCATTAAACGGATTTTCGTAATGAATAATGAATAATTCGGTGTCGGCTCTGCCGACGAAACAAAAAAATATGTAGGAGTTCAGTCCCATACAGTAATATTTGGTCAGGGGTTCGGTTTGATTCGCCCTTCCAAAGAAACCGCTATTTAAGCGGTTTCTTCTTTTTTAACAAGTATATAAAAAAAGCTTAAAATAGCCAGTTTTACCCTACTTCGACCCCAACGGAGCTCAAATTCGCGGAAACTCGTGAAAAATCATATAGCGTTTTGGAGATTAAGAGAAAGCAAATCCAGTTGACTATAAGAAAATATTGGTTTATACTTTGTTTATAATACTGATTTTAATAAATATATAAAAGTGTTGGGATTATGAATATTAAAAAATGGTTACAGATTAATACTGAAAGTCTTAAGGGTAAGCGTGTTGCGGTCACAGGCTCTACAGGTGGCATAGGTCGTGAGCTTTGCTTGTATTTAGGATTATTGGGGGCTTCGTTAGTACTGCTTGACCGCAATTTTGAACGCTCGCAGGCGCACAAGCAGAGCCTTTGTGAGCGGTTTGGGGATATTGAAGTCACCTGCATTGAGCTTAATTTAGAGGAGCTTTATTCCGCAGAAAAAGCGGTTAAAAGGCTGAAAGATTTAGAAATTGATATTTTTATTCATAACGCAGGGGCTTACAGTATTCCCAGACGAAAATGTGAGAGCGGATACGATAATGTGTTTCAGATTAATTTTGCTACACCGTACTATATGATAAACGAGCTGTTACCGATACTCCGCAAGCGTAAAGGTAGGGTGGTGGCGGTTGGAAGTATAGCGCATAATTATTCCAAAACAGACCCTTGTGATATAGATTTCAGTTCCCGCAAAGCCTCCTCTAAGGTATACGGAAATGCCAAGCGTTATTTAATGTTTTCGCTTTATGAGCTTTTCAAAAATGAGAAAGAGGTAAGTCTTGCTATAACTCACCCCGGTATCACATTTACTAATATTACGGCGCATTATCCCAAACTGATATTTGCTGTTATAAAGCATCCCATGAAGATTATTTTTATGAAACCAAAAAAGGCGTCGCTTTCGGTTTTAAAGGGAGTTTTTGAGGCAACTGAATATTGCAGATGGATAGGTCCCTCGATTTTTGATATCTGGGGTATGCCAAAATCAAAAAAACTTAAAACCTGTAACGAAGACGAACGCAATAAAATTTTTCACACCGCTAATAATGTTTATATGCAGTGTAAAAAAACAATAAATAGCAAAGGAGAACAGCTATGAAATACGATTTTACCTTTTATAATCCAACAAGAATTCATTTCGGCAAAAATGCAATGGAGCATTTACCAAAGGAGCTATCGCTTTTTGGTGACAGCGTTTTATTGCTCTACGGTAAGGGCGCTATTAAAAGAATAGGCCTTTATGATGAGGTTATAAAGGTGCTCGGTGAGTGCGGTAAAAAAATCACTGAGCTTGGCGGAATTAAGCCTAATCCTACTTATTCACAGGTGCTTGAGGGCGCAAGGCTTGTTCGTGAAAATAATGTAGATTTGATTCTGGCTGTGGGCGGTGGCTCGGTTATAGATTGCGCTAAGGCTATTTCGGTTTCTGCTTTTGCAGATGAAGACCCTTGGCAGAAATATTGGGTGGATTTCAAGCCGCTTGACGGCAGGGTAGTGCCTGTGGCTTCCATTCTTACTATGGTGGGAACAGGTTCTGAGATGAACGGCGGCTCGGTTATCACCAATGAGGAGGTTACTGTAAAAGAGGGCAGGGTATTCCCACCCGAGGTTTATCCAAAGTTTTCAATTTTAAATCCCGAATACACATATTCAGTACCAAAAATTCAAATGGTGAGCGGCATTTTCGATATTATGTCTCACCTTTGTGAACAGTATTTTTCAGGCGAGGACGATAACACCACCGATTATTTGATAGAAGCAGTAATGAAATCGCTTATAAAAAGCTCGAGAATAGCAATAAATAATCCTACTGATTACGAAGCAAGAAGCAATATTATGTGGTGCGCTACAGTGGCCCTTAATACAATTACAGGGCTTTCAAAAACGCAGGACTGGGAGGTCCACGGTATTGAGCATCAGCTCGGCGCTTATACCGATTGTCCGCACGGACTCGGTCTTTCGGTTATTTCAATGCCTTATTACAGATATATTTATAAATACGGTATAAATAAATTTGTCCGCTTTGCTAAAAATGTCTGGGATATTAGTGATGAGGGCAAATCCGATGAAGAGATAGCGCTTAGCGGTATTGCAGAGCTTGAAAGCTTTTCTAAGGAGCTTGGAATTCCTTCTACACTCCGAGAACTTGGTGCAACCGAGGATATGCTCGAAAAAATTGCTTATTCTGTTGAAGAAGGCGGCGGCTATAAGAAATTAACCCACGCTGAAATTTATGATATATTAAAAGAATGCTATTAAATTAAAGCCTTTGCGACTAAACTATCGCAAAGGCTTTTGTTATTTGTAGTACTTTGGAAGCTTGCCCATATACTTTTTAAAGGTTTTAGTAAAAAAAGAAAGATTTTCAAAGCCGCAAAGAGAGGCGGCTTGGGTTACTGTATAGCCCTCGGTTATGTAGTCTGCCGCTTTTTGACAGCGGTAGCTGTTTGCATATTCTATTATAGTTTGTCCCGCTGATTTTTTAAACTCTCTGCAAAGGGCGTATTTATCAGTGTAAAGGGTTTTCGCAATTTCATCCAAGGTTATTTTGCGGTTGTAATTTTCTCTGATAAACCTGATTGTGGCTTTCACATTCTTAAGCGCTCTGCTTTCGGCGGTGGGCAAGGAAACTGAAGCTGAGTGAGAAGAAACCAGTTCTATTAGTATTTTTAATACAAGCTCGTTTAATTTGGCTGTACGGCAGGGCAGAGAATTATCTGTATAAGCTTCTGTGAGTGACTTTAAAAGTGAAATTAGTTTTTCACTTTTTATAAGCGGAGTAAATTGCATTTTACTGCAATCAATGTCCATTTGTCTACAGAACTGGGCACTTATTATAAGGCAGGTGTAGGTAAGGCGGCTTTTGGTGGTAGTGTAATGTATAACATCAGAGCCAATAGCTATAATATCATTTTCTTTGAACTCATATTTTTCGCCGTTCAGTAAAACTGTACCGCTGCCGCCTGTGCAAAGCTCTATTTCAATATCCTCGTGCCAGTTCTTTTCTTTACTGCAATTATAGGGTGTTCTGTCAATATCAATGTGAAGTATAAACGGGAGTTTACTGTAGCTGCCGTATTCCTCATATCTGGTGCCCAACATAAAAATCACCTCAAATACCAATATAATGCTAATTTAAACCAATAAACTTATTGAAATATAAGTCTTGGTGCAATATTATTATACTATAAGTTTTAATTAATTGCAATAGACCGAAAAGGGAAGATGCCTTATGGAAATAATAGCACAGATTTTGGGAATAGGAGCAATGATATCACTTTTTTTGGTGTATCAGCAAAAGGACCGAAAAAAGCTGATAGCGGCAAAGCTTTCTGCAGATGTTTTCTGGGTGGCACATTACGGCTGTCTTGGCGCTACAGCGGGAATGATACCAAATTTTGTGGGTATATTCAGGGAGCTTATTTTTATAAACCGAAAGAGTAAAAAATGGGCAAGCCTTTTTATATGGCCTGTGATTTTTATAATAATTAATTGGTGCTTAGGATTTGGAACTTTCAGCTCCTGGTATAATCTTTTACCGATTACTGCGTCTACCTTTGTTACAATATCACTCTGGATAGATAATCCCCGTCTTACAAAGCTTATATCAATTCCAATTTCAGCCTCATTTCTGATTTACGATATTTTCGTAGGCTCTTATATAGGAATAATCAATGAGTCGATTTCAATATGTTCAATAATTATTTATTTTATAAAAGAAAAATTCACAAAAGGAGTAAAGAAAGATGGCAAATAAGGTTTTTTCCGAGGATATGGCAACAGATAAGGAATTAATAATTTCCGAAGGTGCTCCTATTGCAGAGGTTGCAAGAACAATTACCTCAGATGTGAGCGAGGAAGCGGTTAAAAAGGGTGACGCTTTTGCAAAGGAAATAGTAGGGCGATTTGTTTCTGATTTTGAAAAAAACGGCGACAAGATGGCTCACGTTTCTACATTTATCGTTATTGACGGATATGTATATATGACATATTACGCCAATACAAAGGAGCCTTCCGAGGACCCCAAAAATCAGACCGCCCGCTTGGTATATGCTCCGATAGACGATATTGACAATAAAACCTTTATGGATTTGCAGACCACAGGTGATACTGTTGGTGATAAAACCATTGATATGGTATACGATACTATTTTAATGCAAAAGGATAGTAAGACAATATATATTATGTGGACTGCACGCATAACCGAAGGTAATTACTACCGTTTTTACTGTCCCTTTGACCTTGAAAGCAAGACTTTAGGCGAAATCGGTGTAAACAGATTTAAGGTGGGGGAGACAGTAAACGATTTTTCTTTCAGCGGTATTAGAAAAGCGCTTGCCCGTGAGGGTGTGCCCTGCAAGAAAATGTATTCCGATATAGGCATTATGCAAAAGCTTTCAAGCAGAGAGGAAAATGGCGAGACATATTACTATTCAGGTACTTACAGCGGTGACTTTACTGCAATTATCAAGAGCCGTGATTTAGTTACCTGGGAATATGTTTCACAGCCCGACTTTATAAATGATTCTAAATGGGAAAACGCTACCTACGTTTTAGGCGATAAGGTCTTTTATTTTGTAAGACAGCAGGACGGTAATAAATCAGGCTTTTTAACGGCTTATAATCTTAACGATAACAGCTGGGATAAGCCGGTAGAGATTTATGACTGTCAGTCTCGTTCGGATTTTATAATCTACAATAACGAAATGTATCTTTTCCACGCACCTATAGACCGAGAGCATATCGGTATTATTAAAATTAATACAGATGATATATCAAAAAGTGAGGTTTTATTGCAGGCTAATATGCAGTCGAGCTGTTTTTACCCCTTTATTCAGTATTATAAAAACGGTGAGCTTGCAATGTCTTACACAGTAGCAAGAAAGCATATAAGATTGGCAGAATTCAAGTTAAGTAACTACATCTGAAAAATCAAAACAGCAAGGTTTTAACCTTGCTGTTTTTTTAAGCATTTTCTTTATTCATAATTTCAACCAATTCTTCAAAGGTCACGAAGGTATAACCGCCTTTTTTAAGCATTTTTATAATATGTTCAATATGCTTGCCGTAAGAAGCTATACCGTATTTAAGATAATATTTATCGTGAGGCTTTAAGTCCTTTAAAAAAGGGATTTTTTGGTGGGTCAGTTCAAAAGGATGAAGATAGAATACATAATAATTATTGCACTGAATATACTGCCATATAAGGGTTTTAACAAAATCCCAATTACTGAGTCTTACGTATCCGCCGCCTGAGATAGGGAAAGGTTTTCCAAAAACCTTTTGTTTTGAAAGACCGAATTCATAAAAACCGTTTTTATGGAAAATACCTTCTCTGAGCTTTTTGAAGCTTGTAAGGTCTAACTTGACTGTGTGGTCAGCCTTTAAAAAATCCAGATGGCTTGAGTCGTATTTAAAACCCAACTCACGCAAAATATCCAAACGCTCTTTATCAAGGCTGAAGTGGGGAGCGCGGAAGCCTTCGATTTCTGTGGCAAACATTTGGCTCATTTCTTCTTTAGCCTTTAAAATGCGTTCACGGAATTCCGAAGGGCTAACGTCCATCGGAGCGATATGCTCGTAGCTGTGCAAGGCTAAACGGTGACCGTTTTTAAGATGGGTTTTGAGCTTGTCCGATATTTTTGGAGCTAATTTGCCAACCGTGAAAAGTGTGCTTTTAATTCCGTATTTATCAAGAATTTTAATGTATTCATCAAAGCCGTCAAGTAAGTCTACATCAACCTTAACACTCGATGAGCTAACACATCCTGTATCGGAAAAGGCTTCAACATCCATGGTGAAAACTGCGTATTTGGTAGTATTCATCTCTTATCTCTCAAAAAATTCTATAATAGTTTTATCGTACTTTTCTGTATTATTAATACGTAGGTGGGAATGACCGCCCTTTTCAAACCAAACAAGCTTTTTGTCCTCTGCGGCGCAGGCGGCAAACAGCTTTCGGCTTTTTGATGGAATAGAGAAAATATCCTTTTCACCGTAAAGAAACAGTACACGGCAGTCAGGTTTTATGCGCTTTATTGCTCTGATAGGCTTATCTTTGTAAACATTAGTGCCGGTGTGCTTGTTGATAAGTAGCATAACGGTATCAAGCACCGGGAAAAGCGGCCGCTTATCTGCCATCATATGGCGCTTGAATGTCTCACGGAATGATATGAAACAGCCTTCGGTAACGAGTCCCTTCATATAATCGGGACAGTTTGGCGAAGCTAAGGCAAAAAGACCTGATGAAGTGCCGATACAGATACCGTGAATATAAATCTCTTTATCTCCAAAGCTTTCGTTAACATATTTTGCCCAAGCGAGAACATCTCGGCTTTCTTTTACACCAATTGTATTATATTTACCGTCACTCTTTCCGTGGCAACGGGTATCAATTACAAGAATATTGAATCCCGCCTTTTCATAGGGCGGCGCAAAATAGTAGGAATACACAAGGCTCTCGCATCTGCCGGGGAGTATAATAACACAGCGGTCAGAGCCAAAGTTAAAATATTCGCCGTATAAATTAAAACCGTCGTTTTCGATTTTAACCTCGGTTATTCTGTCACGGTGTTGGTCTGCCCAGGCAATACCGCTTTCCCACATACTGAATTGTTCTTCATTATCAGGAGCGGAACACACACGACCCCACTTTTCGTCTGATGTGCGAACAAGCTGTTCGTGATATACACGCTTTGAAATGGGATAAGTGTAAATTAACATTGGAACAATGCCGCCCAAAATAAGTACGGCAAAAATAATTAGTATAATACCGAGTAAGCCCATAATTACCTCCACGTAAGAAAATATATCGCAAAGTAAAAAGTATTATATCATATATTAATAAAAAATTCATTATTTTTATCGAAAAAAATAAAAATTTGTTGAAAGTAGTCAGTGCACTATGGTATAATTAACATACTGTTCATATTTAATGACAGATGATTTTTAAAAATTAATGAAAGGAGATGTATTTGTGGCAGATTTCGTTATTATACCAGATACATCATCAGACCTCACAAAGGAGTTAAGAGAAAGGTTTGATATACCTGATTATATAAAAGGACTTATTTATTTTCCTGACGGTCATTCCGAGCTTGCTGATTTAGACTGGACTAAGTATAATCCGAAGGATTTTTATGAATCAATGTCGGACAAGAAAACGATTTATAAAACAGCGGCAGCTCCTATAGAGAATATAATGGAGGTATATGAAAAGCAGCTTTCCGAGGGAAAGGATATACTTGCAATTACCCTTTCTTCGGCGCTTTCAGGAACATACCAGACCTGCGAAATAGTAAGAAAGCAGTTACTTGAAAAATATCCCGAGAGAAAAATAATTTGTGTTGACTCAAAAAGATATTCTACAGCGCTTTCCCTCCTTGTAATATTGGCAGCTGAAAAGAGAAAAAGCGGTGCCACTTTGGAGGAAACCGCCCAGTTTGTTGAGCAGAACAAGCATAGAATTCATCAGATGGGTCCGATGGACGATTTGTTCTTCCTTGTTAAAACAGGCAGAATTTCAAACTTTAAAGCCTTTTTCGGTACTCTTATGGGCGTTAATCCTATGGCGGATTTTAACCGTGAGGGTCTTTCTGAGGTTTTGGCTAAATTCAAGGGCAAAAATGCGGCCTTTGATGCTATTATAAAATATATGAAGGGCACAATAGAGAATCCTCAGGATCAGATAATATTCGTAGCTCATTCCAACCGTTTGCAGGCGGCTGAAATGTTAGCTCAGAAAATTAAGGACGAATTTTCTCCCAAGGAAGTTATTATAAATGATATTGGTATGTCCTGCGGAGCGTCTATCGGTCCCGGACTTTGCGCAGCTTTTTACTACGGTACTGAAATAAGCGAAGGACTTGCCCGTGAAAAAGAATTAATGAATTCAATAATTGAAGAGCAGAAAAAGCCAAATAAGGAGTAATAAAAAATGAAGGATTTTATTATTTTAGCTGACTCCACCTGTGATTTAGATAAAGTAATGCGCGAAAAATACGGTATTGATTACGTAGCAATGAACTATGTTATTGATGATACCGAATATGTAGCGTCTCTTGACTGGGAATCTCATTCTGTTAAGGATTTTTACGATTTAATGCGTAACGGTAAGCGTGTTTTCACAACGCAGGTTCCCAAAAACGTTTATTATGATAAGTTCAAGTCTGCAATTGAAGACGGTAAGGATATAGTTTATATTTCCTGCTCTTCTGCACTTTCGGGCTCTATAAATGTAGCAAAGCTTGTAGCTGAAGAATTAAAGAGTGAGTATCCGGAAGCAGGGATTTACTGCATCGACTCTCTTATCAGCTCTTTGGGTCAGGGCTATTTGTTGATAGTGGCTTCAAAAAAGAGAGCAGAGGGTATATCTGCTGCAGATACTGCAAAGCATATTGAGGATATAAAACTTTGCGTTAATCAGTGCGGCACGGTAGCTTCACTGGAGTATTTGCGTCGTGCAGGCAGAGTTAAAGCTTCAAAGGCTTTCTTTGGAAATCTTTTCGGTGTAAAGCCAATAATAATTTCCGACCGCAAGGGTCAGAATTATGCCTATAAAAAGGCAAAGGGCACAGCTAATGCACGTGTTGCAATAGCTGAGCATCTGGTTGAGGCTGCAAACGGTGTTTACGAAGACCTTTATATATCCCATGCAGACTGTCCCGAAGAGGCAGAGCTTTTAAAAGAAGAAATTTTAAAGCTTGCCGAATTTAAAAATATACATATCGGGGTTATAGGTCCTATCGTTGGCGCATCAGTAGGCCCCGGTACAGTTATAGGCTTCTGTTTCGGAACAGAAGTAACAATAGAGGGTAATGAATAATTATGGAACAGCAGTTTCTTAGCGGCTCAGAGTTACATATTCTTTTTACTAACGGTTACCGCAGTTTAAAGAAAAATATGAACTCTATTAACGATTTAAATGTATTTCCCGTTCCAGACGGTGATACAGGTACCAATATGGTTAAAACCTTTGGCGGCGGTATCCATTCTGTTGGGGATAATGTGGAAAACGTAGGCGAATATATGAAAGCCCTTTCCCACGCAGTGCTTTTATCTGCAAGAGGAAATTCGGGTGTAATATTTTCGCAGTTCTTTTATGGCTTGGCACGTGGCTTTGCAACAAAAAGTGAAATTTGCTTCGAGGATTTTACTTATGCCTTTGAATGTGCTACTGCGGATGCGTATAAATCAATAATCACCCCCACAGAGGGTACAATTTTAACACTTATACGTGAAGCGGCAGATTTTCTTAAAGCAAACGGATATAAGTATAATGATTTTAAATCAGGTTTTGAAGCCTTGGTTGAGCAGATGAAGCTGAGCCTTGCAAAAACGCCCGAGCTTTTGCCTGTACTTAAAGAGGCAGGTGTTGTTGACAGCGGCGGTGCAGGTCTTGTCTGCTTTATTGAAGGCATTTATGCTTGTTTGTGCGGGGAGTCTATTGAGGATACACCCGATATAGTTGACCTTATATCTAATACTCCTGTACAGAATATGAATTTCGGACCTGATAGCGTGCTCGAATACGGTTACTGCACCGAATTTATTCTGCAACTTATGAATTATAAAACCGATATTCCTGCCTTTAATCTTGGTAGCTTCACGAAACCGCTTGAGGCTTTGGGCGATTCGATTGTTGCCGTTCATAATGACGGTATTGTAAAAATTCATATACATACTTTTACTCCCGATAAGGTTTTAGGATATGCCAGAGACTTTGGTGAATTTATATCTGTAAAGATAGAGAATATGTCTATCCAGCATAGCGAGACTGTTGCTGAGGCTAAGCGAGAAAAGGTTAAATATGCTATAATTGCTGTAGCATCGGGACAGGGTATAATTGATTATTTTTATAGCATTGGTGCTAATGTTGTTATTGATGGCGGGCAGACTCAAAACCCATCTGTTGATGCATTTTTAGATGCTTTCAAAAAGTTTGATGCTGAACATATTGTGGTTTTACCCAATAATTCCAATATAGTTTTAACCGCTAATCAAGCGGCAGAAATTTATACTGATGCAGATGTCAGAGTTATTCCCACAAAATCTGTTGTTGAGGGTTATTCTGCTCTTTCAATGATGAACTTGTGGTGTGATACAGTTGAAGAGCTGATAGATGATATGAGCTCAGGGCTTGCTGATATTACCACCGCTTATATCACAACCGCCATAAGAGATACCCATATGGACGGTCTTGAGGTTAAAAAGGGCGATATAATAGGACTTGACCGAAAGACTCTGCTGGTTAAGGGTAATGATAAGGTTGCTACTGCCGATTCGCTTATTGCAAAAATTATGGAGACCTCTAATAAAGAGGTAATCATAGTATTTTACGGTTCTCAGATAACAGAGGCAGAAGCTAATTCCTTAAAGGATATACTCTCCAATAAATATCCCCTTGCTGATATCGGATTTATTGAGGGTAAGCAAGAGGTTTATGATTTTATTATTTCATTGGAATAGTGATAATATATGAAAAAAATTGTTGTTGATATATATGGCGCAGATGCTGGTATATATCCTGTTGTAAACGGAATAGCAAAAGCTCTTAAAAAAGGGATTTCGTTCTTTCCGATTTTGGTAGGAGAAGCAAAGGCTATAACCGAGCTTATGGAGAAAGCAGATATTCCTGCCGATAAATATGAAATTATTGATACAGATAAGTTTATCCGAGCAGAAGACCCCGCTTCCTGTATTTTCGGCGGCTGCGATGATAGCTCCATAGCAATGGCTTATGGCAGACTAAAAAGCGATGACGAATGTGCAGCAATGATATCTCCCGGTAATACAGGGGCTTTGCTTGTGGGTACAATTTGCCGTCTTGGTCTGTTTAAGGGACTTAAATTTCCGGCCCTTGCAAGTATGCTTCCCTGCGCAGGGGAGAGACTTCTCTGTCTTGTAGACTGCGGAGCTAATGTTGAATGCACCGCTTCCGATTTGGCTAGATTTGCGAAAATGGGTAATGTGTTTTCAAAAAGCTATTGCGGTATTGACAAGCCTCGCATAGGGCTTATGTCGGTAGGAAGAGAAAAGCAGAAGGGAAATGCTCTTGTGCTTGAAGCACACAAGCTTATAAGTGAAATGCCGCTAAACTTTATCGGTAATTTAGAGGGCAGTGATATGGTATCAGGCTATGCCGATGTTATAGTTACTGACGGCTTTTCAGGCAACCTGTTGCTTAAAAATACTGAGGCTGTTGGCAAAGCGGCGCTTGCGGCAGTTGAAGAATTAAGTGAGGGTATCCCTAAAGAGGCACTAATCCGAATAAGGCAGGCGCTTTACGAAAAATTTGATTTTAATTCACGTGGAGCGGCAACCTTTTTGGGAACTAAAAAAATTGTGGTTAAAATGCACGGCTGTGCTAACGAGGATACTACCGTTGCTTCCGTTGAGCAGATAATGTGCCTTGAAAATGCTGATTTTACCAATGTGATGTCATCTGTAATGGAAAACTAACTTTTAAAAACAAAAAAATGCGGCTTAAAGCCGCATTTTTTGAATAGATATTTATTCCTTTGTTCTTGAAGCTACAAAAATAAATTTGTGCAAAAAATAACGCAAAGGTATACCCACTAAATATGTAATGTTAAAGGCAAACCACAACGGAATTTCGGGAAGTGCGAACATAAACAGCATACAGCCGAGCATATATGCGAAATATTCTATAACAGTATATATAAGGGTTGTCCAGTAATCATAGCATGGTGTGGTTTTAAAAATAAAGAATTTATTCAGCAGTATGTTAACTAAATAGGAAATAGCCGCTGCACCAGGTACAGATATAGTTATATATTTATATCCGAAAATAAGGGACGCTGTTATTATAATAGCCTCGCTCAGCAGAAATGCTATAAAAGTTCCTCTCGCTAATTTGAAAAGACTGCGGTATATTCTTACAGTATCCGCAATGGGGCTGAAGTGTGACGACTGGTTATTATCAATATAAATAGCTTCAATGGGAAGTGTTGCAATATAAATGCCTTTTTTTGATGCATAATACAACACATTCATTTCATAGTCGTACTTATCATTTTCAACCTTTATCAGCCAGTCAATATGTATTTTAGAAAAGCCCCTCAGGCCTGACTGATTATCTGATAAATAACGGTTTGCAAGCAGTGCATAAACAAAGCGGGAAAGGCTGTTTCCAACCTTTGAACGAAGAGGAATTCCTCTTTTCGGATTTCTTACTGTGAGCACAAACTTCTGACCGCTGTGAAGCTTATCTCTAACTCTTAAAACATCTTCAATTTTATGCTGACCGTCTGCATCGCAGGTTATGAAATTTTCACATTCGGGCAGATTTTCTTTTATATAACGCATACCCGTTTTAAGGGCAGCACCCTTGCCGCAATTTTTTTCTTTGGTGATTACGGTAGCATATTTACGCACTTCTTCAAATATATCAGCGTATTTTTCGCCGCTTCCGTCATCAACCACCAAAACCTTGAAGCCTTCTTCAGAAAGTTGGTTTGCGATACCTATTAACTGACTGTCAGGCTCAAAGGCAGGTATTAAAACAATATCCATAGTAAACCCCTATAAACTAATTGATATTTTTAATTAAAAAATCATTAATTTCTGCCATTAATTTGTCGTTAGCTGTTCCGTCCTTATTGAACAAAAGGTCTGTGTGACCATTCTGATAAGGCTCTGAGCAGATAAGATATTCAACCTTTTTTGAAGTTATTTCGTCGCTATGGGAAATTATTGAAAATTCATCTAATGGTACTTCGGTATCATTCTCCCCGTGAATAATAAGTACAGGCACATCGCTGTTAGATATGGCTTCGTCCGCATTAGTATTAAGTGTTTTGCTACCAAAAAGCATGGCCTGATACATCCACAAGAAACCGTAATTTCCGTAAGCTAAAGGACCAACATAATCCACAGCCGACCCGATAACACCTTCCATAGCGCTGTTTATACCGCTGACAGAAATAACCGCCGCAATATCATAATCATACTCTAAAGCGCAGCAAGCAGCATATCCGCCTCTGCTGTGACCTAAAAGTACAATATCATTATAACCGAAACGGTTATTTTTTTCAATATATTTAATAGTAGCTTCCATATCGGGCAGTATTTGCGCAAAGCCTACTGAGCTTTCACCTTCGGATTCACAGCTGCCTGTGGTATCAAACACAAACACTGACCAACCGTAATCAAGCAGGCTTTTTATCTGCCATAAATAATTATCAGTTCCTGCGTGAAAGCCGGGAGCTATAATAATTAAACCGTTTTGCGAATTATTGATATCGGCTCGGTAAAGATAACCTGTGAGCATATTTTGTCCCGAGTAATATTCCTTTCTTTCACGCTCATTTACCATATCACTAAGCGTTGCCGGAATTTCTATTTTGGTATCGTATCTTTCAAAAATATTATCGTAAACTATTTTAGTCGCAACCATGGAAATGGCTGAGAAGAAAATTAATACAGCAATAATAATGACTACAATCCTTTTTAAAACAGATTTCTTTGCAGATGTCATTATTATTCCCTCTTTTCTAAAAAAATAATCGCCGTTAAAGGAGCTTGTTATGAAGTATATTCCTGATTATCAATTGAATATTTTAACTGATGAGGAGTTTGAGTCGGGTATCAAAAAAATAACCGAAAAGATAGAAAAGTGCCGAGTTTCGGGCTTTTTCGACAGCTATGACGGTAAAAAAATTTTCTATGAATATTTTTTGGCTCAAGATAGCAAAGCTTCGGTTATAATTGTTCACGGTTTAAGCGAATTTACAAAAAAATATTATGAGGTAACCGACTATTTTTTAAATCAGGGCTATAATGTTTTTCTTTTTGACCAGCGCTGTCACGGTTTTTCGACCCGTCTTACAGACAGAATAGACCTGATTCACGTGGATAGCTTTAAGGATTATACAAAGGATTTATCGGTCTTTATTGATGAAATAGTTTTACCTGCGGATAAAAAGCCGTTATATATTTATTCTCATTCAATGGGCGGGGCTGTTACAGCCTTGTATCTTTCAAAAAACAGTGATAAGATAAAAAAGGCGATTTTATCAGCACCGCTTATAGAGCCTTATGTTAATATGGTTTCGCCTCCGATTGCAAGGGTTGGAGTTGGCTTTTGCCGTTTGTTTCAAGGTGGTAAAACCAAATTTAAATATTCAAAAGAGTTTGACCCTGAGTATAAATTTGAAAAGGCTATAGATGAAAGCCGTTCAAGATTTGTGCATAATATTACAATGCGTAAGCAGGAGCCTAATTATCAGTCAACTCCAATGACTTTGGGCTGGGTTTACAACTCGCTTGTAGTTCATCGTTCTATATTAAAAAGCAGTGCAGTTAAAGGAATTAAAACACCCATATTGCTTATCTCCGCCGAAAATGATACCGTAGTAAGAACGGATATGCATCATAAATTTGCTAAAAAATGCAAGACTTGTAGATTAGTGAGTATAAAAAACACCGACCATGCAATGCTGACAGGCAGCCAAAGAGTTATTGCTGAGCATCTTAATCTTGTTTTTTCGTTTTTTGCTGATTAAGCTTTTCCTTTTCTTTGGCTTCGGCTTCATTTTCAATCGCTACCCGACGTTTTGCCTCCGTAATAGCTACTCTTAAAAATGCGGCGAGAACGTGGCAAAGTTTAACTGAAATTACAAATTTGTAGCGGAAAAGCTCTTTTTTGCCTGTGAAATCGCAACGGATATCAATGTTTCGGCCATTTTTCTTAATCTTCATTAAAGAACCGAATAATCCGAGCAACGGAAAGGCAGCAGCACAGCATTTACCGTAGCTTATAGCGGTTTCAGCGGCATCATCGGAAGAACATATAATTTTAAGCTTATATTCTTTAGCGGTGCAGTATTTTAAAAGCTTTGCAATTTCTTTAAGAAGATCAGCTAAAATTCTGCAGGTTTCTGAAACAGTAGTGGAAAGACCGCTGTCCTCAATATTTTTTTCAAGGCTTTCTTTTTCCAGACGCTCAATACCCGTACTTTTTTTGAGTGCTTTAACTATCGGGTGATTAGGGTCTGGATTCTCGCCAAAGGTTTTAAAAAGAAGCTTATAAAGAATTATCAAATTATTGGATTTATCATTTTTGATTATAACATACACGGGCGATAAAAGTATTGCGGTGATTATTGCCGCAAGTATACAGAGAATTATTAAAAATATAAGCACAGCTACCGCCTCCTTGTTATATATTATTTCAAAATAAAGTTAAAAATATCGCTATGGGGTGATAAAAATGGAATGGTCATACTGTGATATCAGGGATTTAAGCCAAAAAGAGTATGACAGTATATATCAAAGCCTTACACCTTCACGTAAAGAGCATATTGACCGATTTTTGCGTGAAGACGACCGTAAAAGGTCACTTGCGGGAGAATATATAATCAAAAAGCTATTATCCGATAAATTTGGGATAACAGATGCTTCGATAGAAAGGCTACCTAACGGAAGACCTATTTTAAACGGCGCGAACCTTTTTATTTCAATTTCTCATTGCGATGACATAGTTGTATGCGCAGTGAGTGAAAAGGAAACAGGAATAGATACAGAACGCATTAAGCCTATTAAGCTTTCACTTATAAAACGATTTTGCGTCACAGAGGAAAAAGAGTATATACTTAAAAACAGCCCTTATTCTAAAACCCTGCCTTATTGTGATGATAAAGAAATACTTGACCGTTTTTATGAAATCTGGACCGCTAAGGAAGCATATTTTAAAATGCTGGGTACAGGTATAAAGGATTTGAAATCAGTAAATGTTCTGAATCTTAAAAGAACAAAATTTTATATAAATGATTATCTGATGCAAATTGTATCTAAAGAATGAAGGAAGCAAATGCTTCCTTTATTTTTTTAAAAACTATTATTTTCCGAGCTTTTTACGAAGCTTATTTCTGACAGATGAAAGAAATTCTGAGTTATGCTCGCCGAAAGCACATTCGTTTACAAAATGCTCGCAGTTATTGTGAAGAATATCGTAACCGCCCTGTCCCAAACGGGACTCAGCTAATTTTACAATTTCTTCTGGAGAACGCATATTTTTAAGCTCTTGTCGGGTGGGCTTGCCAACCTCTAATTCACCGCCTTGTAAAAAGGTGTAAATATCGGTAGCAAGTACCTTTATTTCCTCTGCAGGTGTATAAACATTATCGGGCAGGCCGAACTGAATTATTCTGCTTTCGTTTATGAAAATACCGTAATGATGGTAAAAGGTCACCTTTGTTCGGATAATGTCACCTGATTTCGGTGAGTCTACAGTCCATTCCATTACTTAACACTTGCTTTCAATGCAGGCAATAACATCTTTTACAGTTTTGATTCCTGCAAAATCTTCATTATTAAACTTAATATCAAATTCTTCTTCTAAAGCCATCGCCATATAAAGCATTCCAATTGAATTAATTCCAATATCTTCGGAAAGTGTGGCTTCAGGAGTAATACTGCTTATGTCGATTTCGTCCTCAAAAACCGCATTAAAAACCTTGATAAGTCTTTCAAATGTATCCATAATTATTCCTCCAATGGATTTTAACCCTGATTCATACAACGTTGCATTTCATTCATTAAAATTTCGGTTATATTGTTAATGTCACTTGTGGTGGGGATTTTTTTAGTTATGTATTCTTTTGGGTATAATGTTTTGCCGATTACCACTTTTCTTCGATTATACCAATGCTTTTTAGGGTATATATGCATAGGAATTATCGGCACATCAGCCTTTAAAGCTATTAAAACAGCACCCGATTTTATGGTTTCAACATCCTTTTCTCGGTCTATTCCGCCTTGCGGAAAAATCGAAAGCAAATGACCGTTTTGCAGGGTCTCAACCGATTTTTTAATAGCATTGATATCGGTTATTTCTCGGGTAATTTTAATTGCACCTACACCGTAAAGTAAAGCGGAGCGAAGCTTTCCCTTCATAACAACATCTGCCGCAAGAAAAAACATTCTCCTGTACCAAAAACTCACTCCTACTAAAAACGGGTCTTCAAAAGAAGAGTGGTTTGCAACCACAATAGCCCCGCCTTTAACCTTGTTTTTGTACTTTTCGCCCTCGGGGGTAAGGCGTTTTAAACGGTATATCGGCAGTAACACTGCACAAATCAGTCGCGCCATATCCATCGGGAATAGTTTAAGATTAAAAAGTTTTGCTTTTTTGGATGACATTATTATTTCTTCCTCTTGGCTATTTCATTCTTAAGCTCATAGACTTTTTCCTCAAGCACTTCTGTCAGGTGCTTGAGCTGCTCGTCCTCACTTAGTCCCTCTTTAATATAATCGTTAAGATAAAAGGCTTCGCCTATCACCACATGAGCTCGTTTTTTAATTCCGTAATTACCGTCAGTGAAAACTGGAACAATTGGAGCATCTGCATGGGTAGCAATAAAGGCGGTGCTTACAGTAAAAGGAAATGGCTTGCCTGCAACAGGGAGTCTTCCCTGAGGGAATATTCCAAGGGTGCCGCCATTATCCAAAACCTCAATTGAGTCTGAAATAAAACCAAAATTTTTATCATCTCTGTCCACTCTGATACCGCCTATTAAATGCAGGAATTTTGCAAATGCTTTTCCTTTGTTGAAAAGCACCTCTGCCATTAAAAAACGGATAGTGCGAAAAGGGAATATCACTAAATACAACACAAAATCCATTAATGAAGTATGGTTTGATACCAAAATGCAGGGGGAGGGAAGATGTCTTTTTGCATTTTTTGCAAGATGAACTTTTGGTTTTAATAGAATTAACGCGGGTAAAATGCCTGTCACCTTTACAAATCCTAAGCAAAGATTTACAAGTAATTTATTTCTTATCATATTATAAAAATCTTTCTAAATATTCACAAATTTCTTTAGGTGTATAGCAGTATTTCTCTGTGTCATCATATTGAGAAATTGAAAAACGCTGTGATAACTCAGATATAACTGAAAAATACTGTATACTTGTAGCACCAAGGTCATAGAAAATATGAGTATCGGGGCCTATTTTATCAGTTTCAACGTCTAAAGCTTTGGCGATTATGCTTATAACCTCTTTTTGAAGGGGAGTGGTCTCGCCTGAAGAAGCAGAGTTTAGCTTTATATCTGCAAAAGGAATAAGCTTAACAGCGTTTTCTTTGATTTTGCGTGTTAGCTGTGTGCGGCTTATTTTTATGGCATTGGGCGGCATTAATTCGTCAAAGGTGAAGTAGAATTTCTTAACTGCATTAGCAGAAGAAAAGGTTTCGTTTATGGCGTAGGCTTCATTTTTTATTGCAGATACGGTTTTTTCTGTGGCAAAGGGTGAAATTTCTGCTATAAGTGAAAGCTCTTCGCCGTTTTCTCCCTCAATTCCGAGCACAGAAAGCGCTTTGGTATTAGGCAGACGGAAAAACTTTTCTACGGTATCAGGGTTAATGTTTTCACCGTTTTCGCCTATAACAACATCACCCACACGGCCTAAAATATAATAATATCCGTCTTTTATTTCCATATTGTCGCCCGTTTCAAACCAGTCAGAAAGAATTACTTCCTTGCCGTTAACAAGCTTTCTCACACAAAGTGAGCTTCCTTTTACGAGCAGAATATTTTTATCATTAAGCTTATATTCCACAGAGCTAAAAGGTTTGCCTATTGAATTCAGATTTCGCTCTTTAGCCTTTTTTCTCAGCTCTACCGAGGTGATACCTATTTCACTCATACCGTAGCCGTTGTGCAGGCAGTAGCCCAAGCCGTTAAAAAGCTCTAAGGCAGAGTCGGTAACATAACTGCCACCGTTTATGCAAAACATAACAGAATTTCCAAACAGACGGTCGGTAACCTCACGTAAGGCCCATTTTGCAAATGCGGCGCCAAACGAGGGGAATATGTTTTGAAGACCAGTCATTAATTTAAGAGCTTTACGTAATTTTTTCTCTTTAGCTTCGCCCTGCTCCTTAACGGTTGACCAAAGCTGTTTTTCAACTGTGTGCCACAAAACGGGTACTGCAAAAATGTGAGTAACCTTATGTCTTTTACAGGTTTTGAGAATGGTCTCTGCGGAATAATCTCTCAGGAAAACCAAGGTTCTTCCAAAGAAAGTGAACCAGAAATAAACCGCAAATAATCCGAAAATGTGATAAAAAGGCAAAAAGGCGAGTTGTTTTAAGCTTCCTTTATAATGCTTCGCCATTCTGGGGTTTTCTTTTACAATGTCTTTAAAATTGAGTATCTGTTCTGAAATCTGAAGACCCGTATAAAAGCAAATCACTTCATTCATAGATGTAGCTGAGGAGGAAAAAGCGATCTCGTTTTCAAAAATTTCCTCAGGTACAGGTGAAAAATCACCGCCAAGTGAAGAAAATATTAACGAATCAGCATCAAGTTTACTTTTTTTAAGGCAGATTATATTTTTTATACCGAGAGTTTTGAGTATGCCGTTTGAAAGGGTTTCCGGGTAGCGGGTGTTAACAAGATATGGCTTGTTGCCACTCATTAATATAGACCAAAATGAAATTATCCACTCGGGTCCGTTTTCCATTTCAAGGGCTATGTAAGAATGCTTGGCACCTATTTTTTCATAAATAGCTGCTGCTGTTTTGCGGATTTTTTCTTTCATTTCTCCGTAGGTGTATTTATAAATCCTGAAACCGTCATTACCCTCGCACATAATATTTTCATTATTAGAAAACATTATTTCAAAAACAGCTTTTAAATCTTTATCAGAATTAATTAAGGCATTGCGGTTTAATTCAAATAATTTTTTCAAGTCTTTATTCATAGTTACCCCAAACGATTATTATTTTTTTGTATATAAAAACAACTGCTTTTTAAGCGGGCATTTTTATATGCAAAAATTAATTGATATATTATAAATTCTACGCACAACAACCCTCAAAGGAGAATCGCTGTGCGTATGATTCTAAGTACAAATTTTTAATTTATATGTAGCTTTTAAAAGAAATCATCATAGTCGTAGTCATAGTCATAATCGTAATAACTAAAATCATAATCGCCTGCCATTCCAAGGCTTGCAATAGCTAATACTAAAAGAAGGGCTGAGAGAATAATACCAACGATACCCAGTGCCTTACCTGCAGATGTCATACCATTCGAAGCACCTGCATTTACACACTTTTTGGACAGAATTAAGCCTACAAGAGCGCAGGGCAGACCGATGATAGAAAATACCAAGCCATAGATAAATGCGGCAATACAGCCTTCATATGTTTCTGTAAACAAAAGTATAATTACCATAAGCAAACCGAGCAAAGCAAAAGCAGTACCTGAAATGCTTAGTATCATACCAACTATCATTTTAGCCTTAGAGGGTGCAGGAGTCTGCGGATACTGAGGCTGTTGATACTGAGGCTGTTGATACTGAGGCTGTTGATACTGGGGTTGCTGATACTGGGGCTGCTGGTATTGAGGCTGAGCTTCAACAGTCTGAGGTGCCACAGGCTGAACTTCAACTGGTTGAGGAGCCACAGGTTGAGCCTCAACAGGCTGTTGTTCTACCATTGCAGAACCGCATGCATAGCAGAAATTTAGTGGTGTTTCAGATGTTTTCTTACAATTTGGACAAATATACATAATAATCTCCTCCTTATTACCATTATTATACCTTAGTAGCAAGCAGTTTGCAAGAGTTTTTAAGTAAATATGGTGGTGAAAAGCCAAAAAATTACAGTTTTAAATAGGAAAATAAAAAAACCTGCAATCCTTAAAAAGAATTGCAGGCAAGCTATGAAAAAATTATTCCATAAAACCTATACACGCAAAAGTCAAAAACAGAACAACAGAGGAAATGATAACACCGGCAAGACCTAATGCTTTTCCAACTGAGCTTAATTTTGAGGTACTACCATTGTTAATGCAACCTTTTGAAAACAAAAAGCCAATAAGAGAACAGGGGAAACATTCAAGAGAAAAAATGAATCCCATAAAAAATCCGGCTGAAGGTTCTATTGCCATAAACAGTATGGTATATATAATTCCTATTATTGAGGAAGCAAAACCGCTGATGCTTAAAATCATGCCGATAATTTCCTTTGCTTTAGAGGGCCTTTGAGGCTGATAATAGGGAGTAGCAACGTATGGGTTTTGTTGATAGAAATTTTGATTATATGTATTTGGTTGGTACTGGGGCTGTTGTTCTACATTAACTACCTGAGTACCGCATTCATAGCAAAACTTCAGTGGAGAATCGAATACCTTTTTACAGTTTGGACAAATATACATAATGTTTACCTCCTTTTATAATATTATATATTAACCGGTGTGGATTTGCAAGATTTTTGAAAAATAAATAAAAAATCGCTTGGGCTGCCTTTAAGCAGGTTGCCCAAGCGGATAAAACTTAAATCTTAAAAGTTTTTAAACTGGTCGTTATGTTCGATATTGCTTTTAAGCTTGTTGTTTATCTGAATTACGTTTTTAACTAAAAGGATAAATAACATAGCAGCCTCAAAAGCTATACGAATAGCGATAGGACCTAACAGCATAACAAGGATACCGTATCCACCGTACCAGTTAACACCTCTGTACCAAGACTCCTCAAAGCCAAAGAGCATAAAGAAACCAATGAAAATGCAGGAAGTGGTAGAAAGTATGTATAAAAGCTGCAAAACCTTTTCAATAAACAAAGATTTGAAATTGAAAATGTCGTGAAGCAGTTTGCCTATTTTAGGCAATCTTTCTCTTTTGTTTTCTGGTAAAAAGAAAATGTAAATAAGTACGGTTGCTGCTATAGCGGTTAAAATTCCTAATACCGCCATAATTGGAACTGTGTTCATAAAAAAACCCCCTAAAAATTTTGGCATTATGCCATTTTTTACAGACTTAAAAGTCTAATTATATTTTAACTGATTATATTTATAAAATCAACAGTTAATTTAAAATGTTGTAAATTAATATCAAATATGGTACAATTTTACAGAACTAAAACATAAAAGAGGATAAAAAATGGAGATTAAAAGGCTTAATTCTGAATGTGTCAGTTGCTTAGTTAATAAATATCTTAAAAAAATACCCGAAAATACTGAAGAAAGTCAAAAGCTTAAATATATGCAAAGGGTTTTAAATATTGTAGCAGAGGCAAAGGTCTGGCAAAGTGCTCCTGAAATAGTGCCGAAGATTACTGCGGCTCAAAAGGAAATTTTTGGCGTTAGTGAGGATTTCACCGAAATCAAGAAATATTTTAACTCTTTAATGCTCGGGTTGGAGCCTCAGCTTGAAAATAATATTTTAAATTCCACAGAGCCTTTGAAACTGGCTTTTCTTTATGCAATGCTTGGCAATTATATTGATTTTGGCGCAATGCTCAGTGTTGATGAGAACAAGCTAAAGGAGTTGCTCAAAAATGCTGAGGAGCTTACGGTAGACGATAATGAATTCGGACTTTTAAAAGATGACTTAAAAAAATCCAAAAAGCTTATTTATATCACCGATAATTGCGGTGAGGTGGTGCTTGATAAGCTGTTTATTAAAGCTATACTTAAAGAGTATCCAAACATTTCTGTTGAAGCGATTGTTAGAGGCGAGGATGTTCTTAACGACGCAACCCTCACCGATGCGAAGCAGGTATTTCTTGATAAGCTTGTTACTGTTACGGGTAATGGAACTAATATTGCAGGTACCTGCCTTTCAAAGTTGCCTGCGGATATAAAAACAAAAATAGATAATGCGGATATTATAATATCAAAGGGTCAAGCCAATTTTGAAACGCTTAGATACTGCGGTAAGAATATTTACTATATTTTTATGTGTAAATGTCAGATGTTTGCTGACCGCTTCGGTGTGCCAAAGCTCAGCGGTATGCTGCTTAATGATTTAAGAATGAAATAATATTTTAAAAAAGTCGGTTTTAACCGACTTTTTTGTTTATTGGTAAGAATGTTAAAAAAATAGCAATTATTGACCGTAGTTTTTGTGTATGTTAAAATAAAATAAATATTTTAATATAGGGCAGAGTGTTTAAAATGAATATTTTAGTTTGTATTAAACAGGTACCGGGGTCTAATAATGTTGAGGTTGACCCTGTTACAGGAGTACTTAAAAGAAGCGGAGTTCAAAGTAAAATTAATCCTTATGACCTTTATGCTATAGAAACGGCACTTTCTTTAGCGGAAAATAAGGGCGGAAGGGTAGAGTGTATAACAATGGGTCCGCCGCAGGCTAAGGCTATTATTACAGAAGCGGTTTGTATGGGAGCAGAATGTGGAACTGTGCTTACCGACCGCAAATTTGCAGGCGCAGATGTACTGGCAACTGCTTACACTTTATCGCAGGGAATTAAAAAATGCGGTGAATATGATATTATAATTTGCGGCAAGCAAACTACTGATGGTGATACCGCGCAGGTTGGTGCTGAGCTTTCGGAATATTTAGGAATACCTAATGTTTCAAATGTTTTATCGGTTGATGAAGTAAAGGACGGTAAGGCTTATCTTACAGCCTCTTTAGATGATAGGATAGTTAAATTAAATGTAAAGCTTCCTTGCCTTATTTCGGTTGACGGTGATATTAACACACCAAGGTTGCCTTCTTATAAAGTTAAGAAAACAATAGGTGACGATAAAGTAAAGTTCCTTACCTTTGAAGATTTTGATGACCAGAATCCTGATAATTACGGGCTTTCAGGCTCTGCAACACAGGTTGAAAGAATTTTTCCGCCTGAAAAGAACAGCGAAAAACAGAATATTACAGGTAATGCCGCAGAGCAAACCGAGCAGCTTTTTGGGATACTCGCTGCTAAGAAAATGATTTAAGGGGGAATTTTTATGGGTAAATTAGTTATTAATCAAAGCCTTATTACCTCTGAGAATGCAAAGGAGCTTATAAAGGTTTGTCCGTTTGGGGCTATTTCTTACAGTGATAATAAGCTTGATATTTCATCGGGCTGTAAAATGTGTAAGCTGTGTGTTAAGAAAGGCAACGGTCTTATCTCCTATGAGGAGGAGACAGTAGCTGAGCTCGATAAATCCAAGTGGAAAGGCATTTGTGTTTATGCTGATTGCAGCGGCGGGCAGTTACATAGAGTTACCTTTGAGCTTTGCGGAAAGGCCAAAGAGTTAGCAAAGGTAACAGGTCACCCGATTTATGCGGTTTTAATAGGCTTTGGCTGTGATAAAAATGCCGAAAAGCTTTTACATTATGGTGTGGATAAGGTGTTCGTATATGATAATCCGCAGTTTGAGGATTTCAGAATTGAGCCTTATACTGCCGCTTTTTGTGATTTTATTGAGAAATATAAACCGTCTTCAATTTTGGTTGGCGCTACAAATTTGGGTCGTCAGTTAGCTCCACGTGTGGCGGCTCGCTGCCGTTCAGGTCTTACTGCTGACTGCACTGTGCTTGAAATGAAGGAAAACACCGATTTAGTACAGATAAGACCCGCATTTGGCGGAAATATTATGGCGCAGATTATAAGCCCCAATACAAGACCTCAATTCTGTACCGCAAGGTATAAGGTGTTTTCTGAGCCTAAGCCTACAGAAGCGGCTTCGGGTGAGATAGTTAATATGGAAGTCACCTCCAATATGCTTTTATCGGATATTGAGGTGATTTCAAGCGTTTCAAAGCCGAAAGATGTTGATATAGCAGAGGCCGATATAATAGTTGCTGTGGGCAGGGGCGCTGCGAGTGAGAGTATGCGCCAAAATGCCAAGGAGTTAGCCGATTTGTTGGGCGGCGTGGTTGCTTGCACAAGGCCGCTTGCCGAAAGTAATATTTTTAACTCAAAGCATCAGATAGGCCTTTCGGGAAGAACAGTTAAGCCTAAGCTTATATTCTGTCTCGGTATTTCGGGAGCGGTGCAGTTTGCGGCAGGTATGAAGTCATCGGACTGTATAGTCGCTGTTAATACAGATAAATCGGCACCGATTTTTGATGTTGCGCATTACTGCATTGTTGGAGATGTCAATGAGATATTACCGCAGCTTATAAACAAAATTAAGGAGGCTAAGGCTGATGTATAACAAGTTAACAAAAGAAGATATTTCGGTTTTATCCTCTATAGTAGGGGAAAGTGAGGTTTTGTGCGGCAACGCCATAAGCCTCGATTATGCTCATGATGAACTCGGAGGAATAGAAAAAATGCCTGAGGCATTGGTGAGAGTTCATACTACCGAGCAAATTTCAGCTGTAATGAAGTTGGCGTATGAACGGAATATCCCTGTAACTGTAAGAGGAAGCGGCACAGGACTTGTTGGAGCGGCAGTGCCGATAGAGGGCGGAATACTGCTTGAAACCGCAAAAATGAATAAAATCAAAGAGCTTGACCAGAATAATCTCACAGTTACTGTTGAACCGGGTGTGCTTTTAATGGAGCTTGCCGCTTTTGCTGAGGAAAACGACTTTTTGTATCCGCCGGACCCTGGTGAAAAATCGGCCACTATAGGCGGTAATATTTCAACCAACGCAGGCGGTATGAGAGCGGTTAAATACGGTGTTACAAGAGACTATGTAAGAGCACTTACGGTGGTAATGCCTGACGGAAAAATCGAAAAGCTTGGCGGAAAGGTGGCAAAAAACAGCTCGGGCTATAGCCTTAAGGATTTGGTTGTGGGCTCTGAGGGTACACTTTGTATAATTACAGAGGCTGTGCTTAAATTAGTTCCGCTTCCAAAAGTGTCGGTTAGTCTTTTAGTGCCTTTTGGCGATATGAAAAGTGCTATTGAAGCAGTGCCCAAGATTATCTGCTCAAAGGTAACCCCTACCGCAATTGAGTATATGTCAAGAGATACCATACTCTTTTCTGAGGATTATTTGGGTAAAAAATTCCCTGATACTAAAAATGATGCTTATATTCTGCTCACCTTTGACGGGAACACCGAGGAGCAGGTAGAGCGGGATATGAGTACTGTAGCTGACCTATGCCTTGAAATAGGAGCTATTGACGCATATATAATTGATACCGAGGAACGCAAAAAATCAGTTTGGTCGGCAAGAGGAGCATTCCTTGAGGCTATCAAGGCTTCCACTACAGAAATGGACGAATGTGATGTTGTGGTTCCTGTAAACCGTGTGGATGAATTTATTAAATTTACCCACGCTTTAGCCGATGAAATGGGAGTCAGAATCCCAAGCTTCGGTCACGCAGGCGACGGTAATTTACATATTTATATCTGCCGTGACGATTTAGGAGACGGCAAGTGGGAAGAAATATTAGAGCTTTGCTTCGAGCGGATGTATACTAAAGCGGAGGAGCTTGGCGGTCTTGTATCGGGTGAGCACGGCATTGGCTATGCTAAGAAGGAATATCTCAAAAAGCAATGCGGTGAAACGCAAATTGCTTTAATGCAGGGCATTAAAAAGGTTTTCGACCCGAAGAATATTCTTAACCCAGGTAAAGTTTGCTTTTAAGTAAAAAAACGGTTGGCGGAAGCTGACCGTTTTTAACTTTTATATCTTGATTTTAATGATAATTAGTAATATAATCATAAGAAGTTGAAAACAATTTTAATTGTTTTCGGTAAATTTATTTACCGCTTGTCAATTGATATTGACAAGCAACTTATGATTGCATTAAGGTTGGAATTTGCATTAAATGCAAATTGTATGTGTTCCCACATACTGAAACACTTTGTGTTTCACCAACCATTAATATAATGGAATAGGTTAGGCGAAACAATTCTGTTTCGCTACAAAATCTTTGATTTTGCGACAAATTTTATATAAAATTTGTCCTTTTCCATTGAAATGAGTGTCCAGCAAAATTAAATGTTATGATTTAATTTTGCCGAAGCCACTCTAAAAGTGGCTTGCCGAAACGCTTTTTAAGCGTTTCTACTAACTACAATCATTATAATTCAAATGGTGATTTTGATGAAAAAGGAAGAACGGAAATATAGCTCAGGTGTGCTTTTACGCCGCTTTATGCCATATTATAAAAAATATATACCCACAGTAGTAATGGATTTATTTTGCGCCGCTTTAACCACGGTTTGCGAAATTATATTACCGCTCATTATGCGTGAGATTACAAATGCCGGTATAGAGGATTTAAAATCAATTAAAGTGGAGTATATTTTAGCAGTTGGCGCAGTTTATATTATACTTCGCATTATTGATTCTGCAGCTTATTATTATATGGCTTATGTGGGCCATGTGATGGGCACTAAGATTGAGACTGATATGCGCAGAGAGGCTTATTCTCATTTACATAAGCTTTCAGACAGCTATTTCAATAATACCAAGGTTGGTCAGATAATGGGTAGGATTACCAATGACCTTTTTGATGTTACGGAGTTTTCGCATCACTGTCCCGAGGAATTTTTCATTGCAGGAATCAAGGGCGTTGTTTCCTTTGTGATTCTTATGAAAATTAACGTTCCGCTTACCCTTATTATATTTGTGGTGATCCCTGTTATGCTTGTTATTTGCGGTTGGCTTAACAAACGAATGAAGGAGACCTTCCGAAAACAGCGTGTTATGATAGGTGAGCTTAATGCCCGAATTGAAGATTCTCTTTTAGGGCAAAAGGTTGTGAAAGCTTTTGCCAATGAGGATATTGAACAGGAAAAGTTTGAAAAGGATAACGTGGAATTTTTCTCTGTTAAAAAATTGGGATATAAGTTTATGGGCGCTTTCTCCACCACTACCCGTATGTTTGACGGTATAATGTATGCTACAGTAGTGATAGCGGGCAGTCTGTTTATGATAAACGAGCAAATAACACCGGGCGACCTTGTGGCGTATCTGCTGTATGTTACTACCTTTATTGCAACTATTCGCCGAATTATTGAGTTTTCCGAGCAGTTCCAAAGAGGCCTTACGGGTATTGAACGCTTTTTGCAGATAATGGATGCTGATATTGAAATATTTGACGAGCCTGATGCTACAGAGCTTAAGGACCCCAAAGGAAATATCGAATTTAAAAATGTTTCCTTTGAATATCCCGATGACCACAACAAAGTGTTTACGGGACTTAATATTAAGATAAAAAGCGGTGAGAAGATAGCTTTTGTAGGCCCTTCCGGCGGGGGAAAAACCACCCTTTGCAACTTAGTTCCTCGCTTTTATGATGTGACCGAGGGTGAAATACTGCTTGACGGTAAAAATATCAAAGAATATACCTTAAAATCGCTTCGTGATAATATCGGTATGGTTCAGCAGGATGTTTATCTTTTTTCGGGTACGGTTTATGATAACATTTCCTACGGTAAGCCAGATGCCACTATGGAGGAGATTATAGAGGCGGCAAAAAAGGCAGGCGCACACGAGTTTATCTCTGAGCTTAAGGACGGATATAATACCTATGTCGGCGAAAGAGGAGTAAAGCTTTCGGGCGGACAAAAACAGAGAATAAGCATAGCACGTGTTTTTCTTAAAAATCCGCCTATTATTATTCTTGATGAGGCTACAAGTGCCCTTGATAATGAAAGCGAGTTTGCGGTGGCAAAATCACTTGCAAGACTATCCGAGGGCAGAACGACAATAACGATAGCTCACCGACTTTCCACAATTCGCAAATCTGACCGTATTATGGTGCTGACAGATGAGGGAATTATGGAAGAAGGTAATCACGAGGAGCTATTAGAACAAAAGGGAATTTATTATAAATTCTATGAAATGGCAAGTCAAAACATTTAAACTTAAAACCGTATTGGAAGTTCGGTTTTAAGCTTGATAAATTAATACATAGGGAGTGCTTTATATGCGTATAATGACGAGTAATATCTGGGGCGATTATTTCGGAAATCCTGTTGATGTAAGAATTGACGATATTTACGGTATCTATAAGAAATACAACCCTGATATATTAGGACTGCAGGAAATTACCAAGCGTTGGTATGAAAGCGGACTTTTCGAACGTCTTGCAGAGGAGTATGCTTGGGTTGGCACAGAAATTGCAGATAGCAATAACTTCGTTCCGTTTTGTTATAAAAAGAGTTATAAACTGATAGCTAAAGGCTACGAATATTTGGCAGAGACTCCCGATGTTACCAAGGGTATTACCTGGGCGGTGCTTAAAGCAGAGGACGAAAAGCTGTTTGCGGTTTGCAACACCCATTTTTGGTGGAGAACAGGACCCGAGCACGATGAAATAAGGGTGAAAAATGCGCATCAGCTTGTAAGGCTTATGAAGTATTTAAAAGAGCTTTATAACTGCCCTGTTTTTGCTTTTGGAGATATGAACACCACTCTATCAAGTGATGTGTTTGAGGTTTATAGCCAAAACGGAATAAAGCATTTGCACGATTTGGCTGACCAAAAGGATAATATGTCTTCCCATCATGGCGACCCTGTTTGCGGAGAGGACGGAAAATACCACGGTAAGAAAACCGAAAATGATAAAAGCTTTTCTATCGACCATATGATAGTTTTAGATGATAAGGTTAAGGCTTTGCAGTATAGAATAATTGAGGACCAGCCTGCTCTTGATGCAACCGATCATTCACCTGTTTTCTGTGATGTTGAGTTTTAAGTAAGCAATAAAAAATGCTTTCCTATTGGAAAGCATTTTTTAGTTTCATATTATTTTAATTTCTTTCGTTATTTGAGCTGCTGCTCTCGGACTCATCGCCTGTATAAGAGTTGATGTAAATCTTAACACCCACATCTGTGCTAACCTTATCTCCGTATTTAGGGGACTGGTCAATTACAACTCCTGGGGTTAAATCTTCATCGTATTTCTCCAAAATCTCAATATTATCGTAAATAAAGCCTTGCTTTAAAAGCTCTAATATAGCTTCATCCTTTGTGAGCCCTTTAAGGTTGGCGATTTTAATTTCCTTAGGACCTAATGAGATAACCACCTCGATTTTAGTATCTCTCACAACACCGTCACCACCGGGAGCTATTGACTGTGAACAGATAGTGCCTTTTGGGTATTGGTCAGAGAAGGATTTTGAGGAAATTGCAAACTCGAACATTTCATATTCCTCATTATCAATAACCTCGGCATATAATTTGCCTTTTAAATCAGGAACGGTATAAAGCTTTGAAGTCAGCTCTGCGCCGCTGTCAACATCACCGATTTTATCAACCTCGGGAGCATTAACCTCAGCCTCTTCGCTGGTATATGCGGGTTCCTTGGGCGGAAAAACAACGTCCTTCAAAGGTCCGAAGATCAGTATTAATCCGATAATGATAAACACGCCAACGGTAATTCCTGCGGCTATAAGCGCAGATATAGCAGAACTGCCTTTTTTTGCAGGCTTTTCTTTTTCTGCCACAGAAGCAGCTTTCTGAGTGTGCTTAACTACAGGGGCATTGGGTATTTCACCGTAAACCAACTCGTTTTTAAAGGCTTCAATATTACGGGTACGTTCTTCTGGGAGAACCTGAAGGCCGTTAGCTAATGCCGCAAGCACGTGTCTCGGCAATTCCTCAGCAAATTTTGCAGGTATGGACATGGAATCGTTTTGAATACGTTTTGCAGATTCGGGCGGAACGGTACCTATCAAAACTCTGAAAAGGGTGGCGCAAATGCCGTATACATCAGTATATGTATCAGTGTGCATTCCCTCAAAACCGTATTGCTCAATAGCGGCATATCCGTTAAAAAGCTCTGAAACAAGCTCTGAATCAGACTGTCTTGTCTTCTTTATGGCGTAATCTGTTATTCTGAGCTTACCGTCTCTTCCAACTATTATTGTTTCAGCAGAAATACCGCCATGAATAATGCCGATATCATTCATACCCTTTATGGTATCAATAAGTGGCAGGAACAAGGCTCTTGCTTGCTCCCATTTCAAGATTCCGCCGTTTTTATCAAGGAATTTGCTCAAGGTTATTCCCTGAATATTAGCTTCAACGGAATAAACGGTGCCGTTTTCCTCGAATACATCGATAACAGGAACTAATGAAGCGAGCTCAGAAGCCATAATATTGCATTTAATATCCTTGAATTCGAGTAAGCCCTCATTAAAGGTATATTCGTTGCCCTTAACCATTGAAACGGTTTTATCAGGATTTCTAAGGGCAAAGCCTGTGGGGAAATATTCCCTGACGGTAACTATCGCATCATTAGCATTATCCCAGCCAATATAGGAAATACCTTCTCCGTTAGAGCTTGTTTCGTTACCCACAAGATAGCGATTTTTTAAAACGAATTTAGCGGGAAGTGAGTTTTCCGGATTTTTAGTAGCGGAATCATATCCGCAGATAGGACAAACCCGTTCACCACCATTATCGGTCATACAACCTAAGCATAATCTTTCGGTATTAAGCATAGTAAACCTCCAATATGAATATTAGAATAAATACTAATTAATTATTATATCATATTTTATATAATTTTGCAACCTTTTAGGGATTTGCGGAGTTTATGCGGTCTGCGAACGCTTTTTTAAGCTTTTCGGCAATGCTATTCAAAGTGTTCGTATCAACCTTCAAAATTTGCCTGTCATAGGTGAGCAGTCCATTGGTTTCGTCCTCAACATCGCTCACCTGTGTGAGTACAGTAGCATTAAGACCGTGCTTTATAGCAGGAAGAATTTCATCGGTATAAAGCTTCACAAGGGCGTTTTCAAAATCAGCAGCTTCTTTTATAAAGCGATAGCCGTAGGTTTTGTCTTTATTAAAGGCATGACCCTCGATTTTGCAGGAATAACCTCCGAATTCGGATAAAACAAGCGGACGGTTTTTAACCTTTTGGGGTTTTACGGGCTTAAAGTAAATATGGTCGCTTTCAACATCGCTAAGCTTTGCTTTAAACCAGCCTGAGGTAGTGTCATAAATTCGGGTATTATCGGCATTTTTGAAATAATTATAACACTTATCTGCGCTAAACTGCCCCCAGCCTTCATTAAATATCGTATAATAGCATACAGAGGGGTTGTTATAAAGATACTCTAAAATACCATTACCCATTTCAAAAAAGCGTTCACGCCGAATTTTAGAGGCACTGTGCGTAATTCCTTTTCTAAGGCAAACGGTTGGCAGAGCAGTATCAATTAAAAAGCTGTATTTTCCACTGTTTATAAAATCCTGAAAAACTACCATACCGTATTTATCACAGTAATAATAAAATAGCCAAGGCTCGGTCTTGATATGTTTTCTAAGCATATTAAAGCCACAGGATTTCATTTTTAAAATATCGTTTTTATATGCTTCGTAAGAGGCGGGAGTGTAGATACCGTCACTAAAATAGCCTTGGTCTAAAAGGCCATGGAAATAATAAGGCTCACCGTTAAGGCATATATACGGTGTATTGCCTGATTTTTTTATACTGATTTCTCTTAACGCAAAATAAGATTTTACGGTATCATTGCCGCTGATTACTGAAAAGTTATAAAGATATGGGTCTTCGGGAGACCAATGCTTTGGGTTTTCTATTTCAATATCTATGCTGTCACCTGTCAGTGTATACTCCTTGTCACCGTTGGGAGTTTCTAATATAATTGTTTTTTGAGGGCAGGCAGAATCAATTTTGATATTAACGCTATTTAGCGTTGGTGTGATTTTTAAATTCTTAACATAATCGTTTGTTACACTTTCGAGCCACACTGTTTGCCAGATGCCGCTTACCTTAGTGTACCACATACCGCCTCTTTTGTTGGTTTGCTTGCCGTAGGGAAGATTTTTATCAAGCGGGTCACTGACTACAACAGACACTGTATTAACTCCGCTGCGAACTATATAATCTGTTATATCAAAGGAAAAGGGGAGATAACCGCCTGCGTTTTTCCCGATTTCTGTATTATTGATATATACTGTAGCATATTGGTCTACAGCTCCGAAATGCAGTATCAAGCGGTCTTTTAAGAAACCGTCAGGCAGGCCGAAGCTTTTGGAATAAACCATTTTTTCATTCTTTTTAATTTCTCTTTCCACTCCTGAAATTCGGCTTTCAGGAGGAAAAGGAACAGTTATTTTGCCGTCAAATTCCGTAATGCTATTCTTAATATCAATGATTTTAAAATCCCACTCGCCATTAAGGCAGATATAAGAGTCTCTCTTAAGCTGGGGGCGAGGATATTCAGAAAGGGGAGTATCAGTATTTTTTAGTTCGTCTTCAAAAGGGGTGACAAGCGAAACAAGATTTAATGTTTTCATATTGAACCTCTGGGCATTGTTTTTTTATATACTAATAATAACATAAGTTAAGTTATTATTCAACGCAAAAAAATCCCCACAGAGAAAAGTCTGTGGGGATAAGTTTTTAACTATTAACCACCGAATTTAGCTACGTTGAGCTTGATTCCGGGGCCCATTGTTGTTGCGATTACGCAAGACTTAATGTATTGACCCTTTGCAGCAGCAGGCTTAGCCTTAACGATAGCACCCATAAGAGTATCAAAGTTCTCCTGAAGCTTTTCGGGACCGAAGGAAACCTTACCGATAGGGCAGTGGATGATGTTGGTTTTGTCAAGACGGTACTCAATCTTACCAGCCTTTGCTTCGGTAACAGCCTTAGCAACATCAGGTGTAACAGTACCAGCCTTAGGTGTAGGCATAAGACCACGGGGACCTAATACCTTACCGAGACGACCAACAACGCCCATCATATCGGGTGTTGCGATAACAACATCAAAGTCTAACCAGTTTTCGTTCTGGATTTTAGCAACGAGTTCCTCAGCACCAACAAAATCGGAGCCTGCTTCCTCAGCTGCCTTTGCGTTGTCGCCCTTAGCAAAAACTAAGGTTCTTACAGTTTTACCTGTTCCGTTAGGAAGAACAACTGCGCCTCTAACCTGCTGGTCAGCGTGACGAGAGTCAACACCTAAACGAACGTGAATTTCAACAGTTTCATCAAACTTAGCAGTACCGGTCTTTACAGCAACCTCAACTGCTTCGTTTACATCGTAAAGCTTACCTGTTTCAATAAGCTTTACGCTTTCATTATACTTTTTACCGTGTTTCATTGTTTACCTCCCAATAAGTGGTTAAATCGGAATTTTCCTCCCACAAGAGAGAATTAATCGACTACTTCTACACCCATGCTACGTGCAGTACCAGCTATCATACTCATAGCTGTTTCAATAGTAGCTGCATTAAGGTCGGGCATTTTTGTTTCTGCAATCTTCTTTATCTGCTCTTTGGTGATCTTGGCAACCTTTGTTTTGTTAGGTGTGCCGGAAGCACTCTCAATGCCGCAAGCTTTCTTAATAAGAACAGCTGCGGGAGGAGTCTTTGTAACGAAGCTGAAGGAGCGGTCTGCATAAACGGTAATAATAACCGGAATTATAAGACCAATATCATTCTTTGTTCTTTCGTTGAACTCCTTGGTGAACGACATAATATTTACGCCGTGCTGACCGAGAGCAGGACCTACCGGGGGAGCCGGTGTAGCCTTACCTGCAGGGATCTGAAGCTTAATGTAACCTGTGATTTTCTGAGCCATTTATTTGCACCTCCATTATTCGTGGTAACAGCGTTTTAACAACGCCTGGCGGAATGGTCATATTCCATTCCTCCCACCGTGATGTAAAAGTCTTACATCGGGACTCAATAAGCATTTCTGCGTATTAATGAATTAATCGTCTGCAAGAGAAATCTGGTCAAGCTCAAGCTCAACGGGGGTTTCTCTGCCGAACATTGAAAGAACCACACAAACATTATTGTTAGCAGTATCAACTGTTTTAACAGTACCTGTGTAGCCTTCAAGAGGACCGCTGATAATCTTAACATTATCACCTTCGCTGTAGCCAACTTCAACGCTGTGCTTTTCAACGCCTAAGGCTGCAACCTCCTCATCGGTAAGCGGAACCGGTTTTGAAGCCGGACCGACAAATCCCGTACAGCCACGGATGTTTCTTACAACATACCAGCTGTCATCAGTTACGATCATTTTAATAAGAACATAACCGGGGAAAATCTTACGCTCGATTTCTTTTTTCTTATCTTCTTTAATTTCTGTTACTGTTTCGGTAGGAATTCTGATATCCTGTATTAGCTCCTGCATACCACGGCTTTCAACCATAGTTGCAAGGTCGCTTGCTACTTTGTTTTCATATCCTGAATAGGTATGTACAACATACCATCTTGCTTCTTTAGTTTCAGACATTGTCTACCTCCGACCTTAAGCGGTCAAAATAAGTTCAAGTAACTTACCGAGACCAAAGTCAACAATCCAGATAAGAGCTCCTATGATTAAGCACATTATAAGAACGATAACGGTGTTCTTAAGAACATCTCTCCAACCGGGCCAAACGATCTTTTTGTACTCGCTCTTATAGTCTTTAAGGAAGCGGATAACACGCTTAGCAATTGTGAGCTTTTCACCCTTGGATTCGAGAACCTCGATATAATCGTCCAAGAAAAGGTGAGCAATGCCTGCAATTGTGAAAAGGCCTAAAGCGATAACTGTAAAGAGAACGAAAGGAGTGTAGGTCATACTTGTAATGTCGCTGTAAGCTAAGGGGCGAACATCAACAAACTTGAAAGGACCTGCAAGAAGAACTACTAACATATAGATAGTAGCTGCTAATCCAAATCCGGGGGCAGCATAACGCAGCTTTTTGGATTTGAACGAGAAGATACTTAATGCTAATCCTATTACTGTAAGCCAGAAGCAAAGTAAAATGTCTGCTGATTTAGCTAAGGGTGTGTCTGCGAAGTCAACCTCGCCACCGAAAGCCAGCTTAGCGCCTACAAGGGTGATGTCAGCATCTGTAACGATGGTAACAAAACTTGTAAAGAAGAGTACGAGTGAAGCTAAGCCGAATACTACTGTAAGCACTCGGAGAATTTTATTAACAGTCTTCATTTCGTTGCCTCCTTACTTTGTTTCCTTGTGTACGGTGTGCTTTTTGCAGAACCTACAATACTTGTTCATTTCAAGCCTGTCAGGATCATTCTTCTTGTTTTTCATTGTGTTGTAATTGCGCTGTTTGCACTCTGTGCAAGCAAGTGTGATTTTAACTCTCATTTAACGGCACCTCCCGCTTTACGGAAATATTTTTTGCTTTTACTCTAACTGTCGTAAAAGTAAACGCCTCCCTCGGTTCAGTAAAACTCAAGTGCCTTTCTACCACATTTTGTAGCAGAAAGAAAGCAAAAGCACTATATGTTTCAAAAACTGAACAAATCAGATTCTTCGCAAAAAAAAAGAACCTTTCAGAGGTGATAGTATTATATCATAAACACCTCTGAAGGTCAAGCATTTTTTTATTTTTTAATATGACATAAAGCTTAGCCGGCAATTGCAAAATAAGCAATGACAGCAATACCCAAAATAATGCGATAATAACCGAAAGCTTTGAAGTCGTGTTTGCGGATAAAATTCAGTAAAAATTTAATTGCAAGCACCGAAACTATAAATGCAATCGCCATACCGACAAGCAGAATTATTATCTGCTCTCCCGAAAAGGTGTTACCGTCCGCAAAATACTGAAGAACCTTTATTCCGCTTCCACCCACCATAGCAGGGACGGAAAGATAAAAGGAAAATTCTGCGCCTGCTGTACGAGAAAGTCCCAAAAGTATAGCTCCGAGTATTGTTGAGCCGCTTCTTGATGTGCCGGGAACTAAGGCTAAGCACTGAATAAGACCGATGATAAGCGCTGTACGGAAGGTGAGAGCACTTAAATCGTCTACCTTGGTTTTAATATGTAGGCTTTCAATTATAATAAATAAAATACCGTATACAATAAGCGCCGCTGCTACAACATAGGCACGGCTGTCACCTGTGAGCATAGAATCTATTTGGTCATCAAATAGCAAACCGAGTATTGCGGCAGGAATGCTTGCAAGTAAGATTTTAAACCACAGAATAAAGCGGTCAACATAAACATAGTTATTGCAAAGAACTGCAAAACCGCCAAGCTTACCGCCTTTTTCCTTAAAAAACGGAGTCACAGCAGTTTTTTTAAGGTGAAATGGCCAAAGCTTATTCCAGAACAGAATAATTACTGCAAGTATTGCACCTAATTGAATAACAACAAGGAACATATCCTTGAATTCTTTTGGTTGGTTTAAATTTATCAGCTCATCGACAAGTATCATATGTCCAGTACTGCTTACAGGCAACCATTCGGTAATACCTTCAATAATACCTAATATAACAGATTTTAGAATATCTAACATATAGCTCTCCTTGAAAGTGAATTGCTTTTTATCATACTGTTATTTTATATTATAAAAGGGTTGCGGAAATTCTGCAACCCTTTTTTACATCTTAATTATTTACTATTTCTTTATACAGTCGGATATAAGCGTTAGCCGAAGTGCCCCAGCTGTTGTCGCACCTCATAGCACGCTCACGAAGAACTGCCCAGCCTTCCTTATCACTAAAGCCAGCAATAGAGCGCCATATAGTCTCAAGCATATCGTGAGCATTATAAGAGCTGAAGGTAAAGCCGTTTCCTTTATTATCGCCGCTGTCGGTAATAGTATCATTAAGACCGCCAGTTTGTCTTACTATCGGGATAGTACCGTAGCGGAGAGCCACCATTTGTGCTAAGCCGCAGGGCTCGCTTTGACTTGGCATAAGGAAAATATCTGCGCCGGCATAAATTCTGTGAGCAAGCTGAGGATTAAATCCGAGCTTAAGCCCAACCTTTTCGGGATATTTAGCTGCCATCTCGTGGAAGAAGGTTTCAAACTCCCATTCTCCCGAGCCTAAAATTGCAAACTGCAAATCAGCCTTTAACAAGTCCTCAAAAACACATTTCACAAGGTCGATTCCTTTGTGCTTAACAAGTCTTGTAACAATACCGATTACAGGTGCATCTGCCCTTTCGGGGAGACCTAATTCCTTTTGAAGCTCGGCTTTATTGTAAGCCTTGCCCGATATATCCTCTACAGAATAATTTTTATAGATAAGATTATCGGTTTCGGGATTATAAACATCAGTATCAATACCGTTGACAATACCTGTAAGCTTATAGGTAAATTCCCTTAAGATGCTGTCAAGCCCGTGTGAATAATAAGGGTCAAGAATCTCTCTTGAATAGGTGGGGGATACGGTGGTCACCTTATCCGAGCACTGTATAGCTCCCTTCATAAAGTTAAGGCAGTTATCATAATCCAAGAGGCTTTCACACTCTTTTGGCAGACCTATAACATCCTCTGTGAGCTCATAACCGTATTTACCCTGATACTGAATATTATGGATAGTAAATACAGTTTTCATATTCTTATATAGCTCATCAAACTTATAAAAAGCATTAAGATATATAGGAATAAGAGCAGTTTGCCAATCGTTGCAATGAATAACATCGGGAGTAAATCCGATATATGGAATAATTTCGAGCACCGCACGTGAGAAGAATGCAAAACGCTCGGCATCGTCAAAATGACCGTAAAGCCCGTCACGCTTGAAATAATACTGATTATCTATAAGGTAATAGATAACGCCGTCTACGTGAGCCTCAAAAATGCCGCAGTACTGACGTCTCCACGCAACAGGTACTGTAATACTGCAGACAAAGGTCATTTTCTGACGCAGCTCCTCTGAAATACTGCTGTATAGCGGCATAACCACACGGCAGCCGATAAATCTTTTTCTGAGCGCCTTAGGTAAAGCGCCTGCAACGTCGGCAAGACCGCCTGACATTGCAAATGGGTAAGCTTCACTTGAAGCATATAAAACCTTCATATACTACTCCTTATATATTATACTATCTGATTTTTCTTAACAAAGAAGTGCTTTTTCTCTGTTCCTTTAAGAATCATACCGTCACCAATAACAGCATTTTTATCGGCAATAACATTGCTTAAAGCAGCATAATTTCCTACAGAGGTTTCCTGCATCAGAATACAGTTTTCAACAACTGCGCCCTTTTCAACGTGAACTCCTCTGAAAAGGATACTGTTTTTAACCGTTCCGTTGATAACACAACCGTCTGCAATAAAGCAATTCTTAACATTGGCCTTTGTGCCGTAGCGGGTGGGCATATCGTCACGAGTTTTGGTGAAAACAGGACGATTCTTATTAAACAGCTGACGGCGCACATCATTATTAAGCAGGTCCATACTTGCTTTATAATAGCTGTGAGTGCTGTTCATAAGTGTTACATATTCCTTGTGTTCAAAGCCTACAACCTTGAGTGATTTGAGCTTTTTGGCAATTACATCTCGGTTAAAACTTACAAGATCATTGTCATAAGCATCAGCTACAAGCTTTGTAAGGAGCTTGCGGCTTAAAATTGTGATGCCAATGCTGTAAGCGGTGTTGATCTCAGTTTTAGGATCAAAGGAAATGGCTGTAACTTTGTTTTCGCTGTTGAGATTTAAGAGCATAGTTTCTTTTGGATCGTCAGCAGAGGAGAGCACTCCACTGTGATAAACTATAGAAATATCAGCTTCGTTATTAATGTGATTTTCAACTGCGGCTGAAATATCCACATTTGCGAGCACGTCTGCATCGCATAAAACAACATATTCTGAGTTGCAACGAATGAGGTAGTCTTTAGCTCCGTAAAGAGCATCAACTGTGCCGTTGTAACGTTTCATTCCGCTTGTCTGGTAAGGCGGAAGTAAGTAAAGTCCACCGTTTTTGCGGTCAAGCTCCCAAGGAATACCGCTGCCAACGTGGTCCATAAGTGAACGGTATTTTTCCTTAGGAATAATACCTACTGTGGTAACTCCTGCGTTAACGAGGTTGGAAAGTGGGAAGTCAATAAGGCGGTATCTGGCACCGAACGGAACAGATGCCATTGAACGGTGCGCTGTAAGCTTTTTAAGGAAATTATCGTTTGTGTTGGCAAATACAATGCCTGCTACTGCTGAAGCTCTCATCTTACTTCACCCTCCTTTACATCTTCGGTTATCATTTTATTAGCAGAAATAACTGCGTTTTTACCTACTTTAAGGTTATCTCCTACAACTGTAATACCCCAGTTTTCTGTGCCTACAACGGCAGGGTCACCGCCGATATCGGCATTTTCGCCTACCTCAACATTTTCGGCAATAATTGAATATTTTACTTTGGCGCCTTTTTTAATCACAGCACCCGGCATAACGAGTGAATATTCAACTGTTGCGCCTTCTTCAACTGTAACATTTTCAAAAAGTATTGAGAAATCAAGATTTCCGTAAATTTCGCAACCGTCTGTGATAAGCGAATTTTCAACCTTGGCTTCTTCTGAAATATACTGCGGGGGCATACTGTTAGTTCTTGAATAAATTCGCCAATCGCTATCCGAAAGATTAAGGTCTATCTTAGGATTTAAAAGGTCTAAATTGGCATCCCAAAGGGAGTCAACAGTACCAACATCCTTCCAGTAATCGTTAAAGCGGTAAACCTTAAGGGTCTCGCCTGCATCAAGCATTGCAGGAATGATGTTTTTGCCGAAATCGTTAGAAGAATCGGGCTTGGCTTCGTCTTCAATCAGATATTTCTTGAGTTTATCCCAATTGAACACATAAATACCCATAGAAGCGAGATTGCTCTTAGGAACAGGGGGCTTTTCCTCAAATTCGTATATAGTTCCGTTTTCGTCAGCATTCATAATACCGAAACGGGTAGCCTCCTCCATTGTTACCTCAAGTACTGCTATTGTACAGTCGGCACCGCTTTCGGTATGCTGATTTATCATTTTTGAGTAATCCATCTTGTAAATATGGTCGCCCGAAAGAATAAGTACATATTCAGGGTCATAACGCTCAATAAATTCAAGATTCTGATAAATAGCATTAGCGGTTCCTTTATACCAGTCACCGCCTGCCTGGGTCTGGTAAGGAGGCAGAATATGAACACCACCGCTTATTCTGTCCAAATCCCAAGGCTTACCCGAGCCTATGTAATTGTTAAGCTCAAGAGGCTTGTATTGGGTCAGTATTCCTACAGTATCAATACCTGAGTTTGCGCAGTTGGAGAGGGGAAAGTCAATAATACGGTATTTACCGCCGTAAGGTACAGCAGGCTTTGCGATTTTACTCGTAAGCACACCAAGTCTGCTGCCTTGACCTCCCGCCAGAAGCATTGCTACACATTTTTTGTTTTTCAATAATAACACTCCCGTCTGATTTAAGTCTTGAAAAGACATTTTTTAACCGTCTGTCGGGTGTAGACCGCTCGGCAGTACGGGTATTTTTTTATTCCCAGCCGAGCTTTTATTGGGAGCTCGGCTGCAAATTACTTTTTTCGATTTTGCCGTTTTTGTTTGGACTTTTTCTTTTGGTTGGCAGGGTATAATAGCTTACCGACATTGCAGGAATATCAAGCTTAACGGAATAATCGTGACCGTGCATAGGAATTTTTTCTGCTTTGATACCTTTATTTAAAGCTTCTGTTGCACCGCCGTATTTAACATCGTCCGAGCAGAATATTCTTTTATAACTGCCTCTCATGGGAACTCCTATTCTGTAATCTGAGCGGTTCACAGGAACGAAGTTGCAAACTATAATAAGCTCATCGCCCGATTTATTCTTCCGCCTGAATGCTATTATGCTTTGGTTGTTATCGTCGTGAGAAATCCATTCAAAGCCCTCCCACGAAAAATCAATTTCCCAAAGAGGGGAATGCCCGAGATAAAAACTGTTTAGGTCTTTTACAAAGCTTTGCATATTACGGTGGCTTTCGTATTGCAGGAGTAACCAGTCAAGCTCCTTTTTATAATCCCATTCTATAAACTGTGCAAATTCCTGCCCCATAAACAAAAGCTTTTTGCCGGGGTGAGCCATCATATATGCATAAAAAGCCCTGAGCCCTGCGAATTTAAGGTCATAGTCGCCCGGCATTTTGTTTATCATTGAGCATTTTCCGTGGACTACTTCATCGTGGGATAATGGCAACACGAAATTTTCCGAAAAGGCATAGAAAAAAGAAAAGGTGATACAGCGGTGACTCCCTTTGCGGAATATCGGGTCTAAGGACATATAGCAGAGCATATCGTTCATCCAGCCCATATTCCATTTGAAGTTAAAGCCAAGTCCGCCGTCCTGCGGGGGCTTTGTTACCAAAGGCCAAGCAGTAGATTCCTCGGCAATTATCATAACATTGGGATTCGCTTTGTGGAGTGCGGTGTTAAGCTCTTTTAAAAACTCAACTGCCTCAAGGTTTTCACGCCCACCGTAAATATTAGGTATCCAGCCGGTGTTTTGTCTTCCGTAATCAAGATAAAGCATAGATGCTACTGCATCAACACGAAGTGAGTCAATATGATATTCTTTAATCCAGAACACAGCGCTTGAAATAAGGAAGCTTAGAACCTCTGGTTTGCTATAGTCAAAAACTGCTGTGCCCCATTCCTTGTGCTCGCCCTTTCGTGGGTCGGCATATTCATAAGCCGCAGTACCGTCAAAGCGGTAAAGCCCATGCTCGTCTTTTGGGAAATGGGCAGGCACCCAGTCGAGAATTACGCCTATTCCGTTTTGGTGCATTATATCAACAAAGCGTTTGAAATCCTCAGGTGTTCCGTATCGTGAGGTTGGAGCAAAATAGCCTGTTACCTGATACCCCCAAGAGCCCTCAAACGGATACTCGGTTATCGGCATAAGCTCAATATGAGTATAGTTCATTTCTTTGAGGTAAGCTGCCAATTCTTCGGCAAGCTTAACATAGCTATATGGGCTGCCGTCAGGATAGCGCCGCCAAGAGCCGATGTGAACTTCATAAATATTAACAGGGGAGGCTAAGACGCTTTTTTGTTTCTGTGACTCTTGCCAGACATCGTCTTGCCAGTTATATTTTAAAGGAGCATAAACCTTTGAAGCGTTAGAGGGAGCGGTTTCAAAATGTCTGGCATAAGGGTCCGATTTTAAAACGGTGCTGCCGTCACATCTTGTTACGGCGTATTTATAATTGGAAAGGTTTTTGATTCCTTTTATTTCGGCTTCCCAACCACCGCCGCTGATTTTATGCATCGGGTCTGATTCATAGTTCCAACCGTTAAAGTCTCCTACAACAGAAACCTTTTGCGCATTAGGCGCCCATAGTCTGAAAGTAACACTATCGCCTTTTGGAAATGAGCCGAACAGCTCATAGGCATTGCAAATTACCTTGGAATTGTAATTCTTAATGAGTTCTTTCATTATTAAAGCTCCTTAAAATGTACGTGAACTAATCACGCACAGTTATATTATAGCAACTTTGCTTTGCTATTTCAAGTGATTTTTGTCAAAAATAAGATACAAAAATAAAACTTATTCGACAGTATTTGTATATTTTGCACAAATATAGCAGTTTTTTTGCATATAGTAACCTTTTATTACAAATTTTGTATAACCAATATTTCGTCGAGACTGGATTTTAGAATTTGTAAACTAAAGGTTGCCAAAGTTACCTTAAAATGGTAATATAATAAAAGAAACAAGCTGGTTTTGACTTGTTTGCAACTTCAAGTTGCGAAAAAGTTCAATGTAAGGTTGGTTGAAAACGCTTTTATAAGGAGGTATTCTTTATATAGTGACGGGATATATTAATAGTAGAGGAAATTGGAATTTATAATTTCCTCTACGGAAAGGTGGTAAATTTAATGACTATTGGCGAAAAAATAGCAAATTTACGTGATAATTCAGGAATTTCTCAGGAACAGCTGGCTGAAAAGCTTTCGGTGTCGAGGCAATCGGTCTCTAAGTGGGAAATGGGTCAGGCGTTGCCTCAGATAGATAAGGTTTTACAGCTTTGTGAGCTGTTTAATATATCCGCAGATGAACTTTTGCACGATAAGATTATAATTGGCAGGAATGAGTCAAATATAACATCGGGAAATAAATATTTTGGTACAGACGGCTTCAGGGGGGAGGCAAATATTGACCTTACCTCTATGCAGGCTTATAAAGTTGGAAGATTTTTAGGCTGGTATTATTCCTCGCCGCTTTCGGGCTGTACTAAAACAGGCTATCGCCCGAGAATACTTATCGGTAAGGATACGAGACGTTCAAGCTATATGCTTGAATATTCTATCGTGGCAGGTATCACCGCTTCTGGCGCTGACGCTTATATGCTTCACGTTACTACAACCCCGAGTGTTTCTTATGTGACTCGGCAGGATGAATTTGACTGCGGCATTATGATAACAGCTTCTCATAACCCTTTTTACGATAACGGTATTAAGGTTATTAACCGCCACGGTGAAAAGCTTGATGACAGCACCACCGCTTTAATTGAAGCTTATATAGACGGTGATTTGAAAAAGCTCGGTGTTTGCGGAAACGATTTACCATTGGCTCACAGGGAGCGCATAGGTTGTATTGTTGACTATGTTGCAGGAAGAAACAGATATGTGGGTTATCTCATTTCTGTAGCGGCACATTCTTATAAAGAGCTTAAAATCGGTCTTGACTGTGCAAACGGTGCTTCCTGGATGATAGCAAAAAATGTTTTTGATGCCTTAGGCGCTCAGACTTATGTTACAGGCGCAGAGCCCGACGGTCTTAATGTTAATAACGGCTGTGGTTCTACTCATATTGAAAATCTCTGCCGCTTGGTTAAAGAACAGCATCTTGATGTGGGCTTTGCTTTTGACGGTGATGCTGACAGATGTATTGCAGTGGACGAAAACGGAAAGGTTGTTGACGGGGATGGTATGCTTTATATACTTGCTACCCGTCTCAAAGCGAGAGATATGCTTGACAACAATACCGTTGTCGCTACTATTATGTCCAACAGCGGGCTTTTTGCCGCTTTAAAGGAAGTGGGGATTGAATGTGTTCAAACCTCTGTTGGAGACCGTTTTGTATACGAATGTATGCAGGAAAAGGGATACCGTTTAGGCGGAGAGCAGTCGGGTCATATTATTCTTAAAAAATATGCCACTACAGGTGACGGTCTTTTAACTGCTATTATGATAGCCGAAGAAATGCGGGACAGAAAATCTCCGCTTTCAAAATTAGCAGAGCCGGTTAAGCTTTATCCTCAGCTTACTAAGAATATAAGGGTAAAGGATAAGGCAGCTGTTATGATGGACAGCGAGGTTTTAGCAGAGCTTAAAGCGGTTGATAAGCTTATAGACGGCAAGGGCAGAGCCCTTCTTCGCCAAAGCGGTACCGAGCCTGTAATCAGAATTATGATAGAATCTGAAAGTGAAGAGCTTTGCGAAAGCTATGCAGAGCGTATCGCTGAAAAAATCATAAATAACGGACACTGTGAATAAATTAATGTTTATTAAAGTTTAGCGGTTCGCCGCTAAACTTTATTTTATATTTCTTGCAATAATAAGTTAATTATGATAAAATATCGTTTGGTGATTTGAAATGATATTTAAGGCAAAACCAACCTATGATTGGCTTGTTGTGGGTCTTGGAAATCCGGGACTTCAATATGAGAATACCCGCCATAATGCAGGCTTTATGGCGGTTGATAAATTTGCAGAGGATAACGGCTTCAAGTTCAATAAAAATAAATATAATGCCTTGCTTGGCGAATGTAAAATAGGCGATATGCGTATACTTGTTATTAAACCGCAGACCTATATGAATAATTCGGGCAGCGCAGTAACAGGTGTTTCAACCTTTTATAAAATCCCTGCGGAGCGGATAATAGTGCTTCATGATGATATTTCATTTGATGTGGGCAAGCTTCGTATGAGAAGAAAGGGAAGCGACGGCGGTCAAAAGGGTCTTCGTGATATAATTGAGCTTTTGGGCACAGAGGATATAACAAGAATTAAAATCGGCGTAGGCAGAAAGCCTCACCCTGATGCGGATACAGCCAATTGGGTGCTTGGAAAAATACCTAAAGAGCAGACCGCAGAGCTTGAAAAAATGCTTGAAAAGGCTTCGGCAGCAGTAAAAGAAATAATACTTCGTGGCATTGATTCGGCAATGAACAAATACAATAGTTGAGGGAAATATGAACTTTTTAAGTAAAATATTACTGAAGGACCCCGATTATGCCGCCCTTTTAAAGGAGATTGAAAAGAAACGGCTTCCCACGGTTTGTACAGGCTTGTCTCAAATTCACAAGGCAGCGATTTTGAAGTCGATTTCTGTTCATACGGGGCAAAAAATTACTGTAGTAACTCAGGATGAGGCATCGGCTACAGAACTCACAGAGGATGCCAAGGCTCTGGGGCTTAAAGCGGTGAATTTTCCGCTTAGAGACTACTGTATAGGTGATTTCAGCGGCTATTCAAAAGAATATGAGCATAAAAGAACAGACACCCTGTCCAAGCTTTTGGACGGGGATTTTGAGTTGTTGTGTGTTTCAGTAGATGCGGCTTGTCAGCTAACAGTTCCGCCTGAGGTTTTAAGCAATGCCAGGTTTACTTTAAAGGCAGGCGAAACTTATGAAATAAGCGAGCTTACCGAAAGGCTTTTAAATGCCGGATACACAAGAAGTGAGCTTTGCGAGGGTAGGGGTCAGTTTTCACTCAGGGGCGGTATTTTCGATGTTTTTCCTGTTAATTCTGAATTTCCGTACCGAATTGAATTCTGGGGAGACGAAATTGACGGTATAAGTCTTTTTGACCCTGAGAGTCAGCGACGCAGTGAAAATGCTGAAGAAATAGAAATCACACCTGCTTGTGAGATACTCTATAATCCTTTGAAATTTGCCGAGGTTTTAAAGAATTATCTTAATAATGCCAAGGTGCTTACAGAAAAACAAAAGGAACGCCTGAGTTTTGACATAAATGCTTTGGAAAACGGAATAAGTGTTCATGCTGACAGATATATACCGCTTATTTATGAGGGCGGGGAAACTGTTTTTGACTATGTGAGGGATAGCTTGCACTTTGTGTCCGAGAGTGGAAGTATCACAGAGCGACTGAAAAGTATTTTTATTCAACAGTCAGAGGATGCCGAGGCATTACTTACCGAGGGCTTTTTATCAGAGGCTACCTCCATGCTTTGGTTATGCTCCGCCGAATTCTGGGATAATCTTTCTGATGCGGTAATACTTGAAAATTTTCCAAGAACTTCATACGAGCTGAAGCCTAAGGATATAATCAATTTTAATTATAAGCGTTCAACCGCCTGGAGCGGTGATATTAATGTTCTTTTAGAGGATATTTCTTATATAACCGAACAAAAGGGAACGGTTGTTATTTTAGCAGGTGAGCAAAGGGCTGCAAAGGTGCTCACCTCTGAACTTAATGAAAGAGGAATACACGCTATATACAGCGAAAATCCTACTGCAATTACCGCTGGCGTTACTGTAACACTAGGCGGTATTTCGGGTGGATTTGAAATACCTTCGCAAAAATTTTTGCTTATAACCCACCGTCACATTGGCTCGGAGGGTAAAAAGGCCAAAAAGAGACCTAAAAACGCTCAGGAGATAGGCTCGCTTGATGAGCTTCGTCAGGGAGATTATGTAGTTCACGAAGCTCACGGTATAGGAATTTTTGACGGTATAAACCGAATCACAAACGGGGGAGTTACGAAGGACTATATTAAAATTAAATACGCTAAAAGCGATGTTTTATATGTGCCTGTAACTCAGCTTGATTTGGTATCACGCTATATCGGTGCCGCTACCGAGGACGGTAATGTTAAAATAAACCGTTTGGGCGGAAGCGAATGGCAAAAAACACGCAGGCGTGTTAAGGCGGCTGTCAGAGATATGGCAAAACAGCTTACAGCCCTTTATGCTAAGCGAATGAGTGTTAAGGGATATGCTTTCAGCCCTGATACCGATTTGCAGAACGATTTTGAACGTAGATTTCCTTATGATGAAACCGAGGACCAGTTAAGATGTGTTAACGAAATAAAGAAGGATATGGAACGTGAGGTTCCTATGGACAGACTTCTTTGCGGGGACGTTGGCTTTGGTAAAACCGAGGTGGCTCTCAGAGCTGCCTTTAAGTGCATAAGTGAGGGCAAGCAATGTGTTTTAATGGTGCCCACAACCATTCTTGCAATGCAGCATTATAACACAATTATCCGCCGCTTCGGGGATATGCCGATAACTGTCAAGCTGCTTAACCGCTTTGTACCGCCAAAGCAGCAGGAGAAAATAATAACCGACCTTAAATGCGGCAGACTTGATATGGTGGTAGGTACTCACCGCCTTATCTCAAAGGATGTTTCATTTAAGGATATAGGACTCGTTATAATTGACGAGGAACAGCGTTTCGGTGTGGCTCAAAAGGAAAGACTGAAAGAGCTTTACCCTCATGTGGATATTTTAACGCTTAGCGCAACACCGATACCGAGAACTCTTAATATGGCAATGTCGGGACTAAGGGATATGTCATCAATAGATGAAGCTCCTGGCGACCGCCATCCTGTGCAGACCTATGTGCTTGAATATAACGGTGGGGTTATAATTGATGCCATAAATAAAGAAATCCGCCGTGGCGGTCAGGTTTATTATCTTCACAACAGAGTGGATACTATTGAGCGTTGTGCTGCAAAATTAAAGCAAAAGCTTCCAAATATTAATATTGGTATTGCTCACGGTAAAATGACAGAAGATGAGCTTACAAATGTTTGGCGTCAGCTGTTAGAGCACGAAATCGATTTGCTTGTTTGTACCACAATTATTGAAACAGGAGTAGATGTGCCGAATGCCAATACTCTTATTATTGAAGATGCTGACCGAATGGGCTTAAGTCAGCTTCATCAGTTAAGGGGCAGAGTTGGCCGCTCTCCCCGCAGAGCTTATGCTTATTTCTGCTTCGGTCAAAACAAACAGCTTTCCGACATTGCTTCAAAACGACTTGAGGCAATACGAGAGTATACAGAGTTCGGTTCGGGCTTTAAGATTGCTATGCGTGACCTTGAAATCAGGGGAGCGGGAAGTATTTTAGGCGGCGACCAGCACGGTAATATGGAGTCGGTAGGATATGATATGTATCTGAAGCTTTTATCCGAGGCTGTGAACGAAGAAAACGGTGCTCTGCCTGAGGACGATATACCCTGCACAGTTGACCTTAATGTTTCGGCTCATATTCCTGAAAGCTATATTGAGTCTTTATCTGCAAGGCTTGGTATTTATAAGCGAATAGCCGCTATCCGGAATGACGATGACGCAAGTGATGTTATTGATGAGCTTTGCGACCGTTTCGGTGAGCCACCCGCATCTGTTATGGGGCTTATTGATATTTCAATTCTGCGAAATAAAGCGGCTAATGCCAAAATTATGGAGATTACGGGAACTGCTAATACCGCAATACTTCATATCAATTCAATTGAGCCTGCGGTTATGGCTAAGCTATCTGGATATTTCGGTAACAGATTTATGCTTAACGCCACAGATAAGCCTGTTTATACTGTACGGCTTAATAAGGGACAAAAAATGTCCGATTTAGTAGCCGAAATCGCAAAAGCGTTATAATCATTGCAATGGATATTAAAAAGCTTGCTAAGTTTTAAAACTTAGCAAGCTTTTTTTAAGGTCCGTTTATTATAAGTACATCGTCGCCATTTGTCTGCTCTTTAAAATAGGCAGTGGCAAGGCAGAAACGTCTTGGTTTATAGCTGTCAGGAAAAGGCCCGTGGCAATGGTATGAGCAAAGAAGTCCTTTGCCGTCCGTAGTAGTACAGAAGCTGTGATGACCTAATCCACAAATTTCATTATTTCGGCTTAAAATCGGGTTGTTTTCATATCTTTTAAACGGTCCTATGGGAGTATTAGAAACGGCATATCCTACAGCGTAGTCAGGGCATCTTGTATGGTTGCAGGAATATGAAAGGTAATAAAGTCCTTTATGCTTTAGCACAAACGGTCCTTCTGCCACCTTGCAGTCAATAGTCTCCCAAGACTCGGTAGCTTCAATAAGACAGTTTTCATATTCTTCTTCTATGCTTAGTAAATCCTCTGCAAGTCGGGCTACAAAAATGCGGTTTCCACCGCCTAAACGCACATAGTATAAATAGGCAGAACCATCATCGTCAAGCAAAATATGTCCGTCAATCGACTTAGCTTCTCTTAACCATTTGGGCTTTTCCTGACGGAAAGGACCGAGCGGTGAGTCTGATACTGCTATCGCTATATGCTCCTCAGCAGTATATACCATATAGAATTTGTTATTATAATATGTAACCTCGGGCGCCCAGAACCATTTTTCCCCGATAACTCCGTCGCCCTTTTTAAGGCAATAGCCCTTGTTATCCCAATTCACAAGGTCACTTGATTCATAAACCATAAATCCGTCAATATCTGGGGCGGGAGAGGTGGTGAACTGATTTCTTATTTCATCGGTCTGAGTGGTGCAATAAACGTAATATTTGCCGCCGTAAGACATTATAAAAGGGTCGGCGCCGTTAAAAATTGGCTTATTAAATATGCTGTTCATAAAACATCTACCTTTACAATATTAATATAATTTTAGCATAATAGATGTAAATTGTAAACATATGTAAAAATACCTGCAACAAAATAGTCTGTTGCAGGTACAAAAAGTCGATTATTGGTATTTAATTTAATATTATTTATTATCAATATGAACATCAAGCTGATTATATGGTATTTTAATATCATTTTTGTCAAATGCTACCTTAACACTTTCTGTAACATCAAAATAAATATCCCAGTAATCAGCGCTCTTAACCCATACTCGTGCAGTATAGGTAAGGGCATTATCCGAATGAGCAGAAAGACGAACAAAGGGGGCAGGGTCTTTAAGTGCTAACGGATGATTCTCTATAATATCGCTTATAACCTTTTTAACCTTTTCAATGTCACAGCTGTAATCTGCTGTAAATGTAAAATCAACACGGCGGGTCTTTTCGGAAGAATAGTTTTCAATTACCGAATTTGTAAGCGAGCCGTTTGGAATAGTGATGCATTTATTGTCAGGAGTTAAAAGAACTGTATAAACAACAGAAATTTCTTTAACAGTACCTGATTCTCCCGATGCTTCAATATAATCTCCAACCTTAAAGGGCTTAAAGAATAAAATCATAAGTCCACCTGCAAAGTTGCTGAGTGACCCTTGAAGCGCTAAACCTACAGCTACACCGCAGGAAGCAAGAATAGTTATAAACGAAGTGGCTGGAACGCCTAAAACCATTGCGACAGTAATAACCAATACTATGTAAAGCACTATATTACTGAAGCTTGCTAAGAAGGAACGAAGACTGTTATCAAGCTTATCGAGCTTGGGCGATTTTTTAAGCCATTTACATAGGGCTTTAATACATTTCATACCAACAATAAGTACGATAATTGCAGCTAAAAGCTTGAGCCCCCAGCTTGTGGCAAAGTCGAAAATAAAAGCGGAAATTTTATCCCAATTCATAATAGCATCTCCTTTAAATATGTTATCTATATAATAACAGTTAATTAATTTAAATTCAATAATTAATATTCAAATTGGAGTTCTTTTTTTACTAAAATATCATTGAAAACAATTTTTTTATCCTGTAAATGAAAATGTACAGGCTTACCATCTGCATAAATATTTTTAATTTGTGATGTATTTTCTAATGAAACAGAGCGAAGCTCTAGTTCGCCGTAATTAAGAACTATTTTTTGACTCCTTTCGGTTTTAATAAAGCTGCCCCAACCACTACCGATACTGAAAAAGCATTTAAAATCACCTTTGAGCTTTGGAATAAAGCCTATGTGCTTATTCGGCATATCGAACTCATAACCACTTAGTATCGGCAGCATTGCAAAGCTTGACATGGGTCTTGCATAGTTGCTGCCACATTCAAATTCATTCCAAGGATTACGGTTTTCGCCTGTAAAACGTGCTCTTGCGGTGCGTACTACTTTTATGCCTTCATCTATAAGACCTTCACTCATAAGAAGTCCGGCAAAAGCATATTCACAGCCTGTCCAACATTCTTCGCAGTAAACCATAGGAATAACAGGTTTTTTTGTGCCTTCGGGATAACTGCACATCAATGTTCCACCCTCGTCATTAAGGGCATAAGAGCGCCAAGGATTGGTGTGCTCTCGCAAATTTTCTCTAAAGTTATATTTAAATAAATTTTTAAGAGCAGTTTTTCTTTGCTCTTTATCAAAAATATCTCCAAGACTGCTGATGCTTGCGTGCCATTGACCTAACATCTGATCTATAGCACAGCCTTCACCGATTTGGTATTTAAGTTCTTCCTTTTCGGTGTTCCAATAGTCACGGCAACTGAAATGCTCGGAATATTCCTTTTGCTTTAAATTGATTTTATGGAAGAAATATTCACCGTTAAATAAGTTTTCCTTAGTCCATTTGTAGCCGCTTTCAAAAAGAGCGGTATATTCTTCAGCTTTTTTGGTATCACCTAAGAATTTTGCCATTTCGGCGGTAGCTTTAAGGGCGGCTAAATACATACCCTCTAACCAAGATGAAGGACCGAAAAGCTCCATATCAAGGGTATGATGCTGTCTTCCCTCTAAAACACCGTCACGGTCCTTATCCCATTCATAACCGTTTTTATCGCTCCAGGCAAATTCCAAAAGCTTTTTAATATCTTCCCAATTTTCTTTGAGCCACTCGGTATTTCCGCTTATCTTCCAGTCTCGGTGAATTTTAACAAGGTTTGCCATCTGACCGTCAACACATGGGTGGAAGCTGCCTCTGCCTCGCTCAAGGGGGAGCTTGCTTCTGAACTGCATTTTGCCGTTTTCGTCCATATTGTATTTAAGCTCTGTATCTCGGATACTGCGTTCAAGCTCGGGAAAGAGGAAGCATAACGCATAAGCATAGCTCCAAACGTGAGTGCAGGTGCCTTCACACGAGCCAGCTGTCTGATGCGTTCCTTCAAAGCCGTAGAAGGTGCCGTCTTCTAAACGAAGAACGGTGGGAGATTTCAGTACCGACATTGTAGAAGAAACAGCGTCTATAATAGCTTTATCTACAGTAGAGGAATGTAAGGATTTGCAAAATTTATTTGTTCTTTTGTAAAGCATATCCCAATTATTAAGTGAATAAGAACAAGAGTCTACAGAGTCTTTAAAGAGGGTTGCGTAATAGTTTTTCCAGCTTATGTCTTTGCCGCTTTCATCCTTGTAAGGTTCCCAATAGTTATAGTTGTTTGGCATATTCCAGGATATGATAAAGCGGAAATTGCAGTTGTTTTTACCGTCTAAATCTTTTTTTGCACCTACCGAGCATTTATCCCTGTAGCCTGCATTTTCATAGTGTCGGTTCTCAAGGTCGCCGTTATTTAATTCATACCAAAAACTGTTAAGACAGTCCTCCCAACCGCCTCTGTACCAATATTCCTGATAAAGACCGTCTTTTTCAGCTACAGCAATGGTCATATCACGGTAGTGAATACTGTCCTCGGGGATTTCAGCAGATTTCATCGTAATGGCGGTGAATTTATCACTTTCAATCTTTTTGTTAATACCCTTATCAAAACGATTGCATACTGTAAATACAACAGTATATTTTATACCCACTTCACGGCTTTTAAAGGTTATATCGAAAAATGCCGCAGGTATACTCGAATTATCTGCATCAAGCGGTATAAACGGATTAAAGGCTTTCATTATTACCTTGGCAGGGAAATTTTCGTCTTCAAAGGTGAGGGTGGTTATTGGGAATTTGCCGTCAAATTTAACATTTTTAAAATGAGGCATTCCGCAAAGTGTTTTTCTTTCGGGACCGTGACCGAAGCCTACATACCAGCCGTTTTCAAAATTACCTGTAAGGTTATATGTAGTGTCACCCATTAAAACTCGGGTGTTAACCCTGCCGTCAGGGTATTCTGCTTTAACTGCAAAATGGCAATAATCATTGTAACTGCCCTTGCTTGGTCGGTTAAATATTTCCCAGTTAAGCAGACAGCCGTTACCTGCAAGACCGATAGAGCCGGTTCCTATTCCACCTAAGGGGAAAGATATTTCTTTTAATTTTTTTCCGCTGTAAACCATTTATATCACCTTGTTATATTAAAATTTGATTTATACAATAAGTTTTTAAATGAGTTCGTTGGCAAGAGCTTTTTCGTATGCTTCGCTTGCGGCACCGTTACCCCAGTCATAAATAGTAAATTCACCTATACCAATACCGCCGTCACAAGCACGTCCCTCGTGTCCGTAATTTTCCATCATAAAACCGTAGTCCTTTTCGTTAAAGAAGGGCCATTTTTGTTCCCATTGCGCCTTAGTATCAGGATTTTCGGGACAGTACATCATAGAAAAGCCCGCTTTAAGTGCGCTGATACCTCTTTGCTTGTATTCTTCGGAGTTGAGTTGCTTTCCGTATTCAATAATAAGTGGCGCAAAAAGGCTTTGGCGAGAGTCGTTTAACTCACCGTCACAGTTCATAACACCAAATCCGCCAACAACCGGTAACGGCAGATTTTTCGGCTGATAGCTTGACTGTGTCATAAGCATTTCATCAAGCACACACTGACCATTTGTAAGATAATAGCTGTCATTTGTCGCTTTGTAAGCTTCAAGTAATGAAAGTGCTGTGAAATACATTGAAAAATTGCATTGTTTAAAAATGCCGTTGCGTTCGATTTTAGTTCCTACCTTATCTTTATGGAAGCCACAGCAGGACCAATAAGTCTCAAAATCCTCCCAGCGACCGGTTGGTATAATTTCTCTTATCACGGCAGCTATTGCTTTTTGTGCTGAGATTTTATATTTTTCCTTTCTGGTAAGCTTATAAAGCTTCATAAGGGTTGCCGCTGCCATTGAGCTCTCCGGTGAATTATCAAGCACTCCCATTGAAGTACCGTCATCTTTAACCCAAGCAGGATAAAAACCATCGCTTTTTTGAAGATTAACTAATCTGTCCGCAAATCGGGTAACGTATTTTAGCAGAGCTTCGTCCTTTTCAAGCTCATCATACCACACAAGCATATAATAACAGGTCATTGACATATCAAGTATATGCTTTGGTGATTGTTTTGGTGCATTGGAAAAGGGGTTACGGTTGGAGTTATCAAAATAAAGGGTTTCCCAGCCCTTGCTTCTGAAGCATTTTCTATCCCCAAAGGTAAGCCATTCCATATCTGTAGAAACAACGCTGTCAAACAAGCCGTCTGTTTGAGGAAAGGCAAGCGCCAACGCCTTTGTTTTTAGCGCATATTCCAGATATTCCTTGTTATTGGTACGCTTTGCATATCGGTAAAGCCCTGTAGCACTTCTTAGTGAACAAAACCACGCCTGATTCCAAATGCTGCGCTTTTCACGTTCACTGTATTCACCTTTGAAATTAGGACTTTGAGAAACGGTTACAATGAAGGACGGTGCTCCGACTGTTTTTCCGTTAAGCTTGAATTCCTGCCAGACAGTGTCCTTCCAGTTGTTGAATGCCCAGTTATATGTGTGCTTAACATAGGGTGTTAAATCATTCATATAGCCTAAATATTTCTCACTGTCAGCCTTGCCGTAGTTTGACCAAAAAAAGTCCAAAACCTTGCGGAATGGGTTTTGTAGTTTTTCGTTTACAGCCAATATATAAAATGCTAAGTTAACCTCGCCGTTAAAAATTGCGCCTGAATCTTTTTCAAAAAGCACATGTCCGGTAACCTTGTTGTTGGATATACCGACATAAAGTTTGTTATTAATTGCATCAAGGTCTAAATACCACGGGATTTGTGATTTTTCGGCTAATCTTACATCAGGGATAACAATAAGAGTCTTGCTTGCGTTTGACATTATAAGCGCAGGCGTCCTGAAAATGTGCTGAGCTGCAATGTGATTATCGGTTGGTGTAAGGTGCGGTGTCCACCTGAAGTCGGGAGCAAAGTTCGGGGAAATTACGGCATATGTATCATCCTGAGAGGTGTTAAGGGTGTTGTAAGTAAGAGTGAACTTCGTAAACTCACCAAAGATTTCCTCTTTTACATTGGGGTTGCCGTTAAGCTTGGTTGCTTTAATAGATTTAACAATTTTTTCACAAAGACTATGCTTTACATCAAACATATCTATCCGCTCCTTATAATAGAATATTGAATTTACAAATAATTACCATAGGTAATTGAACATATTCATTATTGCTATATCCGCTGAAATAGTAACCTAAAACTACTGTGATGTAAATATTAATTCTTGCCTAAAATTTAACATTTTTTGCAAGAGTCGGAGCTTTTTTATAATCGAATATTATTTGTGTTTCTATATTCTCTTGGCGACATACCAACCTTTTTAGAAAAGAAATTTGAAAAATAATGGCTGTTAGCAAAGCCTAAGCGAGAGGCTATTTCAGCTATACCAATAGCGGTGTTTTTGAGCAGAAGCTTGGCGATACTCAGCTTATGCTCAAGTAAATAATCATAAGGGGTAATACCGTATTTAGCTTTAAATAATCTTATTAAATGTGATTTGGTGTAAAAAAATTCATTTAATATTTCATCAAACGTAAGAGAAAAGTCGGTAAGAGTGTCTATTTTATTTTTTAAAAGCTCTGCCTTGTCGGTGGGAATGTGTTTTTCCTGCAATTCAGGGGAAGTGGCAATACTTTGTATTATTTTTAAATAATCCATAGCGCAGGCATTGAAATTGAATTTTGTTGAGCTTGTTTGCTTGATTTTTTCCGCATGGGATAAAAAATCTTTAAAAAGTGCTTTTAAATCGAGATTTTTAATGTGATAGATGTTTTCTATTCCATAGGCTTCCAGGGTGCTTTCAACAAATTTCCCGCTTATATTAAACCAAAGCTTTTCCCAAGGGTCTTTATCATCGGAATAGTAAAAATGGTCTTTTCCTATAGGTAACAGATAAATATCCCCCTCGCTCGCAGTAAAGGTTACATCATCAACAGTTACATATCCGCGACCCTTGCAAATATATTCAATACAGCAAATCGGGGATTTCGGGCGGTTGATTTTATAAGTGCCGTCACAGTAGGAGCTACCGCACATCAGAACATTAAAAGCGTGGGGCGTTTTTTCTATCTTGTTTGAAAAAATAGTTATATCCTCATACATATCAATATTTTATACCTTTCTGTAGATATTTTGTATTTACAAGTAATTATATCACGATATATAATAAATTTAAAGTGCTTTATGCAAAAGAGATTATTAGTGTGAAAAATAACGTTTAAAAGTATAGGGCGCATACCATTAGTAATTAAAGTAGCAGAAAGGATATGGTGATTATTATGGTTTACAGAACTGAGCATCCTGATCCGCAGTGGGAACGAGAGGGATTTATAAATCTTAATGGGGAGTGGGATTTTGATTTTTATACCGAAAACACACCAGAAATCATAGAAAGCTTGAAAACTGCTCCGCTCACTAAAAAAATAACAGTTCCTTTTTGTCCTGAGAGTGAGCTGTCAGGTATAGGCTTTAAGGATTTTATATCTGTAGCGGTATATAAAAGAAATATTAATATCACTGCCGAACAGCTTGAAAATAATATATTTTTGCACTTTGGAGCAGTTGATTTTAAAACAACTGTCTTAGTAAACGGTGCGCAGGTTGGAATACATATAGGTGGTTATTCTTCTTTTGAATTTAATATAGCTCCATTTTTAAAGACCGGAGAAAATGAAATTCTGGTTATAGCTGAGGACGATGTTAAAAATAAGGAACAACCCTCCGGCAAACAGAGTGCAAAGCCTGTTTCTTATGGATGTTATTACACAAGAACTACAGGAATATGGCAGACGGTGTGGCTTGAGATTGTTCCAAAGGCGTATATTAAATCTGCAAAATATTATCCTGATGTGAATAACGGTTCTGTTTTAATTTTGGGCGAGGTTTGCGGAAACGGTGAAATAGTTATAACCGCATCTTATAAAGGAAAGCCTATGGGAAGCAGTAAGCTTCAGGTTAACGGTAATAATTTTTCTGCTTGTTTAAGGTTAGATGAAATTCACCTCTGGGAGGTGGGAAACGGCAGACTTTATGATTTGAAATTCACATTCGGTGAAGACAGAGTGAAAAGTTATTTTGGATTAAGAAACACTTGTCTTGAAGGCAAAAAATTTATGCTTAATTCAGAGTGTGTGTTCCAAAGATTAGTACTTGACCAAGGCTTTTATCCCGACGGAATTTATACCGCAAAAACCGATGAAGCATTGGCTAATGATATTAAAATTTCTATGGCTGCAGGTTTTAACGGTGCAAGACTTCACCAAAAAGTATTTGAGAAAAGATTTTTATACCATTGTGATAAGGCGGGTTATATGGTTTGGGGCGAGCATGGCAATTGGGGTATGGATTATACAAATGCTATAGCTTGTGAAAACTTTATTTGCGAATGGGTAGAAATTGTAGAACGTGACTTTAATCATCCCTCGATTATAGGTTGGTGCCCTTTTAATGAGACCTGGGGTTATAGGGAATATGCGGTTAGTGACAGAATAATTGAGAGTGTGTATAAAATCACTAAAGCTACTGATAGTACAAGGCCTTGTATTGCAGTAAGCGGTAATTATCACATAAACGGTATGGAAATATACGATGTTCACGATTATTGCAACAGCTTGGATACATTCAAAGAGGGCTATGCTCATATAAAAGAAGGAATAGTCACCGATCAGGTTGCAAGAAAAGAAGGCGAAATTCAAAAATACAGCGGGCAACCTGTGTTCGTTAGTGAATACGGCGGCTTTGCATTTATTGCAGAGGGTGAAAAAGGATGGGGCTACGGTAATGCTCCTAAAACTTGGGAAGAGCTTCTTGAGAGGTATACAAATTACACCGATGCTTTGCTTGATAACCCTGATATAATGGGCTTTTGCTATACACAGCTTTACGATGTTGAACAGGAGAAAAACGGTTTATACACATATAACCGCATTCCTAAGCTTGATATGCAAAAGATTAAAGCGGTAAATACAAGAAAAGCTAAAATTGAGGAACAGATATGAAAACAGAGATAAGCTATCAAAAATCAATTAAAGTTTATGACAGGGCAGATATAATTGTAGCAGGCGGCGGGCCCTCGGGTGTTGCGGCGGCAGTTGCGGCGGCAAGACAGGGCAAAAGGGTTATTCTGATAGAACAGTCAGGAACACTTGGCGGTTCAAGTGTTTTGGCTATGGTTGCCGAGCTTATGAATTTTGATGATGGTGAAAAGTTTATTTCAAACGGAATAGGCAGGGAAATTTTCACCAGGCTTAAATATCAGAATAACAATAAGCGTGAATGGTATAACATAAGATACGAAGAACTGAAACGTGTTTATGATGATTTAGTGCTGCAGGCAGGTGTAGAGGTAATGTTCTATACCCATATTGTGGATGCGGTATGTGAAGACAGAACAGTTCAGTATGCGGTGGTTTCCTGTCCTGACGGTATTTATGCTCTGGAGGCTGAGTTTTTTATAGATTGCACAGGTACTGGTATACTTGCCAGCCTTGCGGGTGCTGATTATAGTTACGGTAACGAAAACGGAGATACAATGAGCGCCACTATATGCAGTCTTTGGGGCGGAGTGGATTTTGCCAAAAAAGGGTACGATGCTGCAAAATATGAGCAGGCATATTCCGACGGTGTTTTTTCGCAGTATGACAAAGTGCTACCCGGTATAAAAAAGAACTATGCCGAAATCGGTGTAGGTGGCGGCAATGTGGGACATTGCTTTGGAGTTGATGACAGGGACGTAAAAAGTCTCACTAAAGCAATGTTTGAGGGCAGGAAAATTTTAGCCGAATATGAAAATTATTACCGCAATTATGTATCGGGTTGCGAAAATGCAGTTTTGGTTAAAAGTGCGGATTATATTGGCATTCGTGAATCAAGGAGAATTAGTTGCGAATATACATTAACGGTTGATAGCTTTTATTCTGAGGATAGCTTTTCTGATGAAATCGGCAGATATTCATACCCGATAGATATTCACCCAATGACTCCTGATACTGACGGTATGAAAGGCTTTCATAAATCTGTTTCGATGAGACACGAGGACGGACAAAGCTACAGTATTCCGTATAGATGCTTAGTACCAAAGGGATTAAATAATATGCTTGTTGCAGGCAGATGTATCGGTACAGATAGGGAAATGCAGGCATCAACCCGAGTAATTCCTTGCTGTTATATTACAGGTCAGGCCGCAGGTGTGGCAGCCGCAGTTTGTGTTGAGGACAAAACACCGGCTGTTAATGCTGATATAAAAAAGGTTCAAAAAGGAATATTAGAGATATAAAAAACAGGTTACTGCTTTATTAAGGCAGTAACCTGTTTTTACTTATTCGTATTTTATGTTTGTGTTATGTGTTGTTAAAAACTTTATATTTCCAAATTCTTTTGCAAGCAAATCTTTAAGAGGCTCAATAACAATATCTTCGGTGTTAAAATGCCCTGCGTCGAAAAGGGAAATGCCATTATCAAAGCTTTCTAAAAACTGATGATGCTTAACGTCGGCTGTAACAAGAGCATCAAAGCTGCCTTTAATGGCTTCATTTATAAAATCACCGCCGCTTCCTGAGCAGACAAGAACCTTTTCTATAAGCTTTTTACCGTCAACATATTTAACTGTGCCGCCTAAAGTGCTTTTTATTTGCTTTGCAAAATCATCAGCCGAAAGAGGGGAGACTCTACCGCTCATAAGAGCATAGCCGTCACTCGCTGTATAAATTTCGGTATTTTCAATTCCAAGAGCTTTGCAAAGGCAAGCGTTAACACCGCCGTTTTTAGCTATATCCAAATTGGTGTGCATAGATATTACCGAAATTCCACTTTTAATAAGTTCAAAAGGAATACTGCCTGCAAGCACATTTTTAAGAGGACTAAAAATAACAGGGTGGTGGGTGATTATAAGCTGACAGTTCTTTTCTTTGGCTTCTGCTATGGTTTGCAACGTGCAGTCAAGCGAAACTAAAGCTTTTGTGACTTTTTGTTCGCTGTCACCTATAAGCAAACCAACATTGTCAAAATCGCAAGCAGTATCACAAGGATACTGCTTGTTTAAAAATTCGAATATTTTTGAAACGGTCATATTTTAAGCCTTCTTAACAAAAGAATCTTTAAGTGCTACTGTGCGGTTAAAGATTAACTTCTCGTCGGTAGAATCCTTATCAACACAGAAATAACCCTGACGCATAAACTGGAAGGTATCGCCTGCTTTAACATCTTTAAGACCGGCATCAATTTTGCAGTTGCTTAAAACGGTAAGTGATTCGGGGTTAAGATTATCCGCAAAGGAGTAAACACCCTCTTCGTCACTTGGGTTGGGAACATTGAAAAGGCGCTCGTATAGTCTTACCTCAACATCGGCAGAATTTTTAGCGTCTACCCAATGTAAAGTACCCTTAACCTTTCTGCCGTCGGGAGTCTCACCGCCAAAGCTTTCAGGGTCATAGGTGCAGTGAACTGCAGTAATATTGCCGTTTTCATCGGTTTCGTGAGATGCATATTTAATATAATAAGCACCCTTTAAACGAACCTCTTTCTGAGGGCATAAACGGAAATATTTGCCCGGAGGGTCTAACATAAAGTCGTCCTCTTCAATAAAGATTTCCTTAGAGAAGGTAACACTTGTTTTGCCAAGCTCGGGCTTGTTGGGGTTGATATCAACCTCAATAATATCAGTCTTGTCCTCAGGATAATTATCAATAATAACTTTAAGAGGGCGAAGCACTGCCATTGCACGGTCAGCGTTTTCGTTGAGGTAATCTCTTACACAGGACTCAAGCAAAGCATAGTCAATAACGCTGTAAGCCTTGGAAACACCGATTTTATCAACAAATGCACGTACAGCCTCTGCGGGATAGCCTCTGCGGCGCATACCGCAGATAGTTGCCATTCTGGGGTCGTCCCAGCCTGAAACCAAACCGTCATTAACAAGCTTTAAGCATTTACGTTTACTTGTTAATGTGTAGTTTACATTCATTCTTGCAAACTCTATCTGACGGGGAGCCTCGGGGATTTCGAGAACCTCTAAGAACCAATTGTAAAGGGGACGGTGGTTTTCAAATTCCAAGGAGCAAAGTGAGTGGGTAACACCCTCTTTAGCGTCACTAAGTGGGTGTGCGAAGTCATACATAGGATAAACGCACCATTTGTCACCTGTTCTGTGGTGATGAGCGTGCATAATTCTGTAAATTATAGGGTCACGCATATTAAGGTTAGAGGAGCTCATATCAATTTTAGCTCTTAGTACCATTGCACCGTTCGGGAATTCACCGTCGGTCATTCTTTTAAATAATGCCTTGGTTTCTTCAATGGGTCTGTTACGGTAAGGGCTGTTAACGCCAGCCTCTGTTAAAGTACCGCGCATTTCTCTTATTTCGTCGGGTGTGGACTCATCAACATAAGCCAGTCCCTTATCAATAAGCTTTAATGCACACTCATAGATAAAATCAAAATAATCCGATGCAAAATAAATATTGTCCCATTTAAAGCCGAGCCATTCAATATCTTCCTTAATTGCGTCAACATACTCAACATCTTCCTTGGTGGGGTTGGTGTCATCAAGACGCAGATTACATTTGCCGCCGTACTTTTCGGCAGTTGCAAAGTCAATGCAGATAGCTTTTGCGTGGCCAATGTGCAAATATCCGTTAGGCTCGGGGGGAAAACGGGTCTGAACTCTGCTGTAAACTCCCTCTTTTAAATCCTCGTCAATAAAATCGTGAATAAAATTAGAGGGTTTGCTTTCTTCTTCTGTTAAAATAATATTTTCTTCCATAAATAAACCTCTTAAAATTTTGAGATGGCGTTATTAATACGTCTTGTACATTCTTCCTTGCCCAAAACCTGCATAATACTGCAAAGATCGGGTGTGTTTCTTCTGCCTGTTATTGCAATTCTTAGCACGGTGCTAAGGTCACCTGCGTGTCCCTTATAAGCTTCAGGCTCTGCCTTATATTGCTTTGTTTCAGCCGCAAAGCCAATAGTTGGAGCTATCTCTTTAATGCGGTCAAACCAAGCTTGGCGGTCGTCGGCAGGGGTATATACATTTTTATAAGCTTCAAGGAATGCTAAAGCATCAGCCTTTTCAATGTTTTCAGGCAACTCAAAGCAAGGAGTAAATAATTCCTCAAACATATATGCGAAATAGTCCTTAGCTTCGCTCCAGCGTGCTATATCCTTACGTGGCTTTGCCACATCTCGGTCAATAGCAAGCACTTTCCTTGTGTACTCGGGATTTTTGGTAAGAATAGCATAAAATTCTGTGTCGAATTCCTGCGCCCAAGCGGTGAGCTTTTCGTAAACCTCATCACTTTTAAGCTTTGATACCATATTTTTGCTGACATCTAAAAGCTTTACCTCGTCAAAAAGCGCTCCCGAAACACTCATCTTTTTAAGGTTGAATTTAAAATCTTTATAGGAAGCATCGGGGTTTGCTCTGCGCCAGTCCTCAAAATCAGATGCGGCAACCGTCATAAGATAGTTTATAACGCACTCGCTGTCATATCCCTGTTCTGCAAAGAAATGAACGGCAGCCTCTGGGTCTTTTCTTTTTGAAATTTTACGCTTTGCGCCGTTGTCAAGCTTCATAATGGGGGAAATATGACCGTATTTCGGCGGCTTAAAACCTAAAATCTTAAATAACTGAATATGCTTTGGAACTGATGAAATCCATTCATCGCCACGGAGTACATGGGTTGTGTGCATAAGGTGGTCGTCAACTGCGTGCGCAAAGTGGTAGGTGGGTATTCCGTCCGACTTTAATAGTACGAAATCCTCATCATTTTCAGGCATTTCAATTTTGCCCTTAACAGCATCTTCAAAAATAATTTTGTTTTCTTCGCTACCTGGAGATTTAAGACGCACAACAAAGGGCTTTCCCTCGTCAATTAAAACCTTAGCCTCTTCGTAGGTAATATCTCTGTGCTTTGCGAATTTACCATAGTAGCCTGTGCGGAGCTTTGCAGCCTCCTGCTCGCCTCTTACAGCCTCTAATTCCTCTGCTGTGCAGAAGCAGGGGTATGCAAGGCCTTGACGGATAAGCTCTTTAACATAGGTCTGATAAATTTCAGCTCGCTCGCTTTGCTTGTAAGGGCCGTAATCGCCTTTTTGCTCTTCGCCTGAAACAAAGCCTTCGTCAATGGTAATTCCAAAACGGTTAAGCCCGTCAATAATATCCTCAATACCGCCTGAAATCTCACGCTTTTTATCAGTATCTTCAATTCTTGTATAGAAAATACCGCCTGTGGAGGTTGCAGTAATACGGTTTACAAGGGCGGCAAAAAGAGTGCCTAAATGCAAATAGCCTGTGGGGCTTGGTGCAATTCTTACAACCCTTGCGCCCTCAGGTAAATTACGGGCGGGGTAGAGGTTTTCGTAATAATCGGGTGTGTTTTTAATGTTGGGCAGTAAAAGCTCTGCCATTTTTAGGGTATCACTCATATAAATCAGTCCTCAAGAAGCAGTTTGTTAAGCTCGTTCATAAATGTATTAATATCCTTGAACTGACGGTAAACGCTTGCAAAACGAACATAAGCCACTTCGTCAATCTTTTTAAGCTTTTCCATAACAAGCTCACCTATACGCTCGCTACTTACTTCACGGTCAAGTGAATTCTGGATATTAACCTCAATTTCATCTATCATATTATCAAGAGTATCAAATGAAACGGGTCTCTTTTCGCAGGCACGAAGTAAGCCTGTCATAAGCTTATCCCTGTTAAAGGTTTCTCTCGATTTATCCTTTTTAATAACAATAATGGGAAGACTTTCAATGATTTCATAGGTGGTAAAACGCTTTTGGCATTGAAGACATTCTCTTCTTCTTCTGATGCGCTGACCCTCATCTGTAGGGCGGGAGTCAATAACCTTACTTTCTTCGTATCCGCAATAAGGACATTTCATAGCTTTTTCTCCTTTTGATAAATATTGATATTATCTTCTATATACTACCATATATAGTGGAAAATTACAAGCATTAAATAAAAAAACAGAAGTGTTTTGGCATTAAAACACTTCTGTTTTGGGGGATTGGTTTATTTAAAGCTAAAAACAGCTCGTTTTCAGTGGCTTCGGACGGTTCTATCGTCTCTTTTTTAATCGAACGGAGGGGAAAAGAAAACCGTTTTATGTGCTTCATTGTCTTTTTTCTTGTGCTTTTACTGAAACAAAAGCAATTATAAACAAATCAAAATATATGAAAAACCATTCCAAAACGGAAGTTATTAAGTTATTATCAAGAATACCGATAATAACCTTTAAAACGATACTGTTTAACAATAAAAACAGGGATATTTTAATTAAAGCTTTTAAGAAATATATAGCTTCAATGTTATTGCGTTTCATAAAGAGAAGAAACATAAATACTAAAGAAAAATTAACAAACGGAATAAACATAATGATTTTTTGCGTTTTTATTTTCATACGAATACCTCATTATTGATACAGAATAGATAATCTTCATAGGACAGGGCATAGGACAGGGGACGGTTCCTTAATATTCTTCAATAGGCGGTTCAAGCACAATGTTTATGCCTGGATTATGATTTCGGTCACCCCTATAAACATAATTACCATGCCAATTTTCGGAGTTTATTATGTAAAAGGATAATATGCCGACATTATCAGCATCAAAATCATCTATAGGGCATAAGTTAAATGCTATATGGTATTTTTGCTTGTTGGTTTCTACAAAAAATGCACACCATAACACTTTTTTTGCTTTTTTATCATCGAATTCTGTTTCAGCACCTGTTTCATGTTGCGAAAAGGATATTATCTTTCCCTCGTAAAAATCTAATAATTTCAAAATTTCATCTTCAAAATTTTCCTCAGCATTAATAGCATTTTTTGAAAAAAGCTTTCTGACAGATGCTTTATCATCGGCTTCGATGGCTTTTATAAGCTGATTAAAGGTTTTTTCAGCTATTTCGCCATTATCGGTATTAATCATTCTCGCTGTATCTCCTGATGTTGAACAAGATGTTAGTAGTAATAAAACAAAGATAAGAATAAAACACATTTTTTTCATAACATTTCACCACGATATAATTAAAACTTAAGTATACATAAGGTAACAGGCACACAGGGGAGGTCCCTTGTGTTTTTCGCTTTTTATGCGTTAAAACCTTTAGTTATGCCAACAAAGAAAATCATTAAAAAACAAATTAATAATAGGATTGCGTACCCATAAATGATATATTTAATAAATCTTAATTTTTTAGGAAGTAGTGAAGATAGTAAGAATGCGGCACATACAAAAGGTAGAACGCTTGTTGCTGCAATAATAGAATAAATATTAAGATTAACATTTGGATAAATTATAAAGCTTACTATATGTATGGCAACACTAAGTGCATTCAGAATAATTGCAGAAATAATCTTATATTTAGTCATAATAATCGGCCCTTCCAATTTAATGAGCTTTGAATTATTTAAGAATTAAAATTTTTCTACCTTTATTTTACCAAATAAAGGTAACAGAGTCAAATTACAAAATCGTAACATTTAAAATGCCTTTATGCTCTGGAAAAAATGTGAGGTGCGAGAGCTGTTTTTTATTTTTTCTCTATTTTAGTGTTCAGACTTTTTTGCTTTGATTTAAAAAGAAAATAGAAAAATGTCGAAAATATTGTTTTTATGTTTGAAAATGGGCACAAGATGTGGTAGAATAAATTTTATGAGATGAAAAAATGCGTTTTCATCCTTAAAATTTTATTTTACGGAGGGTCTTTATGGAGAAGAAATTAGTTTATGACATTCACGACAAACCTAAATTCGGGCAAATGTTAGTGTTTGCTTTGCAGCAACTGCTTGCAATACTTGCGGCAACAATAGCAGTGCCTACAATTATTGGTTTGCCCACACAAATTCCTGCAGCGATTCTTGGTGCAGGTATCGGTACATTGGTTTACCAGTTATTTACAAGATTTAAGAGTCCTGTATTTTTGGGTAGTTCTTTTGCTTTCCTTAGTTCTCTCGGCGTGGCAGTAGCTTATGGTTATTGCGGTATTATTTTGGGCTCTGTAGTAGCAGGTCTTGTTTATGTACTTATTGCGATTGTAATTCATTTTACAGGAACTAACTGGGTAGACAAGCTTATGCCACCTGTAATTATTGGACCTACAGTTGCACTTATCGGTTTATCACTTGCAGGCAGTGCAATGGGCGATATTGTAAAGGCTAATTCATCAACCCTTTACGGCAGTGATAACCTTGTGGCTCTTCTTTGCGGTCTTATTGCATTTTTTGTTATTGTTATCTGTTCAACACAAAAGCGTGTTAAATGGCTCGTCTTATTCCGTTTATTATCGGTATTGCGGCAGGTTATGCGGCAGCTGCAATATTTACAGTTATCGGTATAGTAACAAAATCCGATTATCTTATGATAATTAACTTCCAGCCGGTTATAAATAATTTTGTAGCGGCTGACGGTTCTTTCAGAGGTGTTTCTGCATTTATTGATTATCCTCATTTTGCGTTTATTGAAGCTATAAAAGAGTTTGTAACAGGCAATGTTTCAGCAGAAATTCTCGCAGCAAACGAAAATGCAGGTATTATTAATGCGGGCGGTATTGCAGAGGTTGTAATCGCTTTCTTACCTGTGGCACTCGTTGTTTTTGCAGAGCACATTGCTGACCACAAGAATCTTTCTTCTATTATAGACAGAGACCTTATTAAAGACCCCGGTCTTGAGAAAACACTTCTTGGTGACGGTGTAGGCTCAATTGCAGGTACTGTTTTCGGTATTTGCCCCAACACTACTTACGGTGAGTCTGTAGGCTGCGTTGCAATCACCAGAAATGCTTCTGTAGTTACAATTACAACAACAGCCTTTATGTGCATTGTTCTCTCCTTTATAAGCCCAGTTATGACAATACTTCAGACCATTCCCTCCTGTGTAATGGGAGGTGTATGTCTTACCCTTTACGGCTTTATTGCAGTATCAGGTCTTAAAATGTTCAAGGACCTTGACCTTGGCGATAATAAAAATTTGTTTGTTGTAGCTTCTATTCTTATTTCAGGTATAGGCGGTCTTGCTATCCGTATTCCTTACGCTATAGCAGAAACAGGCGAAATTACAAATTCAATACAGATAACCTCTATCGCAACAGCGCTTATTATCGGTATTATTACCAATGCTGTGCTTACCAAGGTTGAAAAAAGCAAGCTGGGCAAAGAGTCGGAGGAATAATTTCAAATGAAAAATTATGATAATGTAACTATATTTAATCATCCGCTTATTAATCACAAAATTGCGATTTTGCGTGATGAAAAAACAAGTATGAAGGAGTTTCGTGAGCTTATCGAGGAAATTACAACTCTTATGACCTTTGAGTCTCTTAAAGAGGGTGTTCCTACTATCGAGCGTGAGGTTAAAACTCCTTTAGAGGTTTGCACGCAGCAGGTGGTTAAGGATAACTCTATTGTAATAGTTCCTATTTTAAGAGCAGGTCTTGGAATGGTGAACGGCGTTCATGTGCTGTTTCCCTCTGCAAGAGTGGGTCATATAGGTCTTTGCCGCAATGAAGAAACCTTGGAGCCTTACGAATACTATTGCAAGTTGCCTGACGGTATAGAGGACAAGCTTGTAATGATAGTTGACCCTATGCTTGCTACAGGCGGCAGCGCTTGCGATGCAATAACTCAGCTTAAAAAACGCGGCTGTAAAAACATTAAGTTTATGGCTGTTATCGGTGCTCCTGAGGGTGTATCCCGTGTGGCAGAAGCTCACCCAGATGTGCAGATTTTCGTTTCCACTTTGGACAGATGTCTTAACGAAAACGGATATATTTTACCTGGTCTTGGCGATGCGGGCGACCGTCTTTTTGGTACAAAATAAATTAAGCTTAAAAGCCTTGTAATCTGATTTGGATTACAGGGCTTTTTGTATATGTGATTATTCTTGCATAAACTCAAAAAATATGCAAAAAAATTGTATAAATTACTCGACAAATGAAACCGAGTGTGGTATAATCAATTTTATATAAAATGAGGAGTATTATATCCAAAAGGAATGATTATAAATGCCAATTACCGATTTTTTAGAGCGGAATGCGAAAATTTATCCTAACGATTCTGCTATAGTTGAGGTTAATCCCGAAAAACAGCCTGAAAAAAATATGACTTGGCGTGAGTTTAACCTTATTGAAACTGCGGCTGAGAGTGACAAATACCGCCGTGAAATCACCTGGAAAGAATTTGATGTTAAGGCTAACCGCTTTGCCAACCTGCTTTTTACCCGTGGAATTAAAAAGGGCGATAAGGTTGCAATTCTTTTAATGAACTGCCTTGAATGGTTGCCTATTTATTTCGGTATTTTAAAAACAGGCGCTTTGGTTGTGCCTATGAATTACCGTTATTCATCAGACGAGATTAAATACTGTGTTGATTTAGCAGATGTGAGAATGCTTGTTTTCGGTCCTGAATTTATTGAGCGAGTGGACTGCATTGTTGATGAAATTCCTCAGATTGATAATTTCTTCTATGTAGGTAAAAAAAGCGATACTCCCGATTATGCAGATAATTATGCAGAAATGACATATTACTGCTCTTCAACCGTTCCGCCTGTGGAGCTTAAGGACAGCGATGATGCGGCTATCTATTTTTCATCGGGTACAACAGGCTTCCCGAAAGCTATTTTGCACCGCCACGCAGCATTGGTGGCTTCTTGCTATACAGAGCAAAACCACCATTCACAAACCAAGGACGATGTTTTCCTTTGTATACCTCCGCTTTACCATACAGGTGCTAAGATGCATTGGTTTGGCTCGCTTCTTGTGGGTGCTAAGTCGGTGTTACTAAGAGGTGTGAGACCCGAATGGGTGTTACAGACTGTGTCCGACGAAAAGGCTACCATTGTCTGGCTGTTAGTGCCTTGGGTACAGGATATTCTTGACAGTATTGACAGGGGCGATTTAAATATCGATGATTACATACTTTCTCAGTGGAGACTGATGCACGTGGGCGCTCAGCCTGTGCCGCCGTCACTTATCAAGCGCTGGAAAAATCAGTTCCCAAGTCACGATTACGATACTAACTACGGTCTTTCTGAATCGATAGGTCCCGGTTGTGTTCATTTAGGAGTAGAGAATATTCATAAAGTGGGAGCAATAGGAAAAGCGGGTTACCTTTGGGAAACCAAGATAGTAGACGAAAACGGCGAGCCTGTGAAGCAGGGCGAAGTGGGCGAGCTTGCTGTTAAGGGCGACGGTGTAATGAAATGCTATTACAAGAACCCCGAAGCTACTGATGAGATACTTAAGGGCGAGTGGTTGCTTACAGGCGATATGGCAAAAGAAGATGAGGACGGCTTTATCTATCTTGTTGACCGTAAAAAGGATGTTATTATAAGCGGTGGTGAAAATCTTTATCCCGTACAGATAGAGGACCATTTAAGAGCGTATGATAAAATTAAGGACGTTGCGGTTATCGGTCTTCCCGATAAGCGACTTGGTGAAATTGCAACCGCTATTATTGAAATCAAGCAGGGAATGAGCTGTACAGAGGACGAAATTAACGAATTCTGCTTGTCGCTTCCAAAATATAAGCGTCCCCGCAAGATTATTTTTGCAGATGTTCCACGCAACCCAACAGGTAAAATTGAAAAGCCGAAGCTTCGTGAAATGTACTGCGGAGGCAGTCTTGTTGAGGCTCAGATAACGGGTTGATTTTAGAACAGATTTTCAAAAGGGGATATTTTAAATGACAGCAAAAATTTTTACAACTGCACTGGTTATTTGCTTTTTTGCACTCATGGTTGCAGTTGGCGTTTATTGCAGAAAGCACGCAACTGATGTTGACGGCTTTGTATTAGGCGGACGTTCGGTTGGCCCTTGGCTTACAGCATTCGCTTTCGGTACTTCTTATTTTTCGGCAGTTATATTTGTGGGTTATGCAGGTCAGTTCGGTTGGAATTTCGGTCTTGCTTCTACCTGGATAGGACTTGGCAATGCCTTTATCGGCTCGCTTCTTGCCTGGAATGTGCTTGGCAGAAGAACCCGTGTTATGACCCAGCATATAAACTCCAAAACTATGCCCGATTTCTTCCAGAAGCGTTACGGCTCAAATGCACTTAAAATTGCGGCAGCTATAATTGTTTTTATTTTCCTTATTCCTTATACCGCTTCTCTTTATAACGGTCTTTCAAGTCTTTTTGGTATTGCTTTTGATATGCCTTATTGGGTATGTATTCTTGCAATGGCAATTCTCACAGGCGTTTATGTTATCTTTGGCGGATATATGGCAACTGCTATAAACGATTTTATTCAGGGTATTATAATGCTCGGCGGTATCGTGGCTGTTATAATTGCTGTGCTTAATCAGAATGGCGGACTTATGGCTTCTACCGAGGCTCTTGCAACAGCAGAAAACGGCGGCTGGGCATACACCTCATTTTTCGGTCCTAACCCAATATTCCTGATTTTTGTAGTTATGCTTACTTCTTTAGGTACTTGGGGACTGCCGCAGATGGTTGGTAAATTTTATGCAATTTCTAACGAGGCGGCTATTAGAAAAGGTACATTGATTTCAACCTTATTTGCAATTATAGTTGCAGGCGGTTGCTACTTTATCGGCGGCTTTGGCAGACTTTTCATAACCCCCGAAAAGGTTGCTGAAAAGGGCTTTGACTCAATAATCCCATCAATGCTTTCAGAGCTTTCTCCGTACATAATCGGTATAGTTATTGTGCTTGTGCTTTCGGCTTCAATGTCAACCCTTTCTTCATTGGTGTTGACTTCTGCTTCAACCTTGGCGCTTGATGTATTTGTTCCTTCTTCCAAAAAGGAATTAAGCGAAAAGAAAAAGGTTGGTATGATGCGTTGGCTTATAGTTTTATTTATTTTACTATCGGCTGTAATCGCAATTTTAAAGGATTCTATCTGGTCTGATTTTGTATTCATAGCACAGATGATGGGTGTTTCGTGGGGCGCTCTTGCAGGTGCATTCTTAGCTCCTTTCCTTTATGGACTTTATTGGAAGAAGACCACCCGTCCTGCAGTATGGGTTTCCTTTATCTACGGCGTTGGTCTTATGCTTATACAACTGCTGGTTTCAATGAAGGTTATAGCATTTGACGGCGGCGTGTTAGGCTTTATCTTTACAAATTCGCTTTATTCAGGCGTGTTTGCTATGGTTGGCGGTCTTGTTATCATTCCAATTGTAAGCTTGCTTACACAGAAGAATAAGCCTCAGAATGTTGACGAAATGTTTGCTTGCTATGATGCTGAGACTACAGTGCCAATGAGCAAGTCTTTAAATGAAAAATAATTATTAAATAAAATACAGGTGAAATTCAAATGAAAAAACTAATGTTAGGTAATGAAGCTGTAGCCCGAGGTTTTTTAGAGGCAAGCTGTTCGGTAGTATCAAGCTATCCCGGTACGCCCTCCACTGAAATTACCGAGTATGCAGCTAAGTATGACGAAATTTACTGCGAATGGGCACCCAACGAAAAGGTTGCCTGCGAGGTGGCTTTTGGCGCATCCTTAGGAGGAGCTCGAAGTGCCTGCTGTATGAAGCACGTTGGTCTTAATGTTGCGGCAGACCCGCTTTTTACAATGTCTTACACAGGTGTTAACGGCGGTCTTGTAATCTGCGTTGCAGATGACCCCGGTATGCATTCCTCTCAAAACGAGCAGGATTCCCGCCACTATGCTATTGCATCTAAAATACCTATGCTCGAGCCCTCAGATTCAAGGGAAGCTAAGGAATTTGCTAAAATCGCATTTGAGCTTTCCGAACAGTTTGATACCCCTGTGCTGCTCAGAATGTGCACAAGAATTGCACACTCACAGTGCAGTGTAGAGCTTTGCGAGCCGCAGGCTGCTGTTAAAAAGGAATATGTGAAAAATCCTCAGAAATACATAATGGCTCCTGCTAACGCTATTCGCCGCCACCCTGTGGTTGAAGAAAGAACTGCAAAGCTTGTTTCTTTTGCTGAGACTACCACTCTTAACCGTGTGGAATGGGCAGAGGATAAGAAGCTTGGTATTATCACCTCGGGTACTTGCTATGACTATGTGAAAGAGGTTATGGGTGACAGTGTTTCCGTTATGAAGTTGGGGCTTGTTAACCCACTTCCTGTAGATATTATCAAGGACTTTGCTTCAAAGGTTGAGCGTGTTATTGTTATTGAGGAGCTTGATCCAGTTATCGAAAACCACTGCAAGGCTTTAGGTATTGCGGTTGAGGGCAAGAGCTTACTTCCTATCTGTGGTGAGTTTTCACAGAAAATTATCGCTGATGCTTTAGGAATTAAGGGAAAAGAATTTGCTGCAGGCTTGGATAATATCCCTGTTCGTCCCCCTGTTATGTGCTCGGGCTGTCCGCACAGAGGTCTTTTCTATGTACTTTCTAAAAACAAGCTTACAGTTTTAGGCGATATCGGTTGTTATACCTTAGGCTCTGCCGCACCCCTTACAGCGATAGACTCTGTTCTTTGTATGGGTGCATCTGTATCCGGCGTTCACGGCTTTAATAAGGCGAGAGGTGAGGAGTCCCAAAACAAAACCGTTTGCGTTATCGGTGACTCTACATTTATGCACTCGGGTATGACAGGTCTTGCAAATATTGCATACAACGGTACAAATTCCACCGTTATTATTGTTGATAACTCTATTACAGGTATGACAGGTCATCAGCAGAACCCCACTACAGGCTATAATATCAAGGGTGACCCCGCTACTAAAATTGATTTGGAGGCGCTCTGTAAGGCACTTGGTATTAACCGTGTTCGTGTGGTTGATCCTTATGATTTAAAGGCTACTGAGGCTGCTGTTAAAGAAGAAATAGCTGTTAATGAGCCATCAGTAATTATTTCCCGCAGACCTTGCGCTCTTCTTAAGTATGTTAAGGCTAAGCCTGCTCTTAAGATTGACAGTGAAAAATGCCGTTCCTGCAAGGCTTGTATGAGAATTGGCTGTCCTGCTATCAGTATGAAGGATGGTAAGGCTGTTATAGATGCTACTCAGTGCGTAGGCTGTGGCGTTTGCGAGCAGTTATGCGCATTCGGTGCTATCGGAGGTGATATGTAATGAAGGTTTCCAATATTATGATTGTTGGTGTCGGCGGTCAGGGTTCTTTGCTTGCAAGTAAGCTTTTAGGCCGACTTCTTGTTAACGAGGGCTTTGATGTTAAGGTTTCCGAGGTTCATGGTATGAGTCAGCGTGGAGGAAGCGTTGTTACATACGTCCGTTACGGCGAAAAGGTTTATTCACCTATTATAGATAAGGGTGAGGCTGATTTTATCGTTTCCTTTGAAAAGTTAGAGGCTGCAAGATATGCTTCATATTTAGCTAAGGACGGTAAAATTATTGTAAATTCACAGGAAATCGACCCTATGCCTGTAATTACAGGCGCTGCCTCATATCCCCATAACGCTCTTGACGAATTAAGCGCACAGGGTATGGATATAGACTGTATTGATGCTTTAACTCCCGCTTTAGAGGCAGGCTCTTCAAAGGCAGTTAATATAGTTTTAATGGGCAGACTTTCAAAAAGTCTTGATATCCCTGAAGAAAAGTGGTTAGAGGCTATCGAGCAGACTGTAGCTCCTAAATTTGTTGAGATGAACAAAAAAGCATTTAAGCTCGGTAGAGCATAATTTATATTCTAATTAATGAAAGCGTGATTTAAATGGGAAAAAGGAAGTACTATCAACCGGAAATTGAAACTATGCCGGTTGAGGAAATCAAAAAAATCCAGTCCGAAAAGCTTGTTAAGCAGGTTAAGCACGCCTATGAGGATGTGCCTTATTACCGTGATTTAATGGATAAAAAGGGTGTTAAGCCTGAGGATATCCACGGTATTGAGGACCTTCACAAGCTCCCCTTTCTTGAGAAGTCCGATTTGAGAGAGGGCTATCCTTACGCAATGCTCGGAAAACCGCTTGAGGATTGCGTTCGTATTCAGTCAACCTCGGGTACTACAGGTAAGCGTGTAATTGCTTATTACACCCAGCACGATATTGACCTTTGGGAGGATTGCTGTGCCCGTGCATTAGTTGCAGCAGGCGCTGATAGGGAGGATGTAGTTCAGGTAAGCTATGGCTACGGTCTTTTCACAGGTGGTCCCGGTCTTAACGGCGGTTCACACAAGGTTGGCTGTCTTACACTTCCTATGTCATCAGGTAATACCGAGCGACAGCTTCAGTTCATGACCGACCTTAAGGCTACAGTTATTTGCTGTACTCCGTCTTATGCGGCATATCTTGGTGAGTCTTTAAAGGAAATGGGATATACTCCTGATACTATTCCGCTAAAGGCAGGTATCTTCGGTGCAGAGGCTTGGACCGAGGAAAACCGTCGTGAGCTTGAAAAGAATTTGGGTATCAAGGCTTATGATATTTACGGTCTTACCGAAATTTCAGGTCCCGGTGTATCGTTCGAGTGCGAGGAGCAGGGCGGTATGCATATTAATGAGGACCACTTCCTTGCTGAAATAATCAACCCCGAAACAGGTGAGCCTTTGCCTGAGGGTGAAAAGGGTGAGCTTGTGTTTACCTGTCTTGATAAAGAGGCTTTCCCTGTAATCCGTTACCGCACAAGAGATATATGTGTGCTTTCCCGTAAGCCCTGTTCTTGCGGAAGAACATTTATCCGTATGGCTAAGCCTATGGGCAGAAGTGACGATATGCTTATTATCCGTGGTGTTAATGTATTCCCGTCTCAGATAGAGGCTGTACTTATTAAAGAGGGTTGCTCACTTAACTATCAGATTAAAATTTCCCGTGTTAATAACAGTGATACCTTTGATGTTTATGTTGAGCTACCGCCTGAGCAGTTTGATGATTCTGTTAAAAATCTTTCTGCTAAAGAAAAGTCTTTACAGGCAGCGCTCAGAAGTATGTTAGGTATAGGACCTGCTGTTCACTTGGTTCCGCCTAAGACCATCGCCAGAAGCGAAGGCAAGGCAGTAAGAATTATTGACGAGCGCAAGCTTTACGATTAATAGGAGGGGAAATAAATGGCTATCAGACAGCTTTCTGTTTTTGTTGAAAATAAAAAGGGTACTTTACACGAAATTACCGATGTTTTGGCAAAGTCGGGTATTGACCTTCGTTCTATGAGTATTGCAGATACCAGCGATTACGGTATTGTTCGTATAATTGCAAGCGATCCTGAGCGTGCAAAGGAAATCTTAAATGCTGCAGGTCATGCCGCAAATGTAAGAAGTGTTACCGCTTTTGCAGTACCCGACCAACCCGGCGGTCTTGCTAAAGTGTTAAGCATTCTTGAAGAAAACGGTATTGATATTGAGTATATGTACGCTCTTGTTACCAAAACTGTTGGCAAGGCTTATGCTGTAATGAGAACTAATGATGAGGATAAGGCTGAAAAGCTACTTAATGACAACGGTATTGAGCTTTTAGACGAAGCACATATTTAAAAGTTTAAAATTTAAAAAGCTTATGAGTTCCTGTGGACTCATAAGCTTTTTTGTTTTTTAGAAAAGGTCATTTACCTAACTTGAATAAGGTATCGGTAGTGACATTTAAGATTTTAGCAATAACATAAATTTCTTTATCTGTTGCTATCCTGACTTGACCTTCAAGCTTAGAATAGCTTGTGGGATTAATATCACATCCGTTTGATTGCATTTGTGCTATGAAATCTTTTTGTTTGATACCTTTTTCTTTTCGTAATTGCTCAATATTTTTTCCTACCATATTGCAAGTGCCATAGATTTGTTTTCTAATTTTCATCAAAAACACCACGCATATAATTATATATTAAAATTATACGCCAAAAATCACTTGACATAATTCTGTTACAGAATTATAATTGTAACGTATAATTCCGTTACGGAATTATAATAGAAAAAGTAATTAGAATTTGCAGGTGATATTTTAGTGAAAAGAGTTATAATTACAGGAACGAAAGGGTATATTGCAAATCGGCTAAAAATTTGGCTTAACAAATCAAACCGAAAAATGGAAGTTATTTTATTAGATATGCGAGATGATATATGGAAATCTTTTGATTTCAAGGCAAATGATGTTATTGTGCATGCAGCTGCATTGGTGCATAGAAATGAAAAGAAAATTTCGTACGCAGAATATGAAAGAGTAAATGTAAAGCTTACTGCTGAATTGGCAAATAGGGCTAAAAAGGCGGGTTGTAATCAGTTTATATTCATTAGTACAGCGGCAGTATATGGAATTAAACCCTCGTGTATTAAAACTTCTATTATTACTAATAAAACAGTTCCTGTTCCTCGTACAAAATATGGAGTTTCAAAATTTGAAGCTGAAAAAGCATTGTTGTCTTTGGAGGATGAAAATTTTAAAGTGGCTATTGTAAGGGCACCGTTTGTATATGGTCCGAACTGCCCTGGAAATTATAAAAGCCTGAGAAAACTGACTCTTAAATTTAAAATATCGCCAAGATTAGAAAATAAAAAGAGCATTATTTATGTAGATAATCTGTGCGAATTTTTATATATAATTATTCGTGATAAAATGTCGGGAATATTTATGCCGCAAAATAAGCATATTATGAGTACTTACGAAATGGCTCAAGCAATAGCGGAGTGTAATAATCAAGCCATATTAATATCGCGCATTTTTAACCCATTAGTTTGCTTAGCATCCTTATTTATTACCAAAATAGCCGTTGCTTTTAGCAATGAGTATTATAGCGAAAGTATAAGTAATTTTGATATAGATTATAATATTGTAGATTTTAAACAGTCTATCAAATTAAGTGAGTTAAAATAAAATAGATAGATAAATTAAAGCTATGCAGAGATTTACTGCATAGCTTTAAATTTTAATGAAGATGTTGACAATTCAACTTCTTTGAGGTATAATAGCAGAGATGTTGAAAGTTCAACTTCTTAAAAAGGAGAATTATTATGATTAACAGATTTGAACGCTTTTCTTTTGCAATTTCGGAAATTTCACGTTATTGGCACAAGCTTACAAGTGAAGAAATGGAAAAATACGGTCTTAAAGGAACACATTCGGTATATCTTCTTACAATGTTCCGTTTTCCTGATGGCATTACAGCGCCAAGGCTGTGCGAGCTTTGCGGTAAAGATAAATCTGATGTATCACGAATGATGTCTATTATGGAAAAAAAGGGATTAGTAAAAAAAGAAGGAATACATCAAAACCTTTACAGAGGACTTCTCAAGCTCACAGAGTCTGGTAAGCAGGCGGCAGAACACGTGCGCAAAAGGGCAATTCTTGCAGTAGAGCTTGCAGGCAAGGATTTAACTGATGAGAAACGTGAAATATTTTATGATGCTTTAGAGTCAATTGTGCTTAATTTGAGAATACTCAGCAAGGAAGGCATTCCTCAGATATGAGTGATAAGCTTTATTTTTGGATATAATAAGACTAACTTGCAAAAGATAATGTCTTGTTGTTAGATAATAGCTTATCTTAAAACAACAAATCAATGGTGATTAGGAGAAAATTATGAAAGTCAGAATTATTGTTGACTCAACTGCAGATTTAATACCTGAGGTTAAAGAAAAGATTATTGTTGTTCCTATGACAGTACGTTTTGGTGATGAGGAATTTATTGACGGCGTTACAATTAATCATAAAGAGTTTTATGAAAAGCTGGTCGAAACTGATATAATGCCGACCACAAGTCAAGCAACACCTGCTATGTTTGATGAGCATTTTAAAAGAATAGCTGAAGCGGGGGAGAGCGCAGTTGTACTGACGCTTGCTTCAAAGCTTTCGGGTACCTATCAAAGCGCTATGTTAGCGGCTTCTCAATATGAAAATATTTATGTTGTTGACAGCGGTTCTGTAGCTATAGGAAGTGGCATCTTGGCAGAGCTTGCTTTACAGCTTGCCGATAGCGGTATGAATGCCAAAGAAATAGCCGAGAAATTAGAGCAGGAAAAGAAAAAAGTTTTAATAGTGGCTATGGTTGATACGCTCGAATATTTAAAGCGTGGCGGAAGAGTTTCCAAAACGGTAGCTTTTGCAGGCGGACTTCTGAACATTAAGCCCGTTTTGTCTGTTAGCGATGGTGAAATTTTAATGCTTGGCAAGGCAAGAGGCTCTAAGCAGGGTAACAATTTGCTTGTTACCGAAATCGAAAAGGCTGGCGGTGTGGATTTTACAAAACCGTTGTTGCTCGGCTACACAGGTCTTTCCGATGTGCTTTTGCAAAAGTATATTGAGGATAGCAAGGCTTTGTGGGAACAAAGCAAGACCGAGCTTAATACAACTGTAGTGGGCAGTGTGATAGGTACACATGCAGGTCCGGGAGCAGTTGCGGTGGCATTTTTCAAGAAATAGAGTCCTCTCTACTAACAGTGGAGAGTAAATAAAGCTTCTCTACTAAGAGAAGCTTATTCGGATAGGCGGAAAAATTTACGGTAGGTTGTGCTTTTGGCAGAAAATTTTATAATTTTTAGGTGAGGTGAAGTTTTTGGATAAACGAAAGGTGATTTATTACAGCGATGAGCTCAATGATGAATTTTCATTAGCACAGATAACACCGAGAGTGATAGATGGTAACTATAAATATATTAATACCTCTGTTTTTAATAAATGCACTCACTTTTTCTGGTACAGAATAATAGCAACGCCCATTGCCTATATTTATACTAAACTGGTTTTTCGTCACAGGGTTATTGGTAGAGAAATTTTAAAAAAATATAAAAATACGGGCTATTTTATATACGGTAATCACACTCAGGATATTGCTGATGCGTTTATTCCAAGTATGCTGAATTTCCCGAAAGACGATTATGTTATAGTGCACCCTAATAATGTCTCAATGCCGATTTTAGGAAAGGTGACACCCTCTTTGGGGGCGTTGCCCTTACCGGATGATATGCACGCTTATAAAAATTTCATCAAGGCGGTTGAGAAAAGGATTGAGCAAAAACATACAGTGGTTATTTATCCCGAGGCACATATCTGGCCTTATTACACTAAAATAAGGCCGTTTAAAGATGTTTCCTTTTCTTATCCGATAAAGCTTAACACGCCTGCATTTTGCTTTACAAATACTTATCAAAAACGCAAGTTTTCCAAAAGGCCTAAGATAACAACTTATATTGACGGTCCGTTTTATCCCGATAAAACACTATCGGCAAAGGAACAGAAAAAAGATTTAAGAGACAGGATATATAACACTATGTGTAAGCGAGCGGAGAATTCAAACATAGCTGTTATTGAATACAGAAAAAGAGACGAGGAAAATGGTTAATATTTTATTTTGCGGTAATAAGCAGGTTTTTGACGGTATGCTCACCTGCGCATTATCAATTTTAAAACGCACGGAATCTAAAGAGCCTTTTACCTTTTATTGCTTTACTATGGACGTTTATCATTTAAGAGAGGATTATTTACCTTTAACTGACAGCCAGATGGATTTTTTCAATAAGGTGATAAGGGAATATAATCCACAAAACAAGGCTTTAAAAATTGATGTTACTCAAATTTATGCTTTGGAATTCAGCGCTTGCCCTAATGAGGACGCTTATTGCTCGCCGTATACTCTTATAAGGCTTTTTGCCGATATGGTAACAGAATTGCCCGATAAGGTGCTCTATCTTGATGTGGATATTATGTTCAACCGTGATGTTCATTTGTTATATGATATTGATATATCGGGATTTGAATATGCGGCGGCAAGGGACCATTACGGTAAATATCTGATTAACCCTAATTACATTAATGCAGGGGTATTGCTGTTTAATTTGGAATATATGCGGCAGACGGGCATATTAAAGAAAGCGAGAACACTTATAAAAACTAAAAAGCTTGTTTTTGCAGACCAAAGTGCGCTTATACGCTCAACAACAAAAAAGAAAATGCTCCCTCAAAAATTTAATGACCAAAAATTCTTGCACAGCCACACAGTAGTAAGGCATTTTTCAAAAAGGCTTTTTTGGTTACCCTTTCCTCATACAGATAATATCAAACAATGGAATGTGAGTAAAATCCATAAGGTTTTCAGATATTATCAGTTTGATGATGTTTTATACGAATATATTTATTTGAGAGAGAAATTTAACAGAGAGGTTAAGTAAATGAAAGAGCAGATTATACCGATTTATTATGCAACTGATAATAATTTCGTTAAATATACAATAGTTTCAATTTATTCTATGATAAAGAATGCCTCTAAGAACTATAAATATCATATCTATATTCTTCATACTGAAATTTCTTCAGAAATGAAGAATGAGGTTTTAAAGCTTGGAAACGGTAACTTTGAAATTTCGTTTTGCGATGTGACAGATTATCTTAAATCTATTTCGGATAAATTGCCTATAAGAGATTATTATTCCAAAACCACATATTACAGGCTCTTTATTGCTGAAATGTTCCCTGAGTATGATAAAGCAATTTATATCGACAGTGATACTGTGGTGCAAGGTGATATAAGTGAGCTTTATTTGACCGATATAGGTGACTCCTATGTTGGTGCGTGCCACGAGCAGGCTATGGTTCAGGTTGATGAGTACGGCACTTATGCCGAAAAGGTTGTTGGCGTTTCAAGACATAACTTTTTCAATGCGGGTCTGCTTCTTATAAACTGCGATATGTTCAGGATGCATTTTGTGCTTGATAAATTTATCGAGTATTTGCATGTTTATAATTTTGTTGTAACTCAGGACGAGGATTATCTTAATCTTATCTGTAAAGACCATGTTTATTGGTTGGACCAGCGGTTTAATACAGAAGTTTTTGGTGAAATTCCTTATTCCATAAAAGAGGCTAAAATAGTTCATTACATTATGACCAGCAAGCCGTGGCATTATAATGATTGCCGCCACGGTGATATATTTTGGGAATACGCCAAGGAAACCGCTGTTTATGAGGAAATTCTTGGGATACTTAATGATTATACAGATGAAGAACGCCAAAGAGATGCTCTTTCCTGCGATAAGCTTTTAAAGCTTGCTGTTGCAGAAACAAACCGAGATGATAATTTTCTTAACAGGATTAATAAAAAGAACCGTGCTAAGGACAGGGTAGAAATTCTGCGCAAAATTGAAGAATTTGAAAGGCAAGGGCGCTTTGATGAAGACGTTGAAGACGACCCACCTAGCAGAGTTCTTATGCCTGATGAAATTGATTATATTAATAAAAGCAGAACACAAAGGCTTAAAACCAAATTTGCTTTTATGATAGCAAGAAAATTTGTTTATAATCTTATTGACGAGAAAAAGCTTATTATAAAAGAAATAAAGGGTATTGAGCATTTTAAAAACCTGAAAAGCGGTGCGGTTATTACCTGCAACCATTTTAACGCTTTTGATAGTTTTGCTATTCAATTAGCTTATGAAGCAGCCGAGCAGCCTGAGCGAACCTTTTACCGTGTTATAAGAGAGGGTAACTATACATCATTCCCAGGGTTTTACGGCTTTTTAATGCGGCATTGCAATACCCTGCCGCTGTCCTCTAACAGAAAGACGTTAAAGAAATTTATGGAGTCCACAGAACAGCTTTTGCGAGAGGGAAATTTTGTGCTTGTTTACCCTGAGCAGAGTATGTGGTGGAATTATCGCAAGCCTAAGCCGCTTAAAAAAAGCGCATTTTCGTTTGCGGCTAAAACTGATGTACCGGTACTACCCTGCTTTATAACGATGAAGGATTCTGATATTAAGGGTGAGGACGGCTTCTTTGTTCAGGAATACACAATAAATATTGGTGAGCCAATATATCCTGATGAAAACTTATCCACCAATAAAAGGGCAGAGGATTTACTAAGCAAAAATTTTGAATGCTGGAAAAATATTTATGAAACGGAATATCAAATTCCGTTAAGCTATACAACAGAAGAAAGGGCTCAAAGCAATGAACAGTAAAAGAATTAAAATAGTTGCCGATTCTTCGGCAGATGTATTGAAATTGGAAAAAGTACCATTTGAGTCAGCACCGCTTAAAATTATAACTGCGCAAAAGGAATACGTTGACGATATCGGTCTTGATGTTTACAATATGGTAACCGAGCTTGGAAGCTATAAGGGTAAATCTTCAACCTCTTGTCCTAATGCTGAGGATTGGCTTGATGCTTTCGGGGACGCAGAGGAAGTTTATTGCGTTACCATTACCGCCACACTTTCAGGCAGCTATAATGCCGCAGTAATGGCAAAGGAGCTTTATGAGGAAAAGTATCCTGAAAGACGGGTGTTTGTGTTCAATTCTTTAACCGCAGGACCTGAAATTGCTCTGATAATTGAAAGAATAGAGGAGCTTGTAATCGAGGGCAGGGAATTTAGTGAAATATGTGAGGATATTACTAAATACAGTTGCAAAACCGGTCTTCTGTTTATGCTTGAATCAATGAAAAATCTTGCCAATAATGGTAGGGTAAGCCCGCTTGTTGCGAAAATGGCAGGAATACTTGGTATTCGTGTAGTAGGCAAGGCGAGCGATAAGGGTGATTTAGAGCCTTTGAATAAATGCCGAGGTGAAGTAAAGGCACTTAATACTATAGTTGAGCATTTAAAAGAATTGGGGCTTAAAAACGGAAAGGTGAAAATTGCGCATTGCTTCAATGAAAATGCTGCAAAGGAGCTTAAAGCTCTTATTGAATCTAAATTTTCTAAGGTTCGTGTCGAATTTTACAAATGCCGAGGGCTGTGCAGCTTTTATGCCGAAAAGGGCGGAATGCTTGTGGGATTTGAAAAGATATAGAAATACATATAGAAAACCACCTGAAAAAGAGTTTGATTTTATCTCTTCTTCGGGTGGTTTTATCTTATGTTTTTCACATTCCCCAATATTTTCTGTCAAGACTTCGGAAAGATATTGCGGAAAAGATATGCTCTTTTTCAATTGTTTCACTACCGCTAAGGTCTGCTACAGTGCGGGCTACCTTCAAAATCCGGTCATAAGCTCTTGCAGACATTCCAAGTCGCTCAAAGGAGAGAGCCAGATATTTTGAAGCATCCTCAGTCATAACACAGTATTTTTTAAGCATGGACGGTGTGAGTCTTGCATTGCAGGTGATGCCGGTGCCTTTATAACGCTCAACCTGCATTTTTCTCGCTTTGTTTACCCTTTCTCTTATCTCGGCAGAGGTTTCTTCCTTTGCGTTGGAGTTAAGCGCCGCATAATCGACAGGGGGCACTTCAACGTGCAGGTCAAGGCGGTCAAGCATTGGTCCCGAAATGCGGCCCAAGTATTTATGTGCAGCATTTTGCGAGCAGGTACATTCCCTTGTTGGGTGACCGAAGTATCCGCAAGGACAAGGGTTCATTGCCGCAACAAGCATAATAGAGCTTGGGTAGGTGAGCGTGCCTGCCACTCGGGAAATTGTTACTTTGCCGTCCTCCAAGGGTTGGCGCAGAGCTTCCATAACATCACGCTTGTATTCGGGTAGCTCATCAAGAAAGAGCACTCCGTTATGAGCTAAGGATATTTCACCCGGCTTTGGAGTGGAGCCGCCGCCGGCAATTCCTGCTACCGACACAGTATGATGAGGTGAGCGGAACGGGCGTGCTGTTACAAATGGCATTTCCTTTGGGAGAGCTCCTGCTATCGAATGTATTTTAGTAGTTTCTATAGATTCATCAAAGGTCATTTCTGGCAAAATGGAGGGGAGCCTTTTGGCAAGCATACTTTTACCTGCTCCCGGAGGGCCGATAAGCAGAATATTATGACCTCCTGCAGCGGCTACCTCTAACGCCTTTTTAGCGGCTATCTGTCCCTTAACATCACTGAAATCGGGAACAGAAATATTTTCAAGTGCAGATATGTCCGTCCTTTTTTCGGGGGTGAGGGAATTTTCGCCTGTGAAATGTTCTATTACTTCTTTAACGCTTTCTACGCCGTAAACATTAATGCCTTCAACAACAGCCGCTTCTGCCATATTGCCCTTTGGTACAAAAATATTTTCTATTCCGTTTTCTTTAGCGGTTATTGTAATAGCTAATACTCCGTTAACGCTTCTTACCATTCCGTCAAGAGCTACCTCGCCCAAAACAACCGAGTTTTCCACTTCCGCTTTAAACTGACCTGAGGCTTTTAAAATTGCCAACAGAACGGGTAAATCGTAAAGTGAGCCTTCTTTTTTGCGGTCGGCAGGGGCTAAGTTTACAGTAATTCTGCCAACGGGAAATTTAAAACCGCAATTTTTAATCGCGGCTCTTATTCTGTCTCTCGATTCTTTAACTGTAGCATCAGGGAGACCTACAATATCAAAAGCGGGAAGACCGCCCGAAACGTCGGCTTCGATTTCTATCATATATGAATCTATACCGAAAAGGCCGATGCCTTTAACTCTCGAAAACAAGTGACTTCCCACCTTTTATATAAATTTTTAATTAATTTGAAACAACACTTTTAGGTTTTCCCTCTAAAAAAGCGGTAAGGTTTTCGGCTACTAACTTAACCAAGTGTTTTCTTGTGCTCAGCGGAGACCAAGCCGAATGAGGGGTTATAATAATATTAGGAGCATCTGCCAGAACACAATTCTCGCTCATAGGCTCTTTGGTTAAAACATCAACCGCAGCACCCGAAAGCCGACCTGATTTTAAAGCTTCTAACAAAGCGGATTCGTCCACAACACCGCCACGTGAGGTGTTTATGAAGAAAGCTCCCTTTTTCATTTTTTCAAAGGCTTGGCTGTTCATCATTTTTTCACTCTCACTGTTAAGTGGGCAGTGCATCGTGATAATATCAGAGGTTTCAAGTAATTCTTCAAAAGAAACAAATTCGGTTTCACCGTCAGGTCTTGGAGTTCTGGTATAAACCTTTACTTTCATACCAAGTCCCTTTGCGGCTTTTGCTACAGCTTTTCCTATACTGCCGTAGCCTACAATTCCTAAAACTTTATCGTAAACCTCATCAGCGCCAAAGGCTATATGAGAAAAAATAGCGCTTTTCTTCCAACCGCCCTCTTTAACAAAGCTGTTATATTGAGGTATTTGTGTGTAGTGAATTAAAATATAGCCAATTACTTGCTGGGCTACTGCATTAGTTGAATATTCGGCTGCATTGCAAACGGTAATACCGTGGCTTTTGGCGGCGGCAATATCAATATTATTATATCCGGTAGCAAATGTGCCGATATAACGAAGCTTTGGAGCGGCTTCAATTATCTCACGGTCAATAACGGTCTTGTTGCAAAGGATAATCTCGGTATCAGCCGCTTCGGTCTTAAGCTCATCGTGGTTTATGTTATCAAATTCCACTGTATTACCGAAGCTTTTAAAAATATCCAGAGAAATATCGTTATCAGCTACAAGTGTGGCGGTATCAGTCAGCAGTATTTTCATCTTTTGCCTGCACCTTTCTTTTAGTACCGTCGGGTTCAACAATATAAGTATTTTCAAGCTGCGATACAAGTGAAGCCTTAAAGCTGTCAATATATTCACGTCTGAGAGTATATTGCTCCTGCTTTTCCGCATCTGTAAGACCTTCAGCCTTTTGCTTGCGGGCAAGCTCGTTTATACGGTTGATTTTTTCCTGAGTCATATCTTTAGCTCCTAAATTTCGTTTCTGCCTTCGAGAGCCCTTGCTAAGGTGAATTCGTCAGCATATTCAAGGTCACCGCCTACAGGTATACCGTAAGCCAAGCGGGTAACCTTAATTCCCATAGGCTTTACAAGCCTTGAAATATAGCTGGCAGTAGCCTCACCTTCAACGTTGGGGTTTGTTGCCATTATTATTTCGCAAACCTCACCTGAGCCGAGCCTTGCCATAAGCTCTTTAATGCGCAGCTGGTCGGGACCGATACCGTCTAACGGAGAAATTACACCGTGAAGCACGTGGTAAAGCCCGTTATATTCACGTGTGCGTTCAAAAGCCATAACGTCCTTCGGCTCTGCTACCACGCATATAACTGAATGGTCACGCTCACTGTTGCCACAAATAGCGCAAACCTCCAAGTCGGTAAGCCCTTGACATTTTTTGCAAAAATGAATTTTTCTTCTTGCGTTAACAAGCGCCTCGGCAAATTTTTCAGCACGCTCGGGCGGTTGCTCTAAAATATTATAAGCTAATCTTTGCGCGGTTTTTTTGCCTATTCCCGGCAAGCGCTCAAACTGATTAATAAGCTCGGTTAAGGGTACAATATTATTGTTAGCCATATTCTTAGAAGAGTCCGGGCATATTAAGACCGCCCGTTATAGCTCCCATTTCTTCCTCAGAGGTCTTTATTGCATTGCCGATAGCTTCGTTAACGGCAACGGTTATAAGGTCCTCAAGCATCTCTGCGTCGTCAGGGTCAACAGCATCAGGATTGATTTTAATGCTTTTTATTAAGTGCTTACCGTCAACTGTAACCTCAACCATACCGCCGCCTGAAGTGGCAGTGTATTCACGGTTTTCAAGGTCCTCCTGCAAAGCTGCCATATCAGCCTGCATTTTCTGTGCCTGCTTAAGCATCTGATTCATATTGCCGGGACCGCCCGAATTCGGAATTCTAACTTTCATTTTATATTCTCCTTTAGTTTATTTCATAGTTTTTCAATTTATTTGCAAGCTCTGCTAATGGGTCGGAAGTGTTTTCCATAGTATTCTGTCTTGTGTAAGGTCCTAATTTATAGGTAACACCCAAAACTTTTTGAGCCGCTTTGCGGATACTGTCCTTATAAGAAGCGTTTGAATTGTTTATCATAGAACGGAACTGACTGTTAGGCGCATCAATAAGAAGATAAGCTCCCTTTATATATGCCTTAGAGTCCAAAAGTACACCTGCAATTAACGGGCAGTCAGTTTTTAAAATTCTTAAAATTTCGTCCCAGTTCTGAACCTCGCTTACGCTGTTTTCTGCTTTAGCTTCATTTTCGGTTTTTGCTTTGGAGGCAGTCTCAGCTTTTTCTGGCTGTAAACCTGATTCTATGGGAGCGGGGGATTCATATTCATCTGTTGGTGGCGGAATTTCATCGTCATCATCTTCAATTATTGCTGCAGGCTTTGCTGATACAGTGTTTTTAAAACTGCTTTCTGCAATTTTAACGCCGTTCTTTTCTAAGTTTTCAATTCTGCGTTCTAATGCAGATAAATCTGCAGAAAGGACTGGGTCGCACATTCTGAGTACTGCCATTTCCATTTCACAACGGCGGTTACCTGTCTGCATTGCGGCAGATGCGGCCTGCAGGGTGGAAATGCAATACATAATATCCTTAATATCATAGCTTTCTGCCTGAAGCTCCAACGCTTTAAGTCTTGAAGCTGAGCACACAACAGGCTTTGCTTTTGATTTAACGGTTTTTACTATCATCAAATCACGGTAATGGGAGGTGAGCTCTGAAAGCAAACGAAGCATATCCACCGAAGAATTGTGAAGACGGTCAATAAGCAGGAGACATTCTTCCGAGGAATGGGCTTTAATACAGTCCGCAAGCTCTAAAAGATAATCATTGCCTGCCATTGCGCAAACACTTTCAACGGTAGCTTCGTCTATATTTTTACTGCTTGAAGCGCAAAGGTCCAATATTGAAAGCGCATCTCTCATACCGCCGTCAGCCGCAGCGGCAATAAGGGTTGCGGCGTCAGCTGTTACGGTAAGACCTTCTTTTTCTGCAATATACTGTATTCTTTCGCAAATTTTGGCATTATCAATTCTTCTGAAATCAAAACGCTGACAACGGGAAAGAATAGTAGCAGGAAGCTTGTGCACTTCGGTAGTGGCTAATATAAAAATAACGTGTGAGGGCGGCTCTTCAAGAGTTTTGAGAAGAGCATTAAATGCGCTTAAGGTGAGCATATGCACCTCGTCTATAATATACACACGGTATTTTGAAGAAGAGGGCGCAAAGGAGATAAGGTCACGAAGCTCTCTTATACTGTCAACACTGTTGTTCGATGCCGCATCTATTTCTACAATATCGGTATTTTCTCCTTCAAAAATAGCACGGCAGCTTTCACATTCAAGGCAAGGGTCTCCATTTTTGGGGTTAAGGCAGTTTACCGCTTTTGCTAAAATTTTAGCACAGCTGGTTTTACCGGTACCTCGTGTACCGGTGAAAAGATAAGCGTGAACGGTTTTGCCCTCCGCCAATTCATTTTTTAAGGTTTCGGTAATATGCTCCTGACCCACAACGTCCGAAAAGGTCTGAGGACGGTATTTTCGGTAAAGCGCCTGATAAGCCACAAAAGTCACCTCTTAATAAAAAGTTTGCGTACCTGAGTGTACGAATGAGCCGATTTACTGCGGCGCACAGGAAAAACTACTTAATGCTGCTCGGTTCCCCGCCTGACATGGTTCGTAGTGTCCCGTCGCACAGGACCCGCCCATTCGCACACTTAGATACGCAATAAGCCATCATTTACAGTTATTTTAACACAAATCAAAAAATTTTACAATAGGAAAGATATAAATTGTTGAAAAAAATTAATATATTTGTTATAATTACAATGTATAATTGTTTAAATATTTGATTAAGAAAGGAGATACAGTATGAAAGGTATTACTGTTAAGGAATTATTTGATTTAGAAAACAGGCTTATTGCTCCTCTTTTTGATGATGTTCAATTTGCTTTTGAGGTATTGCCCAAAATAGGAGATTTTATTAAAAAAATTGGTCCTATGTTAGATAGCGGCATTTATGAGAACAAGGGTGAAAATATTTGGATCGCAAAGTCTGCTAAGGTGGCGGCTTCGGCTTCTATTACAGGACCTTGCATAATAGGAGAAAATTCGGAAATACGTCATTGTGCATTTATAAGAGGAAACGCTTTTATAGGAAGTAACTGCGTTGTGGGTAATTCTACAGAGCTTAAAAATGTTGTTTTAATAGAGCGTGTGCAGGTGCCGCATTATAATTATGTTGGAGATTCTGTGCTTGGAACAGGCTCGCATTTAGGGGCTGGCGCTATTACATCAAATGTGAAGTCTGATAAGAGCTTAGTTAAGCTTAAATCAGGTGATGAGGTAATAGAAACAGGGCTCAAAAAATTCGGAGCTATGGTGGGAGATAATGTTGAGGTTGGCTGCGGCTCTGTGCTTAATCCCGGCACAGTTATCGGCAAAAACTCAAATATTTATCCTCTTTCAAGTGTAAGAGGTTATATCCCGCCAAACAGTATCTATAAAAAAGCCGGCGAGGTTGTAGAAAAAATATGATGCTGGAAAAATGGGATATACTTGACTCAAACGGCGCTTTAACAGGAAAAACCGCTTTAAGAGGCGGTAACACACTTAAAAGCGGAGAATATCACTTGGTTGTACACATCTGGATAGTTTCAAGTGATAATCGGGTTTTGATACAGCGCCGTTCACCTAATAAAAAGCATATGCCGGGGGAGTGGGCTGCAACAGGCGGAGCGGCAGTTTCGGGAGAAAATTCCTTTGAAGCTGCTTCACGTGAGCTTTTTGAGGAGCTTGGCATTAAGTCTGATGAGCAAAATCTCAAAAAGCTTTTAAGACTTAAAAGAAGAAATTCCTGGCTTGATGTTTGGTTTATTGAGTGCAATACTCCAGCCGAAAAGCTTGTTTTACAGGCAAGTGAGGTCGCAGAGGCAAAATGGGTAAGTAGGGAAGATCTTGACCGAATGATAGAAAACGGAGAGTTTCATAATTACGGAAAAGAATATTTTTCCAACGTATACGAAAAAATTGACAGTTTAAGAGGAGCTTTAGTATGAGCTTAAAGGTAGAAGGATGCAGCTGCGCCAGATGTAAGGCGTATCTGTTTTCTGAGGACGATATAGTTTATTGCCCCGAATGTGGTGCTCCGCATCACAGAGAGTGCTATAGCGCATTGGGGCATTGCGCTTTAGAGGAGCTTCATGGTACTGAGCTTGAGTATTCCCGTGAAAAGGCGGCAGAGGCTCAGGAAAAAGCGCAGGAGAAAACAAACCAACAGCAAGCCGAGGCTGAGAAGCAGCTTGATTATACAAAATGCAGTATGTGCGGTGAAAAATATCAAAGCAGTTTAAGTCACTGCCCGAAGTGCATGGCACCGAATGTTTCCAAAATAGCAGGTCTTAACGGGTTTGACTTTTTGGGTGGGGTGCCGCACGATTACAAGCTTGACGATGAGGTTACCGCTGATGAAGCCAAGCAATTCGTTGGCTCTAACACTCATAGATATATTCCGATTTTTGCTAATCTTATGGGTAAGAAAAAGGTGTCTTGGAACTGGCTTGCATTTGTTTTTCCAAGCGGTTGGTTTTTATCCCGCAAAATGTTTAAAAACGGAATAATAGTGAGTATTCTATCTCTTACAGCCGCATTACTTACAATACCTATGACAATTGAGCTTAATAGCATAAGTATAGTAGAAAGTGCCAACAGCTTTGATATTATTATGAGATATATGGAGGCTATGGGGCAGATTAATACATCAACCTTGCTGCTTCAGTCTATTGGAACGGCATTAACGCTTATTATAAACACATTTTGTGCCTTGTTTGGCGATTATATCTATAAAAACCATACCATTTCTGCCATTAAAAAAATCAAAAAGCAAAGTGATGATGTTGCATTTGAATACCGCAGGCAGGGTGGCGTTAATCTGCTGTGGTTCTTCATAGCGTTGATGGTTATACAAAATTTGCCGAGTGTATTGATTACTTTTATCAGATAAAGGAGAATAATTATGAATAAAAAGCTATGTAATTATTGTGGAACTGAAAATGAACAGCATTATAAATATTGCAAAAACTGTGGCAATGAGTTTCCTCACGAGAGTGAGCCTGCTGCTCCTCAGTTTACAGAGGCTTCCAATTTTGTTCCCACTCCTCCAATGCCGCAACCCCAAGTTATGCCTAACAACAGAATGAATGTTATAGATAATATTTCCGGAATTCCTACCGAAGAAGTGGCTTTGTTTGTTGGCAGAAAGGCTAATGATATTCTTCCTAAATTCAGCAAAATGGAGCTTGCAAATTCTAAGGTTTCCTGGTGCTGGCCGGTTGCAATTTTAGGTGCATTTTTAGGACCTATCGGTGCGGCTTGTTGGTTTTTCTACCGTAAAATGTATAAACCTGCTTTGTTGCTTTCTGCAATTGGTGCGGTAATACATATTGCTGTAATAATTCTTTCGGGTGATAATTCAATTAATACATCAGATTTTCTAAGTATGTTTGCTTTTCCGGATTATGAAGAGGCTATGGGCTCTTTAAGTCTGTTTGCAGCGCAAGGAACTATTTGGCAAAAGCTGGCATATTTCATCGATATTATTACCAGCTTATTAACTTGCTTGCTTTGCGGATTGTTTGCATTTAACAGCTATAAAAATCATTGTGTTGAAAAGATTAATTATTATAGAACAATTCAGGCAGACGGCAGATATTATAAGTTGGGTTTAGCTGCTATAGGTGGTGTTTCGGGTGGAATGATTGCCCTTGGCGTAGTTATATATGTCTTGGCAAGTATACTTGGAAGTATAGCTTATACTGTGGTTAGCGCATTATTTTAAATAGGAGTGAATATTGGTATTTTGAGTACATATACCTCACTTTTTTTGGATATTGATAACACCCTTTTGGACTTTTATAAGGCCGAAAGGGTTGCAATAAAAAAAGTATTAAAGCTTCATTCTTTGCCCTGTGATGATAAAACCGCAAAAATTTATTCCAATATTAATCAAAGCTATTGGGAGCGGTTTGAAAGGGGCGAAATCCCTAAAAGCGCCATATTTGAAGGACGCTTTGAATCTTTGTTGGAGTTTTTGGGGGCTAAGGGTGATGTAAAAGCCATAGCTAATGATTATTTCAGGTTGCTGTCCGAAGGGTATTTTAAAATGGACGGTGCAGACGATATTCTAAGATATTTAAACGATAAGGGTTATAAGCTTTATGCTACTACAAACGGAATTGCTTTAACCCAGTTTAAAAGAATTAAAAATTCGGGGATAGAACCTTATTTTGATGATATATTCGTTTCAGAAGCGGCAGGTCACCAAAAACCTGAAAAGGAATACTTTGAATTTGTAATAAGCAGAATTCCTGAAAAGGATAAGTCAAAAATGCTTATAGTGGGCGATAGTCAAAGTTCGGATATTTTGGGTGGAATTAATGCAGGTATTGATACCTGTTGGTTTAATTTCCAAAACCAAGAACCTAAGTATAAAAGTAAGTATGAAATAAAAAAGCTTTCGGAGCTTAAAAAAATACTTTAGTGGTGGATTATATATGTCGTATAGTCATTGCATAACAGAAAATTATATTAAATATTATCCTGAAAAATTGAATTTTTCTAAAGATTTTGATAGCTGTCAAGGTTTAAAAGGTTTTGTGTGCAAGGTGAGGCTTAAAAGTAAGCCTTCAAATCTTGAAAAGAGGATTATTCTTAAAATTGACGGTTTCTTAGAGATTTCTATAAAACTTCTGAGCAAAGAAAAAAACAATTTTGAATTTAACAGTTACGATTCTTCGGAACAGTATTTTGTTTATGCAGATGAAAAGGGCAATTCACCTATAATTACGGCTGAGATATATCTTCAAAACGAATATTTTACTGAAAGAAAGAGTATGAGGATAGGCTTGCCGCTTAATCTTTATGATGCGGTCAATAATGACATTTATTTGTTTTATGACGGCGTTCGTTTTAGTTGGATATATAACGGTAAAATTGTGAACAGTAATTTCCCGTTTGGTAATACCAATGCAGGCGAGCTTTGGTATGATGATAGTGCTTTAGAGATGGTTGGCTTTTGCTGTGATTTATCCAGACTGGAGACTTCTAAGGAAACTGAGAAAACCGAGCGCAGTATAGCCTATTATTCTTTTGCAGGCTATAATGACTGGGCAGGAGATGTTGTTAATTTCTGGCATAATGGCGTATATCATCTTTTGATACTTTACGACCGCCATCATCACGGAAACCGTTTCGGTGGCGGTGCGCATACAACAATGCATTTAACTACCAGTGATTTTATCAGTTGGGAAAATCACGGTGAAATATATTCCCTTAATTATCCTTGGGAAACCTTTGGCACCGGAACTATGTTTTATCATAAAGGTAAGTATTACTATAGCTTCGGCTTGCATACATCACGTATGATGCCCGATGAAAAAACAGCCGGACATTTGATTCTTAATGCTTATGAAGAAACGGGAGAGACAACACCTATTAGCTATTCTGAAATCTGTGAAAAAGGATTTTATCCGAATGGTGCTAATTATTTGGTATCTGAGGACGGAATAAATTTCGTTCCGTCATATAAGCAAGTGCATTGGTCGGAAAATCCAAGTATTTATGCAAATAGTGATGAAACTCTTACAATGTATGCGGGTTACGGTGCTGACGGTACATGGCAGGCACCTGATATTGATGGACCTTGGCGCCGTGTTGATTCGAATTTTCCCACAGCTGAAATGCGTAAAATCAGCGGTTGCTCAACTGAATGTCCGTCAATGTTTGAATGGAATGGCTATAAATATCTGTTAATGGGCATTACAGGCTTTTTTCAAACAGAAAAAAATTCAGATATACTTATTGATATGACGGCAAAAAATATGGATTTTTATGATGGCCTTTGTGTTCCTATGGTTGCTAACTGCTGTGGTAGATATATTCTTTCAGGTTGGCTTGCAGGTTGGGGCTTTGCCTATGTTATAGCACACCGTGAGCTTATTCAAAAGGATAACGGGATGCTTGGTATCAAATGGATGCCTGAATATACTCCGGATACAAAAAATTTAGCTCTGCGTTATGAAAAGAACGATATTATCGATTATGCCAAATTCAATGTGGAAAGCAAGCATTCTTATTACATTGAATTTGCGGTTGCTCCAAGTGAATGCGGCAGAGTGGGAATAGGCTTTGATGGAGACGGTAAGTCTTTTGTTTTGAGTCTTAACACAAAAACAGCAAAGGTGCAAACAAGCTATTCCGAAAATTCTAATTCCTTTCCGGAAGAAATGTTAAGCATTGGTGAGTATATTATACAGCACGGAGCTATAGGGAATTTTCGCAATTTGACCGGTGATATATGGCATAAAGATGGTGTGAATTTTGCAATATCTAATGTTGAAGAAATAAGGCGAGAATATGTTTTTAAAATGATACTTCACTATGAGCCCAAAAAGGACAGCTTGATTTTTGATGCAGAGATAGGTGGCGGAAGAACTTTAATTTCAAACCGTAAAAACTTTAAAGCTCAAAAACTCACATTATTTACTGAGAATGCTACAATTAAAAAATTGAGAATATATGATATGTAACTAAAACATAAAAATATTAAGCCCTAAAGGAATTCCTTTAGGGCTTAATGCTTTTGTTATATGCTATTTTCTGAATAATGCTAAGCTTTCAAAAGGTTTAAGACTGAATTCTACTTCAGTTTTACCGTCTTTTCGGTTAAGCTTAAAGCAATCGCTGTTTTCTATAAATGAATACTCGCCGTCTTCTATAACAAGTGTATCGTTTTGAGGTTCGGCAGAGGTGTTGGTAAGAGTAATTACTGATAATCCGCCATCTTTTAAATCATTCATAGTAACTGTAATCAATGGGCTTTGTGCCTCAGCATCTGCCTTTGTTAGTGATGCATGGGGAAGAACATTATTTTCTGCCAGAATTTCTGCTAAATGCTTTCTTGAAGCGGCAGTAGGCTCAGTAATATAAGAACGGAAAAACTGACCTGTAAAGTATGAGGCATTGCCCTTTCCGTAGCGGTTAGAGGTGATTGCAGGATAGCCTTCGTATTCTGCTGAAACGTTGGCAGTAGTAGGAGTTACAAGCTCCATAATGGTTTTAGGAAGTATACCAAAGCTGTTAGGCTTGTAAAGGCTGTTGCTTTCGATAACGCTGATATCGTCTCTTTCAAAGCCGAATACCTTATCGAGTCCGCCACCGGGCAAATCAAAGTAACAAAAGCCGCCGGGTTTCTTTTCGGCTAAAATATAGTCAGCTATAACCTGACCGCCATTCGAAACAAACATATCAATAACCTTTGCACATTCTTCAGACAAAACGTATGCGCAAGGGAGAATGAGTGTTTTGTATTTTTTAAGTGAGCCCTTTAATATTTCCTTTTCGGTTATGAAATCAGAGTTGATATGAAGGTCGGTAAGCATAAAATTAGCGCCTATAAGCGAATTACAATAGGTATCCTTCATATTTTCATAGCCCATAATATGATTAATCTGTCTGGACGAGAAAATTGCAACCTCTGCTACACGCTCGGAAGAATTGTAAATATGATAATATTCATTCATTTTGCGTGCAAGCTTGCCCACTTCGGCGGTTTTTTGCAAAGGCTTGCCATTAGGCTTTACAAGTCCGAAATCATTGCCCTCGGTATCGCTCACACGGGGTCTCCAGCACCAGTACATAAGACCCTTAACACCGTGACCTGCTCTTTGCAAAAGGGTGGATTTAAGCTCTTCGGCAGTGGGGGAGACAGGTGCCATATATTTAACCGAGCCGCCGCCTGCTTCAACAACAAAGGAGCTTTTATTTAAAGCCTTTGCCATACTTGTTGCGATGCTCATATAAAGCGCTGTGACACGGCTTGGACGGTTAAAGCAGCTGATACCTATAATATCTGTGCCCTCGGCTAATTTCCAAGGGTCAATGCTCTGATTAATGCCGGTGGTCATTTCAGTGATTGTTGGCTGTAAAGCACCGTTTTCTTTGAATATGCGGTCAGCTTCTCTGATATGTCCTGCAAGATTGAGCTCCATAAACTCCTTAAAATCCTCCCAAGAGGCAAAGCCGCCTCTTTGGCGTGCAGCGCCTGTGGGTGGGTAAACGGTATCAAAGCTTTCAAATTCGGCAGGACCCTCTGATTTCCATACTTCATTTAGCTTATCTATTGTGCCGTAGCGTTCTTTAAGCCATTTGCGGAATTTGGCTGTTGTGTGCTCGCAGTAGCATATATCTGCGCCGCTATATCCAGGTCTTGACAAAAACGGCTCGCCCCAAAGCACATAACCGCCGACACGGCTGTCTTTACCAAAATGCTTTGCAACCTCTGTGAGATAACGTGTAGCATATTTTTGATAAACAGGGTCATCAATGCAAGGTATTACAAACTGCCCATGCGCAATAGCATTGCCACTGCTATCGATAAAACCCTCTGAGGTTTCCCGCAATTCTTCCATAAGCCAACGTGGTGAATAAAAGCCCACACTGTTTTGGGTTGCTATATTTATAATTGGAGTTATACCATATTTATGGGCGCACTCAACCATATGGTCTATAAGAGTGAAATCAAATTCACCCTTTTTGTATTCAATATCGTGCCATTCGGCAAAGCCGTGAATACAGTTATAACCCAAGTCTGCCATATTTTTTATATCCTGCTCCCATTCTTCTATAGGAGCGGCAAGCGTGCGGCAAAAAGGAGCATACATAGCACCTGTGAGGAACTGATTCTCTTTATTTATAACTTTCATATCTTTACCTACTTTTCTAACTCTTTAAGTGTTTCATAAACCGACCAATTATTTTTTTTCAATAAGTCCTGAGCTTCGTTTTCGCTGATACCCGAAATCTCACAAACCATAGTTACCGCTCTTTTTCTGAGCTTTCGGTTAGAGGTTACCATATTAACCATATAGTTTTTATAAACAAAGCCAAGCTTTATGCAAACGGCGGTTGAAAACATATTAAGTATCATTTTCTGAGCACTGCCTGCTTTCATTCGGGTAGAGCCTTTGATAGCTTCTGCACCTGTGAGTGCAGCAACTGTAATATCAGCGCATTTTTCCATTAAGGTATCTTGGTTATTGGTGATGCAGCCAACAGGGCAGCCGAGCTTTCTGGCTTCTTCCATAATTGTGATTACAAAAGGCGCCTGTCCCGAAGCGGAGATACCGATTACCATATCACCTTTTTTAATTCCGTATTCCTCAAAGGTTGCAAGCGCTCTTTCACGGCTGTCCTCACAGCCCTCGGAAGCGTTTACCATAGCGCCTATGCCACCTGCAATTATGGCTACAATTTTTTGTGGGTCGAGCCCGTATGTAGGGGGAAGCTCTGCCGCATCTGCTACTGCAAGTCTGCCGCTTGTGCCGGCTCCGCAATAAAATACTCTGCCACCACCCGATAATACTTCGTATGCTTTATCAACAAGCTTTGATATTTGCGGGATTGCTTTTTCCACAGCTGTTGCTACGGTTTTGTCCTCATTATTTATCATAGTGAGCATTTCTTCGGTAGAGGCCGACGAAATATTCTGAGTTGCCTTATTAACACTTTCGGTATTCATAATTTTTTCCTACCTTGATTCTCTTATAAAATATTTTGTAATTGCCATGGGGTTTGTAATTGCTTTGCCAATAACAACGGCATCTGCTCCTAATTCGTAAGCCTTTTTAACATCGTAAGGATTCCAAAATCTGCCTTCTGCAACCAATGTTACAGGCAACTTCTGATTTGCAATATCCTCAATCAGCTTGAAATTAGGTGTATATAGCTCCTCGTCTGTGTGAAGTGCGTTCGGCACATAACCTGCAAGGGTGGTTGATACTGCATCCACACCCATCTTTGCAGCATTAGCGGCTTCTTCTGCGGTGCTGATATCTGCCATAACAAGAACGCCCAATTCTTCGTGCAGACGCTTTATAAGGGTAACAGTATCCTCCTTGATAGTGCTTGGGAAAAATGTGCAATCAAGAGCGATTATATTTGCGCCTGCTTCCACAACCTTTTTTGCACCCTCAAAATCAGGAGTTATAACCGTTCTACCTGTGGGGTCTTTTTTCTTATCTATTCCTATAATAGGTAGGGTAACACGTTTTCTCATGGCGGTAATATCCTCAACGCCGTTTGCTCTGATAGCATTAGCTCCGCCTATTTGTGCGGCTTCTGCCATTAATGCCAGAGCCTCTGAGTTGCGAAAGGGATTGCCCTCTAATGCCTGAGCGGAAACAATTAAACCTTTTGGAAATTCCATTTTTATTCTCCTTTTTTAAAATTTTCTTTTGCTATTAAATATGTTCCGAGTATTACACCGTCTTTAACATAATTAATATCTGTTATATCGGTGTTTTTCTTTATGTGTTCTTCAAATGCAGTTTTCCAGTATTCAGAGAAATTAACAAGACCGCCTGTAACAGTCAAGCCTTTAGCTTTGTAGGGTAGCAAGGAATTTGCAGTGGCTTCTATAAGCTCTGCTAAATCTAATCCTGCCTCATTTAGAATATCCAAGGCATCCTTTTCGCCCTTTTGGGCAAAGGCTTCAACTGTTCTTGTGTAAGAAGCAATGTTTTTGCGGCTTCTTTCTCCGATATTTGCACGAACACGGTCCCTTATATCTCTTATTTCGGATATATTTTTTTTAACAGTTATCGGTGAAGTAAGTCCCGTTATTTTGCTTTGCATAGGCGTAAGTGCTTTTCCTGAATCGAGCGCTTTTAAGCTTTCTCTAATAGCCTTAAGACCTATTGCATAGCCACTGCCGTCATCTCCTATATCCGAGCCCCAACCGCCTGTTACAATAAAGTTTACATCTTTATCGTGGGCAATTGCTATAGTTCCTGTTCCTGCAAGTAAAATTATTTCACTTGCATATTCTTCGCCTAATTTTAATGCGGCATTACCGTCCGACTCACGGAAAACCTCAATGCTGGCATTTTTGAAGGCAGAGGAAAAAATGTTTTTTATTTGTTCTGTGTTTTTTCCACCCAAGTTAACAGCAACAGAGCTTATACTAAAGCTTTTGCCAATTTCCTCAAGCATTTCGCTAAGGCGGGGAATACTGTCAGCGCTGTCATATGCTAAGCCAAAGCCTTCGGTTTTATAATCGCTTATTAAAACACCGTTTTCGTTATATACATTAATAACAGTTTTACTTCCGCCTATATCAGCCGCTAAAAAGTAATGCAAGATGAAAACTCCTTTCACTTTTGAAATTTTATTTCAGAAAAAACATTTTGTGAAATAATTATAACGGTATTTTTTCAAAATGTCAATACTTTAAAACTAAATAGTTGAAAAAAAGTTTCAAAAGGTGTATTATGTAAAAAAAGATTTTTCAGGAGGCTTTTATGGCGCAGGATGCAATAGCTTATATTACGGATAAATATATAAAGCTTACAGATGTTGAAAAAAGACTTGCAGATTATATTATTTCAAACTATGATATGGCGGTTAATTTAAGTGTTCAGGCTTTAGCAGAAAATGCGAATGTGAGCCCTGCGGCGGTGGTGAGGTTTGCACGCCAGATGGGGTTTGAAGGTTATAAAGCTTTCAGGCTGTTTTTGGTGGCTAACCGTCCTGCTCACGAGGATTTTATATTAGACCTGAAAAAAGAGCGGGGAACGGTTGAGACACAGGTAGAAAAGGTTATAAACGCTAATATTGAGGCTATGCGCCTTACAGAGGAAAGTCTGGATTATTCCGTTCTTGAAAAGGTTGCTTTAGCTTTTAAAAAAGCTAATCAGGTTATTTTTTTCGGCACAGGCACTTCCTATATAGTTTGCAGTGACAGTGCTTTGAAATTTCAGCGTCTTGGCAAAATAACAGGGGCTTACAGTGATTTGCATTCCGCAACAGTTGCAATGGCTAATATGACCGAAAATGATATTTTTATTGCTGTTTCACACTCAGGTCAGAATAATGATACCTGCAAGGCGGCTCAGATAGCAAAAAGCTGCGGAATTAATACTCTTGCAGTGACTACCTTTTCTGAAAGCCGGATAAGCAGTATCGCTGATTATGTTTTGCTCACTAAAACAAGGGAAAGCCCTTTGCATAAAATTGCAATAACCTCAAGAATAAGTCAATTTGCTGTTATGGATTCACTTCTTATGGCGTGTATGGTTACAGATTATGACCGTTGCATTTCCCATATAGATAAGCTTTCTAAAAAATTAAAGCTGACATAAAAAAAGACTCACCGTATGCAATTTCGGTGAGTCTTTTAAATCATAACTGTTTTATTTGTTCTTTGCTTTCAAATGACCGAACAGTAAAAAGGCGGCTAATGGGAAAAGCATTCCCACAAGCAAGCCTAATTTCATACCCAATTGCTCGGGGGCAAGCTCTAAGGTGGAGGCGAGAGCAATTGCTTTTGGATTTTTAATTGCAAGGTCTGTTACAATGCCCACAAGCTGCGGTCCAACAGATGCGCCAAGGTCGCCGCCGGCTGCCATAAGAGCGTAGATAAATACTCCGCCCGCAGGAAATCTGTCAGAGGCAATTATCAGGTTTCCGGGCCAAAGCATAGAAGCGCAGAAGCCCGTAAAAGCGCATGCGATAAGACCTATGATTGCAATGTTGGAAATTGCGGCTGTTAAATAACAAATAACACAGCCGATAAAACCTAATATTATAATCTTGTTAATATTTTTCCCTATTTTGGCATAAAGTGTTCTTCCAAGACCTAACATTACAGAGAACATTGCAACTCCGAAAATATCGCCCCAAATTTTGGGTATTCCCAAAGCTTGCTCCAAATAGCTCGAGCTCCATTGTGACATTGTACATTCACTGGCGCCTCCTAAGAATATTGCGGCAACGCAAGCCCAAACACCCTTGTTTTTAAGTAAGGCTAATGCGCCTGATACTTTTTTTGGAGTTTCCATTTCGGGTATTTCGGAGGTGCTGAAAAGAATAAAGGATATAAGAGGCACAATAATAAAAATCATAGATAAAATCTGCCAGCTTTTTTGACCGAATAAAAGCAGAAAAACTGTACTGAAAATTATTATCGCAACCACACCCCAGGCAAAAACAGAGTGCAGCTTACTCATTTCACGATCGGGGTCTTTTGAGGGGATTGAGGCAATTGTAGGGCTGATAAGCACCTCGTTAAGTCCGCTTGCGGCAGAAAATATAAAAGTGCCGATAACTAACCCTATGTATACGTTATCCTTAAAAAACCATGGAGATAATGAATATATTATTAATCCTATTATTGTTAGCAGTGGGTTAATTCTTAATGTTGTGGGAATATTGAATTTGTGGGAAAAGAAGGAGAAAATCAGGTCAACTCCCAATTGCGTTATAAATGATATGAGTACAAGTAATCCTAATTTTGAATAAGAAATTCCGTAAAGAGTACGGAATATTAAAAACAAAACAGGGGAGAGACTGCTTACAATCGACATTGAAATATTTGCGCTGTAACAAGCTGCCTTTAATTTAGAGTATTTTTTATTCATAAAGGGCACCTCGAACTTGATTTTTTCAACATTTTAGCACCTTCCTCTTTAAAATACAAGTGATATATTAAATAAATTTCACGAAAATTTAAATTTTGCTTTACATTTGAGTTTATTTGTGCTAAAATACCAAAGGTTAATGTGCGTTAGAATGTTTAATGCCCATTTCCTATTACCGTTTACTATGCTTTGGGTGACTGCCCACGAGGGAATACCAAGACCCATTGCTTGGTTTGCGGAAAAGATTAAAAGAGGTGAAAATAATGACTAAGGAAACAAAGCAGCAGATTATGGCTGAGTATGCAACTCACGAGGGTGATACAGGTTCACCTGAGGTACAGATTGCTGTTCTCACCAACAGAATCAACGAGCTTAACGCTCACTTAAAGGATCATCCGAAGGATAAGCACTCTTACAGAGGTCTTCTCAAGATGGTTGGTCACAGAAGAAATCTTTTGGCTTATCTCCAGAAGGTTGATATTGAAAGATATCGTGCTCTTATTAAGAGACTCGGCATCCGTAAGTAATTTTAGGTCGGCGAGTGTCAAACCGATTACGGTTTCGCTCGCCGTCTTTTACTGTCTTTCTTGCGTTTATTTTTGTAAGGCAATAGCCTTACTGCAAATTTCACGCATCGCCCTCCAATAAAAGTCGGCTGAGAGAAACTCTTTGACCTGACATATAAATAATTTTTTGAGAGGGCGAAGCCGAAGAATGCAGTAATACGTCGTATTACAAGTGATGAGGCAAGAAAAAACGAAAAATTATTATTTGTCAGGCGTAATGGGTTTGACATTCGTCGACCTATTAGGCAGGTCGAAATTTTTCGGTCTGCCTTATTGTAAAATTTGAGAAAGTAAGGGATTTTCACAGTTAGCGATAAATCGAGGGTCTTGAAGTAAACACTTAGGGGCTTTGGGTTTATTGCTAAACGAAAATCTCTTAAAATAAAAAGAAAAATAAAGGAGATTTATTATGTTCGAGAATTTTAAGGTTTATGAAACCGAGCTTGCAGGCCGTCCTTTGAAACTTGAAACAGGTATGATGGCTGGTCTTGCAAATGCCGCTGTTATGTCTTGCTATGGTGACACCCGTGTACTTTGTACTGTTACCGCATCTGCAAAGCCCCGTGAGGGTGTTGATTTCTTCCCCTTGTCAGTTGATTATGAGGAGAAGATGTATGCTGTAGGCCGTATCCCCGGTTCTTTCACAAGAAGAGAGGGTAAGGCTAGCGATAAGGCTATTTTGTCTTCTCGCTGTATTGACCGTCCTATCCGTCCTTTGTTCCCTAAGGATATGAGAAATGACTGCTCTGTTGTAGCTACAGTTATGTCGGTTGACCCTGACTGCTCACCTGAAATTGCTGCTGCTATCGGTGTATCAGCTGCTATTGCTATTTCTGATATTCCCTGGGCAGGTCCTATTTCAAGTGTAAACGTTGGTCTTATTGATGGTGAAATCGTTATCAACCCCACATTAGAGCAGAGAGCAAACACCGACCTTAACTTGACCGTTTCTTCTACCGAAGATTTGGTTGCTATGATTGAGGCAGGCGCTAACGAAATTGACGATGACCTTATGTTTGACTGCATTATGGCAGGTCACGAAGCTAACAAAGAGGTTGTTAAGTTTATAAACGGCATTGTTGCTGAAATCGGCAAGCCTAAGTTTGAATTCCAGTCCAACGATCCTGACCCCGTTCTTTTCGAGGAAATGGAAAACTTCTGTATTGAAGATGTTAAAAAGGCTCTCGATACTGATGATAAGCTCGTTCGTGACGCTGCTTTACTTCCTATCAGCAATGCTTTACATGAGAAGTATGACGCTCAGTTTGAGGGCGACGAGGCTAAGATTGACGAAATTCTTTATCTTATCCAGAAGCACGTTGTTAGAAGCTGGCTTAAGGACGAGAAAAAGCGTGTTGACGGCAGAGGTATTGATGAAATCCGTCCTCTTGACGCTAAGGTTGATTTATTACCCCGTGTACACGGCTCAGGTATGTTTACCCGTGGTCAGACACAGGTTCTCTCAATTGCTACTTTAGCTCCTGTTAGTGAAGCACAGAAGCTTGACGGTCTTGATGAAGAAGTAACAAAGAGATATATCCATCACTATAATTTCCCCTCATACTCTGTTGGTGAAACCAAGCCCTCTCGTGGTCCCGGAAGACGTGAAATCGGTCACGGTGCTTTGGCTGAAAAGGCTTTAGTTCCTGTAATCCCAAGTGTTGAGGAGTTCCCTTACGCTATTCGTGTTGTATCTGAGGTTCTTTCCTCTAACGGTTCAACCTCACAGGGTTCTATCTGCGGTTCTACCTTAGCTCTTATGGCTGCAGGTGTTCCGATTAAAGCTCCGGTTGCTGGTATTTCCTGCGGTCTTATCACAGGTGATGACGGCGTTTACGGTGACTTTATGACCATGGTTGATATTCAGGGTCTTGAAGATTTCTACGGCGATATGGACTTTAAGGTAGCAGGTACTCACAAGGGTATCACCGCTATCCAGATGGACTTAAAGGTACACGGTCTTACTCCCGCTATTATTAAAGAGGCCTTTGCTAAGACACATAAAGCAAGAATTCACATTTTAGATGAAGTAATGCTCAAGTGTATTCCTGAGTCCCGTGCTGAGCTTTCGCAGTATGCACCTAAGATGCTTACTACTGTTATTTCACCTGATAAAATCGGTGATGTTATCGGTAAGCAGGGTAAGGTTATTCAGTCTATTCAGGAGCAGTGCGAGTGTACTATTAATATTGAGGAAGACGGTCACGTATTTGTTTCCGGTCTTGATATTGACAAGGCTAAGCAGGCTATCTCTATCGTTGAGCTTATCGCTAATGACCCCGAAATCGGTGCTATTTACAGCGGTAAGGTAACAAGACTTATGACCTTTGGCGCATTTGTTGAAATCGCTCCCGGTAAAGAGGGTCTTGTTCATATCTCTAAGCTTGATGTTAAGAGAGTTGAAAAGGTTGAGGATGTTGTAACTGTTGGCGATCAGGTGCTTGTAAAGGTTACAGAGATTGACGATCAGGGCAGAATTAACCTTTCTCGCAGAGATGCTCTTGTAGAGGTTAACGGCGCTGTTGTTGAGGACGATGCTGACGAAGGACAGGACAAGCCCCGCAAGGGCGGCAGAGACCGCAGAGGCTTTAAAAAGCACGATTAATAAAAATTAAATCGCAATAAAACTAACACCTGACAGGATATTTCTGTCAGGTGTTTTTGGTAATAAACTTTATCTTTGTTGGTTTGTTTAGTTTTTTAGCACAGTTTATCATAGACCGTGTTCCATTGCTTTCACTGTCCCAAAAGCAGATAACAAAATCTGAAATCTTTGCCATTTTCATATTTCTTATCGGCCCTGCTTGTGGTCCGTATTTTTTCCATTCGGCAGGATATACCTCAATTTTGTAACCGTGTTCTGCAGCGTAGCGTTCACCTAATTTATCAGCGCCACTGCAACCGCCCGAAACAAAAACAAGATTATATTCTTTTTTGATGTTTTTGATACAGAAATCTATATACGACTCAGCTTCTTCATAATTATTATAATCTCTGCAGCCTGCTATTACTATTCTTTTTGTTTTCATAGTCTTCACCTCTATATACTTATATAAGTATATACTTAATCAGGTAAATTGTCAAATAAATATATCTCTAATAAAATTTAATTAGAGGTGTATGATATAGCTATGATAAGATTAACAATAGACAAATTATTAAAAGAATTAAAAATAAGCAGATATGAACTGGCAAAAAGAACCGGTGTACAATATCAAATAATAGATAACTATTACAAAAACAAAGTAAGAAGATATGACAGCTATATTCTTGAAAGAATTTGTAAAGCTTTAGAATGTGATATAAGTGATATAATAGAATATAAAGAATAAGGAAAGACTGCAAATTACACAGTCTTTTGCATACTCTGGAAATATTTTACTTATATAAATGGTAGATAATTAATCTGTTTCATATGTGATTTTAAATCATATATTGTAATATCAAAATTGTTATTGACATAATCGGAGTAATATGATAAAATCATAAAAAATAAACCGATGATAAAGAGAAGTAGTTATTTTTTGTGTTTTAAGAGAGCGGCTGGTTGGTGAAAAGCCGTAATACAATAATAATGAATGGACTTTTGAGGGCGGCCCGAAAATTTTAAGTAGGCGTCGACGGTATCCGACCGTTATTGCGGAGCGTGTATATTCGTACACGGCTGAGTGGGTCTTTGACCAATTTGGGTGGCAACACGGAATTAATGCTATTTCGTCCCAAGTATCTGTTAAGATGCTTGGGACTTTTTAATTGATAGGAGTTTTAAAAATGTTTATTCTTGATTTTCGATGGCGTAGTTAATTAAATAATTACAGCTAAAAAATATTTTGAAACGGAGAAAAGAATTATGAATAAATATAAAGAGTTTGAAAATTATTTAAAGGAGTTCCCTTCGGAGGACGGCTATTTCGGCGAATACGGCGGTGCGTTTTTAACACCTGAATTAATTCCCGCTTTTGAAGAGGCAAACAATTCATACGAGGCTATTTGCCATTCGGCTCAGTTTATTAACGAGCTTCGCCGCATACGTAAAGAGTTTCAGGGTAGACCCACTCCTGTTTACCATTGCGAGCGTCTTTCAAAACTTTTCGGCAACTGTCAGATTTACTTAAAGCGTGAGGATTTAAACCACACAGGCGCTCATAAGCTTAACCACTGCATGGGTGAGGGCTTGCTTGCTAAATTTATGGGCAAGAAAAAGCTTATCGCTGAGACAGGTGCCGGTCAGCACGGTGTTGCTCTTGCTACTGCTGCTGCTTATTTTGGTCTTGAGTGTGATATTTATATGGGTGAGGTTGATATTGCAAAGCAGCACCCCAATGTTATTAGAATGAAAATGTTAGGCGCTAACGTTATTCCTGTAACACACGGACTAAAAACCCTTAAAGAGGCTGTTGATGCCGCATTTGAGGCTTACACTAAAGAATACCATGATGCTATTTATTGCATTGGCTCTACATTAGGACCTCATCCGTTCCCCAAAATGGTAAGAGACTTCCAGTCTGTAGTAGGTATTGAGGCAAGAGAGCAGTTTTTGGATATGACAGGCATTATGCCTGATGCTATCTGCGCTTGTGTTGGCGGTGGCTCTAATTCACTTGGTATGTTTACTCCTTTCCTTGCCGACCCTGTTGAAATTTACGGTGTTGAGCCTTTAGGTAAGGGTAGCAACGTTGGTGACCACGCTGCTACAATGCAGTTCGGTACCAAGGGCAGACTTCACGGCTTTGAAAGCTATCTCTTGCAGGACGAAAACGGTGAGCCACTTCCTGTTTATTCAATTGCAAGCGGTCTTGACTACCCCGGTGTTGGCCCTGAGCACGCATATCTTCGCGACAGAGGCAGAATCCATTATGAAACTGCTACCGACGAAGAGGCTATGGAAGCTTTCTTCTTACTTTCACGTTTTGAGGGTATTATCCCTGCAATTGAAAGCTCTCACGCTCTGGCTTATGCAATTAAATATGCAAAAGAAAAGAAAACTGGTTCAATACTCGTTTGCCTTTCGGGTAGAGGAGACAAGGATATTGACTATGTTTATGAAAATTATGGCTGCGGCGAGAAGTTTGATTTGGATAAATATATAAAATAAACAGAATTACAAAGGATTTGCAAGAGTTGATTTGCAAATCCTTTGTGTATTTTAAACAAATTTGAGTATAACGGTTTCAAAGATATGTGCAACAGGTAAAAAATGATTTTTTTTAAAATATCACTTGCATATTTATTCAAAATATGGTATTATTTATGCATAGAAATTAAAAACAAATGCATATTATGCATAACGGAGGAATAAAAATGAATAAAAAAGACATAAAAAAGGTAGTTCTTGCATATTCGGGCGGTTTGGATACTTCTATAATCATTCCGTGGCTTAAAGAAAACTATAATAATCCCGAAATTATTGCAGTTTCAGGTAATGTTGGTCAGGCAAGCGAGCTTGAGGGACTTGAAGAAAAAGCTATCAAGACAGGCGCTTCCAAGTGCTACATTGAAGATTTAACCGAGGAATTTTTAACCGATTATGTTTTCCCCTGCGTTCAGGCAGGCGCTCTTTATGAGGAATATATGTTAGGTACTGCTTTTGCGCGTCCTCCTATTGCTAAGAGAATTGCTGAAATCGCTATTGCCGAGGGTGCAGATGCTATCTGCCACGGCTGTACAGGTAAGGGTAATGACCAAGTTCGTTTTGAGCTTGCTATTAAGGCTTTCGCTCCCGATATGCCTATTATCGCTCCTTGGAGAGAGTGGGATATTAAGTCCCGTGAAGAGGAAATTGACTATGCCGAGGCACACAATGTTCCTCTGAAGATTAACCGTGAGACTAACTATTCAAAGGATAAGAACATCTGGCACTTATCTCACGAAGGTCTTGACCTTGAAGACCCCAAGAACGAGCCACAGTACAATAAAGAGGGCTTCTTAGAGATGGGCGTATCTCCTGAAATGGCACCTGACAAGCCTACCTATGTAACTGTTCACTTTGAGCAAGGTGTTCCTACTGCTGTTGACGGCAAGGAAATGGGCGCTGTGGAGCTTGTTGAAACCCTTAATAAATTAGGCGGTGAAAACGGCGTTGGTCTTCTTGATATCGTAGAAAACCGTCTTGTTGGTATGAAGTGCCGTGGCGTTTACGAAACTCCCGGCGGTGCTATTCTTTACAAGGCTCACTCTGTGCTTGAGAGCATTTGCCTTGATAAGGAAACTGCACATTACAAGTCACTTGTAGCACAAAAGCTTGCAGAGCTTGTTTACAATGCACAGTGGTTTACACCTCTTGTAGAAGCTATTTTAAGCTTCGTTAAGACCACACAGAAGTATGTTACAGGTGATGTTACCTTAAAGCTTTACAAGGGTAATATGATTAACGCAGGTGTTACTTCACCTTATTCGCTTTACGATCCTGAAATCGCAACCTTTGATGAGGACGAGGTTTACGACCAGAAGGATTCACAGGGCTTTGTCAATCTTTACGGTCTACCTACCAAGGTTTATGCAAAGATGAAGGCTAAAAACGGTTTGAAATAATTTTTTCTGATTACCGCCTCTTTTTACAGGGGCGGTACAGGTGTTTTTTAAATATATTAAAAGTAGGTAAATTTAATGGATAAAATGTGGGCAGGAAGATTCAGTAAAGCCTTGAATAAAGAGGCAGACGATTTTAATTCTTCCATTCATTTTGACAACAGAATGTACAAGCAGGATATTATCGGTTCTATTGTTCACGCTAAAATGTTAGGGGATAAGGGTATTATCTCTCACGATGAAAAGGCGCAGATAATAAATGGACTCAGCGGTATTTTAGAGGATATTGAAAGCGGCAGTCTTGCCTTTAATATGGACGCTGAGGATATTCATATGTTTATTGAGTCCGAGCTTACAAAGCGTATAGGCGATGCAGGTAAAAGACTTCATACAGCCCGAAGCCGTAATGATCAGGTGGCGCTTGATATAAGACTGCATTTAGCAGCCCAGTGCGAGGAAATCGGTAAGCTTATATTAAACCTTATTGAGGCTATAAAGGATAAAGCTGCCCAGAATACCGATGCTATAATGCCGGGTTACACACATTTACAGCGTGCTCAACCGATTACCTTTGCGCACCACATTTTAACCTATGCCTTTATGCTAAAGCGTGACTTTGAAAGAATAAGCGATGCGGTAAACAGAATGATGAGCCAAAGTCCTATAGGCTCTTGCGCACTTGCAGGCACTACCTACGATACTGACCGTTATTTTGAAGCCGAGCATTTGGGCTTTAGCGGTATTAGTCTTAACAGTATTGACGGTGTTTCTGACAGAGATTTTTGTCTTGAGCTTTTATCGGATTATGCAATAATTATGATGCATCTTTCCCGTTTTTCCGAGGAAATAATTTTATGGTCAAGCTGGGAGTTTAAGTTTGTGGAGCTTGATGACAGCTATACCACAGGCTCAAGTATTATGCCACAAAAGAAAAATTCCGATATGGCAGAGTTAGTAAGGGGAAAAACAGGTAGAGTTTACGGCGATTTAATGGCACTTCTTACTACTCTTAAGGGCTTACCGCTTGCATATAACAAAGATATGCAAGAAGATAAGGAAGCTATATTTGATGCAGTTGATACTGTTAAAAAGTGTCTTTCTATTTTTGCTCCAATGGTTGCTACTATGAGCGTGCTGAAGGACAATATGTACAAAGCCGCAGGCGAGGGCTTTATTAATGCTACCGACCTTGCAGACTATCTTGTTAAAAAGGGTATGCCTTTCAGAACTGCATATAAGCATGTTGGTGAGATAGTGGGCTATTGCATCAAAAACGGCTATGTGCTTGAGAATTTGCCTCTTGAAAAATACAAAGAGTTTGATTCTTCATTCACAGAAGATTTATATAACGAAATTTCACTTGAAACCTGTGTTAATAAGCGAATTTCAGCAGGTAGCACAGGCCCTGAGTCAGTTAAAACACAAATAGATTATATTACGGAGTTTTTAAATGAAAAAGGTATTCATTGACGGAAGTGCAGGTACTACAGGTCTTAGAATTGTTGAAAGACTTGAAAGCCGTGACGATATAGAATTAATTAAATTGACCGAAGAAAACCGCAAGGACTCAGAGGCGCGCAAAAAAGCTTTAAACGAAGCAGATATTGCTTTTTTGTGTCTGCCTGATGCGGCGGCTATTGAAGCTGTTTCATTAATTGATAACGATAAAACGGTAGTGCTTGATACCTCAACCGCTCACAGAACAAACAGCGACTGGGCATACGGTTTTCCCGAGTTATCAAAGACTGCCGAGGAAAAGGTTAAAAATTCAAAAAGAATAGCAGTACCGGGTTGTCACGCAAGCGGTTTTATTTCGCTTGTTTATCCGCTTGTAGAAAAGGGGATAATCAGTAAAGATATATTGCTTTCCTGTTTTTCTCTTACAGGCTATTCGGGTGGCGGTAAAAAAATGATTGCCGAGTATGAGGATGCCGAGCGCGAAGAGCTTTTAAATGCTCCCCGTCAGTACGGACTTTCTCAAACCCACAAGCATTTACCCGAAATGACATCGGTTACAGGTATTGAAAATGCACCTGTGTTTATCCCTGTGGTTGATGCTTATTACAGCGGTATGGAAGTAACAGTTCCGCTTTTTGCGTCTCAGCTTAATGAGGGTTATACCGTTGAGGATATAAAAAATGCTTATAAAGAAAAATATAAAGGTCCTGTTGTAAAATATGTTGAGGCTTTTGATGAAAGCGGCTTTGTTTCGGCAAATAAGCTAAGCTTTAACGACGGAATGGAAATTTCTGTTTCAGGAAACAGTGACAGAATTTTGCTGATTTCGCGCTATGATAATTTGGGCAAGGGCGCTTCGGGAGCAGCAGTGGAATGTATGAACATAGTTTTAGGAATAGATAAAACTACAGGATTGGAAATTTGAATTTAGGAGAAGCTATATGAATATTATTTCAGGCGGAGTTTGTGCCGCAAAGGGATTTTCAGCTAACGGAATTCATTGCGGAATAAGAAAAAATAAAACTAAAAGAGATTTGGCTCTTATTTTCAGCGAAAGAAAGGCTAATGCTGCTGCTGTATACACCACTAACCTTGTAAAGGGCGCGCCTCTCACAGTTACTAAAAAACATATTGCGGACGGTTTTGCACAAGCGGTTATCTGCAACAGCGGTAATGCTAATACCTGTAATGCAAACGGAATAGAAATAGCAGAGCAGATGAGTGATTTATTGGCGGCAGAGCTTAAAATAAACTCTAACGATATTGTGGTTGCATCAACAGGTGTTATCGGTCAGCCGTTAGATATTGAGCCAATAAAAAACGGTATTCCCGAGCTTGTATCAGGTCTTGGTAACGATAAAAGTGAAGAGGCAGCCGAGGGTATAATGACTACCGATACCCGTCTTAAGGAAATTGCAGTAAGCTTTAATATCGGCGGTAAGGAATGTAAAATCGGCGGTATTGCAAAAGGCTCGGGTATGATTCACCCTAATATGGCAACAATGCTTGTATTTATCACTACTGACTGTGCAATAAGCACCGAAATGCTAAAGAAAGCGCTTTCAAGTGATATTCAGAATACCTTTAATATGGTATCGGTTGATGGGGACACTTCAACTAATGATATGGTTACAGTTCTTGCTAACGGTATGGCAGAAAACGAGGAAATCGTAGCCGAGGGTGAAGCCTTTGATATCTTTATGAAAGCTTTGAATACTGTAACAGTTCACCTTTGCAGATGTATTGCAGGTGACGGTGAGGGCGCAACAAAGCTGCTTGAATGTAAGGTGTGCGGAGCTAAGACAGATTGTATCGCAAAAACAGTTGCAAAATCGGTTATTTGTTCTTCTCTTACAAAGGCAGCAATGTTCGGTGCGGATGCTAACTGGGGCAGAGTGCTTTGCGCTATAGGTTATTCGGGCGCAGAGGTTGATGTAGAGAAAATTGATGTTTCTTTTAAATCTCAAAAGGGTGAAATTCCTGTTTGCAAAAACGGTGCAGGAATTGATTTTTCCGAGGAAATAGCTAAAGAAATTCTTTTAGAAGATGAAATTGAAATTTTAATTAACCTTAATGACGGCGAATGTTATTCTACCGCTTGGGGTTGCGATTTAACATACGAGTATGTTAAAATCAATGGAGATTATAGAACTTAAGAGGTTTTAAAATGTATATAGATGATATTACAAATGCTCAAAGGGCGGAAGTGCTTACTGCGGCGCTACCTTACATAAAGAAGTATTACGGCAAAATTGTTGTTGTAAAATACGGCGGCAATGCTATGATAAACGAAGAATTAAAGCAACAGGTTATGGAGGATATTGTTCTTCTGCACCTTATCGGTGTAAAAATCGTGCTTGTTCACGGCGGTGGACCTGAGATTACCGATATGCTCCAAAAAATCGGTAAAGAATCTGTTTTTGTGGACGGTCTTCGTGTAACCGATAAGGATACTGCTGATGTTGTTCAAATGGTGTTGGCAGGTAAAATAAATAAAAGTCTTGTAAATCTTTTGGGTACAAAGGGTGGCAAGGCTATGGGTATTTCGGGTATGGACGGTCACCTCATTGAAGCAGAGGTCAAGGACGAAAGACTCGGTTTTGTCGGCAGAATTACAAAGGTTAATGTTGAGCCTGTAACTGACCTTTTAGAGCATGACTATATACCTGTTATATCAACTGTAGGCTGTGATAATAAGGGCAATGTTTATAATATCAATGCTGATACTGCAGCGGCTTATATTGCGGGTGCGCTTAAAGCAGAGCGTCTTATTTCTATGACTGATATTGCAGGCATACTTAAAGATAAGGATGACCCGTCCTCACTGATCCCCTGTATTGATACTAAAGAGGCTGTTGAGCTTTTCAATGACGGTACAATTTCAGGCGGTATGATACCCAAGGTTGAGTGTTGTCTTGATGCAATAGCACGAGGTGTCAGAAAGGTTATTATAATGGACGGCAGAGTGCCTCATTCGTTACTTATAGAAACCCTTACCGATGAGGGTGCGGGTACAATGGTTTTGGAGAAAAAGGATGAACATTAAAGAAAAAGACAATTTATATATTGCTAATACCTATGCGCGCTTTCCTTTGGTTTTAAAAGAGGGTAAAGGCTCTGCTGTATGGGACGAAGACGGAAAGGAATATATAGATTTAGGAACAGGTATTGCGGTTAATACATTTGGTTTTTCGGACAGCGAGTGGGTAAATGCTGTAACAAAACAGCTTAACACCTTACAGCATACCTCTAATCTTTATTTTTCTGAGCCTTGCGCCGATTTAGCTGAAATGCTATGTAGCAGAACGGGTATGAAAAAGGTTTTCTTTTCAAATTCGGGTGCAGAGGCTAACGAATGTGCAATAAAGGTTGCAAGAAAATATGCGGCTGAGAAAAAGGGCGCAGAGTATAACACAATAATCACCCTTAAAAACAGTTTTCACGGAAGAACAATCACAACCCTTGCCGCAACAGGTCAAGATGTTTTTCATAAAGACTTTTTGCCCCTTACTGATGGTTTTATTTACTGCGAAGCCAATAACTGTGAGGAATTAAAAAGACTTGTAGAAACAAATAAGATTGCCGCTATAATGTTTGAAACTGTTCAGGGTGAGGGCGGAGTTTTACCCCTTACTGATGAATTTGTGAAAACAATTTTTGAAATAGCTAAAGCCAATGATATTTTAACTATAGCTGACGAGGTACAGACAGGTAACGGCAGAACAGGCAAGCTTTACGGATATATGAATTACGGTGTAAAGCCTGATATATTCTCAACCGCAAAGGGACTTGGCGGCGGTTTACCCTTAGGTGCTACAGTTTTAGGTGAAAAGGTAGAAAATGTTCTTAACCCTGGCTCTCACGGTTCAACCTTTGGCGGAAATCCTGTTGCGTGTGCCGGTGCAGTTAATATTTTAAGTCGCATTACTGATGAGCTTTTAAACGAAGTTGCAGAAAAATCTCAATATATTGTAGAAAAATTAAGTAATGCTAAGGGCGTTAAGTCGGTTAGCGGTAAAGGTTTTATGCTTGGCATTGAAACCGAAAAGGATGCCGGTTCGGTAATTGCCGAGTGTCAGAAAAACGGCGTGCTTGTTATAAAAGCCAAAAACAAGGTACGCCTATTGCCTGCACTTAACATACCTATGGAATTACTTGAAAAAGCTATAGATGTAATAATTGAAGCTTGTAAGGAGAATTAATTATGGATTTTAAAGGCAGAAGCTTTTTAAAGCTTTTAGATTATACCCCCGAAGAAATTGCTTGCCTTATTGATTTAGCGGCAGAGCTTAAATACAAGAAAAAATCGGGCATTCCTCATAGACTTTGCGAGGGTAAGAATATAGCGCTTATATTTGAAAAAACAAGTACAAGAACCCGTTGCGCTTTTGAGGTTGCGGCTTATGACCTTGGTATGGGTGTTACTTATTTAGATCCTACAGGCTCACAGATAGGCAAGAAAGAAAGTATTGCCGATACTGCAAGGGTGTTAGGCAGAATGTATGACGGTATTGAATATCGTGGCTTTGGTCAGGAAATTGTTGAGGATTTGGCAAAATATGCAGGTGTTCCTGTTTGGAACGGTCTTACAAATGAGTTTCACCCCACACAGATTTTAGCTGACTTCTTAACTATAAAAGAAAAATTCGGTTATTTAAAGGGAATTAACTTTGTTTATATGGGTGATGCCCGTTATAATATGGGTAATTCATTAATGGTCGGCTGTGCTAAAATGGGACTTAATTTTACAGCCTGTGCCCCTAAAAAATATTTCCCTGATAGTGCTTTAATTGCAGAGTGTGAGGAAATTGCAAAGCAGACAGGTGCTACTTTAAAATTCATAGAGGACCCCATGGAAGCTACAAAAAATGCTGATGTTATATATACTGATGTTTGGGTTTCAATGGGTGAGCCCCAAGAAGTTTGGGAAGAAAGAATTAAGGAGCTTAGCCCTTATCAGGTTAATTCTGCGCTTATGAAAAATGCAGGGGAAAGCACTGTATTTATGCACTGTTTACCTGCTTTCCATGACCTTAAAACCACCGTTGGTAAAGAAATCAGTGAAAAATTCGGTATAGACGAAATGGAAGTTACCGACGAGGTGTTTGAAAGCAAACAGTCTATTGTATTTGACGAGGCTGAAAACCGTATGCACACAATAAAAGCGGTAATGGCAGCAACTTTATAAGCTTTGATATTAAAAGTTATACATTATTCTAAAAAGACGTTTTTTGTCAATTAAAAAACTTCTTTTTTAAATTGACATAGTAGTTTCTGTTTAGTATAATTTTTTTAGATTAAATCTCTCTTTTGAGGAGGAATAATATGCGTTTTTATGAAAATCCGCAAAAAACAAGTGAAAACAGATTAGCTCCACGAAGCTTTTATATTCCTGAGGGCAAAAGCGAATATATGTTGCTTAACGGTACTTGGCGGTTTAAATTTTATCCGCTTGATATAGATGTTGAAAAAGAAATCACCGAATGGGACAGTATCGAGGTGCCGTCCTGCTGGCAGTTAAAGGGTTATGAAAACCCTAATTACTGCAATGTAAATTATCCTTATCCGGTTGACCAGCCTTATGTTCAGGACGAAAATCCTTGCGGCGTTTACGAGAGAGATTTTGAGATAGCAAAAAAATGGGGCAGGATTTATTATATTTTAGAGGGTGTTTCCTCTTGTGCTACAGTTTATATCAATGGTCGGTATGTGGGCTTTACCGAGGGCAGCCATTTACAGGCCGAATTTGATATAACAGATTATGCCGTAGAGGGTAAAAACACAGTAAGAGTTGACGTTTTAAAATGGTGTTGCGGAAGCTATTTAGAGGATCAGGACTTCTTCCGTTATAACGGAATTTTCCGAGATACATATATTCTGCAAAGACCTGAAAATCATATTACTGATGTAAAGGTTGAGGCTAAGAACGGAAAAATCACTATCAATACTGATAAGGCTTCTAAAATTGAGCTTTTTGATGCCGAGGGTAATTCTTTCGGCTTTGGCGAAAACGCTAATAAGGCAGAATTCAGCATTGAAAACCCTGTTTTTTGGAATGCCGAAAAGCCTTATCTTTACACTGTTAAAATTGAGTGTGAGGGCGAGATAATCACTCAAAAAACCGCTTTTAGAACAATCGAAATAAACGAAGAAGGCGAGCTTTTAATAAACGGTGTATCAGTGAAATTGCACGGTGTTAATCATCACGATACGCATAAGTATAATGGTTGGTGTCAAACCGAAGAGGAGCTTTTGGCTGATTTAAAGCTTATGAAAAAGCTCAATATAAACTGCGTAAGAACGGCTCACTATCCGCCAACACCTAAGTTCCTTGATATGTGTGATGAATTGGGATTTTATGTGATTCTTGAAACCGATATTGAATGTCACGGATTTTTAAGAAGAAATGCCAATGTTGGGTATAGATTTGATATTGAAGACGAATTCTGGCCCGGCACCGACCCTAAATGGGAAAAGGAGCATATTGAGAGAATGCAGCGTGCCGCTTTACTTAATATTAACCATGTAAGTATTATTATGTGGTCAACAGGCAATGAAAGCGGTCACGGACCAAACCATATTTCAATGATAAAGTGGCTTCGCACCTTGAACGATGGAAGACTCATTCACTGTGAGGATGCTTCACGCAAGGGCGATAACTCTAATGTTGATGTGGTTTCTTGGATGTATCCCTCTTTTGAGAATATACAGGAATATTTAGATAATCCAGAAAATAAAAAGCCTTATTTCCTTTGCGAGTATTCTCACGCAATGGGAAACGGCCCTGGAGATGTTTATCATTATAACGAGCTTTTCTATAAGCATAAGCGTCTGATAGGAGGCTGTGTTTGGGAATGGGCTGACCACGTTGTAACCGATAACGGAGTTGAAAAATACGGCGGCGATTTTGAGGGCGAAATCACTAATGACGGTAATTTCTGCTGTGACGGTATGTTATTTGCTGACCGCAGCTTTAAAGCAGGTACTTTAGAGGTTAAAGCCGCATATCAGCCAATGCATACAGAGCTTAACGGAAATATCTTGACTGTTACTAACCGTTATGATTTCACAAGCTTTGAGGGCTTCAAATTTGTTTATACAGTCGAAAAGGACGGAATAGTGATATCAGAGCAGGCTTTTGAGCTTAAAACTCAGCCTCACGCAAGCGATGCTATTGAAATTGAGTTGCCCGAAGCTACTGCAAGCTACGGTATGTACCTTAAATGCAGAATGTTAAGCGGGGACGAGGAAATTGCTCACACTGAGCACAAAATTGAATGTGAAACCGAAAAGTCTCAACCCAAAGCTTTAGCAGAGCTTTGTGAAGATGACAGAAATATTTATTGCAATGCTGACGGATTTAAATATACCTTCTCCAAGCTTTACGGTAATTTTACAAGTCTTGTTATAAATGATGAAGAACAACTTGACAGCAGAATAAAGCTTACAGCCTGGCGAGCTCCCACAGATAACGACCGCAATATCAAGTACCGTTGGGGTAATTATAATATCTGGCAAGGAGAGAATTTGGACTGTCTCTTCTCAAAGGTTTATGAGTGCTCTGTAATTGACGGTAAAATTAAGGTTTTGGGTTCAATAGGAGGTATTTCACGCAAGCCGTTCTTCAGGTATAGCTTAGAGATTTCGGTATTCTCAGATGGCGCAATTGAATTTAACTTAAACGGTAATGTAAGAGAAAGCGTTGTTTGGCTGCCACGTCTCGGCTTTGAATTTACAATGAGCGGTAGCGGCAAGGAATTCACGTATTACGGTTCAGGCCCTTATGAGAGCTATTCTGATATGTGCCACGCTTCAAGTGTTGGTTTGTACAGCAGTGATGCTGATAAGGAATATGTGAATTATGTTATGCCTCAGGAACACGGAAATCATACAATGACAAAAATGCTTTCTATTGGTAATATGAAGTTTACAAGTGACACTACCTTTGATTTCAATGTTTCCGATTACAGCAGTGAAATGCTTACAAAAGCAATGCACACTGATGAGCTTGAAAAGGACGGCAAAACCCACGTCAGAATAGATTACAAAAATTCAGGTATAGGCTCTAATTCCTGCGGTCCCTCTTTGCCTGAGCAATTCCAGTTAAAAGAAAAAGAAATAAGCTTTAAATTTAAAATTGAGAGAATTTAATAAAAATGCCGCCTCGCTTTAATTAGCGGGGCGGCTCATTTATTATTTATTTTTCGGTTTGCTCGTCTTTGGTCAACAGGTCGATTATCTCTGAATATATTCTTGAGGGATTATCGATAAAACGATCTTTAATGTAGTTTGCTTGGTCCTCGTCAGTGACCATAAGCTTAACGCTCATAAAAGGGAATTCACCGTCAAGCGCAGAGCAGGTGATAAAGGTGCGGTTGTCTTCTCTTGAAATTTTAATATCGGTTTCTTTAGCGTTTCTGTAACGTGAAACCATTTTAAGCGATGCTCTTAAAGCTTTATCCTTTACAGCATACGAAAGGGAGGTTTTAAGAGTTTCGGCAACGTTTCGACCTTTTTCGGTTATAACGTATGTGTCTTCCTTTTCATCCACAAGCTTTATCTGACCGTTTTTCTCTAAAAAAGCAATAGAGTCGTTAACCTCAAAGCAATTTGCAATAGCTTCATAATGAAGCATATCAGCTAATTTTCTTCCTGGGACAGGGTCTTTGATAGAGGAAAGCAAATAGCATATAAGAATACGTATTTCGGCGGTGGTGAACAAACCGCCTATTTCAGAAACTCCTGCAGAAACGGCATCTCTTTCCATGCTTAACACTCTCCTTTAATAGACCTTTTTAAATTTTTTATGCTAAAAATGCGTCGTGTACAGCGGTTACAGCTCGGTCAGCATATTTAGCATCAATAAGAACTGAAATTTTAATTTCACTTGTGGAAATCATCTGAATATTTATGCCAGCATCGTAAAGAGCTTCAAACATCTTAGAAGCAACGCCGGGGTTACTTTCCATACCTGCGCCTACAATGGAAATTTTAGAAATATCCTCATCAATGCTGAGTTCCTTGTATTCGAGAATATCCTTAATACTTTCAATAGCTTCCAAAGCCTGTTTGCCCTGATCCTTAGGAACAGTAAAGGTGATGTCCTTTGTAGTATCACGACCAACCGACTGTAAAATAATATCAACATTAACCTTGTACTGAGCTAATTTATTGAAAATTTTGAAAGCAACACCGGGGGTATCCTGCAAGCCTACGATAGAAATTCTTGCAACATTATTATCCTTTGCAACGCCTTTGATTAAAGTTTTTTCCATTTTTACCTTCTCCTTTACAATAGTGCCTGGTTTTACTTCAAGGCTTGAAAGCACTTCAAGCTCTACATTGTATTTTTTAGCCATTTCAACCGAGCGGTTGTTAAGCACCTGAGCACCCATTGCGGCAAGCTCAAGCATTTCGTCATAGCTGATTTCGTCCATCTTAATAGCTGTGGAAACTTTTCTGGGGTCGGCGGTATAAACGCCGTCAACATCAGTATAAATCTGGCAAAGGTCAGCCTTCATAGAAGCGGCAATTGCTACAGCGCTTGTATCCGAGCCACCACGACCCAAGGTTGTGATATCATCATACTTATTAAGTCCCTGGAAGCCTGCCACGATTACAATATTTTTCTTGTCAATTTCCTTTTTGAGTCTTTCGGTGTTAACCTTTTTGATGCGGGCAATACTGTGGTGAGAATCAGTCTCAAACCCTGCCTGCCAACCGAGCAGAGATTTAACAGGGCAACCCAATTTTTCGATAGCCATTGCAAGCAAAGCAATAGAAATCTGCTCACCTGCAGAAAGGAGCATATCCATCTCACGCTTGGAAGCACCATTAGGATTTATTTCAGCAGCCTTTTCAATAAGGTCATCTGTGGTATCACCCTGAGCGGAAACAACAACTATTACGTCATTACCTTTTTTATAGTCTTCAATAATTCTGTTTGCTACGTTAAAAACTCTTTCGGCATTAGCAACAGAGGAACCACCGAATTTTTTTACTATTAACATTAGGTTCAAACCTCCTATAAGATATGCAATGTTTTGCTTTCGCAATTTTCAAATTGGGAAAGCTTTTTATTTAATTCGCTTTCATACTGTGGCTCAGCTATGAAGCAGATTTCGTTGCGGTACTGATTTTTAACAAAATTTGCAGTATCACCGAAAATCTCACCAAATTTTCTCTCAAGCTCAGCAAAGTTTTCACAAGTGAGTCTTACAAAAAGCTTGCCGTATTCGTCTCTATTTGTTTCAACATAGCCTTCAGAGCCGTCTGCCCAAGAGAGATATTTTCTTGAATCTAAATGCTTGATACAGTCCATAATATCAGCAACAACAGCACTTGCGGTAGCTTCCTTGCCGGCTCCCTTACCGTAGAACATTACTTCGCCTGTCTGGTCGCCTGTCACCATAACTGCGTTAAATACTCCATTAACACCCGAAATTATATTTTCTCGGCTTACAAGTGTTGGTCTTACACTTGCGGTAATTTTACCGTTATTGAGCTTTTGGGTATTGGCAATAAGCTTTATAACATAACCAAATGTATCAGCTGCGGCAACATCGTCAAGGGTTATATTGGTAATACCCTCGGTCTTGACCTGCTCAGGATAGACGTGCTTTCCGAAAGCCAGCGCCGCCAAAATACAAATCTTGCGGCAGGCATCGTGCCCTTCAATATCTGCGGCGGGATTTTTTTCTGCATAGCCCTTTTCCTGAGCTAATTTGAGAGCAGAATCAAAATCCATATTATCCACTATCATTTTATTTAAAATGTAATTGGTTGTTCCGTTTAGTATGCCCGAAATTTCGGTTATTTCGTTAGCAGCCAAACACTGAACTAAGGGACGGAGTATTGGAATACCGCCGCCAACACTTGCTTCGAAAAGGAAGTTAACATTCTTTTCTTCGGCTATTTTTATAAGCTCGGCGCCCTTTGCGGCAACTAATTCTTTATTCGATGTAACAACGCTCTTGCCTGCAAGCAAAAGGGATTTTACGAAATCATAAGCGGGATTTACACCACCCATAACCTCTGCCACAACCTTAACGCTTTCATCTTCCAGAATAATGTTAAAATCCTTGATGAACTTTTCACTGTAGGAAAGGTTGGGAAAATCACGCAGGTCAAGAATGTACTTAACATTCACATCGTTTTTAACTTTTTCGGATATACGCTTGTCGTAGTTTATGAGTATTTCTGCAACACCCGAGCCTACAACACCGTGACCCATAATAGCAACGTTTACCATTTTTACCTCCACATAGAGAATAATTGATGATAAAAGCCTTATAATTAAAATACAAGGACAAATTATTTCATATTATTATATTACATTTTTCGCTTAAAATCAACAGAAAATAGATAAAATTATATATTTTTGGATTATTACCGAAAAAAATCAGCAGGAGAGTGTAAAAATTGGAGCAGCAGTCAAAAATCAGCTTTCTTATTAACTTAGCCTTTACAGTAACGGTGGGAGCCATTATTTATATATGCGGAAGATTTTTAATCGGCTATTTATTGCCGTTTGTTATCGCTACTGCCATTGCGTGGATAGTCCAGAAGCCTGCAAGAAAAATATCGTCAAGGCTTAAGGTGAAAACAAGTCTTTGCGCAGTGCTTCTTTCGGCAGTGATTTTTTTAGCCGCCGTAGCGCTGTTTTTCTTCATTGCTTACAGGCTTTGGTCAGGCTCAAAAGAGTTTTTTAGGGATATGCCCGAAATAGTCAGCACTGTATCTGAGCTTGCTACTGATTTAAGAGCTAAAATGAATTCGTTTTTTCATCAGCTGTCACCTGAAATGAGTGAGGTATTAAGTGGAATAGGAACAAATATGTTTGAAAATTTTGGGGAAGCTCTCACAAGCACATTTTCCTTATTTGCGGGTAATATTGCAAAAAAGACTCCTTCTTTTCTTTTTAGTTGTGTTGTGGCTTTGGTGGCAAGCTGTTATATTGCCAAGGATTATGAAATACTCGTAAGATTTTTAAAAGAACTCTGCGGAGAAAAACGCTTTTTTAAGCTTCTTGAAATTAAAGAAATTTTCACAGAAAACATCTGGAAAATACTAAAGGGATATATAGCCTTAATGCTAATAACGTTTGTGGAGCTTTTAGCAGGCTTTTTTGTTTTAAGAATAAAGCACGCTTTTTTATTGGCGCTTTTAGTTGCCTTTGTGGATTTATTGCCTGTTTTCGGTACAGGTACCGTGCTTCTGCCCTGGGGCCTGACAGAGATTTTTTTAGGCAATTCGAGGGGCTTTGGTATAATAGTTTTATATATAGTTATAACGCTTATCCGCAATTTTGCAGAGCCTAAAATAATTGGCGGTCAAATTGGAATAAACCCGTTGTTTACATTGCTTGTAATGTTTGCAGGGATTAGGCTTATGGGCTTTTGGGGGCTTATTATTTTTCCGATTGTGTTTATTGTGGTCATTAAATATTATAAGCATCAGTTAAAGCTTGAAAAAAGCTCAAATTAGCTTGTCACAAAATTTATCGTTGCATATTATGTAATGTGGGTTGATTTAAAACCCAAAATGGAGTGAACAAAATGAAAGGGCATTTAATTACAACGGGAACCGTGACCTATGCACTTAAAGGACGGGATATTTTAAGAAAAAAGGGCTTTAAGGCAAGCGTTGAGAGAATAACCTCGGGAGAAAACAGCTTAGGATGCGGTTACTCAATAGCTGTTTGGGGAGATATTAAATCTGCCGAGCAATTGCTTAGAAACAGCGGTGTAAAGATTCTTAAAATTAGTGAAATGAATAATTAAATTGAAGGGTGTGCCGAAGGTTGAGCTTTCGGTAAACCCTTTTTTAAAAGGGGATAAACTTATGATATATTTTGACAATGCTGCAACAACAGGCAAAAAGCCTGCTGAAGTAATAAATGCGGTTGTTACAGCTCTTAAGGGCTACAGCGCAAACCCCGGCAGGGGAGGTTATAAATATTCGGCAAAAACTGCTGATGCGGTTTTCAGGGTGAGAGAAAAAACAGCGGAGTTTTTTTGTGCAGAGGGTCCTGAGAAAGTAGTTTTTACTCTTAACTGCACCCACAGTATAAATGCGGTTTTAAAGGGAGTGCTTAAAAAAGGTGACCACATAGTAGTATCTTCCTTGGAACATAATGCCGTAATGAGACCGCTTAAAAAAGCAGGAACATCATATACCGTAGTAGAGGTATCTTTAACTGACGATGAAACAACTGTAGAAAATTTCAAAAGAGCTATAAGACCCAACACTAAAATGATTTTTTGCACAGGCGGGTCTAATGTTCTGGGCAGGCTTTTGCCGATTGAAAGAATAGGTGAGCTTTGCAAGGAAAAAAAGCTGCTTTTCGGTGTAGATGCCGCACAGATAGCAGGTGTGATACCCATAGATATGAAAAAAATGAATATTGATTACTTGTGTGTTGCGGCTCATAAGGGACTTTATGCACCTATGGGACTGGGAATTCTTATTTGCCGTAAGAGTATACCCGAAACTATTATAGAGGGTGGAACGGGTACTAATTCTCTTGATTTAACACAGCCGTCAGAATTGCCCGAAAGACTTGAGAGCGGGACGGTAAATGTGCCTGCAATAATTGGTCTTGGCGCAGGGCTTAATTTTATCGAAAAAAGGGGAATAAAGCGGCTTTATTCTGAAGAAATGAAGCTTATAAAGGCTATATATAACGGGCTTGCTAAAAACCGAAATATTGAGCTTTATACTCCTTTACCTGAGCCTTGGAGCTATGCACCGCTTCTGTCCTTTAATTTCAAAGGAATAGAGAGCAATGCTGTAGCTCGGCTTTTGGACCAAAACAACATCGCAGTAAGGGCGGGATACCACTGTGCGCCCTCAGCGCACAAGCAGATAGGTACACTTGAAAATGGGGCAGTGAGGGTGTCGGTTTCGGCTTTTAATACATTTGCAGAGGCGGATACATTTATAAAAACCGTAAATGATGAAAATTTCTTTAAAATTCTTAAAAAAGCTATTGAATGAGCGGATTTTCTATGTTAAAATAAAACTGAAAAAATATGTTTTAAAAAGGATGTTTGATTGTGGACGCTGTAATAAATACGTTATATACCGTTTGGAATCAAATCTGCTATGCAGTTTCTAATATTGGCTTTTTTGATTTGGTGGATATCGCAATATTAAGCTATATAATATACAAGTCTATCGGATTTTTAAGAGAAACCAGAGCAGGTCAGCTTGTTAAGGGTATTATTATTCTTGTAGCGATATATTTTATTGCTGACTGGTGGGATCTTATAACCGTAAATTGGTTGCTTTCTAAGGTGATGGATGCGGCTATTATTGCCATAGCTGTTATCTTTCAGCCAGAGCTTCGCCGAATTCTTGAAAAGGTGGGCAGAACCAACTTCGGTAAGGGTCAGATTTTTGAGAATGATGTAAATTCAATGTCGGTTTGTATTGATCATGTGAGCAAGGCTGCTGCTACAATGCAGGAAAAACGTATAGGCGCTCTTATAGTTTTTGAAAACCGCACTCAGCTTGGTGAAATCATTTCAACCGGTACTGTTATTAATGCTGAGCCTTCGGTTTCGATGATAAATAACGTATTTTTTCCAAAATCTCCTTTGCACGATGGTGCAATGATAGTGCGTGACGGCAGACTTTATGCCGCAGGCTGTATTTTACCGCTTACTCAACGTGAGGATTTGAGCGCTCAGCTCGGTACACGCCACAGAGCGGCTATCGGTATGACCGAAAATTCCGATGCGGTTGTTTTGGTTGTATCGGAAGAAACAGGAACTATTTCCATTGCGGTTAACGGCCAGATAACCAGAGACTATAATCCTGTTTCTGCAGGTGCAGAGCTTAAGAGACTTTTACTCGAAGCTGAGCAGAAAGAGAAAAAGAGCTTTGTGACTTCAATTTTGGAACGCATTAAGCCACGCAAAAAGGAAGGTAAGGAATAATGGATTTTTTGAAGAAGCTTTCACTCAGAAAATTGATTTTTGATAAACGGTTTACAATTACCTTTTCTGTTATTATGGCGTTTCTTATCTGGATGGTTATTACCGTTAAGCAAAAGCCTATTATGCAAAGAACATTTACCGACCTTACTGTTAATATAAATCTTGAAAATACCTTTGTTGCAGAAAATGGTATGAATATAATAGGCGACATTTCTGAGCAGAAGTTTACGGTTGTGGTTACAGGACCTACCAGTGCGGTAAGCGGTCTTTCGGCAGCTGATTTAGGAATTTATGCTTCTGCAGGTGAGGTGGATGCACCCGGTACTTACAGCCTTAAGGTTTCTCCCACAAGCAGTACCGTAGCAGCAGAATATGAAATAACCAGTATTACTCCGCCTGCTATTGATGTTAATTTCGATTATGTTGATACAGAAGAGTTTACTATAAGCGCCAGCGCTGAGGGTGTTACTGCGGCGGACGGTCTGATTGCTGAAAGCGGTCTTGTTGGTGGAACTGAAAGTGATACTGTTACCATAACAGGACCGAGAACAGTTATCGGTCAGATTACCACAGTTTCAGCAGTGGCTAAGGTTAATAAAACTCTGAGTGCCACAGAAACCTTTGATGCCGAGATTATTTTATTTGATGCCGAGGGTAAAGAAATTGACCAAAAGCATTTAACTCTCAGTACTAACAAGGTTAAGGTTACTGTTCCGATCTCTAAAAAGAAAACAGTTCCTGTAAAGGTGGAGTTTACAAATGCTCCTTCCGGTTTTGATGCTTCCACATTAGCGGTTTCTTATAATTATGCTAATGTCACAGTTATCGGTACTCCGGAAACTGTTGATAAAACAACTCAGGTAAATCTTACTCCCATAGACATTTCAACGATTTCTACAGGAACTAAGAATTTTGACCTTTCTCTCAAATTGCCTGAGGGTGTAAGACTTTTGGATTCTATTGATTTTATAAGAGTAACTGTAAATGCTGCAGGATATAGCGAAAAAACCATAGATGTTAGTTCGGTTAAATACACTGGTCTTTCAAGCGGTCTTTCAACGAGCAGCCTTTCGAGCATTAAAAATGTTAAGATTTGCGGACCGAGAAATGTGATAAGAAATTTAAATGCTGATAATATTACGGCAGAGGTCGACCTTACCGATAAAAAGACAGGTCAGCACACAGTTCCGGTTAAGTTCAAGCTTAACGGTTACAATAATGTATGGGTTGTGGGACAGTATACTACTACCGTTACAATAAAGTAAAAATAAATTAAAAATCGGGGCGGATATTATCCGCCCTGTGTACTATTTTTTTAAACTTTTCTTCTTTTTAGAATATATTGTAAAAGGGAGGAATGTTTATGGGTGAAATAATTTTTTTTATTCTTTTCAGTATACCGGCTTTATTCGGTCTTGCAGAGCTGCTGCATTATTTAAAGGTTTACATAATCTCGCCAAAAGTGGCGTCGACGAAGTATCTTATAGTATTTTTAGGGGATAATTCTCCCTGCAAACAATTAGCTCTTGCAGGTGAGGAGTATTTTTGGCGGGGCAGGAAATATGCCTATAATATAATTGCGGTGGACTGCGGAATAAGCGACGATGATTATTTAGTTTGCCGCAGCTTTTGCGATAAAAACAATTTTATATTCTGCAGTTATAATGAGCTTGGCGAATATCTTGAAGTGATTTCAGGAAAGCTTTGATTTTTTCTTAAAAGGAGGCTTGCGTTTTTATGGTTGATAATTTAAATCCCGAAGAAACTGTATCTATTTCAGGCACAGTGCAGAAAATCACCTATAAAAACGAAGCTAACGGTTATACTGTAGCAGAAGTCAAAGCTAATAAAGAAAATATAACTGTGGTAGGTCTGCTTCCTTTTTTGAGCGAGGGTGATTTGGCTGAATTTTTTGGTAAATTTACCGTTCACCCTACATACGGTCAGCAGTTTGCGGCCACTGCTTTTGAAAGAAAAATACCACAGAATGCGGCGGCGATTTTGCGTTATCTTTCAGCAGGAGCTATTAAAGGCATAGGTCCTGCAACGGCCACCAAAATCGTGGAAAAATTCGGTGAGGATACTTTGGAAATAATTCAAAACCGTCCCAAGGAGCTTACTGTTATAAAGGGCATATCTCTTTCCAAAGCAGAAGCGATTTCCGATGAGTATAAAAAGCAGTTCGGTATAAGAGATATTATGCTGATGCTTTCAAAATACAAGGTCACTCCCGACAGATGCCTTGCGATTTATAAAAGATTTGGGGAGAAAAGCACCGAAATTATAAAGGCTAACCCTTATACCCTTTGTGAGGAGGGCTTGGATTTTCATTTTGAAACTGCCGAGGATATTGCCGCAGATTTAAATTTTGAGAAGGATAGCGAACAGCGTGTTGCGGCGGGGCTTGAATATGTGTTGAGAAAAAATCTCGCTAACGGACACACCTGCTTGCCGAGGGATAAATTTATAAATGTTTGCTGTAAGCTACTTGAATGTAAAGAGAGTACGGTTGAAATTTGCTGTGACAGGCTTATTGAATGTATGAGGCTATCCTGTGATATAGTAGACGGTACGGAGTTTATATCTATTCCTACCTACCGCTTTGCCGAGCAGCATATTGCCGCAAGGCTTTGCTCGGTAAAGGATTTTATTAACAGCTCGGTAACGGTGGACGAGCTTGAGATACAGAATGTTGAAAACCGATTAGGAATTAAGTTTGAAGCATTGCAAAGGCAGGCGATTTTTGAAGCCTTTGAAAGTGGAATTCTTGTTTTAACGGGAGGACCGGGAACTGGAAAAACAACCACCCTTAATGCAATTATAAAGCTTTTTGAAAACCGTGACCTTGATATTGAGCTTGCCGCACCAACAGGCAGAGCAGCTAAAAGAATGACCGAGCTTACAGGCAGGGAAGCTAAGACTATACACCGCCTTTTGGAGGTTGAATGGGGCGAGGGCGATAAGCGCCAGTTTGCCCGCAACGAAAAAAATCCTCTGCCTTGCGATGTTTTGATAGTTGATGAGGCTTCAATGATAGATGCACTGCTTTTTGATGATTTATTAAAAGCGTTAAGACTTAGCTGCCGAATTATTCTTGTGGGTGACTCTGACCAGCTACCAAGCATTGGAGCAGGAAATGTTCTGGGCGATATTTTAGCGGCGGATGCTTTTCCTTCTATAAGGCTTAAAAAGGTGTTCAGGCAGGCTAATGAAAGTATGATAATCCGAAACGCACACGCAATTATAAACGGCGATGAGGCGGATTTTTCCAATAAAGACTCGGATTGCTTTTTTCTCACACGCGGTGATAAATTTTCTGCTGTGGATACGGTGGTTGAGCTGATAACCAGACGTCTGCCCGAAGCATACGGTATTGACCCGCTGACTGATGTGCAGATACTTTGCCCATCAAGAATGATGGATACGGGCACGGTAAATCTTAATAATCTTTTGCAGGAGAGGCTTAATCCCCGAAAAAAAGGCGAACCACAGCTTAGCTACAAGGGTATTTATATACGCAAGGGCGATAAAGTAATGCAGATTAAGAATAATTATGATTTGCAGTATATTAAGGATGACGGTAATTACGGTACTGGTATTTTTAATGGTGATGTGGGTTATATAACCGATATTGACATAAGAGCAGGTATTGTTAAGGTAAGATTTGAGGATAGGGTTGCAACATATTTTTCTGAGGATTTGGGACAGCTTGAGCTGGCATACGCCGTAACTGTTCATAAATCGCAGGGAAGTGAGTATAATTTTGTGGTTTTACCGCTTTTTGATGTACCTTATAAGCTCAAATACCGTAACCTTCTTTATACCGCAGTAACAAGAGCCAAGAAAATGCTTATCTGCGTGGGAGAGCAAAGTATATGGAATGAAATGGCGGCAAATGACCGCAAAACCTTAAGATATACCCTGCTTAAAACCTTTATTTTAAGGAATAACAAAAAATGGAATTAATAAAAAGTGTTTTAGCAGCTTTTTACCCTAACACCTGCGCAGGCTGCGGCACGGTAATAGGTGAAGATGAGTTTCTTTGTGAGTACTGTATGAGTATGATAGAAAGAACCGACCTTACAAAATTTTGCTTTGAGTGCGGTAACAGTAAGAAAAGCTGTAGCTGCAGAAGATATGTTTTGCATTATAACGGTTGTTCTTCACCCTTTTATAACGATGGCATTGCTAAAAAAATTATGTATTCTTATAAATTCCGCAGAAATGAGAGAAATTTGGAATTTATAGCCCGTCAAATGGCACTATGTGTAAAGCAAAGTTTTTATGATGTGGAGCTTGAGGCGGTTTGCTGCGTTCCCATAGAATTACATAAGGGTTTAAAAAGAGGTTATAATCAAAGCGCCCTTTTAGCCAAAAGAATAGCAGAATTGCTCGGTATTCCTTTTTATGAGGGTGTGTTGGGGTGTCATAATAAAAAGCATTTACAGCATGAAACTTCGGGTAAAGAGAGATTAGAGAATGTGCAGAATGTTTTTTATGTGAAAAATCCAATTAAGAATAAAACTGTTTTGCTCGTTGATGATATTAAAACCACAGGCGCTACTTTAAGCGAGTGTGCTAAACAGCTTTTGGCGGCAGGCAGTAATAAAGTTTATTGTATAACAGCGTTAGTTACAGATAATAAGGAGAAGAAAAATGGCAACTGATATAGGAATAGATTTAGGTACATCTAAAACGGTTATATTTTCAAGCTCTAAGGTTGTGCTTGAACAGCCTAATATTGTAACGGTGGATAATGAGACCTGGGAGCCTGTTTACTTTGGTGAAAAGGCTAAGCAGACCTTGGGCAGAACGCCAGATAGTCTTGCCTGTGTAAGCCCTATAGAAAGGGGAGTTATCGCTGATTACGATATAGCCGAAACAATGCTTAAAAAGTATATGCAGGAGGCTTTCGGCAACAGAATACTGCGTCCTCGCATAATGGCAACATTGCCCGCGGGTCTTACCGAATTACAGCACCATTCGCTTGCCAATGCGGTTGAATCGGCAGGAGGAAGAAATATTTCCGTAATAGAAGGTCCTCTTGCGATAGCGTTCGGTTTAGGACTTGATTTTTCTACTCCAAGAGGAAGTCTTATTGTTGATATCGGAGCAGGCACTACAGATATTGCGGTTATATCCCTCGGCGGTATAGCTGCCTGTGAATCCTTTAAAACTGCATCGCTTGATTTTGATGCGCAGATAATCAGATATGTGAGAAAAGAATATAATATTGAAATAGGTCCTCTTACAGCCGAGGCTATAAAAATTAAAATCGGTACTGCTGTTAAGCGTGATATTGAAATAGCAATGGTGGCAAAGGGAAGAAATGTGTTTACAGGTCTGCCCGAAAGCTTTGAAATTTCAAGCGGAGAGGTTTATGAAGCAATAATCGATACAGTAAATACCATTTGTAATGCTATACGTTTAGTTCTTCAGCACACCGACCCTGATTTGGTTGCCGATATTACAGCAGATGGAATGTATCTTACAGGCGGCGGCTCTCAGCTTTTTGGTATTGACCAAAGACTTTCGGAGTATTTAGGTCTTAAAATCCATAAGCTTGAAGACCCTGCCTACAGCGTTGTTAAGGGTGCGGCAGTTGCCCTTAAAAAACCTGAATTGCTGAAGAATGTGGACTATCAGCTCCGTTCGATCAAGGAGCTTGTGATAGAATAGTTCAAAGCCGATATAGTGCATAAAAAGAGAGCAAGAATAAGGAGTTATCCTTTTTTCTTGCTCTTTTGTTTGTAGTTGCGAGTTTTTATTATATTAATTTGAAATTATTTCCCAATAATATCTTCTTGCCGAGGGTGGGAATTCTTCTAATACGCCGTATTCAGGGTCGTAAAACAAACCGTTGTAATAAAGCGACCAATGCCAGCAATGGGGAGTTTCAAGGCTTAAAAAGCAAATTTTTGGAAGCTCCTCTTTTACTGATATAGTTTTACGCTCCTTATTATAAGCTATACCGCAACAGTCAAGTGCATAAAACATTTGCTTTAGAGTGGTTTCTCTATCTGTGCTTACTAATTCTATTATTTCGGGCACAGTTTTGTCACTAAGCATTGCTAACACTGCCTGACCGCATTGCAGGTCAGTTGGCTCATGTATATATACAGGTTTTTTTGTAAGTGGCATTTTTACACCTCTAAAGAAGATATTGCATTAAATTCTTTATTTTATAACCTTTTCAACGTCCTTTTTGTGACCTAAAACAAGGATATGCTCGTCCTCTTTAAACACATAGTCACCGCTAAGCTCGGGATGAACCTCATCACCGATTTTATATGCAATAATATTCAGATTATAACGCTTGCGGAAATCAATATCAATAATGCTTTTACCAACCCATTTATCAAGGACTTCAATTTCAAAGATAGCATAATCGTCCGAAATATTTATACAGTCAAAAATACTATTGGAGCTTTCCATACCTGCTATTCTGCGTGCAATGTCCTGCTCGGGGTAGATTACCTTGTCTGCACCGTTGCGTAAAAGAAACTTCGGCTCAATATCACGGTCAGCGGCACTATAAACCTTTTTAGCACCGTAGGTTTTAAGCAGGTCGGTTATTTCAAGACAGTTCTGAAATGAATTACCCACGCAAACAAAGCAAGCGTCGAATTCTTCAACACCAAAGCTTTCAATAACTTCGGGTTTTGTGCAGTCACAAACCTTGGCTGAAACTGTAAGCGGAAGAATATCCTGCAAAGCAGTTTCATTCTTATCCGCTACCATAACTTCACCGCCTACGTTTGTAAGCTCTCTGCAAAGATGGTGACCTAAAGACCCCATTCCGATTATTAAAAAAGATTTCATATTTTTCACCTATCCTATTGTGATATTTTCTGTCGGGTAAGATACGGGCGGCACAGACCGCTTTTCGAATAAAGCCAATGCAAAGGAAATGCTTCCCACTCTGCCGCAATACATTAAAAAGGCTAACAGCAGTACCGAAAGGGTGTTCAAATCTCTTGTTATTCCCGTTGTCATTCCAACGGTACCCATTGCCGAAAAAGCTTCAAATAAAGAGTCGGTCACAGCAATTCCGTTAGTGGAGCTTATAACAAATGTTCCCACAAGGGCAAAAATCAGGTTAATTGCTATAACTGTTACAGCCTTTTTAAGTGCGGAGTCATTAAGCTTTCTTGAAAAGCAATTAGGCTCTTTTCCTCGGACAAAAGAAGCAAGATAAATAAGAATTACAGCAACAGTAGTTGTCTTAACACCGCCTGCTGTGGAGCCAGAACTTCCGCCTATAAACATCAGTAAAGAGGTGAAAAGCTTACTGCTGTCGCTAAGAAGTGCGGTATCTGTTGTATTAAAGCCGGCTGTTCTTGCTGTTACTGAGCCGAAAAGAGAGGTTAAAATCTGTTCTTTAAGCGGCATATCTTTGTTAATGCCGTTTATTTCAAAAAGCCAAAGTATTAAAGCGCCGCCAAAAATCAGAATAACGGTTGTAAGCAATACTATTTTTGTATGAAGTCGGTAAAGCTTGAAATGAAAACGGTGCTTTAAAATATCCTCCCATACAAGGAAGCCTATGCCACCTATTATAATGAGCAGCATTATTGTGGTGTTAACTAAAATATCGTCTGAAAAGGCGGTAAATGAAGAATATTCACCCGAATAGCCGCCCATTAAATCAAAGCCTGCGTTGCAGAATGCGGAGATAGAGTGGAAAATGGAGAAATATATTCCCTTAGCAAAGCCGAATTTTGGGATAAATCTTATGGAAAAGAGTAATGCGCCGCTAAGCTCGAAAATGATTGTTCCTGTTATAATTATTCTCACAAGTCTTCTCATTCCACCGAGATTTTCTGTATTTATACTTTCAGCTAAAAGGGCACGCTCTCTGAGTCCTGTTTGTTTATGGAATAACTGCACCGCAAATAAAGACACTGTCATAAATCCAAGTCCGCCAAGCTGAATTAAAGAAATTATAACTATCTGACCGAATACCGTCCAATAAGTAGCAGTGTCGTGCAGAACGAGTCCCGTTACGCAAGAGCTTGATACAGCGGTAAACAAAGCTGAAACAAAGCTCGCTCCCTTACCGTCACAGGTTGAAAAGGGGAGCATAAGCAAAAGAGTTCCTGCCGCCACAATTATTAAAAAGCCTAATGCTATAAATCTGATATGCGAAAGCCGTCTTTTTTTCATAGCGCCACCTGATTTTTTAATATTTAGTATATTGTATAACAAATTTATACTGAATTCAATAAAAAAATAGAAAACATATCATTTTTAAAATCTATGAAACATAGAGTTTTGGCAAAAGTGATATTAAATTCTATGAATAAAATCTTTAAACCATAGGTTTACGAATGGAAAAAAAGATAGTATAATAAATCAAAGAAAATAAATTCAGTTGAGGTTTTATAATAAAAGCTTCGGAGGTGTAAATTATGGATGCCAAAAGCATAGGCGTTACTATTGCAAAATTCCGTAAAAAAATGGGACTTACGCAGTCTCAGTTAGCGAGCAGGCTTAATATAAGCGATAAAACTGTAAGCCGTTGGGAGAGTGGACTCGGTTTTCCTGAGGTTACACAGTTTCCGGCATTAGCAGAAATTTTCGGTACCACGGTAGATTATCTTATGACAGGCGAACGCAAGGGTATAACTGTTGCGGGTAATATTATTGCAGATATTGTAAAGAGAATTGACAGTTTTCCTGCAGTGGGTATGCTTGCCAATATAAGAGAGGTCAGTATGGCAGTTGGCGGCTGCGCACCGAATACAGCTATTGACCTTGCAAAAATAGACCGCGGCTTGCCTGTTTCTGTAATAGGCAAAATAGGCGACGATGAATACGGAAGATTTATTCTTTCAAATTTAAGCCGTTACAGTATAGATTGCGAAAAAATATCGATTTCGGAAAATAAACCCACAAGCTTCAGCGATGTTATGAGTCAGCCTTCAGGGGAGAGGACTTTTTTCCACGCAAGAGGCGCTAATGCAGAATTTTCTCCAAAGGATATTGATATAACCTCTATTAACAGTGTTATTCTTCATATCGGTTATATACTTTTGCTTGATGAATTTGATAAACCGGACCCTGAATACGGTACGGTAATGGCTCGTTTTCTGCACGATGTTAAGGCGCAGGGAATAAAAACCTCGGTAGATGTTGTAAGTGACTGCGACGGTGATTATAAAGCTAAGCTTTTACCCGCATTCAAATACTGTGACTATATAATCATAAACGAGGTTGAGGCTTTTATGCTTTCCGACCTTCCGCCTTATAATGATAACGGCGACCTTAATATCCCCAATATAAGAAAAACTATGGAGTTTATAGCCGAGCACGGTGTTAAAGAGAAAATAATAATCCATTGCAAAAAAGCGGGCTTTTGCCTTGATGTGGCTACTGGTGATTTTACAGCAGTACCGTCACTTAAAATACCAGCCCAAGAAATAAAGGGCAGTGTTGGAGCAGGAGATGCTTTTTGCGCAGGAGCTCTTTACGGTATATACAACGGTTACGATGATGAACATATTCTTGAGTTTGCTTCGGCGGCGGCAGGCTGCAACCTGTTTGCAGAAAATTCGACCGACGGAATGCTCGGTAAAAGTGAAATAGAAAAAATGGCGCAAAAATACGGAAGACAAATTTTGTAGCAATAAATAAAATTAGGAGAAAAAATATGTTAGTAAATTTAGATTATGTACTTAAAAAAGCTCAAAAAGAAAATTACGCTGTAGGACTTTTTAACACCACAGATACCGATATGTTAGAGGCGGCTATTTCTGCGGCAGAGGAAATGAAGTCTCCTATTATAATAGGTACTGCAGAGGTATTACTACCAAGCGGAGATCTGCCACTTATAGCACCGTCAATTATAGCGGCGGCTAAAAGAGCTTCTGTGCCGGTTGTAGTTCATTATGACCATGGACTCACCTTTGAGCGTTGTATGCAGGCATTAAAGCTTGGGTTTACAAGCATTATGTTTGATGGATCTGCAGGTGATGCTGATGAGAATATTGCAGATACTGCCCAAATTGTTAAAATAGCCCACTCTTTTGGTGCTACTGTTGAGGGTGAAATAGGTCATGTTGGAGAGGCTTCAACTGGGGATAACGCTGTGACTGATAGCTATACCACCCCTGAAGAAGCAATAGATTTCATTAATAAAACTGGTGTTGACGCTTTGGCTGTAGCAATAGGTACTGCCCACGGTGCATACAAGGAAAAGCCTTGTCTGGATATTGAAAGGCTTAAAGAAATCAGAGCAAAGGTTGAAACTCCACTTGTACTTCACGGCGGCTCTGGTCTTTCTGACGAGGATTTTCGTGACACAATAAAATACGGTATAGCAAAGGTTAATATTTTTACCGACCTTTGCCTTGCAGGAAATAATGCTATGGCAGAGGGACTTTCTCAAAATCTTCCATACCTTGCAATAAGAGATTTAAAGGTTAAAAAAATAAAAGAGGCAGTAATTCAAAAAATCAAGCTTTTTGGTTCAGAGAATAAAGCATAAACAAAACCCGTAACACTTAAATTTGTGTTACGGGTTTTATATAGGCTTGGTTAGAAATCCCACTATTCCAAATATTGCGGCGGCAGATAAAAGTAAGGCGCAGAGTAAATAAAGGCGACCTCTGGTAGTCATAAATATTTTATCGGTATTAAAATACCATTGCAAAAACTTCCATATAAGTATAAAACCGATGAAAAATATTATAAGAATTATCCACATTAAGGTTTCAAACAGTGAAGCACTGTCTTCAAAGGTTTTCCAAGTATGACCGCAGGTGTTACAGCAACCGACAATGTATGAATATTTATTTTCCTTTTTTCTTATAAAAAACGGAAAAATTGAGCTTAAAAAAGATTTTTTATAGGAGTTCGGGTTTGATGAGTAATCGGTGTATTCTCTTTTAAAGGTTATCTGATTATCACCGCAAATAGGACATATATTACGATGCTGTTTACCCATCTTAGAACACCCCACTTCCAAAACATATTATTTATAATAACTTAAAACACGGGAATAGTCAACCTTAAATATTTAACATTCTATAAAAAACACCCGAATATGGGAGAAGCCGCCTTCAAGCTCCTCGGTTTCACCAAATCTACACATTGGAGTGGCTGCAATAATTTTGCCTGTGCTTGCTGTGGGTTGCCATCTTTGTTCACAACATCTTTGCATTTTACTTGGTGGAGAAAAATCCTGTAGCTATTGCAAAGATAAGCTTTTTTTAATAAAATTACTAAATTTTACAAAAAAGATAATTTTTGTAAAAAAACACTTGACAAATTGGAAACACATTATTATAATGTTTAAAGGTTAGCGGTTGCTAACTCGATTTTATGATTAACAGTTAGCTTACGCTAATTCAGTATAGGCATAACTAATTTCAAACGGTGATACATATGACTTTAAGAGACGCTATAGAAGGTACAGAATATATTATCAAGCAGATAGAAACCGATGATGAGGAATTGGATTCTTTCTTGTTTTCTCTCGGTTGCTACAGCGGGGAGACTATTACTGTAGTATCTCACTTAAAGGGTGGCTGTGTAGTTTCTATTAAAGACGGCAGATATAATATTGATAAGCAATTGGCTGAGGCAATAATTATATGAGTCACATAATTTCAAACAGCGCAGAAAGTGGCTGTTTGTTTTTTGGCTTATAGTTAGCGACCGCTAACCAAGGTTAATGAATTTTTCGTAAGTATTAATATAAGTTAAATTATGAGGAGGAAAACTTTATGAGAATTGCTTTAACAGGCAACCCGAACTCCGGTAAAACCACAATGTATAATGCTCTTACAGGTAGTAACGAAAAGGTGGGTAACTGGGCTGGTGTTACCGTGGACAAAAAAGAACACCCGATTAAAAAGTCCTACTATGGGGGAGAGGAGCAGTTAATGGCTGTTGACCTTCCCGGTGCTTATTCGATGTCTCCTTTCACAAGTGAAGAAAGCATCACAAGCTCCTATGTAAAAAAAGAAAATCCCGATGTTATTATTAACATTGTAGATGCTACCAATTTAAGCCGTAGCCTTTTCTTCACCACACAGCTTTTAGAATTGGGCGTTCCGGTTGTTGTAGCGTTAAACAAGAGTGATATTAACAAGAAAAAAGAAACAAATATTGATGCTGAGGCTTTATCAAAAAAGCTTGGTTGCCCTGTAGTGAACACAATTTCTACTTCGGCTGACGGCTTAAAGGCTGTAATTGAAGCGGCTGTTGCTAATGCGAACACAGAGCAAAAAGCTCCCTATGTTCAGGAAGATATTGATTTAACAGATAAAAAGGCTGTTGAAGCTGCTGACCGCAAGCGCTTTGTGTTTGTAAATAAAATCGTTAAAGAGGTTGAAACCCGCAAGGTTTTAACAAAGGATAAGAACTATAACGATAAAATTGATGCTGTTCTCACAAACAAATGGCTCGGTATTCCAATTTTTGCTGTTGTAATGTGGTTAGTATTCCAGATTTCTCAGGCGTGGGTTGGCCCCTTTATTGCTGAGGGCGGAACAATTTTCGGTTTTGAAATACCAGGTCTTGTAACTTTAATAGATATGTTTAAAAATTGGGTTTCAGATATGCTTTCGGGAGGTAACGAATTTCTTGTTACTATACTTACAGACGGCATAATCGGAGGAGTGGGAGCAGTTGTAGGCTTCCTGCCTCTTGTTATGGTAATGTACTTCCTTATAGCTATACTCGAAGACTGCGGTTATATGTCACGTGTGGCAGTAGTTTTAGACCCTATCTTCAAAAAAGTAGGTCTTAGCGGTAAGTCGGTAATACCTTTCGTTATTACTGTTGGTTGCGCAGTTCCTGGTATTATGGCAAGCCGTACTATCCGCAACGAGCGTGAGCGCAGAGCTACTGCAATGCTTTCTCCTTTTATGCCTTGTGGAGCTAAAATTCCTGTAATTTCCCTCTTTGCAGGTGCATTTTTCAAAAATGCGGGATGGGTAAGCACAGTAATGTATCTCTCAGGTATAGTTCTTATATTCTTATGCGCTTTGCTTGTAAATAAAATTACAGGCTATAAGGCAAGAAAATCCTTCTTCATTATAGAGTTACCCGAATATAAAAATCCTTCTCTTTGGGGCGCGTTTAAATCTATGTGCAGTCGAGGTTGGGCATACATAGTTAAGGCCGCTACTATAATTCTTCTCTGTAACACTGTTGTTCAGGTTATGCAGACCTTTAACTGGAAATTCCAGATTGCTGAAACTGCAGATTCCTCTATCTTAGCTTCTATTGCAGGACCTTTTGCATATCTGTTAGTTCCTGTTGTTGGCATACTCTCATGGCAATTGGCAGCCGCCGCAGTTACAGGCTTTATTGCTAAGGAAAATGTTGTTGGTACATTGGCTGTTTGCTTTGCTATTACAAACTTTATTGATACAGAAGAATTAGCTTTAGTTGGCGGAGCTAACGAAGTTGCAACTATAATGGGTCTTACAAAGGTTGCCGCATTGGCTTACCTTATGTTTAACCTTTATTCTCCACCTTGCTTTGCTGCTATCGGCGCTATGAATGCTGAAATGAAGAGCGCTAAATGGCTGTGGGGCGGTATTGGTCTTCAGCTCGGTGTGGGCTTTACTATAGGTTATCTGGTAAACACTATCGGCACACTTATTGTTGATGCTTCGGCACTCCACATTGCAGGCGCTATCGGCGGCGGTATTGCGGTAGCTTTAATGATTGCAATAGTAGTTTATCTTTGCATCAGTGCTGAGAAAAAGCTTAAAGCTGAATATGCCTTAAAGGCAGCAAAGAAAAAAGAAGCCGCTGTGAGTAAATAAGCTATGAAAAATTTTATAATTATTGCAATTATTGTATGTATTATCGGTGGCATAGTGTTATATTTATATAAAGCTAAAAAAAGGGGAGAGACCTGCATAGGCTGTCCTTATGCCAAACAGTGTGGCGGTAAATGCAACGGAGGCTGTACTACAAACAGCGAAAATAAAGAATGAATTTAAAACAAAAGTCGCAGCTTAAATGCTGCGACTTTTTTCTATGATAATATACATTTTCCTTAAATAATTTTTAAGTTTAATTATTGGCTTTCTTTCACAATCATTTCGGCATAGCGGACGCCTTCCATAGCATCCTTTGCATATTTATCAGCGCCGATTTTATCGGCATATTCTTTTGTTAAAACTGCGCCTCCTACCACGATTTTGCACCAAGGAGCATTTTCCCTGAGAAGCTTTATTGTTTCTTCCATTGCCGGAACAGTGGTTGTCATAAGAGCACTTAAGCCTGCTAACGGTGCGTGAAGCTCCACAACTGTTTCCACAATTTTTTGAGGTAAAACATCTTTGCCGAGGTCAATAACATCAAAACCGTAGTTTTCAAGTAACAGCTTTACAATGTTTTTGCCAATATCGTGAATATCACCGTGAACAGTAGCAATTACAATTATTCCCTTAGCCTCATTGTTTTCTTTGCCGGACATAAAGGCTTTTATAACTTCAAAAGCGCTTTTTGCGGCTTCAGCACTCATAAGCAGCTGTGGGAGATATACCGTTTTGTTTTCAAACCCACTTCCCACAATATTAAGGGCAGGGATAATTTCGTTATTAACTATGTCAAGAGGTGCAGTGCTTGAAAGCAATGCTTTTGTAAGTTCTCCTGCCTTTTCTTTAAAGCCTTTTATAACTGCACGCTGAAGCTCTGAAGAATATTCCTCAGCAGTCTTTTTGGTTTCGGCGGCTGTAGCAGGGGAGGAGATCCCAAACAAATCCGCCGTAGCGATGTACTCGGCACAGTTTTGGTCGAGACCTTTAAGCGCTTTATATGTGTAATATGTTTTTAATATTTCGGCTGAATATGGATTTATAATAGCAGCAGAAAGTCCGTTTTCGAGGGCAAGCGCAAAGAATGTACCGTTTATAGCGTCACGGTTAGGAAGTCCAAATGAAACATTTGAAACACCGAGTGAAGTGTGGCAGCCAAGCTCTTTCTTTATAGTTTTAAGGGAAGAAAGAGTAGCAAGTGCGGCTTTATTATCGGCACTTATTGTCATAGCAAGTGTATCAAAAATAATGTCTTTTTTAGGGATACCGTATTCACTCGCAACTTTTAAAATATTCTCAGCAATTTTCACTCTGCCTTCTGCGGTTTCGGGAATTCCGTTTTCATCAAGCGTTAAAGCAACTACTAATCCACCATATTTTTTAACAAGCGGAAATACCGTTTCCATACTCTCTTTTTTGCCGTTAACTGAGTTTATCATAGCCTTTCCGTTGTAACGGCGAAGTGAAGCTTCCATAGCGGCAATATTTGACGTGTCTATCTGCAACGGCAGATTGGTAACTGCCTGCAATTCGGGTATGGTGGTTTTAAGCAGCTGCACTTCGTCAATATCCGGAAGTCCCACATTAACATCAAGAATATGCACGCCCTTTTCCTGCTGATTTACACCTTCAGACAGAATATAATCAATATCGTTTTCAAGCAAAGCCTGTTTAAAACGTTTTTTGCCTGTGGGGTTAATTCGCTCGCCGATAAGTATGGGGCTTTCTCCAAACTCCACGGCGTGAGTATATGATGAGACTACAGTTATGTTTTTATTTTCAATAGGAACAGGTGCAAGGTCAGAGGTTTTGTTATAAAGTGAAGAAATATATTCAGGCGTTGTACCGCAGCAGCCGCCCACAACACGAACACCTTTTTTTACAAGCTCAGCTACTTCGTCGGCAAACTCATCAGCAGTTATATCAAATACTGTTTTGCCATCTACCGATTTCGGAAGTCCAGCATTTGGCTTTAGTATAACAGGAACAGAAGCTTTTTTTAGCAGTTCTTCGGCAACGCCTCGCAGTTGTTTTGGTCCGAGCGAACAGTTGGCTCCTAAAGCATCAGCTCCCATACCCTCTAAGATAGCTACCATTGCAGCAGGTGTTGCTCCGGTCATTAGCTTTCCGTCCTCACCGTAGGCATTGGAAACAATTACAGGAAGGTCACTGTTTTCCTTTGCGGCAAGAAGCGCCGCTTTGGTTTCATAACTGTCGTTCATTGTTTCAATTATAATAAGGTCAGCGCCGTATTTCACACCGAGCTTAACTGTTTTGGCAAACACTCCGACAGCATCTTCAAAATCAAGGTCGCCAAGCGGTTTTAAAAGCTTGCCTGAAGGTCCAATGTCAAGGGCAATAAACTTTTCTGAATTTGATACTGAGCATTCTTTTGCGGTTTTTGCATTAGCTATAGCCGCCTTTATTATCTCTTCAAGTTCGTCGCAACTAAATTTAAGGCAGTTTGCGCCAAAGGTGTTTGTGCAGACAACATTACTGCCAGCCTCGAAATAAGCCTTGTGTATAGCGGTTATTATATCTGGGTGGGTTATATTCCAACTTTCAGGGTGCTCGCCGGGCTTTAAACCCTCAGCTTGCAAAAGTGTTCCCATACCGCCGTCAAGATAGACAATATTATTCTTTAAGTATTCTCTGAAATTCATTCTACACCTCTGAATGAGCAATTTTTATATTACAACAACTTTTCTTATCCATTAAGTCCCACAAAGGCTGTAACAGATTTTGTGGGTGACATAAGCAGGCTGCTGTTTAAAGTTAGCCCTATTCTTCGCTCAGGGCTTAGAACATCAAAAACATCTTTCTGAGCCGAGAGTGGCAAATCGCCGTATCCGGGACTAAATCGGGGCTTTGTTTTCATAGTATATTCTTTTTCAATGTCAGCGCAAAAAGCATCGCATAACGCTTCTATCCGCTCCGCTCCAATAGCCTGAAAAAACAGTGCTTTGGCAGGGGAGAGTTTGCCATATTTGCCGATAAGGCGGTCTATTTCTACACCTACCGTTGCGGCGAAAAGGATAACCTTTTTGGAATTTTTAAGATTAAGCGAAAGCTTTTCTGAATAAAGACTAAAATATTCAAAATCACAGATATTGCCGTTTGCTTTAAAGGGGAGTTCACGGTAACAGATTTTATATGTGAGCTTGTCCTTTAGTTCGTTTATGCATTCTTTAAGAAGAGTAGATATTTCTTCATCTGCTTCTTTACAGCCTGCATATCTCAGAATTTCTTTTTCGCAAAAAGGAAGCTCTTTATATGTTTTATTTAAAATCACAGAATTCATTTTCCTAAAATACAGCTTAAGTTGTCCATAATTTTCTTGGCAACATCAGGCTTGTTCATTGAGTATACGTGTACATTAGTAATTCCGTTGGCATATAGGTCGATTATCTGGTCGGTAGCATAAGCAATACCTGCCTGCTTCATAGCCGCAGGGTCAGAGCCGAATTTGTCCACAAGGCTTTTAAAACGCTGAGGCATAAATGAGCCTGAAAGCTTAATAGCACGCTCCACCTGATTTGCATTGGTGATAGGCATAATACCGGGAATTATTGGAACAGTAATTCCTGCTTCACGGATTTTATAAAGGAAATTATAAAGCAGATTATTATCGAAAAACATCTGTGTGGTTAAAAAATCACAGCCTGCATCTACCTTTTCTTTAAGATATTTAATATCCTGCTTTTGGTTTTCGCTTTCGGGGTGTATTTCAGGATAGCAAGCACCTCCAATGCAAAAATCTGCTTGCGATTCTTTAAGTTCCCTTACAAGCTCTACTGCGTTGTGATAATCCCAGTGACTGCGGTCGGCATTCTGAAGCTCTGAGGGAATATCGCCTCTGAGTGCCATAATATTCTCAATACCAGCCGTTTTAATATCGGCAATGCGGTCGTGTACAGTGGCTTTAGTGGAAGAAACGCAGGTGAGGTGCGCCAAAGACGGCACATTATAAAGCTCCTTTATCCGCTTTGCGATATCCAAGGTGTATTTACTTGTTCCGCCGCCTGCACCATATGTAACACTCATAAAGCTTGGGCTAAGCTTGGCAATTTCCTCAGTAGCAGTTTGCACATTTTCAAAGGCAGTATCTGTTTTCGGAGGAAAAACCTCAAAAGAGAGGGAAAGCGCTTCACTTTTTAGTAAATCAATAATTTTCATAAAAGCCGTCCTTTAAAAAAACTTATAATTCATTATATACCCAAACTATCTGGTAAATCAAGGTTTTTATATATTATAGCAGGAGGACAGCACTCGCATTGAGGATAAAAGTTTTTAAAGGTTGTTCAAAACATTCGCAGCCCTCTTAGGTTTCAAGTCCCGCCTTGCTTTAAAAAGAAAAACAGCCTCAACCCAAAGATTGAAACTGTTTTGGTCTGAGTGGCGGGACGCACCTTGCCTGCGGCAATTTGCCCTGCTTGACGACCCAATGCTTTGCATTCGGTACCCGTCTGCGCAACTGCTCATTAAAAAACAGTCCACCGGACTGTTTTTCTTAACATTCGCAGCCCTCTTAGGCTTCAAGTCCCGCCTTGCTTTAAAAAGAAAAACAGCCTCAACCTAAAGATTGAAACTGTTTTGGTCTGAGTGGCGGGACTTGAACCCACGGCCTCTACCACCCCAAGGTAGCGCGCTACCAATCTGCGCCACACCCAGATATATATAAATCTTAAATATTGTGCTTAATTGAACAAAGCTGTTAAAAACCGCGCGCTACGCTTACTCTTGCGGTGCCCGAAATTTTTCAAGCCTTGGGGCGGCTAAAAATTTCAACCGCTGCGCCTTTTCGCTTTCCCTTTATCTGCCGCAGGCAGCGGTCAAGCTCAAAGCTACCAATCTGCGCCACACCCAGATATACTGTAGGCTTAATATGTATTATTTTTAAGCACAAGTGATATTATAACACAATTTTTTGATTTGTCAACAAAAATTTAGCGCCGATAAAAAGTTTTTATCGGCGCTTTAAAACATTAATCAGCAAAACCGGATTCAACCAGTGCTACAAGGCCGTCAAGAGCTTCTTTTTCGTCGGAACCATCAACAATAATTTTGATTGTGGTGCCGCCTACGATGCCTAAGGAAAGAACACCTAATAAGCTTTTTGCGTTTACTTTTCTTTCGTCCTTTTCAACCCAGATAGATGATTTATACTCATTAGCTTTCTGAATGAAGAAGGTAGCGGGACGGGCATGAAGGCCAACCTGATTCTGAATAACAACATCTTTAACGCACATTGTAAAATCTCCTTATTCGATTAATGGATATTTAAGTTTTTTCTTTCTTTACCGACAAAAGCGGCATGTTTGTATTATACCACATTTAATGTGGAAGTCAATTATTTGTGAATAAGTTCTAATAATTATCCAACAAACGCATTTTTAGTAGTTTTGTATTTGTGCATTTTTGCTACAATTGATTTTTGTCATCTAAAGAAATCCCATTCTTTTTTAGCAACTTTATATCCTTTTCTGTAAGGTCACTCGGCTTTAGCATATCAGGGCGTTTTTCCAGAGTGATTAGTATTGACTGGATTTTGCGCCAGTCGTTAATTCTGGCATGGTTACCCGAGAGCAAAACCTCAGGAACTTCACGTCCGTTCCATATTGCAGGCTTTGTATACTGCGGATATTCCAAAAGTCCGCCGAAGTGGCTTTCTTCCTCAAAGCAAATATCATCGGACAAAACTCCCGGTAACATTCGGCAAACGGCGTCAGCAACAGTGAGGGCAGGCAATTCACCGCCTGTTAAAACATAGTCGCCAATGGAAAGTTCTTCGTCAACAATTTCATCAATTACACGCTGGTCAATACCCTCATAATGACCGCAAAGCAAAACCACACGGTCAAGCTTTGACAGCTCAACAGCCTTTTGCTGTGTAAAAGTTTTGCCTTTTGGTGACATATATATAAGATGCGGCTTAGGCTCGTCCTCAGTGTAAAGACTTTTATAGCAGTTATAAATAGGTGAAGCTGCCATCACCATTCCCATACCGCCACCGTAAGGAGTATCGTCCACCTTATTGTGCTTGTTTCCTGCGAAATCGCGGATATTTGTGCAAAAAATTTCAACCTTACCGGCTTTTCTTGCTCTGCCTATGATACTCTCGCTCATTACTGTTTCGCACATTTCGGGGAAAAGGGTAAGTATGTCAATTCTCATTGTCGAAAATCCCCTTTATAGGTCTTATAACAATATCCTCGTCCTTAACATTTACCGAAACTATTATTTCTTCTATTGCAGGGACGAGATATTCCTTACCGTCCTTTTCGATATGCCATACATCGTTAGCACCTGTTTCGGAAACCTCTGTGAGAGTGCCTAAAATTTTATCGCTGTCGGCATCTCTTACGGTGCAGCCAATAAGATCGGCAATAAAATAGCGGTCCTCTGGGAGATTTACGTCCTTACGGTCAATGTAAATTGTTTTATTTCTCAGCACTTCGGCCTGTTCAATGGTGTCAACACCCTTTAAAGCCATAAGCACAACATTACCGTGAGGTTGTACTGATTTTACGGTATATTTAGTTTTACCCTCAGAGTCACCGTATATATATTTAAACTGCTGTAAAAATTCTCCTGAATCGCACCAGCCCTGAACACGGAGCATACCTTTAATACCGTGTGTGCCGACGATTTTACCTGTTTCAAGAAATTGCTTTAGCATAAATCCTCCTAAAAAGCTTTTTTAATATTTTAACATAGCGTAATCGTTATTTCAAGTTTAAACCAAAAGCCTCAAATATTTTTTGAAATAAATTTGCTTGGTGGAAATCCTGTTTCACGCTTAATAAATGCGCTGAAATAATATGCGCTTGAAAAACCGCATTTTTCTGCAACCTCATTTACAGTGTAATATTTTGAGCCGAGAAGCTCTATTGCATAGTCGAGTTTTAACTTATTTATATATTCTAATGGTGTTGTATTACAGTTTTTAAAAAACAATTTTCTAAAATAGGTTTCACTCATATTACTGTCCTTAGCCAACTGAGCTACAGTTAAATCGGGAGCGGTAAAATTTTCGTGTATGTAATCTATTGCGTGAAAAATTTTGCTGTTGCCCATATTGATTTTGTTGCTTTCAAAATCTCTTTCGATGTGCATTACTATTTTATGAAAAATGCTTCGGCATTCGTGCTCAAAGCCTGTTTGCTTTTTTGTCCATACGTTGTATAGCTCAGTAAAGCGTTTTTCGTAATAGCCCATAGCTTCGGGAGAGAATTTTTTAATTTTTGGGGGCAGTTTTTCATTTGAACTAAAGTGGATTACACAAACCTCCTCATCACCTGAGTCAAGAGTATAGTTATAAAAAGCGGGTACAAAAACAATGTCTCCCGTTTTAACGGTTATAGTATCCGTTTCAGTGATGAATTTTGCATTACCTTTAATTCTGAATGACAGCGCATGATATGGTCTAATACCTGAGGTTTCGATTTTAGTACCCCAATTAAGTGTAAAAGCTGAAATTGAACATACGGAAAAATTGTTTGTTTCGAAAAACACATATATCACTCCCAATAAAGTATATATTTAAAGGGGTGATTTGTCAAATAATTAATTGCTTTTTGTTACGAAAATCATAAATATTATGTGGGAATTTGTATTGTGAAACCAAGGCTTTTATATTAAACTCAAAATAAAAGGTGGGATTTTTGATGAACAATTATTTTGTGTTTGGTAGCAATGTTACTGCTAAAGCTGATATTGCTTTGAATAACGAGTCTGCTAAAAAGCTGTGGAAAAGCTTTTGCTACGGTTGTTCTGAGATTGAGTTTTGCGAGGGGCATACTAATACTTTTGTTATTGGTGAAATCGAATTACCGACTTTAAGTGACGGCAAAGAATATGCTATAAGCGTTACCGAAAAGGGTGTGGCTGTTGTGGGTGCAAATTACGGCGGTCTTATGCGTGGTTTTATAGCACTTATTATGCAAATTCAGTACAACTCACTTGAAGAGGGAAAAGAAGAACTTAAGATTGCGCGTTCTTATTTTGATAGCCGTTATAAGCTTAAAAACCGAATGATACATATTTGTGTATTTCCTGAGGACAGCTTTTATTCTATTAAAAAGCTTATCCGCTTTGCAGGACTTTGCCAATATACACATATTGTTATTGAATTTTGGGGTATGCTTAAATACGACTGTTTAAAAGAGCTTGCTTGGGAAAACGCTTTTACCAAAGAGCAGGCGAGAGAGCTTGTTAGAATCGCACAAGAATTTGGTATGGAAGCAATACCTATGTTTAATCAGTTAGGGCACGCAACCGCTTCGAGAGTTTGCTACGGCAAACATGTGGTACTTGACCAAAATCCAAGATTGCAAGACCTTTTCACACCTGACGGTTGGGCTTGGGATTTGACTAGTCCCAAGGTTTTGAGTTTTCTGAAAGATGTAAGACATGAGCTTTACGAGCTTTTCCCCGATACCGAGTATATACATATAGGCTGTGATGAGGCTTATTATTATTCTGACTGTGAAGAACTGCGCAAGCAGTTACCCGAGCTTTTGGGCACTCTCACAGAAGAAATAGTAAAAGAAAACCACCGACCAATGCTTTGGATGGATATGGTTTTAGAAGAAGGTAAATTTGCAGGGCATACAGCTTTTGGAAAGTCGGGCGAGTGTGAAGCTATTTTAAGCGCTTTACCTAAGGAATCGGTGTTTGTAGATTGGCAGTATGATGTTAAAAAAGCGCCTATTGAAACCTTAGAATATTTAAATAGCTTTGGTTACGATACAATCGGTGCGCCGTGGCTAAACAGACAGAATTATGATGCGCATATTGAAACTTTAATCAAAAACAATATGTACGGCATAATGCTTACTACTTGGCATACTCTACACGGTGAAAACGGTATGCCTGCAGTATTAGGCTGTGCCGAAGATTTAGGTGCTATAACGCTTTATTGGTCAAAGCAAACACATACTTGGGGCGAGCGTAATACCGAAACCGCAACGTTTCTTAGAAGAATAAGCTTTGAGGGTAATACTTATGATGATTCAGGTTGGAAACAAAAACAGGTAGTAGTTTAAGGAGGAATATAAAATGAAAATTTTACAGGAAAAATTAGATTTTCTACTTGATAAATACTCGGTAGAAACAAAAGCAGTCTTAAAAGATTGCAAAACGGTAGTCATTGACGGCACGGATACACCTATTCTTTCTCACAGGCTTGAAAGAAGATTTATTGAACTTAAGAATATTGTTCAGGGTGGTACTTTACAGGGTATCAGTGTTATGCGTGTTGCACGAATTGTAGAAAAAGGTTCAGATGTTTTTACAGAGCTTTACAGAGAATTGGATATTTGCGAGTATGTTTTGGGCAGAAAAATTGTTGGAATTACCGCAATGCAAAATGATAATACTCTTAATGTAATAGCAACTGCAGAAGATAAAATAGTTTGCACAATTGAAATTTCTGCAACCTTGGCTATAGGCGAAATCGCAAAAGACAAGCACGAAATAATCTCTCAGCGAGGTATTGCTTGCGATGTTGTGGTAGACGCTCAGTTAAAGCAGGATTCTATCTATGTTTTCGGCGCTGAAAACAAAAAATTCACCGATGTTGATTTCGAACTTTACGGTCTGTCTTTAGAAGATATTGCGGTTGTTCGTTCTGCGTTTACTATAGCTCAAAAAGATACAAAAGAAGAAATGATTGCTTTGGACAGTAATCTTAAAGTATTGGTTGAAAAAGCAAAGGCATCAGTTAAAACAGGGGAAAGGCAGGTAATTTAAAATGAAACCTTTGAAAATTGCTATGATGAGTATGACTCACGGTCATACAAGAAAATATTATCAGACCTTAATGGATAACCCAAAACTCGACTGGGTTGCAGTTGCTACTGCTAATGATGAGGTTAAAGAAATATTCCTTAATAGTGTAAAGGGTATTCCTTGTTATGACAGTGAGATAGAAATGCTCGATGCTCACCCTGAAATCGAGGCAGTTGTATTGGCAAGTGAAAACAGCGACCATCTTCGTCAAATGAAGCTTTGTGCAGAGCGTGGTATACATATTCTTTCAATGAAGATTCCTACATTCCAAATGGACGAATATGACGAAATGATTGATATTGTTGAAAAGAATAATCTTGTTTGCCAGATTGAGCTTGAAATGCATTATAATCCTGTGATTGTGCGTATGAAAGAGCTTATTGCGAATGGTGAAATAGGCAAAATCAAGTCGTTTAATGCAACCAATATTACCTTGTCACCAGTATGGGCGTTTCCTTGGCAGGGTGTTCCTGAAAAGAGCTATGGAAAACGTGTGCCTATTAAAGAGGGTGACAACCGCTTCAGAGGCGGTGCTCTTTGTGACCACCCACACATTTTTGATATGATAAGACATATGACAGGTAGTGACTTCGACAGTATTTACGCAGAAGTAGCACCCAATATTCGCCCTGATATCGAGGAAGAGGATATGCTGTCTGTAATCGGTAAAATGAAGGACGGAACGATTTTCTCACTTGACCCATCTTGGTCAAAGATGGAAGAGCGTCTAAAAGTGCCGGGTCCGGGTTGGGAAGTGTTCCCCAAAAGAATGGAAGTTAATATCACACTGAATGGTGAAAAAGGTACAGTTATGGCCGACTGCTTTGGCCCTAATGTTTATCACAACGGCTGCCCTAATGATCGGTATACTGTTCAGTATACCTATTTTGATGAGTGGATAGGTCTGATTGATGAGTTTGTTGATAACATCAGAAATAGCAAAACACCGCTTATAAATCTCAAATGGCATAAACGCACAATTGAAGCTATGAATGCGGTATATGAAAGTATTTCCACGGGTAAGGTTGTAAAACTATAAACCGTAATAACCTTTGCTAATAATAGTGCTTAAATTTTTCTTTTATTATGTTTTATAATGTGCTATAATACATGGTATAAAATTTGATTTGGGCGGGTGAAATATATGACTTATAAAGAAGTGTTGGAGTATATACATTCTTTAGGTAATTTTTCTATGCCTGCCACACTTGAAAGAATTACAATGACTCTTGAAAAACTTGGTAATCCGCAAAGCAAATTAAAAGCTATTCATATTGCGGGAACAAATGGCAAAGGTTCAGTTTCGGCAATGCTTTCCTCTGTTTTCAAGACGGCTGGATATCGCACAGGACTTTTTATATCACCTTATATTATAGACTTCAGAGAAAGAATACAAATTAACGGTGAGTTTATCTCCGAAGCGGATCTGGTGAGCTTTGCGCAAAGGGTGATTTCTGCAAATGTAAAGCTTACCGAGTTTGAATTTATAACAGCGGTTGCTTTTCTTTATTTCGCAGAGCACAATATTGATATTTTGATTTGTGAGACGGGGCTTGGCGGAAGACTTGATGCTACAAATGCATTAGAAAATAAAATAGCCTGTGTGATTACTAAAATAGGTCTTGACCATACTGCTATTCTTGGCGATACGATTGAAAAAATTACCGAGGAAAAATGCGGTATTTTAAGAAACTGTCCTGTTATCACAACCGCAAATCAGGATTTTAGGGCTTTAGAGATTATAAAAAAGCATACTGGCAAGCTTTTTTATGCCGATTTAAAAGAACTGCAGGTCACAGAATCTTTAATCGGCAACACCTTTATATATAAGGGGAAAAAATATTCGCTCGGTCTTTCGGGTGATTTTCAAATTGAAAACGCCTTGACTGTTATAGAAGCGGTTAATAATTGCGGTTATAATATTCCATACAATATTATATATAATGGATTAAGCGTCGCTTTTTTCCCTGCAAGAATGGAGATTATATCAAGAAATCCGCTTGTAGTGCTTGACGGTGCTCATAATCCCGACGGTGCAGATGTATTGGCAAATGAGCTTAAAAAGCATAATGGCAGATGTAGTGCCATAATAGGTATGATGCGGGATAAGGATTGTGAAGAGTTTTTAAAAAGTACACTTTGCTATTGCAAAACTGCAGTGGCGGTAGAAGTGAGCGGTATGCCACGTTCTCTTAAGGCTGACGATTTATCGGAAATAGCTTCAAAATACTGCGAATGCGTTTCGGCTGCAGATTATGAGACGGCTGTAAAAATTGCAAATAACAAAGCGGAGAATGACCCGATATTCGTTTTTGGTTCGCTATATTTAGCATCAGCAATAAGACCGCTTTTAAAAGAGTACTTTAAATAATTTTAATTTCATTACTAAATATGACAATATTTTCGAGGACAACCCCTTATTATATATAGGAGGTTGTCCTTATATTATTTTGGAGGTGTTTTAATGGCAGTTGAAATTAATGTTACAGGTGAGGTCGTAACGGCGAGGCTGTCGGGTGAGATTGACCATCATTCCGCCAGAGCTATGCGTGAGGAAATTGATAATGCGGTTGAGCTTAATATGCCCACATTATTAGTACTCGATTTTAAAGATGTCAGCTTTATGGATAGCTCGGGTATAGGTCTTGTTATGGGTAGATTCCGCATTCTATCAAAATCGGGAGCGGAGCTTCATATTACCGGTGCATCTTCACCGATACACAAAATGCTTAAACTTGCAGGTATTGAAAAATTGGCTAAGCTTGAAGGAAGGTAAATTAAATGAAAGTAACTAACAAATTTGCAATGACCGTGCTTTCACGTTCGTCTAATGAAGGATTTGCAAGAAGCTGCATTGCGGCTTTTGCAACACAGCTCGACCCAACGCTCGAAGAAATAAGCGATATTAAAACTGCCGTTTCAGAGGCGGTAACAAACTGTATTGTTCATGCTTATAAAGAAAAATTGGGGAACATTTACATAAATGCAGAACTGACCGATGACAATTCAATAAAAATCAAAATACGAGATAAGGGCTGTGGAATTGAAAATATCGAAAAGGCTATGGAGCCTTTATATACAACCGTCGGCGGTGAAAGGGCAGGGCTCGGCTTTGCAGTAATGCAGAGCTTTATGGATAAAATCAAGGTGAGCTCCAAAAAGGATAAGGGTACAACTGTTACGATGGTTAAGAAAATCAGTCCAAGGTTTAGTATAAATGCTTAAAGACAAGATTAAAAGAGATGCCTTTATCGAGAACAATTTAGGACTTGTACATTCAATTTGCAAACGCTTCTGCGGTAGGGGTATAGAATATGATGACCTTTATCAGGCGGGCTGTATGGGTCTTGTTAAGGCGGCTGACGGTTTTGATTCCAATAGGGGACTTATGTTCTCCACTTATGCCGTACCTGTTATTATGGGCGAGGTGCGAAGACTTTTCAGAGACGGTGGCGCTGTGAAAGTGTCACGTTCAGTTAAGGAACTCTGGCTTAAAATAAACCGCGAAAAACAAATTCTCGAACAAAAGCTTTGCCGTGAGCCAACTGTTGCAGAAATAGCAGCGCAGCTGGGAGTATCGTCCGAGGAAGTCACTGAAGCGGTATGTGCGGCTCAGAATACAGTATCGCTTACTTATGATGGTGATGATGGCATCAAAGAGGCGGACCTGCCAACTGTAAGTACAGAGGACGAGATATCCGATCGTCTTGTCCTCGAAGAAGCTTTCACAAAGCTTAACGAAAAGGAAAGAGTGATTATGGAGTGCCGGTATTATAGGTATATGACCCAAAGCAATACTGCAAAGGCTCTTAATATGACTCAGGTTCAGGTATCAAGAGCGGAAAAGAAAATTTTAATAAAGCTCAGAGGACTTTTGGGATGATAGGATATATCCTATTGTCGAAAACAACAATTTGATACTATATATTGAGGTTTTTTTGGGGATAAAACACGATTAAAAAAAGTTTTAAATTTTTTTGAAAAAAAGTGTTGACAAACGGTAAAGTTTGTGGTAGTATAATCAGGCGCTCCAAACGAGGGGCTGCAAAAAACGGACCTTGAAAATTAAACAACGAAGAAATAAGGACCCGACGATTC
>SVOK01000008.1 GCA_015066445.1 Oscillospiraceae bacterium | reverse complement strand
CATTTGCTTTAAAATTGCAGTAAGCTCGCCCTTTTTACCTAAATATTTTACCCTGATTTCTTCAATCTGGGCTTCATCAGCAGCGGTGGCTATAGCTTCTTTAGCGGCTATGCTGATAGAATTTAAAGTTTCTTTCATTTTTACTCCTCCGTTTTATATAAGCGTTTTTATAATAAAAAAATAAGCTCCGCCTATTTGATATACAAACAGGACGAAGCAATAAAATCTCCGCGGTACCACCCGTAATTCAAGCTCAAAGAGCAAACACTCTTGCAACCTTTAACGGAGTCACCCGTCAGCGCCTACTGTGGTTCAGCACTGCTGCTCAAAAGGGAACTTGGGCAAACACTTTTCTTACATCCGCTTTCAGCCTATGGCGGACACTCTCTAAAAGCAGTTATTTGCTTACTTTTCTTTGTCATCGCATTTAACTTAAATATAATACCACTAAAAAACAAATTTTGCAAGTGTTTTTTATTTATTTTTGCGGATAAATGGTTTGACAATGTTTTTTAAAAATGATATATTTAACAAGGTTAAGAAATAGGTGAGGAGAGCAGATATTATGGATAAAGGAATTTTTAAAACTGCAAAATGGATAGGTGGAGACAGAGTTTGTCAGTCTCCAATTATAAAAAGAGAATTCTTAAACAATAATATAAAAAAGGCTGTTCTTTATCTTACGGGACTCGGTTATTTTGAGGCGAAAATTAACGGTGTTTCTGTTACAGAGGATAGACTTATTCCCGTTGCCAGTAACTATGAATACAGACCGTTAGAAAAATTTTATTATCCGTTAAATGATAATATCACCTTTAGAATTTATTATTATTCCTTTGATATTACGCATCTATTAAAAAATGGAAAAAACACATTAACCGTTCAACTCGGTAACGGTTGGTACAGGCAAAAGGAAAGAAACGCTGAGGGCGAAACATCTTTTTCAGATGACCTTAAAACTATTTATAAATTGGAACTTGTCACCCCTCAAGGCATCAGGGAAATTTGTTCTGACGGAAGTGAGAAATATACCTATAGCGAAATAGAATATAACAACATTTTTATAGGCGAAACAATAAACCCAAATACTGATTTGAAAACCGAAAGAAATGTAAAAGTTTTTCCTGATATTAAGTCAAACCTTACTCCTGCAATTGGTGTTCCCGATAGAATAATAAGAAGTATTAAACCTGAATTTTTAGGGGTTGTAGGTGGCAAAAAGATTTATGATGTAGGGGAGAATATAAGCGGTGTTGTAAGAGCAGAAATTTCGTCTTGCAAAGGTGAAAAGGTTATTTTAAGGTTTGCTGAAAGATTAAAAAGTGACAGTAGCCTTGATTTTCTATCTACAGGTGCGGATTATAAAACCACTTCCGGTAATGCTCAGATAATGACAGATATCTTTGTGTCAGACGGTACAAAACGGTATTTTGAACCTAAATTTGTGTGGCATACATTCAGATATTTTGAGGTTGAGGGTGAAGTAGAGAATCTTGAAGTGCTGGTAATCCATAGCAATACCGATGTAACCTCTACTTTTGAAAGCTCAAGCGAAGCGCTTAATTTTCTTTATGATGTATTTGTCCGCACACAGCTTATTAATATGCACGGTAGTTTTCCGTCTGACTGTCCCCACAGAGAAAGACTTGGATACACAGGTGACGGTCAGGTATGCGCTACTGCCGCAATGTTAACATTAAACAGCCGTGAATTTTACCGAAAATGGATTAATGATATTCTTGATTCGCAGGATATAAACAGCGGTCACAGTCAACATACAGCTCCGTTTATGGGCGGTGGGGGAGGTCCCGGAGGTTGGGGCTCTGCAATAGTTTTGGTGCCTTATTATTATTTTAAGCAATATGGTGAACCTGAAATGCTTGAAAAATGCTATCCTGCAATGTGCAAATGGGCCGAATATCTTGTTAGCTGCAGTGAAAATGGACTTGTAGTAAGGGAAACAGATGAGGGTTGGTGCCTTGGCGAGTGGAATACTCCCGAAAAGGTTAAACTTGCTGCTGAATACATTAATTCGGTATATTTTATTAAGCTGTTAAAGTTAATTACGGAAATTGCTGAAATTATAAATACAACAGACAAAATAGGCTATTTTAAAGAGCTTATCAAAAAAGTGACAAATGCTGTTAAAGAAAGCTTTTGTAAAAATGGCTCTTATTTTGATGGAGTTCAAGGTGCCGATGCCTTTGCTGTATGGGCAGGGATTGCGGATGAAAACACCGTGCAAAGGATAGCGGAAAGATACGAAGCATTGGGCCGTTTTGATACGGGATTTTTGGGTACAGACCTACTTATGGAGGTATTATTCGATTACGGCTATCAAAATGTTGCATTAAAACTTTTAGAAAACGAGGGCGACTGCTCTTACCTTAAAATGAAAAGGGCAGGCGCTACCACTCTTTGGGAATATTGGAGTGGCGGTAATTCCTGGGCGCATCCATTTTTGGGCGGTTGTACAAGGCAACTGTTTTCTTCCGTTTTAGGAATTACTCAGGAGTCAAATTCCTACGGTTATGAAAAAATTGTAATATCCCCAAAAATACCTGATGACTTAAGATATGCTAAGGGAAGCATTGAAACCGTTAAAGGTGAAATTAGCGTAAGTTGGGAAAGAGACCAGAACGGAATAAATTTTAAAGTTAAAATTCCTGACGGCGAAACGGGATTATTTAAGTATAATTCAAAGTCCTGTTTATTTAAAAATCAGTTAGAGATTACTGTATAAACCAGAATCCGCATCTTTATGATGCGGATTTTTTGTATAGGGTAGAGCAAATTTATTTAATTGAAAAGACAACCCCGTCACAAGGCGGTATATTTTCTGGGTCGCCACGATATATTTTATCAATTTGTTTATTATTTTGAAGTTTTAATCCCGATTTTTGCGGAGTATTAGAATAGTTTATAAGCGTTACAAGATTTCCGTTTTCGGTAACTCCAACCATTTTGTTGTCTTTAACCACATTTTTAGTTTTAAGGATATCTTTTAAAACATATTCGTATATTTTGTATGTATCACCGTCAAAGGCATTGTTTTTTGAAATAAGCATTTCTTCTAACGGATAGTTTATAAAATATACCTTACCTTTACCGTAATTATTAACCGTTAGTATCGGGTCGCCGTTTTGGTCGTTAGCTAATACAGAAGCGGTTATCGGTTCCAATTTTTGTTTTCTTTGCACCGAATAGGGAATACTGTATCCGTTAAAGTCAAAATTACCGTTTTCGGTTATTTCTGCTGTTTCAAGCACTGAAGAACCCAAGAAAGCTTCTCTTTCGGTAAAGAAGCCGTTGAGGTTAGAAATATAAAGGGTAGCACCGTTAAAAACTTTTTGTTTTAAATCTTCGTAATACTCTTTATAAAACCATTGGTCCCCGTGGACAGAGGGTAGGAAATAAACAGAACTTTCGGGTATCTTTTTTTTTGGTGCTACATAATTAAAGGTAACGCCTGCCTGCTTTCCAAGAATAAATGTCATATAAGCTATTCCCCAATGGTCCTGACCGCGTGAAAGCAACACTGTAGCATCGGCTAAGGGTTCTTCAATATCAATAGATGCGTTTTCGAGCCAAATTGCAAACTTGCGCATTTCATCAAGAAAAGGTTTTGGTTTTTGTTCACTTGTGAACATACCGAGTTCACGCTCTAACATACTCCAACGGTATGGCGGTTTTTCTAAATGACTTTGTTCGTTCATACACCACCATAAAAGTCCTTTTGCGCCGTGTGCCCAGTTTGAAATAAGATTAAGGCGCATAAAATCTGCCGAAATTGAGTCTTTGCAGATATTAACGCCAAGTGTTCCGATTTCTTCTACAAGACAAGGTTTGCCGCCAATTTTACTGTAAAAATAGTTTTCACAGGTGGCGTGCATAAGGGCACGAATTGAATCAATTGGATCTTTAAGGCAGTGGGGCACAAAATAAGGATATGGGTGAGTAGTTAATATATCGGTACATTCGGCCTGATCGGATATCAGCCAATTTGCATTTTGAACTTTAAGACTGTGCATACCTGAAATTACGGGACGGCTTTGGTCCTCAGCTTTAATCGCATCGGAAATCATCGCACTCCAAGCAAAAGCTGCGTGTGAAGATGGAGCAGATGACATACAGTTACATTCGTTACCCAAATCCCAAGCACAAATTTCTTTTCTTTCCTTAAATCTTTTGACAAAGCCTTTAATAAAACGCCGCTCAAAGCGCAGAGCCAAAGGGTCAGTATATAAATTCTTTTCATAAAGAGCCGTAGGGATATAAAGCTTTCCGCTCATCCAACCGGTCAGTAAACCTACAATCAGTTTTAAACCATATTTGCTTGCAAGGTCGCAGAGCTTATCAAAACGGGAAAGCATTTCTTCGCTTAAAAAGTATTCATTTTCGGGTTCTTTTTCGCCCTCTATCATATATTCGCAAATAGCACCTGCATATCCGAAAACGGGGATAATCGGCTGAAAATCACGCCAGTTAGGGAACACACGCAAAGTAGTTAAATTATTTTCTTTTAAAAGGGCGAAATCTTTTTCAATTTGTGCTTCGTCCCAGTCACGCCACATATCTGCGCCTGCATTATATGACCAATAATTGCAACCAATTAAAAATTCTTTCATTTATAACGCCCTCGTTTCAAAATGGTTTCATAGTTATATTATAATATCGAATAACGGTTTTGCAAGTGTTTTTTATAAAACTATTTATTGTTTTTATTTACCACAAATTAATTGACAGTATTTTAAAAAAATGATATATTTAATATAAGAAAAATAATCAAGATAAGAAAATTAATCTATTGCTTAATGTGAGGTATATATGAGAAAAAAGAAAACAATTATTGCTATCATTGTTATAGTTGCTCTTAGTATTATTGTTACAGCATTTAATAACCATCAAACTAAACAACGTTCTGTAGAAATCGATAAAGAATTTTTAATGAATGATTTACCGCTAATAGAAGTAGATATTAAAGAATTGCTTTATGTAGAAAAACTAACTGATGAGGAATCTGTGGCTTTTGCACTTGCTAAAAATAGTAATGATGCTATTAATCTTTTTGTTATTTGGGACGGCTGGAGCAGATATGATAATTCTTCGGTTTTTGAATTTATGGATATTAATGACTTGAGTGATGTTAGTTCATATCAATTAGTAGATAATACAAAGTTCGGTCAACCGTATTACTGCTTGTTCCAAAATCCTACTACGGATACTGTGACATTAGACGGTAAAGAACATAAAGTATTTAAATTTAATTGTACTTTAGATGGTGAAGAGTATTATCTTGGATTTTATTGTGGTTTAAAGAAATAATTAAATTGTGAAAAAAAGAATTATTTTTATAAAACGAAAAAGCTTCAAGCGTTTGCTTGAAGCTTTTTGAAGTTTGTGATTTATTATTTAATCATACCTGTTGAGGTTTCTTTTTGGATAACATCGTGAGCGCCGCCCTCGATAATACTTGTAGCAGAAACGAGGGTAAGCTTTGCTTTCTGCTGAAGCTCGGGAATAGTTAATGCACCGCAGTTGCACATTGTTGATTTAACCTTGCTGAGAGAAAGACTAACATTGTCCTTTAAAGTGCCGGCATAGGGAACATAAGAGTCAACACCCTCTTCAAAGGATAACTTCTTATCGCCGCCTAAGTCATATCTCTGCCAGTTGCGGGCACGGTTAGAGCCCTCACCCCAATACTCTTTATAATAGTTACCATTAATTGCAATTTTGTTTGTGGGGCTTTCGTCAAAGCGAGCAAAATAGCGACCTAACATCATAAAGTCAGCGCCCATAGCAAGAGCCAAGGTCATATGATGGTCGTGAACAATACCACCGTCAGAGCAAACAGGAACATAAATACCGGTTTTCTCAAAATATTCATCACGTGCTTCGCAAACCTCGATAAGAGCAGTAGCCTGTCCACGTCCGATACCCTTAGTCTCACGGGTGATACAGATAGAACCGCCACCGATACCAACCTTAATAAAGTCAGCGCCTGCCTCTGCAAGGAACATAAAGCCTTCACGGTCAACAACGTTACCGGCTCCCACCTTTACAGTGTCACCATATTTCTCACGGATAAAGGCAATTGTTCTTGACTGCCACTCGCTAAATCCCTCAGAAGAGTCGATACAAAGCACATCTGCGCCAGCTTCGATAAGAGCGGGAACACGCTGCTCATAGTCACGTGTGTTTATACCTGCACCTACTACGTAGCGCTTTTCTTTATCAAGAAGCTCATTGGGGTTTTCCTTATGAGCATCATAGTCCTTACGGAAAACAAAATACTTTAATTTCTGGTCCTTATCGATAATAGGAAGGGAATTAAGCTTGTTATCCCAAATAATATCGTTAGCCTGTTTTAATGTGGTGCTTTCGTCAGCAACAACAAGGGACTCAAACGGAGTCATAAATTCTTTAACCTTAACATCGGTTGACATACGGCTGACTCTATAGTCTCTGCCTGTAACAATACCTAAAAGCTTGCCGTTGGCAGTACCGTCATCAGTAACAGCAACAGTTGAGAAACCGTTCTGAGCTTTAAGCTCCAAAATTTTTGCCAATGTATCATCAGGAGTAACATTTGAGCCGCTAACAACAAAGCCTGCTTTGTATGACTTTGCTCTTGCTACCATTGCAGCCTCGTCTTCAATAGACTGTGAGCCATAAATGAAAGAAACGCCGCCTTCACGGGCTAATGCTACTGCCAAACGCTCACCTGAAACCGACTGCATTATAGCAGAGGTCATAGGTATATTCATTGAAATTGCGGGTTCTTCGCCTTTTTTGAACTTAACAAGCGGAGTTTTTAAACTTACATTTGCAGGTACACATTCGGATGAAGAATAACCCGGAACTAATAGGTACTCATTAAAGGTATGAGAAACTTCTTTAAAATAATATGCCATTTCTTTTACTCCCTTATGTATTTTTATTTTTATTATTATATCATTTTTAAAGTTAAAGTCAACCTTTTAAAAATTATTCTTTAACTTTATACAAAAATCTTATATTTATAGGAAATAATCAGTAAAAAATGATTGATAAAGTTTGGAATTAGTGGTATAATCTATAAGTATCTTTATGTCAAAATTATTTTTGAAAGGGCAAGCTGTATGGAGAAGATTTTTAAAAAGCTGTTTATTATACTGTCTTTTCTTTTAATAATCTCGATTTTTATGGGAATGATTACATATCCTGCCCATAAAAGCAAGGGCTACAAGCTTGATATTTTTGGCGCTAATGCCATTGCTGAGAATATTAAAAATCTTGAGCTTAATATGACCTCTATTATCTACGTTAAGGATAATGATGGTAATTGGCAGGAATATCAGCGACTGCATGGTGATGAAAACCGTATCTGGGTGGGTATTGACAGAATGCCTAAAAATCTTCAGAATGCTTTTATTGCTATTGAGGACGAAACCTTTAATACCCACAAGGGAATAAACTGGCGCAGAACCTTGGGTGCTGTTGGAAACTATTTCTTTAAGTTTGATGAGACCGAGTTCGGCGGCTCCACGATAACGCAGCAGCTTATTAAAAACGTTACCCTTGATAAGGGAAGAAATGCTACTAGAAAGCTTCGTGAAATAGTAAGAGCTTTGCTTATTGAACGTCAGCTTGGAAAGAAAGAAATTCTTGAGGCTTATCTTAACACAATAGCTCTCGGTAACGGCATTTGCGGTGTTCAGGTTGCTGCTAACTATTATTTTAACAAAGAGGTTGAAGATTTAACCTTAATCGAATGCGCAACCCTTGCGGCAATAACTCAGAATCCCTCTAAATATAACCCTGTAACAGGTATGGAAGCTAATAATGAGCGTAGAGACACTGTGCTTGAAAAGATGTATGAATTGGGTTTTATTTCAACTAAGGAGTTTGTTGACGCTTATAAAAAAGATGTTAAGCTTGATAATACTCAAAAGGACGATTATGAGGTTGAAATAAATAGCTATTTTGTTGATGCACTTATCGAGGAAGTAATCAGTGATTTGGCTCAAAAGTATAATTGCAGTGAGGATATTGCTTCCACAATGCTTTATAATGGCGGCTTTAAGATTTATTCCACACTCGATACTGATATTCAGTCGGCTATGGAAAGCGTATATCTTAATACTAATAAATATTTCAAGTTAAAGGGCAAGAATTTGCAGGGTGAGACAGTTCATGCCCAGTCTGCTATGACTATAATGGACTATGAAGGACATATTGTGGGCCTTGTTGGAGGCGCAGGTGAAAAAACCGTAAACCGAGGTCTTAACCGTGCTACAGGCGCTCCGAGACAGCCCGGCTCCACAATGAAGCCCATAGGCGTGTATGCCCTTGCTATTGATAAGGATATCGTTCATTACACCTCAAAGGTGCAGGATAAGCCGATTGATAATTATTATCCCGATGGCAAAAAAGGTCCTAAGGAATGGTATGGCTATTATAAAGGAACTATAACGGTTGACTATGCTATCAGAAAATCTGCAAATACTATCCCTGTGCGTTTGCTGCAGGATATCGGGGTAGACGCTTCTTATGAGTTCCTTACGCAGAAGCTTAAATGTAAGCATCTGACCGAGGTTGATAAGAATATGTCTTCCTTGGCTCTTGGTGGCTGCGCTTATGGTATGACTACCACAGAGTCGGCAGCGGCGTATGCTATTTTCGGTAATAAGGGCGTTTTCCACGAACCTACTACCTATCATAAAATAGAACGCTTAGACGGTGAAGTGGTTATAGAATATGATACTACCGGTGAGCAGGTAATAGCACCATCAAGTGCTACTATAATGAATCATCTTTTGCAGGGTGTTGTTTACGGCAGTGAGGGAACAGGTAGCGGAATAAGAGGCTTTAATTATTCCTTAAAGGCATTTGCAAAAACTGGTACTTCGAGCGAATCAAACGACCTTTGGATGGTTGCAGGCTCGCCTTACTATGTGGGCTCTGTATGGTATGGATTTGATATGCCACAGGAAATAAAGAGCACCTCTGCGGCGGCAACTATCTGGAGAGATGTTATGAAAACTGTGCATAAGGGTCTTGCCAAGAAAACCTTTGAGGACAGTGAGGACGTCTATAAAAAAGGCTCAGGTTACTATAAAAAAGGAACTTCGCCTGATAGCACTACAACAATAAATGGCTCTGAATCTTCAAGTGAAGTACCTTCAAGCTCCGTCCCTGATGCTACAGTAAGCCAGCCTCCTGTCGCAAGCACTCCTTCTGATTCAACATCAAGTGGCACTACCACAACCGTGCCTTCAGAGGGAACAGAAAGCACACCACCCAAGGAGGAAGGAGATTCTGCTGTAGGGGAAAGCAGTAATGAGAGCGGTAGCTCATCAACACCCACAGGCGGTGGCACAGGTACCGAGCCTGAAACTCCAAAACCGCCTGAGAATCCGACTCAACCGCCAACCACAGGTGGCGGAAATGACCCTGCTGAGCAGTAAATATTAATCATTATCCCAAGGGGGCATAAATTATGAAATATCAACTTTTACCAAAACCGAAAACACTCACGGAAAAAGAGAGCTTTTTTGTTACAGACGGCGCTTCTGTACAGCTTAAAGGCGATATCGACTACCGTGTAGTTAAAGCGGCGGCTTCGCTTAGAAACGCTTTAGCTGATGCTGATGGCAGTGCGCATAAATTCTGCAGAGTAGACGGCAGTTTAGAGAATGCAGTAAGCATTGCTTTAAATGAAGATTTAAAAGCAGAGGAATATACCTTGGTAATTTGCGAAAAAGGTATTGAAATTTGCGGCGGCGATGCGGCAGGCTGTTTTTACGGTATTGCAACATTAAAGCAAATTATTGAAGCTTACGGTAGGGAATTGCCTTGTCTTGAAATTAAAGATTATCCAGATATGTCTTACCGTGGCTTTTACCACGATGCTACAAGAGGCAGAGTGCCCTCCTTAGAGGGTACTAAAAAAATGGTTGACCGTTTGGCTGGTTTAAAGATTAATTCTTTGCAGCTTTATGTTGAGCATCCGTTTGATTTTATTGAGTTTAAGAATGACGGTAAGACAGAGGACCAATATTTAACAGTTGAGGAAATTTTAGAAATTGACCAATACTGTTATGATAATTTTATTGATTTCGTGCCATCACTTTCAAGCTTTGGTCATTTGTATCATTTGCTTATGAAAGAAGAATATAAAGACCTGTGCGAGCTTGAAAATTTTGAGTCTAAACAGCATTTCTGGAAAGACCGTATGGAGCATCATACAATTGACCCAACTAATCCTAAAAGCTATGAGCTTATCTGCTCGCTTATAGATCAGTATTTGCCCCTTTTCCGTTCTAAGTATTTTAATATCTGCTGTGATGAAACCTTTGATTTGGGCAAGGGCAGAAATGCAGGTAAGGACAGGGGAACACTTTACTGCGATTTTGTTGCAAAGATTATTGAACACGTTACCTCTATGGGTAAAACGGTTATGATGTGGGGCGATATTGCGCTTGAATATCCTAATGCGCTTGACAGAATACCTAAGGATACAATTTTACTTAACTGGTGGTATGACCAGAATCCAAGTGAGGAAAAGGTTAAACGCATTAAGGAGCAGGGACTTACTCAGGTAATATGTCCAGGTACTACTTCGTGGACAAGACTTTTGGAGCTGCCATCGGTTGCAATACCTAATATAACAAAATTTGCAAATTACGGCAATAAACACGGAGTAATGGGTATACTTAATACCAACTGGGGTGACTACGGTCATCCGTCTTCACCTGAATGTGCGCTTTTTGGCACAACATTGGGTGCATGCGTAGGTTGGACAGTTGATACAGAGGTAGATGAGGAATTTGAAAAAGCTGTTTCTTTCTTTGTTTACGGTGGCGAAACTAATATAATACCACTTATTTCACGAGTAGCAGATATTCACCTCAATAGTGCTAAATGGTATGCTTTCTTCTGTTGGGTATCTTGGAAGAGTAAGGATTATTTTAAGGATTATACCAATGCGGCAGAGTATGCACAGGAATGTCTTAAAATTGCAGAGCAGCTTAAGAGCATTCCCGATAAGAAAAATATTATCGAGCATATTGTTAATGCGGCGGAGGGTGTAGCACTTCTTAACGAGGCTGCTGATATTATTTATAACGATAAAGATAGGGAAGAATGGAAAGCTAAATCCCAGAAATGGCTTGAGGATTACGAAAAAATGTGGCTTTCAGGTGCTAAAGCGAGCGAGCTTTATGTTATAAAAGAGTTTATTGGAAAAATAATGGAAGTAAACGCCTGAATATTCGCAAAAAACCTCTCGGAGTAATAACTTCGAGAGGTTTTTTTATAGCAATCATTTATTTTTCACCACGTGCTGTCTCGCGCATTATAGAAACCTTAACATTTGTAAAGTTTGCCGAGCCGCCGTTGACGCCAAAGTTGGCTTCAAGGTCATGGGCGTAGGAGTCATTTACAATGTAGTAAACAGTACGCTTGCCGCTTATGACGCTTTTGGCTTCAAGGGTTTCAGAAGCGCCTACTCTTATATAAGCTTCTCCGCCTGAATTTGAGCATTCGGCCGAAAGAACTATGATATCTCCTGCATGTAAGCCAAGGTCTTTATACGAAAGTGTGAGAGAAGCATTAAAATCTCCACTTTGCTTGTTATCTTTAAAGTCCGCCAATGAAAAAGATTTAATTTCTTTATAATCGCTTAGGTTTGCGTTAGCAGGCAGGCAGTAGTTAGTGAGAATATAATTTGCGCCACTTGCAAAAAGCTTATCAGCTTCATAGTATTCATCTTCAACCCAAACTGCAAGCGGTACATTGTATTTCTTTGCAAAAGCGGTATAGCTTGAAAGATTTGTTTTGCTGACACTCAGCATAAAGTTGCCGTATGAACTCATTATGTTATATGCAGATTCCTCGTTTGAATGGGGCAAGGCTGAATAAGCAAGTATTACACCGTTTACCCTGTCAGAAATAGGCTTTAAACATTCGGCATAAACAGCACATCGGTTTTCCATTTTATACTTTTTAATAAGCTCGGCTAAAATATCATATTCCTCATCAGTAAATTTATGATGGTTTAAAGATTTATTATCAAGTATCAAATAAGCTTTGTTGCTCTGCATATATTGAAAAACGCTTTCAAGTGTGGGGGTTTTTTCTTTGGCAATTTGGTTGCTGAATTCCCAGTATCCGCCTGTTCTCCATTTGCGAAGAATGTTTTTCTTGGTAATCACGCCTGATAGCATATTTGTAAAGTTCTTAACCTCGTCATAGCTGTTAGTATTGATAGCGGCGGTGTTGGCATCGTGGTCAACAACCCAAACCTTATCCTTAGTTATGGTTATATCAATTTCAACCATTTTGTAGCCAAGACGTATTGCGTGGTCAACCGCTTCTTTTGTGTTTGATGGATATGTACCCGGCGCAGTATTATCGGCGGTGTTAATATAACCGTTAAAGCCTTGGTGAGCAATAAAGCTGCCGTAGGGCACATTTTTAACCCATGCATTGATTTCTGAAACATTACGAACGGCATATTTACCTGAAGAAATATAAACAATTGAAACGTCATTAGCAACATAAGAGCCTGTTACTACTTTATATTCGCCTTTAGCATAAGGCTTGATATCTAAATTGACAATTGTGCCAACAGCAGGGTCAGCTTCAAATAATTCATCTGCCGATTTATAAACCTTTTTACTGTTGGTTACAGCAGGTGTAGACGATGAAGCATTATCCTTGGAATTGTTTTGACTTTCGGTACTTGTGCTATCGGTATTATCGCTTTCTGCATTTTCGGTTTCATCAATATATTCGTAAACAATTTCTTCGCTTACAGTGCTTTCTGTATCAGCTTTTTTACAGGAAACAAAGCTTAAAAGCAAGCAAAGAGAAAATAAAACACAAAAAATGCGTTTCAAAAATTTAAATTTCATTTGAGAACCTCCAATTTTAAAATCCTGCATAATTAATATATCATACTGCAATTTTGCTGTCAATAAATAGGTGAGTATGTTATCGTCTGAACTATGCAAAGCCAATATATTAATTTTATCATTTTTAATTAAAGCTTAGTAGTACGTTGTTATCCAAATTAGCAAACCAAATTGCCCTTTTGAAATTTTAAGGTTTATTAAAATAAAACATTTTACTTTTTTCGCTTTTTGTGGTATTATAAATATAATTAAATGTTTTTTTGAGGTCTTATATGAGTGATATAAAGTTTGTTATTGCAAAAAATATATATGAACTGCGTGTAGCTAAGGGTATGACTCAGCTTGAATTAGCAGAGGAGCTTCATTATTCGGATAAGGCAGTATCCAAATGGGAAAAAGGGGATTCCTTGCCTGAGATTACAACTCTTATAGCTATTGCTGAAATTTTTGGCGTGACGCTCGATTATTTTACAAAGGAACACAAGGAAGAAAAGATACATACCGAAAATAAAATAGTTAAGAAGATTAAAGTAAAAAACCGTGCGCTTATTTCCACCATAAGCGTTTTGCTTGTATGGTTAATAGCCACTTTCACTTACTTTCTGTTAGATGTTTTCATAAAAAGCTGGGCAATTGCCTCACTTCCGTTTTTATATGCTATTCCCATTTCATTTGTAGTATGGCTTATTTTTAATTCAATGTGGTTTAATCAGCACCGCAATTTTTTGATTATATCCTTGCTGATGTGGGTGGGTCTTGGAACAATATTTATCACCTTTTTCGTGTTTGGCATAAATATCCCCAAAATTTTTCTGCTTGGAATACCAGCGCAGATTATTATTGCGCTTTGGTCAGGTCTTAAAAAAATCAGTAAAAAGAACTAAAATTTTAAAAACTGCTTTGCAAATAATTTTGCAAAGCAGTTTTTTATCATACCATATTTTCAGGATGGAATACCTCGTCAAATTTTTCGGCTGTAAGAAATCCTAATTTAACGCAGGCTTCTTTTAAAGAAATGTTATCCTTGTATGCCTTTTTGGCGGTTTTAGCGGCATTTTCGTATCCGATATAAGGATTGAGCGCTGTGACCAACATAAGAGAATTATGAAGATTATGGTGCATTTTTTCTTTGTTTGCGGTAATACCTTTGGCACAGTTCTTATTAAAGGAGTTAATAGCTTCACCAAGCAGCCTTACGGACTGCAAAAAATTGTAAATAAGAACCGGCATAAATACATTGAGCTGAAAGTTTCCCTGAGAAGCCGCAATTCCGATAGCAGTATCGTTGCCCATAACCTGAACTGCTACCATTGTAACAGCCTCGCATTGAGTGGGGTTGACTTTGCCCGGCATTATAGAAGACCCAGGCTCGTTTTCCGGAATATAAATCTCGCCAAGACCGTCTCTTGGTCCTGAGGCTAACCACCGAATATCATTTGCTATCTTCATCATATCGGCCGCTAAAGCCTTAACAGCACCGTGAGCAAACACAAGCTCATCCTTAGAAGTAAGAGCATGGAATTTATTTTGAGCGGTTAAAAAGGCTTTTCCGGTAATATTTGAAACTTCTTCTGCTACCATTTCTGCGAAGCCTTCAGGAGCATTAAGACCAGTGCCAACAGCGGTACCGCCTAAAGCCAATTCACGTAATGGCTCAAGGCTTTGCTTAATGAGAAGTATATCTCTCTCAAGGCTGGAACGCCAACCGCTGATTTCCTGACTGAATTTAATTGGGGTGGCGTCCTGAAGATGTGTTCTTCCGCTTTTTACTATTCCTTCATTTTCTTTTTCGAGCTTTATAAAGGTGTTTATAAGCTCTTGTGCTGCTGGAATGAGAGTGTTCTCCAAAGCAATAACCGCTGCAATGTGCATAGCGGTAGGAAAGGTATCGTTAGAGGATTGGCTCATATTAACATCGTCATTAGGGTGGAGGAGCTTTTTATTTGTAAGCTTGTTTCCGTAGCTTGCAATAACCTCATTAGCATTCATATTAGACTGTGTTCCCGACCCTGTCTGCCAGACAACAAGAGGGAAGTGGTCATTTAAATTTCCGTTTATTATTTCATCGCAAGCCTTGGTGATGGCAGAAAGCTTTTCTATAGTCAGCTTTTCAGGTGAAAGCTTGTTATTTACCCTTGCGGCTGCTTTTTTCAGAATTCCAAATGCGTGGATTATTTCATTCGGCATAGTTTCACGGCCAACACCGATTTTAAAATTCTCTATACTTCTTTGGGTCTGAGCTCCCCATAGCTTATCGGCAGGGACCTTTATTTCACCCATAGAATCGTGTTCAATGCGGTATTCCATTTATCAAAACTCCTTTTGGAAAAGTATACCACACTAAAAGCCTTAAATCAAATAATAAATTAAAGTATTATGCTTTTTGGCTCAATTTGTTAAAAAATTTTAAATTTTATTATTTAATCATCGGTTTTCTTGAAAAATATAACAGTTTGTGATACTATTAACATATCACAATTTGTGTTAATGGAGAAGTGTTATGGCTGATAATAAAAAAAACGATATTATAGAAGAACAAAGACGTGCAAGAGCAGAATTTTTAAGACTCAAAAAAATGCAGAGTGGGGAAATTGACGCAGGCCCCAAACCGAGTGAGGTTGCAATAGTTCCTAAAACGCCTAAGGAAAAATGGGATAATTTCTGGTTTCAGTACAAATGGTGGGTGTTTACTGCGGTAGCATCGGTTATAGTTTTGTCTATACTTATTGTGCAGTGTGCTTCACGTGTTGAGCCTGATATGGAAATTATTTATTTTACATATACTCCTGTGATGGATCAACAGCTTGAAGAAGTTTCAGAGTATTTTGAGGAAATGGCAAAGGATATTAATGACGATGGCGAGGTTAATGTTCAGATAATTAACTGCGGTATTAGCGAAAAAGGCAACACTCAATATACTAATACAACGCTCCAAAAGATGCAGGCGATGATAGCTGCTAACGAAAAGGCACTTCTTTTTATAACTGACAGTAAATCTATTAAATATTTCGATAAATTCAATGAGGGCGCTCATATTTTTGATGGCGAGCCGTTAAGTCTTGGCGAGGAGTTTTATACTTCTACCGAACATAAGGATTTCGGACCCTTGCCCGAAGGACTTACTATTTCTATCCGCAGAGTATCAGATACATTGCTTGAAGAAAACAAGAGTGTTGGTAAATATCAAAAGGAAGCTATCAGAATTATTGAAAAATTAGAATCCAAAAACAGTAAATAAGCTTTAGGGCTTTAAATATTTTTTTAAAAAAAGGAGTTTTTTATTATGAACAAATTTATGCTCAACGAAACCTCTTATCACGGCGCTGGTGCTATTAAGGCTATTCCTGATGAAATCAAAAACCGCGGCTTTAAAAAGGTTTTCGTAACCTCGGACCCTGATCTTGTAAAGTTTGGTATCGTTAAAAAGGTTACTGACCTTTTAGAAGAGGCTGCTATTGATTATACTCTTTATACAGATATCAAGGCTAATCCTACAATTGAAAACGTTAAACACGGTGTTGAAGAATTCAAGGCTGCTGGTGCTGACTGTATCGTAACTATCGGCGGCGGCTCTGCTATGGATACCTCAAAGGCTATCGGTATCATTATTACTAACCCCGAGTTTTCTGATGTTCGCTCTTTAGAGGGCGTTGCTCCCACAAAGAACCCCTGTGTTCCGATTATTGCTGTTCCTACAACTGCAGGTACCGCAGCTGAAGTAACTATCAACTATGTTATTACCGATGTTGAAAAGAAACGTAAGTTTGTTTGTGTTGACGCTCACGATATCCCTGTTGTGGCTGTTGTTGACCCTGATATGATGAATTCAATGCCTGCCGCTCTTACTGCCGCTACAGGTATGGATGCTTTGACTCACGCTATTGAGGGTTATATCACAAAAGGCGCTTGGGAGCTTTCTGATATGTTCCATATCAAAGCTATTGAAATTATTGCCCGCTCACTCAGAGGTGCTGTTGCTAACACAGCAGAGGGAAGAGAGGGTATGGCTCTCGGTCAGTATGTTGCAGGTATGGGCTTCTCTAACGTAGGTCTTGGTGTTGACCACTCTATGGCTCATACTCTTTCCGCTTATTATGACACCCCTCACGGCAAAGCTTGTGCTATTCTTCTCCCGACTATTATGGCTTATAATGCTGAATATACAGGCGAAAAGTATAAGGACATTGCAAAGGCTATGGGTGTTGAGGATGTTGACTCTATGACTCCGGAAGAATATCGCAATGCGGCTGTTGAGGCTGTTCGTAAGCTTGCAGAGGATGTTGGAATTCCTACCACCTTAAAGGGAATAGTTAAGGAAGAGGATATTGATGCTTTGGCTGCCGATGCTTATGCTGATGCTTGCCGTCCAGGTAACCCGAGAGAAACTACTGAAGAAGATATTAAAGCTCTTTTCAGAAGTCTTATGTAATTAAAAAAACGCAGTACATTTTGTACTGCGTTTTTTGATGCTGTTAGTCGTAATCCTTGTCTACCCAAAGAATTTCGCCTGTGTTGGCATTGATGTCATATTCATACTCAACACCGTCTTTAGTAAACTCAACTTCATACTTGAGTGCACCGTCGTCACGGTCAAGCTCACAACGAAGGAATTTAACGTCTTCGTTATTAAAGCCTGCGTGCTTTAAAGCGGCAGCCTTTGCTTCATCGTAGCTGAGCTTTGCTTTAGCACTGTTATTCTGACTTCCGTCAGAAGCGAGGGGAGTGGAAGTGCCGGACATATTGTCATCTGGCATAATGGATTCGACCTTGTCTTCAATACCGTTATTATCGGAATTATTTCCCATACTGTCACCTGAATTAGTGCAAGCAGTGAGGGAGAATATAAAAGTTAATGCAAGTAATGCTGTAATTAATTTTTTCATTGTTATTCCTCCTTCTGTTATAGTGTGTGAGCAATAATCGGAAATATGTATCTGTTAAAAAATTCAAAATTTTAATACTTGATTTTGATATAAAAAAAGACCGTGTTTTTTACACGGTCTTAAAACATAAATAGCTTATTTGAAGTATCTTGCAAGAAGTCCCTCAAATGCCTTGCCGTGACGAGCCTCGTCACGAGCCATTTCGTGAACAGTGTCGTGGATAGCGTCAAGACCTAACTCCTTGGCATATTTTGCAAGCTCAAATTTACCGAGTGTTGCACCGTTTTCAGCATCTACACGCATTTCAAGGTTTTTCTTGGTGCTGTCGGTAACAACTTCACCCAAAAGCTCTGCAAACTTTGCAGCGTGCTCAGCCTCTTCATAAGCTGCCTTTTCCCAATAAAGACCGATTTCGGGATAACCCTCTCTGTGAGCTACACGAGCCATTGCAAGGTACATACCAACCTCACAGCACTCGCCGTTGAAGTTTTCACGAAGACCCTCGATGATTTTCTCATCAACGCCCTTTGCAATACCTACAACATGCTCAGCAGCCCAAGTTTTTTCACCAGCCTGCTCCTGAAATTTTGAAGCGGGAGCATTACAGATGGGGCATTTATCGGGAGCAGAATCTCCCTCGTGGGTGTAACCGCATACAAGACATACAAACTTTTTCATTTTAATTTCCTCCTGATATTTCATCAATTTTTTTACAGTTTTTGCAGATACCGTAAACCACGTAAACCGGAATTTGCGGTATGAAACCATGCTCTTCAGCGATTTCCGATAGGGGATCGCCTGTGAGCCTTGCGTCGGTTATACAGTCGCATTTTTTGCAATGCAGGTGAGCGTGGGGTCTGATATCGCCATCATAATGGTCAAAACCGTCACCAACATTAATACAAAGTATCTCACCGGCTTTACTTAAAGCAGATAGATTTCTGTAAACCGTACCAAGACTGATGTTAGGCAACACCTCACGGACATTCTCATAAATCCAGTTGGCTGTGGGGTGGGTATCCGTTGAGCGTAAAACATTTAAAATTGCCTCACGCTGTCGGGAATAATTTTTCATTTGAATCACCTAAATCAGTAATGATTACTATTTTATTATACATATAATTTCACATTTGTCAATAGTTTTTTGAAAAAATTTTTGATTTTCTTGACTTTTATTTTTATAAGTATTATTATTAAAATAGCGTAATTTGTGAATATGGAGATTTAGTGAACATATGAACGGAAATGTGATATCAAATTCGGTTATAAAACGTTTGCCGAGATACTATAGGTTTTTAGGTGATTTAAAGACCTTAGGCTTTACAAGAATATCCTCTCGTGAGCTTTCCGAAAGAATGGGACTTACCGCCAGCCAGATTCGTCAGGACCTTAATTGCTTTGGTGGTTTCGGTCAGCAGGGTTATGGCTATAATATTGAAATATTACAGACGGAAATTGCCAAAATTTTAGGCATTGACCGTCCGAAAAACACTATTCTTATCGGAATGGGTAACTTGGGTCGTGCTGTTACAATGCACATTAATTTTGAATCAAAGGGATTTAGACTCACTGGCCTTTTTGACAGCAAGGAGTCCCTTGTGGGTCAGGTGGTTAAAAATCTTCCCATAAGAAACACTTCCACCTTAGATGAGTTTTGCAGGGAAAACCGTCCCGAAGCGGCAATCCTTTGTATTCCTAAGGAAGCTGCTAAGGATATAGCAGAACAGTTGGTGAAGCTGGGTGTTAAAGGCTTTTGGAATTTCAGTCATTATGACTTAGCTTTACAGTATCCTGATATCAAAGTGGAAAATATGCATTTTGGAGACAGCCTTATGACCTTGTCTTACAGGCTTAACAATGATTAAAGTGCACTGCATTAGCAGTGCATAATTTTTTTAAAGCGGAAACTTAAAAGGGGTGATGTTTTGAAGGATTATATTTTAAAACGTCCTATGCTGCTTTGTGGAATACTTTGCAGCTTTTTGGCTGTTTTAGGTTGTTATTTCAAGGTATTGCTTCCGTTTTTTGCTGCTATTGTTACACTATTTTTAATAATACTTATAATTAAAAAATCTTCTGCATCTTCGGTTTTGGTTGCAATGTGTGTTATGGCGGTCATAATATCGCTTATTTATTCACACGGCAGGGCAGATATATTATCAAAATCAAATAATAAAAAATCAAGCTGTGAATTTATTGTTTGTGATATTACATATAAGGGAGATAATTATTTCAAAGCTGATGTTCAGATTACAGATAGCGAGCATTTAAGGTCCGGCACTAAACTTACAGTAAGCTACATTGAAGATAACCTTAAAATGGGTGACAGGGTAAAGGGAAAGTTAGAGCTTAAAGATTTAAAGGACAATGATTATAAAAATTTATATTACAGCAAAGGTGTGTTTTTAACTGCTTCTTTAAAGGATTATAAGGTTTTAGATAACGGCTCGGATTTTGTTCTTACTTTAATAGGAAAATTCAGAGATTATATAACAAAAGCATTGTTTTCTAATCTTAATTATTCTAATGCGGCAACAGCTTCGGCAATTGTTCTCGGTAATGACGGATATTTCACTCCAAGCTTTAATTCAGATATTAAAGCTTCGGGCGTGAGTCACGTTATGGTAGTATCAGGAATGCACCTTTCCTCCTTGGTACTTATGATTACATTTATTACTGAAAGACTTTTTTACAACAGATATTTAAGGGCTGTTATAATGTGTCTTACTGTTATTTTTATGATAGCGGTCTGTGGTTTTACTGCTTCTATGATAAGAGCAGGGGTCACATATTTTTTAATGGCCTTAGCGCTTGTATTGAAAAGAAAAGGTGTGCCCGAAAATACTTTAGGTGCGGCAGTAACATTGATTTTAATAGCTTCTCCATTCACAATTTTAAATATTGGCTTTTTGCTTTCTGTTCTGGCAACCTTTGGGGTTGTGGGAGTGGCTTTGCCTATAGTTTCTTTTATTCGCAGCAGAAAGCTCGTTAAAAGTAAATTGCTGTATTTAATTATTTCTGCTATAACTGTTAACGTGAGTGCTACAGTTTGCACGCTGCCTGTAACAGTAAGCTCTTTTAAATGCGTTTCGGTAGTTTCTGTTTTAAGTAATCTTCTGATTTCGTTAGCAGTTGATGTAATTCTCTGGTCTGCGGTTTTTGGATTGGCACTTAATGTTTTATATCCCGCATTAGCAAAGGTGGCGTTTTCAGTCACAAAAGTGGCGGCATCTTATATTAATTGGGCAATAAGCTTTTTCAGCGGTCTCGATTTTGCAGTTATTTCTGTGCCCTGGTATGCAGCGATAGTATTTATTGTATTAATAATATTAATCTTTTATGCTTTGCTTGCTTGTAAAAAAAGAATAGATATGGTAAAATTAAAAGAAATGCGTAAAAAGTTAGCTTTGGAAGGCGGTAAATGCAAAAATGGCTGTGGTTTTTGAAGAAGCTTTAAAAAAGAATATTGCAAAAGAGCCTTCGGGTGTTTATATACTTTTCGGTGAGGACAGCTTTCTTAAAAAAAGCTATGCCGATAAAATTGCAAAAAAAATTGCCGACCCTGATGATGTTTTTAATTACTGTAAATTCACAGGTGACTGTGATTTACAGGATGTTTATGATGCGGCAATGCAGATTCCCTTTATGGGGGATAAAAAGTATGTTGAGCTTTGCGATTATGATTTTGAGCATTGCGCAAAATCTGATTTTGATAAGCTTTGCGAGCTTATAACCGAAGTGCCTGATACGGCTGTTTTGGTTATAAGGTTTGACAGCGTTGAGGTTGACTCTAAAAAGAGCAATAAGTTTAAAAAGATTGCTGCCGCTAATGATAAGGCTGGCGGATTAACGGTGAATTTAGACCATAGAAAAATGCCTGAGCTTATTAAAATGCTTACTGATGGCGCTGCAAAACGAGGCTCTAAAATGGAACCTGCGGCGGCAAGATATTTAATTGAAACGGCAGGCGATGATATAAGCACCCTGAAAAATGAGCTTGATAAGCTGTGTTCATTTGCGGGTAGTGATGCAATAACCAAAGATACTGTGGAAAGAGTATCTGTAAAAACGGTTGAGGCATCTGTTTATAATCTTTCAAAATTTATTTTGGCAATGGATACCTCGGCTTCACTTTTCTGCCTTGATGAGCTTTTCTTTATGAGAATTGAGCCGATGATAATTCTGCATACTGTATCTTCGGTATATGTGGATATGTTCCGTGTCTATTCTGCTAAAGAGCAGGGAATAGGTATTGCCGGAGTGGCGGCTGAGTTTGGTTACAAGGGCAGAGAATTTGTTCTTGAAAGGGCGGCACAAAACCTTAAAAGATTTGATTTTAAACGATTGTCGCTTAGTCTTAACGCTCTTACAGAAGCGGATAAAAGCCTCAAATCCTTTGGAAATGACAGTCGGGTGATTTTAGAACAGCTTATAATTAGACTTATTTATATATTAGCAAAGGGTGAATCGGTTGATTAAAATAAGCAAGCCGATAATTGTTGAGGGGAAATACGATAAAATAACCCTTGAGAATGTTGTGGACGGTTTAATTATACCTACTAATGGCTTCGGTATCTTTAAAGACAGGCAAAAATGCCTGATGATTAAAGAGCTGGCACAGAGAAACAACGGTCTTATAATTATGACCGACAGTGATTCCGCCGGCTCTGTTATAAGAGCCTATATTAAGAATATAGTAGGAAATTGCGATATTATAAATGTTTATATTCCACAGCTTAAGGGCAAAGAAAAACGAAAGACGGTAGCAGGCAAGGAAGGGCTCTTAGGCGTTGAGGGTATGACTCCTGAAATTATTCTGGATTCTCTTAAAAAAAGCGGTGTTACTGCTGTTAGCGGTGAAAAGCCAAAACGTAAAATCACCAAAACAGATATGTTTTCTGCAGGGCTTTCAGGTGTTGTGGGAAGCTCTGATAACCGAAAAAAGATTTTAGAGCATCTCGGTTTACCGCAAGAGCTCTCACCCAATGCTATGCTCGATGTTTTGAATAATATTTTAAGCTACGAAGAATTTTTTGAGGTGACAGAAAAATGTCTAAAAAGCCAAGACAAAAGCTAAAGCTTATTTACATTCTTGAAATCTTAAAAAAATACAGTGACGAGGAAAATCCCCTTAACGCCGCACAAATATCCGAAAAGCTTTTTGAGTACGGCATTGAAGCGGAGAGAAAGTCTATCTATAACGATATTGCTTGTCTTGAGGATTACGGCTGTGATATTATCAAGTCTGAAAGCCCAAAGGGTTGGTTTATTGGTGACAGGGAGTTTGAAATACCCGAAATATATCTTCTTTGTGATGCGGTGCGTTCAGCCAAATTTATAAGCGCAAAAAAGAGTAGTGAGCTGATTTCCAAGCTAAATTCTATGCTTAGTGTAAATCAGGTTAAAAGACGTGAAAATTCGGTTTATTTTGCAGCATCTGACAAATGCGGAAATGAAGAACTTTATTATAATATTGATAAAATCAGTTCTGCTATTGAAAACGGTCTTCAAATTAAGCTTGTGTATTCACAACGTTATTTTGATGCTGAGCGTGAAGTGAAGCATGCTAAAAAAGAAATGCTTTTAAATCCTTATGCACTCACTTGGCAGGACGACCATTATTATCTTATATGTAACCATACAAAGTATGATAACCTTATCCATTTACGACTTGACAGAATGAGTTCGGTGGAGATTTTGAAAACAAAGGCCCGCCACTTCAGCTCTGTCAGCGATTATAAGGATTATTTCGATACTGCTGATTATACTAATAAGCTTTTCGGTATGCACGGGGGAGAGCTTGCCAATGTGGAATTTTGCTGTAACAGAGCAATAACCGAGCAGGTGCTTGACCGCTTTTCAGAAAAGATTTTTATTAAAAAGGTAACTCAAAACGAATTTTGCTTTACAGTAAAGGCGGCTTTATCAGAAGCGCTTGTTACCTGGATAATAAACTACGGAAGCGATTTAAAGGTAAACTCGCCTGATGCTTTACGTGAAATGGTAAAGGAAAGAGCACGAACGGTGCTTAAAAATTATGAATCTTAGGTGGAAATTTTTATATGAGAATGAGAAGAAAAAAGAATCTTGAAGAAAGACTTGCGGCTGTAAGCGATTATCTGTTTATAAGCAATTTTGAGGATAGAAATTTTAATACCGCCAAGGAGAAAAAGGAATATATTGATTTTGGTGGTTGGTTTGGCGAGGAAAAAACTATTTATCTTGAAATTGGTTGCGGTAAAGGTAAGTTTGCTTGTGAATATGCCAAAAACAATCCGGATATCAATTTGATTGCGGTGGAAAAAAGCGGAAATGTTATAGTTGAAGCCTGCGAAAAGGCTAAAGAAATGGGACTTAAAAATCTTAAGTTTATTAAATGTGGCGCTGAATACTTAGAAAAATATATAATGCCGCAAAGCATTGCAAGGATTTTTCTTAATTTTTCCTGCCCATTCCCCAAAGCCGCTTATGCCACTCATAGACTAACTCATTTAAGATTTTTGGAAATTTATAAGCGTATTATGAAAAAAGATGCAGAAATACATCAAAAAACCGATAATATGCACTTTTTTGAGTTTTCCTTAGAGCAACTGAGTCTTGGTGGCTTTGCTTTAAAGAATATTTCTCTTGACCTGCATAACAGCGGTTTTGAGGGCAATATTGAAACCGAGTATGAGCATAGATTTGTGTCTTTAGGTCAGCCGATTTACAGACTTGAAGCATATTTAATGGGAGAAAATAATGATTGATTTTAAAATTGAAGAAATAGCTCCGCTTTGTAAAGAGTTCGGCGTAGAGCTTACTAAGGAAAAATCTGACAAGCTTAATGCGTACGGTAATCTGTTGCTTAGCTGGAATGAAAAAATTAATCTTACTGCTATTACCGAGCCCCAAGCGGTGCTTTATAAGCATTTTTACGATTGCATACTCTTTTTAAAGCATAATAATCTGCCGCAGAATTTAAGCCTTATCGATGTTGGAACAGGTGCAGGCTTTCCGGGTATGGTGCTTAAAATAGTAAGACCCGATTTAGATGTCACCTTGCTTGACAGCTTAAACAAAAGACTCGTTTTTTTAAATGAGGTAATAGAGACATTAGGATTAAAGGGTATTAAAACTGTTCATTTAAGGGCAGAAGAAGCAGGTAAATCCAAACAGCACCGTGAAAAATATGATGTTGCAACTGCAAGAGCGGTAGCCTCTCTTCCTGTTTTGCTTGAATATTGCACTCCACTTGTTAAAAAAGGTGGTATTTTTGTTGGAATGAAGGGACCCTCTGTTTCAGAAGAGGTTGCTTTGTGCGGTAACGCCTGGAAGCTTTTGGGGCTTAACAAACCTGATATTATATGCGAAACTCTCCCGAATAATGAGCAAAGAGCCTTTGTGACCATAAAAAAAATATCGCAAACACCGCCAAAATATCCGAGAAAACCTGCTGATATATCAAAACAACCGCTTTAAAGCGGTTGTTTTTGTTTTTTTGTGCCGAATTTTCACGACCTGTTTTTCTTTACAAAATTATCTAAAAAACCGATAATAATAACAGAAACGGGGTGGCTTAATGCACACTATAAATGATAAGAAAATTTTAATGCTAAGACCCGAGGAATTAAAAACATCGGGAAATCAGGCGAGAAAAAGCTTTGATCCGTATGAGTTAAAGCTTTTAGCTGAAAGCATTGCTTCAAGCGGAATAATACAGCCGTTGTCTGTAAGAAAAACCGAGGACGGCAGATACGAGCTTATCGCAGGAGAAAGGCGGTTAAGGGCAGCAATTATTGCAGGGCTAAGGCGAGTGCCCTGCGTATTACATAAAACAGACGATGCTACTGCGGCACTTTATACTCTTACTGAAAATTTGCAAAGAAGTAATCTTAATTTTTTTGAGGAAGCCTTTGGCATTGAAAGGCTTATTACAGTTTACGGTCTTTCTCAAATAGAGGTTGCCGCAAGGCTTGGTATTGCCCAGTCAACACTTTCAAATAAGCTAAGGCTTTTAAGGCTTGATGATGAGCTGCGTCAAAAAATTTCTTCCTCTGGGCTCACAGAACGCCACGCAAGAGCTTTGCTTCGTCTCCCAACAGAAAGACGGAAAGAGGCACTTGACAACATTATAGCGCAGAATATGACCTTGAAGCAGAGTGAAGCGTATATAGAAGAATGTATAAACCCAAAGCCTATAGAGGAAATACTGCCTGAGCTTCAAAAGCCTTATAGAAAATCTGCAATAGGGGATGTGCGCCTTTTTTCTAACAGCCTTTCAAAGCTTTTAGATACACTTCAAAATGCAGGAATAGATGCAAGCTCACAAAAGTATGAAAATGATAAATATATTGAATATAAAGTCCGTATAAAAAAAGAAGCGCCCGTAAGCTTCAGGGCGGAGCAACTAAAAATATGTTAAAAAACAGCTGTCTCGGCTTTAACTGAGACAGCTGTTTTGATTAAAACTCTTCTTCTTCGTCCGAAGCTTCGTCAACATCGCATTCGAGATAGTTGCCTTTAATGCGGTTTTTGTTGGAAATTTTATCAATAATAACCAATGCACCAACAATTGCACCGAAAACTGCAAAAACAGAAATTAAAATTTTAAAGAAGTTTTTCATAAAAATTTCTCCTATTCAAGTAAAAATTATTGTATTTATTTTATTATAACAGCAAATAAATGAATTGTCAACAACAGCAAAAACTTTTTACATTAAAGGCGCAAATATATGAAGAATAGCCTGCTTGAGCTTGTATCTCAAAGGGCGTTTTTTCCATTCTTCAATAGTTATTTCCTTACAGCTTAAAAGCAATTCTTGAAAATGCTCTTTCACATCAAAAACAGTTTTACTGTCACATATCCAGACACCGCATTCAAAATGGAAAACAAAGCTGCGGTAGTCCATATTAACCGTTCCAACAGTTGCAATTTTATCATCGGATATAAAAAGCTTTGAATGTACAAATCCAGGTAAATACTCGTAAATTTTAACTCCTGCTTCTAAAAGCTCTAAGTAGTTATATTGAGTGACAGGGTGAACATACCATTTATCAGGAATATGGGGAGTAATTATCCTCACATCAATACCGGATTTTGCCGCCATAATAAGCAAGCTCTTCATAGTATTATCTATTATAAGATAAGGGGAAACGATATATACATATTTTTGAGCAGTATTTATTATCTGCATATAAATACCCTCTGCGGGGTTTTTATCGTTTAGAGGACCGTCACAGTAAGGCAGGACAAAGCCGTCATCTCCAACAGGATAATCAACAAGATAATTTTTTATCGGTATGCGTTTGCCTGTATTAAATTCCCACATACAGCAGAACATTGCAAGAAAGCTTTTAACCGCATAGCCTTTTATAATTACAGCGCTGTCAACCCAATGACCGAAGCGGTCGATTTCGTTTATATATTCGTCACCGATGTTAATTCCGCCTGTTATAGCGGTTTTACCGTCAATAACAACTATTTTGCGGTGATTTCGGTTGTTCATAAACACGTTCATTACAGGGTTAATCGGGTTAAATACCGAAACTAAAATTCCTTCATTTCGAAGTCTTTTAATAAAGCCCTTTGTCTGGCGTTTAATTGAGCCAAAATCATCGAACATTATTCTAATTTCAACGCCTTCTTTAACCTTGCGCCTTAGAACCTCGTGAATTTTGTTCCACATTATACCCTCTGCAAGAATAAAGAACTCAATGAATATATATTTTTCCGCTTGCTCGAGCTCTTCCAAAAGTCTTGGCAAAAGCTTTTCACCGGGAGCTAAATATTCACTTGAGGTTTTATCATAAACGGGGTATCCTGATTCGCCTGTTAAATAATCAGCCTGCCTTGCGTGCATAATATCATAATATTTAAGGCGGTCCTTAACATCCTCGTCCTCTTTAAGATATCTTAAATATTTGGCCTCGCAGATTTTCATTCTTTTCTTGATAGCAGGAGTTACTCTGCCGCCGCCCCAAAGCAGGAATACTGTTATACCGAAAATGGGGAACATAAGAATAAAGGCTATCCAGGCAATTTTATGGTCAGGGTTTCCTCGTCTGTTCATAATAATAATAACAGTTACAATACCTGCTATCATAGAAATCGAGTATGCCCAAGCCGATTGTATTGTGAAATCATAAAGAACACCGAATAAAAATGCTATCTGAAGTAATAAAAGTATACCCGAAATTATAATGCGGGTAGGTATTTTAATGCCTCGGTTATGCGGAACTTTCAAGTGGTTCACCTCCAAAATCAGGAAAATCTATTAAATATAATAACACATTTTTATTATTAATGCAAATTATTCTATAAATTATTATACTTAATAGTTGTAAATTGATGTAAAAATGTGGTATACTCTAAAAGTATAAATATATTTTCAGAAACGGAGAATATGTTATGTCAGCTAAAAGTGTAATTTTATCAAACGGTGTTGAAGGGTTGTTTATAAAAAATGACCGTTTTAAAACCACCCTTGTTTCGTTTAACTTTTTTCTGCCTTTAAAGAAAGAAACGGCGGCGCTTTATGCCTTGTTGCCATTTATTTTAACAAGCTGCAGTAATAAATATCCTGAATTTTCAAAGCTTAATTATAAGCTGAATAAGCTTTACGGTGCAAGGCTTAATGCCAGCACCGAAAAATACGGTGATTATCAGTTGCTTAAAATGACAGTATCTGTTATAAATGACCGTTATGCGCTTGATGATGATTCCTTAGTTAAGCGAGCTTCTGATTTGTTGCTAAATCTTGTTTTTGAGCCGAGTGTTGAAAACAACGCCTTTTTAGAAAAGGATATAAACAGAGAAAAGCGCAAGGCTATCGAGCATATAAAAGGTGAATACAGCGAAAAACGTATTTACGCTAAAAACAGGCTTATTGAAGAAATGTATAAAGGCGAAGCATACGGTGTTCCAAAATGCGGCACTATAGCTGATGTGGAAAATATTACCGGTGAGTCTCTTTTTAAAGCTTGGCAGGATATGCTAAAAACTGCTTTTATCAGAGTTCACGTTATCGGTGCTGCCGCTCCTGCCGGCTTGTTTGATAGCATTGCTGAAAGATTTTCTGCTTTAGAGCGTGATAATATTACAGACTGCACAGCATCAAAAGCTACGGATGTTTCTAACAGTGTTAACACTGTTACTGAAACTCAGGCGGTTAACCAAGGCAAGCTTGTAATGGGCTTTTCGGCTGATATGTGCGGTAATGATGATGTTTCTTTGCCACTGCTTGTTATGGGTGATATTTTCGGTGGCGGTCCTTATTCAAGACTGTTTTCAAATGTGCGTGAGAAAATGAGCCTTTGTTATTATTGCTCAGCTTCAACAATACGCCAGAAGGGACTCTTAACGGTTGAATCGGGTGTTGAAGCGGATAAGGCAGAGAAGGCACAAACCGAAATTCTTAATCAGCTTGAGATTGTTAAAAAAGGCGAGTTTACTGATTTTGAATTCAATGCTTCCATAAAAAGCATTTGCGATTCGCTTAAAACCTATTCGGACAGTCAGGCAACACTTGATATGTGGTATTGCCTTAAAGTGAATAATAAAGCTTTATATTCACCCGACGATATTGCGGAAAAGGTTAAGGAAATAACCAAAGAAGATGTAATTTCTGCCGCAAAGGGTGTAAAGCTTCATACGGTATATAAGTTATTACCTAATAATGCTGCAAAGGAGGCGGAGTAATGAAAAGAGAGATTATTGAAAGCGATTTCGGCGAAAGCTATGTTAAAGCGGTTCTCCGTTCGGGGCTTAAAATTTATATTCTCGAAAAGCCGCAGTACAATTCCTGCTATGCCATTTTCGGCACGAAATATGGCTCAATTGATACTTGCTTTTCTGTAAACGGTGAAGAAACCTCTGTTCCTGAGGGAATTGCTCATTTTTTAGAGCATAAGCTTTTTGAAAGCGAAGACGGTGACGCCTTTACAAAATATGCCGAAACGGGCGCTTATGCTAATGCTTTTACTTCATTTGACCGCACCTGTTATTTGTTTTCCTGCTCGGATAAATTTTATGATAATTTAAAAATTTTACTTTCCTTTGTTCAGTCTCCTTATTTTACAGAGCAAACTGTTAAAAAGGAGCAGGGAATAATCGGTCAGGAAATAAGAATGTATGACGATAGCCCTGGCTGGCGTGTTATGTTTAATATGCTTATGGCTATGTATCATAACCACCCTGTAAGAATAGATATTGCAGGAACGGTTGAATCAATAGCACAAATCGACCATAATCTTTTATATAAATGCTATAACACCTTCTATAACCCTGCGAATATGTTTATCTGTATTGCGGGTAATGTCGATACTGAGCAGGTTTTAAAGCAAATAAAGGAGAGCATAAATCCTGTAGAGCCTGTTGAAATCACACGCATTGGAAGCGAGGAGCCTGAAGAAATCGTAAAACCATTAGTAGAGCAAAGCTTAGAGGTGGCTCAGCCGATGTTCTGCTTTGGTTATAAGCAAGCGATCAGTAAGCCTGAATGCACAGTAAAAGATAAGATATGCACAGCATTATTGCTTGAAATTATTGCAGGCGATGCTTCTCCGCTTTATAAAGAGCTTACAGATGAGGGACTTATAAACGATGAATTTTCTACCGAGCATTTTTGCGGTCACGGTTATTCCGCATTTATTTTTGAGGGTGAATCCAAAAATCCTAAATTAGTGGCAGAAAAAATAAGAAATGAAATTGAAAGACTTAAAATAGAGGGTATTGATAAAAAGCTTTTCTCAGCAATCAGATGCGGTATGTATGGCAATGCAATACGTCTTTTTGACAGTGTTGAGGGAATAGCTATGCAGATGGTTGATTGTGCAATGCTTGACAGCGGTCTTTTTGATGATGTTAAGTATTTAAAATCTGTAACCGCAGATGATGTTTATAAGCGTCTTTTGAAATTTGAGCAGGATAAGGCTGTTTTATCGGTTATAAATCCCGTGGAGGAAGTTTAAATGGAAGTTGTAATTTTTGGTTTGAAGTTAAATGTTGACCCAATAGCTTTTACAATTAAATTGGGTGACTTTGAATGGAGTATATATTGGTATGGCGTGATAATTGCGTTAGGCTTTTTAGGCGCTCTTGTTTACGCTATGAAATATTATAAAAGATTTAATTTAGACCTTAACCGAATACTCGATGTTGTGTTAGTTACAACACCGTTAGCAATTCTTTGCGCAAGAGCTTATTATGTTATTTTTGACGGTGAAAAGCTCGAAAGCTTTGGAGAATTTTTCGGTTTTGGCTCGGATTCCGGCATATCGGGACTTGCTATTTACGGCGGTGTTATTGGTGCCTTTTTAATTGGCGCTGGTATGTGTATTATAAGAAAAGTTAATATACTTGATATGTTTGATATTGCGGCAATTGGCTTTCTTATCGGTCAGGGTGTTGGCAGATGGGGAAACTTTATTAATCAGGAAGCCTTTGGCGGACCCACAGGCAGCAGCTGGTGGGGAATGACAAGTGAAAATGTTGTTTACGATTTCACCGTTAATGGTTATGACCCTAATGCTTTGGCGCACCCGTGCTTCCTTTATGAATCGCTTTGGTGTATTGCAGGCTTCTTCCTGCTTCATCATTTCAGCAAAAAGCGACTCTTTAGCGGTCAGATGGTTTTGATGTACGGTGTATGGTACGGCTTCGGCAGAGGCTTTATTGAGCTTCTAAGAACCGATAGCCTTATGCTCGGCAAAATTAAGGTTTCGTCACTTCTTTCATTTGCTTTGTGTTTGGGTGCAGGCGCTTTGCTTTATGCTTTTACCAAAAAGGCTAAAAACAGCGATGAGGGCAAGGTTTATGATGAAATGTTTAATGCTGACGATGAGACAGAGAATATTGAAGAAAAAAGCGTAGAAATAGACGCTGAGTCCGAAGAGGAGACAGAGGAAAATGAGTAAATTAATAGACGGTAAAGTGATTTCTGCTGCAGTTAAGGCTAAGGTGGCTGATGGCGTTGCAGAATTAAAAAAGCAGGGTATTAGTGTTGGATTAGCGGTTATTATTGTTGGCGATGACCCAGCTTCTAAGGTTTATGTTGCCAATAAGAAAAAGGCTTGCGAGGCTTTGGGAATTGTATCAGAAGAATATGCTCTTCCTGAAAACACCACAGAAGAAGAGCTTTTGGCTCTTGTGGACAGGCTTAATAACGCTAAGCATATTAACGGAATTTTATGTCAGTTACCGTTACCAAAGCATTTAAATGAAAAGGTTATAATAGATTCAATTTTACCCGAAAAGGATGTTGATGCTTTCCACCCTGCAAACGTGGGTAAAATAATGATAGGTGACTATGATTTTGTACCCTGCACACCTGCAGGCGTTATGGAAATGCTTAAATATGAGGGTATTGACCCAGAGGGTAAAACCTGCGTGGTTATAGGTCGCTCCAATATTGTTGGAAAGCCTATGGGTATGCTGCTTTTACATAAAAACGGCACGGTTACTATCTGTCATTCAAGAACTAAAAATCTTAAGGAAATATGCCTCACTGCGGATATTTTAGTTGCGGCTGTCGGCAGAGCAGATTTTGTTACAGCTGATATGGTTAAAGAGGGTGCGGTTGTAATAGATGTTGGTATGAACCGTAAGGACGGTAAGCTTTGCGGTGACGTTGATTTTGAGGCGGTTAAGGAAAAGGCTTCGGCCATCACTCCTGTTCCGGGTGGTGTCGGACCTATGACTATTGCAATGCTTATGCAAAATACTCTTACTGCTGCTAAAAGACAGAATAATATTAACGGGTGATTTTTTCTTGAAAAAGCTCATTTTAACAATATCAATTATTTGCTTGGTGTTTTCTTTAAATGTCTCGGCTAAAAAGATGGAAATCGTTAAAAATATTGAGCCTTACGGTGATTTTTATGTTTACGGCGAGCAAACCGAAAAGGTTGCAGATATACTCGGTATGAGCGAAGCTGATTTAAAAGATAATTGTCAGCAAAACGGCGTGGCTTATTTGGCGGTTGACAAGGCTAATACCAAGCAGATAAAGATAACTCATATAACTACCGATTTTTCAAACAGCATAATTAATTTAAGCAATTTGTCTGACAGTAATATATCAGCTCTTGTGCCCGATATTACAGGTGTTGAGGGCGCTATGGGTGAAATTATTAAGAAGGACGGACAAAAATTTATTAAAGCTCAGTTTAAAACTAATGACAGCGGCGGCGAATATATTCTTACTCAGTATATAACTGTTGCCGAAAGAAATGTTGTTGCTTTAAGCTTTTATACTACTTCGGGCGAAAGCACGGATTATATTGAAGAAACCTTTGAAAGCTTTGAGTCTCCATTGTTTATAACCGAAAAGCAGGCTGAGTCCTCACCTTTGGGTTATGTATTGTTGGTGGCGGCAATTGTTTTTGCGGTAGCTTGTGCGGTTATAATTTTTACAATAATTAAGGATATTAAGAAGGATAAAACAGAGGAAATCAGAGAAGATGATAACTGATGTAATTATCATAGGCGGCGGTGCAGCAGGACTTTGCGCCGCTGTTTATTTGAAACAAAATAAACCGTCTCTTTCAGTGAGAGTTCTTGAAGCTATGCCAAGGGTGGGCAAGAAGCTGGCACTCACAGGTAACGGCAGATGTAATATAACAAATAAAGATATAAACCTTTCCCGTTATCACGGTAACGATGTCGGGTTTTGCGAGTATGCGCTTAAAAAATATGACCGTGAGCTTTGTGAAAGCTTTTTTGCAAAAATAGGTGTTCCGTTTGTATTTGAAGGGGACAAGGGTTATCCCGCTTCATTGCAGGCTTCTTCTGTTGTGGACTGTCTCAGGTTTGCAGCGGATAGCTTGGGTGTTATTACTCATCTTGAAACTAAGGTGACAGGCATTATGCTATCGGGCGGTAACTATAAGATTATTGCCGATAAAATGAGCTTTTTGGCTAAAAATATTATTATTGCTACAGGCCTTTTTTCGGGTGGGGACCGCCTCGGCTGTGACGGCGGTATGCTTGGAATTCTAAAAAAAGCGGATTATAAAACTGTTTTCACATCTCCTGCCATTGTTCAGCTAAAGACCGAAACAGATATTGTTAAACAGCTGAAGGGCATTAAGGTTGATGCGCTTGTAACCCTTAAAACGGATAATAAGATTTTAAGACAGGATTACGGCGAAACCCTCTTTTGTGATTACGGTCTTTCAGGTCCGCCCGTTTTGCAGGTTTCCCGTGAGGCTTCAAGGGTTAAGGAAAATTTAAAAATATCACTTGATTTAATGCCTGATAAAACTTTTTCAGATATAGAAGAAAATTTGAGCTTTAGAAAAAATAATCTTTCCTATTTAAAGCTTGATGAGTTTTTTACAGGTATGCTTAATAAACGCTTGGGTCAGGTTATATTAAAGCTTGCGGGCTGCAAGCTTAATGATGAGGTTTCAGCATTAGATGACGGTAAAATCAAGAAAATAACCTCAATTATTAAGGATTTCAGCTTTAATGTTACGGGCAATACAGGATTTGCCAATTCTCAGGTGACAGCAGGCGGACTTGCTACATCTCAGTTTGACAGTAAAACTATGATGAGCTTTACTAATAAGGGATTATATGCTATAGGCGAAATACTTGATATTGACGGTGACTGCGGCGGCTTTAATTTGCAATGGGCGTGGTCGAGCGCAATGTGCGCTTCGGATGCTATTATTGGGAGAAGCGGCAAATGATTATATTAAATAATGTTCTGTTGCCACTTAATACTGATTTTTCTGATTTAAAGCCCATATCTGCAAGGGAGCTTAAAACAGACGAAACAAATATTTTATCTGCTAAGCTTTACAGAAAGTCTGTAGATGCAAGAAAAAAAGATGCAATCGTTTTTTGCTGTTCTTTGCTTGTAAAGGTGCAGAAAAACGAAGCTTTATTTTTAAAAAAATGCAAAAAAGCGGCTCTTTTTACCGAAAAAAAGTATGAATGGTTAAAATCTGATATAACACCGCAAAACAGACCTGTGGTAGTGGGCTTTGGTCCTGCGGGTATGTTTGCGGCGCTCACTCTTGCTAAAGCGGGCTTAAAGCCTGTGGTGTTAGAGCGTGGCGCTGATGTTGATACAAGAACTCGTCAGGTAGAGGATTTCTTTAATGGTGGCAAATTAAACAGCGAAAGCAATGTTCAGTTCGGTGAGGGGGGAGCTGGTACTTTTTCGGACGGTAAGCTTAATACAGGTATTAAAAATGTGCGTTGTCGCACAGTTTTAGAAGTGTTTAATTTTCACGGTGCACCCGATAAAATTTTAATAGATGCCAAACCTCATATTGGTACAGATATTCTTGTGAATGTTGTTAAAAATATCCGTAAGGAGATTATATCCCTTGGCGGTGAAATTTGCTTTAATACCAAATTGGAAAATATTAATGCCAAAAACGGTGAAATTATATCAATAACTGCAAACGGCAAAGAAATTCCTTGCGATGATGTAGTTTTGGCTACGGGTCATTCAGCAAGGGATACATTTAAAATGCTCAAAAGCATCGGTGCTGATATGACTAAAAAGGCATTTGCGGTAGGGGTCAGAATAGAGCATCTGCAAGAAGATATTAATAAAGCCTTATATGGTGGCTTTTATGATAGCAAATACTTAGGCGCGGCTGATTATAAGCTCTGGACTCATCTTCCAAACGGCAGGGGAGTATACACCTTTTGTATGTGCCCAGGCGGTGAGGTTATTAACGCTTCAAGTGAGTCCGGTGGCATTGCTGTAAACGGAATGAGCAATAGCGTTCGAGAAGGAAAGAATGCCAACAGCGCACTACTTGTGGGTGTTGAGCCTGAGGATTTTTGTGGTGACGATGTTTTGGCAGGCTGCGATTTTCAGGAAAGAATTGAGGCAAAGGCTCATAGACTTTGCGGCGGCGCTGTGCCTGTTACAACGGTAGGTAATTTTGTGTTTGGCAAAGAGCAAAAGCTTGGCAAGATTAAGCCGACTGTAAAGCCTGGCTTTAGCTTTGCCGATTTTTCAGATATTTTCCCCGATTTTATAACAGAAAGCCTTAAAGACGGAATAATTGAATTTGATAAAAAAATCAAAGGCTTTGCTGACTGTGATGCTGTTTTAACCGCTCCCGAAACACGTAGCTCATCTCCTGTGAGAGTGGAGCGAGGCGAGGATTTACAAAGTGTTTCTTTTAAAGGACTTTACCCTTGCGGTGAGGGTGCAGGCTATGCCGGTGGAATAGTTTCCGCCGCAGTTGACGGTATTACAGTGGCAGAAAGAATAATAGAAAAATATAAATTTAACGAGGAGTAACTATGAAAGCGGTTTTAAAACTTTTTTTAACCTTTTTTAAAATAGGCTTGTTTACCTTCGGTGGCGGCTATGCAATGATTTCTCAGATTAAAGAGAATGTTGTGGAAAAAAACAAATGGCTTACCGATGATGAGCTTGTTGAGATAATTGCAATTGCAGAGGCAACCCCCGGACCTATTGCAATTAATATGGCAACCTTTGTAGGCTACAAGCGCAAGGGCATTTTAGGAAGTGTTTTTGCAACGCTTGGTGTGGTTTTACCCTCGTTTATTATTATCTTCATTATTTCTATGTTTGCCGATGCTTTTAAGCAGAATGAATATGTTAAATATGCCTTTTCGGGTATTAAAGCTGCGGTTGCATTTTTAATCCTTAAAACGGGTATTAATATGCTTATTAAAATGAAGAAAAATGTGTTTAATATAATTGCTTTTTCTGTCGTTTTAATTCTTATGATAGTTTTTGAATTGTTCGCAGTTTCTTTCTCTGCTATTTATTTTATTTTGGCAGGCGGTATTTTGGGAATACTCCTTTTCTCGGTGCTTAATATTGGTAAAAAGGAGGAACAAAGCAAATGATTTTGTGGACTCTTTTTTTTGAATTTTTCAAAATAGGACTATTCACTATCGGCGGCGGTTACGCTATGATACCGCTTGTAAAAGAAACGGTTTTAAATTACGGCTGGCTTACTGAGAGCGAATTTTATGACTTTTTGGGCATCTGCGAATCAACCCCAGGCCCTATTGCTATAAATATGGCTACCTTTGTCGGCGCTGAGCAGAGCGGAATTTTAGGCGCTATGTGTGCGACATTTGGTGTTGTACTCCCGTCATTTATAATAATTCTTTTAATCGCATCTATCCTTAAAAACTTTACCGATAATAAGTATTTTAAAGGATTTATAAGCGGTGTAAAGCCTGTTGTAATAGCTCTTATAACCTCAACAGGTGTAATGCTTCTTGTAAAGTGTATTGGATTTGTTTCACTTAAAGAATTTGATTTCAACCCTGTATCAAGCATTTGCTTTGCGGTGCTGACTGTAATTTATTTTGGATATAAAAAGCTCACAAACAAAAAAATATCAACAATTTTGCTCATTGTGATTTCGGCTGTTCTTGGAATTGCAGTTTCAGTTTTGTTTAAATAATCCATTTATGATTTGCGGTAGGATATTTTTCCTACCATCTTTTTTATCTTAAATTATTTGTTGATTTTTTATTTATATAGTGGTAAAATAATCTTGCCACACATTTGAATAATTGCTGAATTAAGGAGCATTTTACTTTGGTAAAAATGCACTCCTGTTTTTGTGCTCCTATTAGGTGATTATTCAAAAACAAATGTGTGGCAGCATTTGGAGTTTGCGTTTTTCGTGCGTAGGCTCTGCTTGCGCACTTTTTTATTTTAGTGAGGTATTTTATTTGAAAAAAGCTCTTAATAGGTTTTCAGGATTTATACTTGCAATAATAATTACAGCCTTAATATTTGCGGTTAATTCCACGGCGACAGGAACCGTAATTTCTTTTAGTAATAAAAATTTGACAGTCGGTGAAACAGTTACAGTAACAGTTACTCTTAACTCGGGAGAAGTGATGTATTCGGTAGGCTGTGTAATTAATTATGATAATAATGTTATCGACTATATCTCAGGTAATGCTTCAGGTGGTGAGGGGATACTAAAAATTGTCGAAGCTCCAAGCGGTGAAACAAAGGTATTGTATACGTTAACTTTTAAAGCTGTAGGCGAAGGTATATGTACGATTTCTGTTTTTGACTGCAAATATGCTACTCTTGGTAATAACGGAGCTGTTGAAAAAGGTTTAACGGGTGCATCAGCAACATTAAATGTAGTCAGTTCTCAAACACCTACTATAGAAAATGGAATATGCGGCGAAAATGTGGTGTGGGGTGTTAAAAGTGACGGAACATTAGAGATTAACGGTAAAGGCAAAATGTTTAATTACGGTACCGCTGAGGAAGTGCCGTGGTACAAATATGCAAATAATATAAATACCATTAGAATCAATGAAGATATCACATATATAGGTCATTATAGCTTTAATTGTCTTGAAAATTTAAATAAAGTTATTGTGTATAATTCTGATTTAATTTTTAGTCAATACTATGTTTTTAGTAAAAGCACCAAAGCAGAAATTTATGGTAATAATAACTCTGCGGCAGAAAAATATGCAAATGAAAATAATATACCTTTTGTACCGATTTCTAATCTCGTACCGAACGCTCCGATTATTAATTCGGTTGTAGGAAATAATATTATTTTAGAATGTGTTGAGGGTTATGAGTATAGCGATAACGGAATAGTATGGCAAAAAGATAATGTTTTCACCAATGTACCTTTTGATACGGTACAGTATTTTTATCAGAGAAAAATATCTAATGAGATTAGTATAGAGCATCCATCAAGTGATTGTACTAAATGTATTATTGTTTCACCGCCAAAAGTATTAGTAGGAGAAACATCGCTTAAATTTATACCGATAGACGGATATAGGTATAGTGTAAACGGTATTAAATATCAAACTGATAATCTATTTACAGAGCTTGTTCCAGAATGGAATTATACTGTGTACCAAGAACCAATAGATATAGATAATATTTATGTGTATAATGAGTATAATAAAATGGAAGTATGTGTTAATGGTACAAACAAAATTATAGAAGTGAATTCTACACATCTTGTTTGGTTACGCAAACTGTTATTAGAGAAAGAATGTAATGAGCTTGGAGCAGATTTTAATGAGGACTGTTTAATTGATATTAGAGATTTGGTTAATCTGAAAAGAAAAGCTACTTACATCTAATTTAAATAAATATTAACCACCGACAAAGGATTGAGGATATATTCCCAATCCTTTTCGTTTTCACAAGGCTTTTTATCGGTTTTTGTGGCATTTATAATAATTAAAAGCTTTCGGTTTTTTCTTTCAAAAAAGTATTCCGCATTAATTGCTTTTAAAAGTTTTTTAAGCTCTATTAAATCGGTTTTTTCGGCTTTAATAAAAATTTTTCCGCAAAGCGTGCCTATTTCGATTTTTTCAGCGTTTCGGCAAAGGCAGAGTAATAGGGAAGAGAACAGCTTTTTGTTAATTAAAAATATGCCTGTTTTTTGAATTTTGAAATGAAAGGATTTATTTTTTTCTTTAAGCTTTAAAAATACAGCTTTTAATATTTCCGAGGAAAAGTCTTTAATGTTTGCAGGCGCTTCTTCGTATGAGAATAAAGCCTCAGCTTTGTGGATTTTCATTAAATTTTTAATATATTTATCCCTGTAACCGTTTTTTATTATTAAATGCTGTACAGTATTTCGGAGTACACAGCAATAAAGTTCAAATTTATTTGGCAAAAATATCAAATTTTAAACCCCCGTTGTATAAAATTATTATGCCAAAATATCTAAAATTTAAAAAACTTGTTAAATAATAAACAAATAACTTGAAAAATCGGACAAAATGGGGTAGAATATATAAAGAAAATTTTAGGAGGTAATTCCAATGGTTAAAGTTGCTATTAATGGTTTCGGACGTATCGGTCGTTTGGCTTTCCGCCAGATGTTCGGTGCAGAGGGTTATGAGATTGTTGCAATTAACGATCTTACCAGCCCTAAGATGCTCGCTCACTTATTAAAGTATGACTCTGCTCAGGGTAGATACGCTCTTGCAGATACAGTTGTAGCTGGTGAAGATAGCATCACAGTTGATGGAAAGACCATCAAGATTTATGCTGAGAAAGACGCTAAGGATCTTCCTTGGGGCGAAATCGGCGTTGACGTTGTTCTCGAGTGCACAGGTTTCTACTGCTCTAAAGAGAAGTCACAGGCTCATATCGATGCCGGTGCTAAGAAGGTTGTTATTTCTGCTCCTGCAGGTTCTGACCTTAAGACCATCGTTTACAGCGTAAACGAAAATACTCTTACTGCTGATGATACTATCATCTCTGCTGCTTCTTGCACAACTAACTGCTTAGCTCCTATGGCTGATACTTTAAATAAGTATGCTCCTATCCAGAGCGGTATCATGACCACCGTTCACGCTTGGACAGGTGACCAGATGGTACTTGACGGTCCTCACAGAAAGGGTGACCTTCGTCGTGCACGTGCTGCTGCTTGCAACATCGTTCCTAACTCAACAGGTGCTGCTAAGGCTATCGGTCTTGTAATTCCTGAATTAAACGGCAAGCTCATCGGTTCTGCACAGCGTGTTCCTGTTCCCACAGGTTCTACCACTATACTTGTTGCTGTTGTTAAGGGTAAGGACATCACTAAGGAAGGCATCAATGCTGCTATGAAGGCTGCATCTTCTGCTTCCTTCGGTTACACTGAGGAAGAGCTCGTATCTTCTGATATCATCGGTATCACCTACGGCTCACTCTTCGATGCTACTCAGACAATGGTTACTAAGATTGATGACGATACCTATCAGGTACAGGTTGTTTCTTGGTATGATAACGAGAACAGCTACACCAGCCAGATGGTTCGTACCATTAAGTACTTCGCTGAAATCTAATTTAATTTAGATATAAAACAAAAAAGCTGCAACGAAATTTTCGTTGCAGCTTTTTCACATATCTGTACTAATTAGGCTTTTTTCAAGCACTGTGGCACAGTAATTACAGTTTTCACATTTTTTGTTGCACTCGGTTGTTTTTTGCCAAAAATCCATAGGCAATAGGGATGAATCAATAATATAGGGTGCGAAAGCAGGGCTATAGCCAGGCTCAAACAGGTCAAGCAAATTCCCTTTGAATTTACGCTTGGCATAAGCGCTAATTACCATAGCGGGATTGCTGTGCATTCTTGTTGCAATTTTAATTAAATCTGCATAGGGCTCATAATTATCAATATCCTCGGGTCTTATCCAAGTGTTTTGGAGAACCGAAACAAAATTTTTGCTATCTCTTAAATAATTCCAGCAGGTATAGGGCACAAATCCAATGTTATCGTTTTTTGCAATATCAGCCTCGTGCGCAACCATATTATCGTGAAAAATTTGTCCGCTGCAATTTCGCATACAACCGCTATTTGCAAGTATTGTTATTTGCTTACCGTTTTCCTTAGCATAGTGGGAAATATCTTTTAGCAAGGATAAATCCCTGTTACATTCCTTGGCAATACAAAAACTGTCAAATATGGGCTCAAGATACTGCATACCTTTTACACTGCCAATTTTCATATTAACGGAAGCACGCGTCTTAATTTCGGGAAAATTGTTTTTTACTATGTACGCTATTGCGGGGGAGGTTGTAGTTACAACATCGGGACGTACATTTTTTACGGTAGAAATCACTTGATTACTGAGACTACGACTGATAGCATTTTCGCCGTAACAATTGGCATTAAACAGCAAATCAAGCTTTATGCCCATATTTCTTATTTGCTCTATTTCTTCTTTAAAAGGCTCGGTGATTTCGTCTTCAAGCATAGACCTGCCGCTTGCGAAATTGGGGTATGCAAAATAAACTTCTTCGATTTGCTCTTTTGTTCTTTTAACAATCTCGTAAAACGACTCGTCTTCCAAAAATTGATAACCGACGGACAGTTTTAGCATATTAATCGGCTTCCTTTTCATGCGCCTTGGAGAGTGATTCTTCGGCGTTGTTTTGAGTTTTAGACATAGCGCCTAAAGCAGAGAGACTCTCGTCACCAGCCTTTTTTTCAATAGGCTCGTAATCCGACCAATCCACGCTCCATAAGGGCTTTCTTCTGAATGGTTTATGGAACTTATTTTTAAGAACTCCGCGTTTTTCAAGGTTAATCATACATGCGCGTGTACAGCCCTTTGCGCCGCAAACAGCCTGCCCTGACTGATAAAGATTCATAGGCTTATAATAGAAAGGTGAATGTGCGCCCGGCTTTACATCATCTCTGCCTGTTTGATATGTACCTTTTTCACCATCAGCGCAAATTTCTCCGCCACGGAAAGCAATATCACAAGCGTCGCAATCAAGCTCGCCCCATTCAACCTCGTGGCCTGCAAGCGTAACCTTTACTGTTTTGGTTGGACTGATTGCGTGACCAGGACACTCTCTTACACAAGCCATACATCTATTACAAAGCTTAGGACCGTTGTAAATCGGGTCAGGCTCTAATTCAAGCTCGGTTAAAATAACACCTAATCTGAGACGGGGGCCAAATTCTGGGGTGAGAAGCATTTTACTGTATCCAATTTCGCCAAGACCTGCAAGGTATCCACATATACGCAAATGTAGCATAATATCGGGCTGTGGCTTACCCTCCTCAACAGGTCGCGAATAACGTTCTCTTTCGTTACCGTCATTATCAATTCCGCGCCAATCACTTTGGTGACCTAAAGGAATAGCCTCGTAGCCTTCGTCCTCAATAACCTTACACATATTGATAACTGTCATTGGTATATAATTATAGGTAAGACAACCGTAGCCCATTGCGGAATAGTTTGAGAAAAAGGTTCCTTCTTCAATTCCTCTAAGCGAGCCACGCATTACTCTGAAACCCATAACGATGAGGCTTTTAGCTTCGGGCATAATATATCGGGGGTCCATATTCTTAGGCGCACCCTCAAATCTGTCAAGACTTGCAATACCACAAATATCCGCACCGCAATCGCGGGCAAGCTGTTTTATTTCCTTTGCGTTCATAATTTTTGCTCCTTTAAAAAATTTCTATTAATATTACTGCGTTTTCACAAAGCCTAATCCTAAAATCAGGAGAAAAATCAAACTCCTCACATTTAAGCTTTGATTTTTCCATAATGTAATCAATATTTTCCTGAGATAAATTTTCGGGTGAACCGAGCTCCAAAAAGGCGCTATAGGCATTTGCATTATATTTATCAATTTTCCAAATTTTTATTTTCTTTTTAGCTTTAATTTCGGAAAAATCGAATTCAACATCGAGCTCGGGCAGAGCTTCCTTAAAGTTTTCGGCGGCGTATACTCCTAAAACCGAAATGCTGTTTTCATTTTCACTCGCAAGTACCGAAAGATTTTTGTTTTCCACAGTTTTCTCTACCGAAAGCTTTTTGTTTCCAATTTTAGAGGCAAGCACATAAGCATTATAGATTGGTTTAGGGAAACCGTTAAGAGTAAAGAAACCTCTGAAGCCTGAAAAGTCAGTTTTCATTTCATGCTGACCTGCAAGGCAAATAAGCATCTTATCAAGCGGTACATTTTTTTCTTCGAAATTAATGATTGTTTTTGCAAAATAAGCAGAAAAGACCTCGGTTTCACGAAAGATTAAATCGGGGTTTTCCTCATTGTTGAAATAACCGCAGGTTGCGGCGCCCCACTCGTCAAGTAAAAACGGTGTATCTACAAAACCGCGGTCACGGGCAAAATCAATTCTTTTCATGACCTCATCATATAATTGGTTAACATTTAGTCCCTCTACAGAAAGCTTGTGAGGGTGAACACCATAGCTATGAAAGGTAATATAATCAAGACGCAAATTATTTTTCTTTACATAATCCAAAAAAATTCCAAAGAATGTAAACTCGTAAGCTAAGGCAGGTCCAACAGGAGAAAGCTTTGGGCTTACAGCTTCAAGGGCGTTTACAAAGCGGTGGTATAGCTTACAGTAGTTTTCCGCTCTTTCTTCAGTGCTTTTTGCCTTTCTCATAAAGAAAGCCTGATAATCAGGCTCGTTAAAGCATTGTAAATGCCATTTTGACACCGTTTCAATGCCGTAACGGTCAACTATATGTTCAGTATAATTTCTGCAAATTTCCTCCCATAAATCCCAATCATACGGTGGTGCAGTTACAATAAATTTACCCTTATATCTTGTTGCATTTTTACATACACGGCTTAGTTCCTCGGGGTCGGATGAAATACATGGAGGAATAAAGTTATAGCATAAAAGGACAGTCCATCCATGTTCTACCATATAGTCAAGGCGGACATCGTTTAAGGTGTAATCATAAACCAAATTACCATTTTCATCCATCGAGACGATATCCTCAAGCATAGTATACATTCTGACGGTTTTAGCAACATTATCTTTGTATATATTTTCAAGAATTTTTTGTCCCCATTCGTCTTCGATAGCATCGGTAGGGTGGAAGTGAATGTGATTCCAGAAATTATGTAACGGCGTACTTTCTCTACCTGACTTAATCTTTATGGTTGTCATACAAATTACCTCCAATATATTTCATATTCATTTCGGTCGAAACCTTCGAGTGTGGCTGTTTTTTCAGTCAAATCATATCTGAGTGTTGCTATTCGGTTTATATCCTTTAGAAAAACCGAAAAATGACGGGTTACAAGATAACCTCCCACGGTCAGTTCACCTTTTTGAGGAATTTTGGAAGATACTTTTCTACTGTTTCTATCTTTAACGATAAAGGTATCCCTTTTGTTTATTTGGTCATCTGTAATATTTTCCCAATGAGACCAACCACCAACAGTGGATAGCTCTAAAAAGTTTATAAGTTCGCCTTTACCGTTTTTTCTGGCTTCTAAAATAAATTCTTTTGCGTGTGATATTGGAACTCTTATATCCTTACCGCCGTGTATTATTGCAAGGGGTGTGATTAAATTTTTTGTTAATTTAGCACCGCTTCTTGTAGCGTAAGCTTCTTTATTTGATATACCGCCTATCCAAACTTTAAGCTCGTCTTGAAACTCGCCAACTTTATCGCCCAAATACCATTTTTCATAATCTGAAATTCCGCACAGTGCTGTTATATGAGAAAAATAATCGGGAAATTTGCAGGCAATGGCAAGGGCGTTTCCGCCACCGCCGCTTCCTGCCTCAAAAAAGACGGTTTCGGGGTCTATAATGTATTCGGCATAGTTTTTCTTAACATATTCTATAGCATCAATTACATCAAAAAGCTCATATCCGTTGCAATCGGGCTTGCCGTCGGAAAAAGCTCTGCCACGCATATCGACCTCTACACGTAAATAATCACTTTGGGCAGAGTTGTATTCCTTGAACTCTGGTATGCTCATATGCCAACCGTGAGTTGTTGCCAATATATAGGACGGTTTTTCAGGCTTTAAAATTCTTGCGGCTAATCTGAGGGAATTGTCAAGAGAAGAGGTATAGTATATAAAATCGCAATATCTTGAAAAACGCTCGTATTTGAATTTTTGTTTTTCTTTTCTAATACTGTCCTCATACTGTAAGTCAAAATTCATATTTTCACTCCCGATTTTGTATTCATAGATGCCCCACAATTTATATTATATAACTGTTTTTTTATTTGAAAATATACTATATAACATTTTTTGTGAACTTTTCGGCAAACAGTTGACACAGCGGTTTTTTGTTAATATAATTGCTTTGAAAGGGGTTGATTTGTTTGCTTTTTAACAAAGATTTTTATATTAATTCACTTTTTTGCACTTATAGAGAAAAACCAAAAAACCATAAATTTATAAATAATCTACCGCGTAAAAGCTATGTGCTTGTCTTTGTTCAAAAAGGCAATCTGAAATTCATTTCGCCTACGGGCACCGTTTTTGCTACTGATGGCGACCTTGTATTGATTCCTCAAAATATGATTTGCTCAACTGAATTTTTGGCTGAGAAAAATCTTGCTTTTAATTTTTTCTTTACGCTTACAGAGTATAAAAAGATTGACGAATTATTGCATTTTTCTATTAATACAGAAATCCATAAAATATTGCAGAATGTTATCACGGAATATAAGAAAGGCTACACTTGTAATACTTATATTTTAAGCGAGCTTTATAAACTACTTTATATTTTAAATAAAAATAATGTTCAGGATGAAAAATATAAGAAACTTTCGCCTGCTATTGATTATATTACTCTTAATTTTAAAGAAACCGTTCCTGTAAGTGTGTATGCCAAGATGTGTGCTATGAGTGAAACCTCTTTTAGAAAGCTATTTAAAGAATTGATGGGGCAAAAGCCAACTGAATTTCGCACGAATTTGCGTTTAAAACACGTAGAAGAGCTTGCTTTAGAGGGCACGCCCATAACTGAAGCAATTTTGGAAGCGGGCTTCGGCAGTCCGTCATTTTATTACCGAATAAAAAGGAAAAATATATAAAAACCCTGAAAAAAACGAGTTTCACTCAAAGAGGTGAAACCCGTTTTTTGGTTATGATTATTCGCTTTACTTTAATGTTTAGTTTTAATAAGCCCTAAAAGCTTTGAAAGCTCCATAACTACTGTGGGCACAATAATTAATCCTAAAGCGATTAAATATTTAACAGGGGAAAGTATTTCCAAACCGAATGCGATGCCTAATGGGGTGAATAAAACGGCAAATACAAGCAATATAGAAATAAGCGCTGATATTGTGAGCTTTTTGTTGGTGAAAAATCCAATTTTAAATAGAGAATGCTCAGAACGCATATTAAAGCTTTGTATAACCTGAGAAAGTGCTAACACCATAAATGCCATGGTTTGACCTTGCACCAAATTACTGTCGTTACCTTGCCAGCCTAACCAGAAAGCTATAAGCGAGAGTACTGCGAACATAGCACCCTGCAGAACTACTCTGATACCAAGCCCGTGAGCAAATATGCCCTCATTTTTGGGTTTCGGTTTCTTTTCCATTACATCGGCTTCAACATTTTCCATACCGAGAGCTATTGCGGGCAGACTGTCAGTTACAAGATTTATCCATAAAAGCTGCATTGAAAGGAAGGGAGTTCTGTGCCATAGAAGCATTGCAGCAAAAACGGTAATAACCTCACCTATATTAGTGCCAAGCAGGAAGCCTACAACCTTTTTAATGTTTGCGTAAATGCCTCTGCCTTCACGCACAGCCTCAACAATAGTTGCAAAGTTATCGTCAGTAAGAGTCATATCAGCGGCGCCCTTTGCAACGTCCGTACCTGTAATACCCATCGCACAGCCAATATCAGCTGCTTTAAGGGCAGGGGCGTCGTTAACACCGTCACCCGTCATAGCAACAACTTGGTTTTTGCGTTGCCAAGCTTTTACAATGCGTATTTTGTTTTCGGGGGAAACACGTGCATAAACCGAAATTTTTTCAACCTCACGGTCTAATTCTTCTTCACTCATCGCATCAAGCTCTGCGCCTGTTATAGCCTTGTCACCGTCTACAAAAATTCCTAATTCTGTGGCTATTGCGGTTGCGGTAACAACGTGGTCGCCTGTAATCATTATAGGCTTAATTCCTGCTTTTCGGCAAAGGGCAACAGCCTCTTTTGCTTCTTCTCTTGGTGGGTCTATCATTCCAACAAGACCCATCAGAGTCAGCCCGTTTTCCAATTCCTCGCTTGTGGGATTCTGGGGAACGCTATCTATAAATTTATAGCCAATTGCCAAAACACGAAGCGCCTTTTTGCTCATTTCCTCGGTTATATGTTTAGCATTGTCAAGGTCGCCTGCAACACAGCGGGAAGCCATCATATCAAATGCGCCTTTAACTATAACCACATATTTACCGTCAATTTCGTTTACTGTGCTCATAAGCTTTCGGTCTGAATCAAAGGGGAGCTCTGCAAGACGTGGATATTTGCGGTTGAGCTCATCTTTTTCGCTACCTAAATTGTGAGCCGCCAGCACTATTGCGGTTTCGGTGGGGTCGCCAATGTGCTGTTCTTTTCCGTCGTTAAAGGTTACTGAGCCGTCACAGCATAAAGTGCCGTATTCTAAAAGCTTTAAAATTTTATCCTTATTATCGGCAGATACATCAGTTATATCGGTATCACCATCAACATAAGCCTTAACAAGGGTCATTCTGTTTTGGGTGAGAGTACCTGTTTTATCCGAGCATATAATAGAAGCGCTGCCAAGTGTTTCAACTGCAGGAAGTCTTCTTATAAGGGCGTTTCTTTTAACCATTCGCTGAACGCCAATTGAGAGTACAACGGTTACAATTGCGGGAAGTCCCTCGGGTATAGCGGATACTGCAAGTGAAACCGAGGTCATAAAGATTTCGAGCTTTGGAATATTGTTAAGAACGCCCACAACAAATATAATTGCGCAGGCAGCAAGTGCCATAATACCTAAGTATTTTCCAAGCTGGGCTAATTTCTTTTGAAGCGGTGTCTGCGAATCTGATTCGTTGTTAAGCAGGTTTGCTATTTTACCCATTTCAGTATTCATACCCGTTGCTGTAACAACTGCAAGTGCTGTGCCGTAGGTAATGTTGCAGCCTGAGAAAACCATATTTGTGCGGTCTCCTAAAGGCGCATTTTCGGGGACTACGGCTTCGGCATCTTTTTCAGAGGGAACGGATTCACCTGTAAGAGCGGATTCTTCACTTTTCAGTCCAGCACTTTGCAAAAGAATTGCATCTGCAGGAACAAAGTCACCCGCTTCAAGCTTTATAATATCACCGGGCACTAACAGGGAAGCGTCAATTATCTTTTCTTCACCGTCACGCAAAACTCTGGCGTGAGGAGCGGATAAATTTTTGAGTGCATCAAGTGCTTTTTCTGCCTTGCTTTCCTGCATAACACCGATAACAGCATTGAGAATAACAATAAGCAGTATTAAAGCAGGCTCAAAAAATTCCTTTGGGTTACCTTCGATGCAGGCAATAACAAACGAAACTAACGCCGCAATGATAAGTATAATTATCATTACATCTTTAAATTGGTCAAAAAAGCGCTGCAAATTGGTTTTTTTCTTTTTTTCTCTTAGTCGGTTTTCACCGAACTCCTTTTGAAGCTCAGCTATCCTTTGCGAACTAAGTCCCGTTTCGGAATTGCTTTTTAAGGATTCTAAAACCTCTTGTTTACTTTTCACATAAAGTGACATTTTGGAAAAACTCCTTTTTTGGCATTAGCCATTTATTGAAAAAAGCGGCAAGACCTACCGCCAGAGCAGATAAGTCTCGCCGCTTAGGATGACGCCAGGAATTACTCCATGATGTTGACACCATCGCACATTTTGTGCCGACTACTCCCTTATTAATATTAGTATATCAACCAAGGTGATATTTTACAAGTAAAATTTTGTAAAATATTTTTTAATGATATATAATTTATAAAATAGTTACAATCAATTAAAAAGTTATTTGACATTACGGGTGATTACATTTATAATTATAAAATAATAGATTATTATGGAGGATTATATGCGTCTGTTAGCTGTTGGTGATGTTTGCGGCAGGCTGGGCTGTGAGTATGTTCGCAGTAAGCTACCAAATCTTAAAAAAGAAAAGAATATAGATGTTGTTATCATCAACGGCGAAAATTCTGCTGAGGGTAACGGTGTTACAAATGTGAGCGCAGAGTATTTATTCTCATGCGGTGCAGATATTATTACAGGCGGTAATCATTCGCTGAGAAGAAAAGAAGTATATGAATATTTAGACCAAAATGAGTTTATATTAAGACCTCATAATTTGCCTGAAGCGGAGTATGGCAGAGGCTACTGTCTTGTTGATTTCGGAAAATTTCGTTTGGCGGTGATTAATCTTTCGGGGAAAATTTATCTCGAAAGAGTGGGGGCTGAAAATCCGTTTATTTGCGCAGATGAGCTTCTAAAAAAGGCAGAAGAAGACGGCGCAGATATAATTGTTGTTGATTTTCACGCTGAAGCCACAAGCGAAAAGCGGGCTTTGGGACTTTATCTTGACGGTAAGGTTTCGGCTTTTTTTGGAACTCACACCCATATTCAAACTGCTGATGAGCAAATTTTGCCGCAAGGCACAGGGTATATTACAGACCTTGGTATGACAGGACCTAAAAATTCGGTATTAGGTGTTAAAAGTGAGATAATTATTAACCGATTAAGGGATAATGATATGTCAAAATTTGAGTTTGCAGAGGGTGATGGAATTCTTTGCGGCTGTATTTTTGATATTGACCTTACAACTAAAAGAACCACACGTATTGAAAGAATTAGTATATAACGGAGTTAAATATGAATTTTAAAAGGATAATTGCCGTAATTTTAATGGCTTTTCTTGCTGTGAATATAGTGGGCTGTAACAAAAAAACAGATAATACATCTTCTCAAATTTCATCTGCTGAAGAAAGTGTTGAGAGAAGAGATTATCTTACATTGCTTTATTCAATGTCGGACAGCTTTAACCCTTACACCGTTGAAACGGCTGTTAACCGTCAGCTTTGTCAGCTTATATATGAGCCGCTTGTTAAGCTGGATAACAGCTTTAACCCAGTTTACTGTCTTGCTAAAGATGTTGTTATTGATGGGACGAGCTGTACTGTAACAGTTAACGCTTATAAATTTTCCGATGGCAGCACTGTCAGCGCAGAGGATGTTGTTTATTCCTATAATTTAGCCAAAAGCACGGCAACATCTTTTGCCGCAAAGCTTTATGAGACTGAGAGTGCTACTGTGAGCGACAGTTCAACTGTAGTATTCAAGCTTAGCAAGGCTGATCCTTTTTTTGCAAATGTTTTAAATTTTCCCATAATAAAGGCTGGGAGTGAGAAAATCTCCAATGCGGACAGCGTTTTACAGCCGCCTATAGGAAGCGGAAGATATAAGGTGAACGAAGCAAAGGACGGTTTGGTTCAAAATGATAATTACCACGGTGAAAGGTCAAGTATTAAGCAAATAAAGCTGATTAACGCTCCTGATACCGAATCGGTTTCTCATTATGCACAAGTGGGAGCCGCCGATATGTATTATAACGATATTTCGGACGGCACAATTCTCAGAATGAGCGGTAAAAAGCTTGACATTAATTTAAATAATCTGGTATATATAGGTATAAACCAGAATTACGGTGCTCTTGCTGAAAATGCTTTAAGGCAGGCGTTGTCTTCAGGAATTGACCGAAAAAAGCTTTGTCAAAATGTTTATTATAATAACGCTTTACCCGCAAATGGCTTTTTTAACCCTGTCTGGCAGGCTGTAAAATCGGTACAAAACATACAAATTGAAGCAAAATCTGAAATAACTATTGAGAATTTAGAAAAAATAGGATATAATAGATTAGATAGTAAAGGTTTAAGGGCAAATATTAATGGTATTCCGCTCAAACTGACCTTACTTGTAAATTCTGAAAATCGCACTAAGGTGACGGCGGCTCAGCTTATAGCAAGCCAGCTTCTTGATTACGGTATTTCTATAACAGTTGTGGAAAAACCGTATGAACAGTATATGCAAAGTCTTGTTGACGGAAATTTCCAATTATATTTAGGCGAGATAAAGCTCACCGAAAATATGGATATTTCTTCTATGGTGGTAGAGGGCGGAAGCGCTGCATTCGGTTTAGCAGTACCAAAAGAGAATGTAACAGTTCCTGATACAGATGCCACTTTGGACGAAGACATTGTTAATGAGACCGAAACCTCCAAAACCGCTGGCGAGGTGGTTGCAGGCTTTTATGCAGGGCAGAATACTATAACCGATATAGCTTCTGTTTTGCAATCGGAAATGCCATTTATTCCTTTGTGCTACAGAACAGGCGCATTATTTTATAATGATAATATTGAAAATGTAAACAATTCCTCTGAGAGCGATATTTATTTTTCAATTGAATCATATATTTATAAAGAATAACAGGAGGATGTTTTATGATAGCTTACGAATCCAGACTCGGTAAAATTGATATATCTGAAGGATATCTTTCTAAACTTATCGGTCATGAGGTTACTTCCTGCTTTGGTGTTGTGGGAATGGTAGCCAGAGACAGCAAACAAAAAATATTAGGCAAATTTCAAAAAGGTGAAGCGCTTGATACCGGTATTAAAGTAACAGGTGACACCAACGGAATTAAGGTAGAGCTTCATATAATGGTAGTTTACGGTATGAATATTAATGCCATTGCCGCAAGTATTACCGAAAAAGTAAAATACGCTGTAAAAGAAACAACTGGTATTACAGTTGAAAAAGTTATTGTCAAAATCGACGGTATCAAAGAGTAAGTCGGTATAGAGTAAAGGGTTATTATGCTTTTTACTCATTATCTTTACAAGGAGTGTTATAATGATAAACGGTGATATATTGCGTGATGCGATAATTTCCGCAACTAACAATTTAACTAATAACCGAAAACAGGTTGATGATCTTAATGTATTCCCCGTGCCTGACGGTGATACAGGTACTAATATGTCGATGACTCTCGGCAACAGCGCAAGAGAGCTTGAAAAGTTAAGCGGTGAAACAGCAGGCAAGATAGCTTCTGTTAATGCTTCTGCACTTCTCAGAGGTGCCAGAGGAAACTCAGGTGTTATTACCTCTTTGCTTTTCCGTGGCTTTGCTAAGGGTATTGGCAATGATGAATTTATGACCGCAGAGAATATTGAAAAAGCATTTAAGCTTGGTGTTGAGGCGGCTTATAAGGCAGTTATGAAGCCCACCGAGGGTACTATTTTAACCGTTGCCCGTGTTGCTTCTGAATATGCAACAAAGGCTTTAAAAGCTGGTAAAGATGAACTTGGTGTTTTTGAATCTGCTATAGAAGGCGCTGAAATTGCTTTAGCCCAGACACCTGAATTATTACCTCAGCTTAAAAAAGCAGGCGTTGTTGACGCAGGCGGCTTTGGTTTTGTTCTTATATTAAAGGGTATGCTTTCTGTAATGAAGGATGGCGTTATGATTAAATCCTCTGTTTCAGCAAACGAGCCTGAGGAGGAAGAGGAATCTTCAAGAAATGCTGCAGGCGAGTTTGAGGGCGAAATCACCTTTACCTACTGTACAGAGTTTATTGTAAATCGTGATCCTGAGTGTGAAAAAGAGCCCAATGAATTAAGACTCTTCCTTGAAACTATCGGTGACTGTGTGGTTGTTGTTGATGACGAGGAAATAATAAAGGTGCACGTTCATACCGATCATCCCGGTAACGCTATTGAAAATGCGCTTACATTCGGTTCCTTAGTTCATCTGAAAATAGAAAATATGCGCGACCAGCATGAAAGAGCTAAGCACGATGCTCAGAATGCAAAGAAAAAGCCTACCAAGAGTGCTGACAGAACTGAAACCTTCACTCCTGTAGAGCCCACAAAGCCCGTAGGTTTTGTATCGGTTTGCGCAGGTGACGGTTTGGCTGAGCTTTTCCGTGACTTAGGTGTTGATACTATTGTCAGCGGCGGTCAGACAATGAACCCCAGTACTGATAATATTTTAAAGGCTATTGAGTCTACTCCTGCAGAAACTGTTTTTGTTCTTCCTAATAACAAAAATATTATTATGGCGGCAGAGCAGGCTATTCCTATAAGCACTCGTAAGGTTATAGTTCTTCACACAAGAACTATTCCTCAGGGTATTACAGCAATGCTTAATTTTGATCCTGATGCCGATAACGAAGCTAATGCAATGGCAATGCAGAAGGCTGCCGAAAAGATAGCTACAGGTCAGATTACCTTTGCGGCACGTGACTCTGATTTTGACGGTCATAGCATTAAAAAAGGAGAGCTTATGGCACTTTTGGGCGGTAAGATTTCCTTTGTTGACACCGACCTTACAAAGACGGTTATGAAGCTTGTAAAGCAGATGGTTAAGCGTGACAGCGAGTTTATTACCGTTATACACGGTGAAGATGTATCTGACAGACAGGCAGCTGAAATACAGGCGCAGATAGAGGCTAAATACGGCTCTAAGGCTGAAATAACCTTTATAAATGGCGGACAGCCGATTTACTACTATATTATCTCTGTTGAATGAGGTGTATTAAATGATAACAGCTACTACTGATATTCAGTACCTTAAGGGTGTTGGCGAAAAAAGAGCTGTTATTCTGAAGAATAAGGGCATCGATACTATCGGTGCCCTTTTGCGTTTTTATCCGAGAGCTTATCTTGACTGGACTAATATAACACCTATAAGTGAATGCACCTTTTATGAAAATTTTTGCATAAAGGCAAGGATAGTGACACAGATAGAGACTCTTAAAAAAAGAGCAGGAATGACTATTTATAAATTTATTGCTGAGGATAGCTCTGCTCAGATGGAGGTAACGCTTTTTAATCAGAAGTTTCTTGCCGAGAAGCTTAGAACAGATAGGGAATATCTGTTTTACGGAAAGCTTGACGGTAATTTTTATATGCGGCAGATGTCCTCTCCAATTATTATGGAATCTGGATTCAACGGTATCGAGCCGATTTATCCTGCGTCGAAGACAATGTCCTCTAAGACTATAGAAAAGCTTGTTTTAAATGCTTTGGCTGCTGTTAAATTGCCTGAAACATTACCTTTGGAAATACTTGAAAGAAACGGTCTTTGCGACCTTAACACAGCACTCCAGAACATACATTTTCCAAAAACTGAAGAGTTACTCGAAAAGGCTAAAAAACGCCTTGTTTTTGAAGAGCTTTTTATCTTGCAGGCGGGGCTGACATTTTTAAAAAAGCGTTCAAGAGGGAAAACAGGTTGTGTTATCAAAGAAAATTGCTTTGCTAATTTCCAAAAGCTTTTGCCTTTTGAAATGACATCTGCACAAAAAAGAGTTACCGAGGAATGTATCGCAGATATGAAATCGGGCAGACCGATGAATCGTTTGGTGCAGGGAGATGTTGGTAGCGGTAAGACTGCCGTTTGCGCTGCTCTTTGCTATGTTGCGGCTAAAAACGGCTTTCAGTCGGCTTTGATGGCGCCTACTGAAATTCTTGCTGAACAGCATTTTAAAACTCTTATAGGATTTACCGAAAATTCAGGTGTTAAATGCGGTTTGCTTACAGGCTCTACAACCAAAAAGCAAAAAGCTATTATAAAGGAAGCACTTAAAACGGGCGAAATTGACATTATTGTTGGAACTCACGCTTTAATCAGCGATGATGTTGAATTTAATAATCTCGGTCTTGTTATTACAGATGAACAGCATCGTTTTGGCGTGGCACAACGTGGCAAATTATCATCAAAGGGCGAAAATCCGCATACACTTGTTATGTCGGCTACGCCTATACCGAGAACGTTGGGACTTATAATTTACGGCGACCTTGATATAAGTATAATTGATGAATACCCCAAGGGTAGGCAGAGGATAGATACATATTTTGTTGATACCTCTTATCGCCAAAGAATTTATAAATATATTAAGAAATTTTTAGACAGCGGAAGACAGGGCTATATTGTTTGTCCTTTAGTTGAGGAAAACGAAACACTTGATATTACCCCTGCTGTGGAGTATTACGAAGCTTTACAGCAAAACGAGTTCAGGGATTACCGTTTAGGCTTGCTGCACGGAAAAATGTCCGCAAAGGATAAAGAAAAGGTGATGCGGCAGTTTAGCGAGGGCGAAATAAATCTTTTAATAGCCACAACGGTTATTGAAGTTGGTATTGACGTGCCTAACGCTGTTATTATGGTTATTGAAAATGCTGAGCGTTTCGGTCTTTCTCAGCTTCATCAGCTAAGAGGAAGAATTGGCAGAGGGGAATATAAGTCGGACTGTATTTTGATTTCGGACAGTAAATCAGGGGAAACTGTCAAAAGACTTAATGTAATTAAAAATACCTCGGACGGCTTTAAAATCGCCGATGCAGATTTAGAGCTCAGAGGCCCAGGTGACTTTTTGGGTTCACGTCAGCACGGACTCCCCGATATGAAAATTGCTGATTTATTTGCCGACCGCGATACTCTCCACAGAGCGGGTAAAGAGGTTGAATGGTTGCTTAAAACCGACCCTAAATTAATGGAAAGCCCAAATGCGGCTTTAAGAGAAGAAATCAAAGAGCTTTACAGAAAGCTTAATTCTAACTAGCGGGTGATATAATGTTTAAAGAAATTAATCCTAAGGAAATTGACACTAATTTAATAAAGGCTATAGCCGATGAATGGATGCTGATATCGGCAGGGGATGAGAACGGTTATAATATGATGACCGCTTCTTGGGGCTTTGCAGGTGAAATGTGGGGCGCAGATTCGGTTGTTGCAATGATAAGACCTCAGCGATATACAATGGAGTTTGTAAATAAATCTGATTATTTTACCCTTAGCTTTTATGGAGATAATAAGGAAATTCATAAAGTGTGCGGCTCAAAATCGGGCAGAGATGTTGATAAAACCGAGCTTACAGGACTTAATCCTGTTTTTAGTGATAATACAGTATACTTTAACGAGGCAAGACTTGTGCTTGTTTGCAAAAAGCAGTATGTCCAGCGCCTTGAAGAAGAATGCTTTATAGATAAAGAGCCTTTAAAATGGTATGCGGAAAAGGATTACCATTATATGATTATTGGAAAAATTGAAAAGGTTTTAGTGAAGGAGTAAAAAATGAAGCTATTAATTGCAAGTGATATTCACGGCTCTGCTTATTATTGCAAACTTTTACTTGAAGCTGTGGAAAAAGAAAAGGCAGACAGAATAATTCTTTTAGGTGATATTCTTTATCACGGACCAAGAAACGATTTACCTAAAGAGTATGCTCCAAAAGAAGTAATAAAGATGCTTAATCCGTTGAAAAATAAGCTTTTATGCGTTCGTGGCAATTGTGATACCGAGGTTGACCAAATGGTTTTGGATTTTCCTGTTTTAGCAGATTACGCCGTAATACCTGTGGGGGAAAAGCTGATTTACGCTACACATGGGCATAATTATAATGAGTCAAAACTACCGCCTCTTTCTAATGGTGATATTTTACTTAACGGTCATACCCACGTACCTAAATGTATAGAGCACGAGAGTTTTATTTATATGAACCCAGGCTCGGTTTCAATTCCTAAAGAAAATTCCGCCCATAGCTATATGATTTTGGAAAACGGCGAATTTTTATGGAAAGACCTTGAAAATGGGGAAGTATACCTGAGATTTAAGGCATAAAAACAAAGAATTATAACCGTTACTATCGGAGTAGCGGTTATATAATTAATATATATTGTTAAAAAAATAACAATATTTTCGCCGAAAATCAAAGTTTTTTAAAAATCATTGTTAAGTTTTTAACAAACCTATTGACATTTAACACTATATAGAATATACTGTAATACATATTGATAAGAAAACAGTATATCTGTTACTTTTTGGAGGTTATTATTATGGCAAGAATTTATAATTTCAGTGCAGGTCCTTCAATGCTTCCTGAGGAAGTTTTAAAGACCGCTGCAGAGGAAATGATGGAGTATGGCGAGACTGGTCAATCTGTTATGGAAATGTCTCACCGTTCAAAGGAATATCAGGCAATTTTTGATGAGGCAGAGGCTAATCTTCGTGAGATTATGAATATCCCCGATAATTATGAGGTCCTTTTCTTACAGGGTGGTGCTTCAACTCAGTTTGCAATGATTCCACTTAACCTTATGAATAAGAATAAGAAGGCAGATTTCATTATCACCGGTCAGTGGGCTAATAAGGCTTATAAGGAAGCTGCTCGCTATGGCGCAGCCCGTGAGGTTGCATCTTCTAAGGATAAGACCTTCAGCTACATTCCTAAGACTACTGCTGCTGATTTTGACTCTGAGGCTGACTTTGTTCACATCTGTATGAATAACACTATTTATGGTACTAAGTATAACACTCTTCCCGAAACAGGCGATGTTCCGCTTATCGCTGATATTTCAAGCTGCATTTTATCTGAGCCTATAGATGTTACAAAGTTCGGTATGCTATATGCTGGTGCACAGAAGAACGTTGCTCCCGCAGGTGTTACCATTGTTATTATCCGCAAGGATTTAATCGGCAATGCTATGGATATTACTCCTACTATGCTTAACTATGCAACACACGCTGAAAACGGCTCAATGTTCAATACTCCTCCTTGCTATGCAATTTATATAGCAGGCTTAACCTTCAAATGGATTAAGAAAATGGGTGGACTTGAAAAGATGAAGGAATTAAACGAAAAGAAGGCTAAAATTCTTTACGATTTCCTTGATAGCAGTAAGCTTTTCAAGGGCACAGTAGTTCCTGAAGACCGTTCACTTATGAATGTTCCTTTTGTTACAGGCAACGAAGAGCTTGATGCTAAGTTTGTTGCAGAATCTAAGAAAGCAGGCTTCTATAACCTTAAGGGTCACCGTTCAGTTGGCGGTATGCGTGCTTCTATTTACAATGCAATGCCTATTGAGGGTGTTGAAAAGCTCGTAGAGTTTATGAAGAAGTTTGAGGAGGAAAACGCATAATGTTTAAGATTAAAACCTACAATAAAATTTCAAAAAGCGGTCTTGAGGTATTTGACGATAAGTACACTATTGGCGATGAAGTAGAAAATGCTGACGGTGCTATAGTTCGTTCTGCCGCTTTACACGATACTGAATTCCCCGAAACCTTAAAGGCTATTGCACGTGCCGGTGCAGGTACTAATAATATTCCGATTGACCGTTGCAGCGAGCAGGGAATAGTTGTTTTCAATACCCCAGGTGCTAACGCTAACGCAGTTAAAGAGCTTGTAATTGCAGGTCTTTTGATTTCTTCACGCCGTGTAATTTCCGGTATTGAGTGGGCTAAAACCTTAAAGGGTGAAGGCGATGCTGTTGCAAAGCTCGTTGAAAAAGGCAAGGGCGCATTCACAGGTCCTGAAATTAAGGGCAAATCTTTGGGTGTTATCGGTCTTGGAGCTATCGGTGTTATGGTTGCAAATGCCGCTAACCATCTTGGTATGAAGGTTTATGGTTATGACCCCTATCTTTCTGTAAAATCGGCTTGGAACTTAAATCACAACGCAGTTTATATTAACGATATAAACGAAATTTATGCTAAGTGTGATTATATTACAATTCACGTTCCTCTAACTGACAGCACAAAGAATCTTATCAATGCTGAAACCATTGCAAAAATGAAGGACGGCGTTAGAATACTTAACTATTCACGTGCAGGTCTTGTAAACAGCGCTGATATCAAGACTGCTTTAGAGTCAGGCAAGGTTGCAGCTTATGTTACTGATTTCCCCACAGAGGAAGTTCTTGATGTTGATGGTGTAATTGCTATTCCACACCTTGGCGCTTCAACTCCTGAGTCTGAGGATAACTGTGCATCGATGGCAGCTAAGGAGCTTATCGATTATATCGAAAACGGTAATATTGTAAACTCTGTAAATCTTCCTGAGGTTACAATGCCTCGAAGCGGCGAGCATAGAATTTGCGTAATTCATAAGAATATTCCTAATATGATTACTGCCATTGCAGGTATCTTCGCTGATGACGGTGTTAACATTGAAAATATGCTTAATAAGTCACGTGGCGATTATGCTTATACAATGCTCGATACTGGTGCTGCCAATACCGAAAATGTTGCAAAAGAAATTGCTGCAATTGACGGTGTTATCAAAGTAAGAGTAATTTAAAATTCAATTTTCAGGGCGGATGTTATACATCCGCCCATTGTGTATTTAGTGAGGTAAAAATGAGTATTAAAGCAGTTTTATTCGATTTGGACGGAACCTTGCTTCCAATGGATCAGGACACATTTGTAAAGTGCTATTTCGGGAAATTAGTCACCCGAATGACAGATTACGGTTTCGAGCCTCAGCGACTTATGAAAACAATATCTGACGGTGTCAGCGCTATGATAAAGAACAATGGTGAAAAGACCAACGAGGAGCGGTTTTGGGAGGTTCTTAGCGCAGAATACGGTGATATTATCGAAGAAAACAAAATCAATTTCGAAAAGTTTTACATAAATGATTTTGATAGCGTTAGTGAAGTTTGTAAGTTCACTCCAAAATCGTTAGAGATTGTTAATTTTGTAAAGGCTCGGGGATTCAGAACCGCATTGGCAACAAGTCCGCTTTTTCCATCTATTGCTACCGAGAAGCGTATGGGTTGGGCAGGGCTTAAACCGTCCGATTTTGAGCTTTATACCACCTTTGAAAACTATAAACACGCAAAACCAAATATTGAATACTATTACGATGTTTTAAGAGCTATGGATTTAAAGGCAGAGGAGTGCCTGATGGTTGGCAATGATGTGGCCGAGGATATGATAGCCGCCAGTATTGGAATGAGGGTATTTTTGCTCACAGATTATCTAATTAATAGAAACAATATCGATATATCGCCGTTTGATAAGGGCGGCTTTGATGAACTATTTGAATTTATTGAAAAAATATAGTTTTTTCCTATAAAAAAACTTGACAAAATAGTGCAAGATAGATATAATAGTCATTGTGACATTAGAGGTGAAAGTATGATTATTGATTTAAAACGAATTTTCGTAAATGATAATTCATCTTTGCCTGTGGACTGTTCTTTGGATTTAAGCCAGCTTGAGTACTTAGGTGAATATCCGCTCAAAAAACCTGTTAGTATGAAAGGCAAAATTTCCAATAGCGCCAGTCTTGTAAGGTTGGAGGCTGAAATCTCTTACGAGTATGAAGCTCCGTGCGACCGTTGCGGTTTAATAACCGCTGAGGGGCACACCGTTAAAATAGAAAAGTCACTTGCAAGCTCTATTGAGGGTGAGGAGAGTGACACAATACTTTTGGTCCCCGATATGAAGCTTGACTTGGACGAGCTTATTTATACCGAGGTAATGCTTAGTCTTCCGATGAAGCATTTATGCAGTGAAAATTGCAAGGGTATTTGTTCTAAGTGCGGTAAAAACCTTAACGAAGGTAAATGCGACTGTCCTGAGAAAGAAATAGACCCAAGACTTGCCGCTCTTGCCGAACTACTTAATAATTAATTGAATTAACATAAGGAGGTGCCCAAAAATGGCAGTACCGAAGAGAAAAACTTCTAAAGCAAGAAGAGATAAGAGAAGAAATAACGTATGGAAGCTTAACGCTCCCACTCTGGTTAAATGTAGCTGCGGTGCTTATAAGCGCCCCCACAGACTTTGCACTGCTTGCGGTCAGTACAACGGCCGTGAAGTTGTAAAGGTTGGCGAATAATCTTAAAGGTTTGAGGAGGAGCAATCCTCCTCTTATTTTTTTAGTAAGAGGTGTTTTGTGTGTCTGTTATAATTGATTCGGTTGTAAAGGGTAGTCCTGCTGATAAAAGCAAAATCAAAGCTGGGGATACTCTCGTTTCTATTGACGGTAATGAGATAATGGATGTGCTTGATTACCGTTTTTATCAGAATAACAGTAGACTTACACTTGAATATATAAATTCAAAGGGTAAAATCAAAAGGTCTAAGATTAAAAAAAGCGAATATGATGAGCTGGGACTCTGTTTTCCGACTTATTTAATGGACGAAAAACGTTCCTGCCGAAATAAGTGTATTTTCTGCTTTATTGACCAATTACCGAAAGGACTTCGTGAAACCCTTTATTTTAAGGATGATGACTCACGTCTTTCTTTCCTTTTCGGTAATTATATTACCCTTACTAATATTACCGAGCACGAGATTGAACGCATAATTAATATGCATATAAGCCCTATTAATATTTCTGTTCACACAACTAACCCAGAGCTCAGAGTAAAAATGATGAGCAATAAAAATGCTGGCAAGGTTTTAGAGATTATGAACCGCTTTAATGAGGCGGGTATCAAGATTAATTGTCAGATGGTGTTAGTGCCGGGATATAATGACGGTGCCGAGCTTGAAAGAACTCTTAAGGATTTAACTGCGCTCCAAAATGCAGAGTGTATTGCAGCAGTTCCTGTAGGTCTTACGGGTCATAGAGAAGGTCTTGCTGAGTTAAAGCCGTTTGATAAAGATACCGCTAAAGCGGTAATTGACATTATTGACCGTTTCGGTGATGAATGCACCCAAAAATACGGTGACAGAAGGGTTTATGCGGCAGATGAGTTTTATATCTTAGCCGAGCAAAAATTGCCGGAAGCCGGTTTTTACGGTGATTTTTTGCAGCTCGAAAACGGTGTCGGTTTAGTGCCGCTAATGCTTGACGAAACCCGCAAAGCTACAGAAGAATGTGATTATAAATTAGATAATAAGCGCATAATCACTATAGCGACAGGTGAAGCTGCATATCCTTTTATTTCACAAATGGTTGACAAAATGCAAATTAAGTGGGATAATTTGGAATGTAGGGTGAAGTGCATAAAAAATAACTTCTTTGGCGGCAAGATAACGGTTGCAGGCTTAGTAACCGCAACTGATATTGAGCAACAGCTAAAGGGCATGGATTTGGGTGATGAACTTCTCATACCCTCAGTAATGCTTCGTGATGGCGGAGATATGTTTCTTGACAGTGTAACTGTAGAAGAGCTTTCAAAAAAGCTTAATATTAAGATTACCCCCGTTAATAATGACGGATACGAATTTGTAGATGCTGTTTTGGGCATTGGGATTAACTAGTATTTTAACAAAGTAGAGTTATAATTCGCCTTTTTAAAACGGAATTTGGATTATTCGCTCTACCCTAGAGTAAAGGAGCTAATTATGGCAAAACCTGTTGTTGCCGTTGTAGGCAGACCGAATGTAGGAAAATCTACATTATTTAATAAAATAATCGGCAAGCGTCTTTCTATTGTGGACGATACTCCCGGTGTTACACGTGACCGTATTTACGGGGATGCCGAATGGCTTGGACGTAAGCTTATGCTTGTTGATACTGGCGGTATTGAGCCCAAGACTGATGATATAATTTTAAGCAGTATGCGAGCTCAGGCCCAGCTTGCTATAGATACCGCTTCGGTTATCATATTTGTAACCGATATCAAAAGTGGTGTTACTGCCGCTGATGAGGATGTTGCCGCAATGCTAAGGCGCAGTGGCAAGCCGATAGTTCTTTGTGTTAACAAATGCGATAAAATAGGCGAAATGCCTGCCGAATTTTATGAGTTTTATAACTTAGGAATTGGCGACCCTATCGCTGTTTCCTCGGTTCACGGAACAGGTACGGGCGATTTGCTTGACGCTGTAATTGAAAATATCCCGATAGAAGAATTTGAGGGCGAGGAAGAGGATATTATCAATGTTGCGGTTATCGGCAAGCCTAATGCAGGTAAATCCTCGCTTATTAATAATATTGCTGGCGAGGAGCGTTCAATAGTTTCTAATATTGCCGGCACCACAAGAGATGCTATTGATACAAGAATTGACCGTGAGGGTGTTAAGTATAATTTTATTGATACTGCAGGACTCAGACGTAAATCTAAGGTTGAGGATAAAATCGAAAAATACAGCGTGCTCAGAGCTAAAATGGCGGTTGAAAGAGCTGACGTTTGCGTTATTATGATAGACGGTGTTGACGGTTTTACCGAGCAGGACTCAAAGGTTGCAGGCTTAGCTCTTGATGAGGGCAAGGCTTGTATTATAGTAGTAAATAAGTGGGATGCTGTTGAAAAGGACGGTACTACTATGGATAGCTACCGTAAAAATCTTATGAAAGATTTTTCCTTTATGCCTTATGCACCGATACTCTTTATTTCTGCTAAAACCGGTCAGCGTGTTGAGCGGCTTTTCGAGCTTATTAAATATGTTTATGAGCAGAATACAATGCGTATATCAACAGGTATGCTTAACGATATTTTGGCAGATGCAACCGCTCGTGTGCAACCGCCTACAGATAAGGGAAAAAGACTTAAAATTTATTATATGACTCAGGCTTCAACCAAGCCACCAACATTTGTTTGCTTCTGCAACAGAGCTGATTTGTTCCATTTTTCCTATCAGCGTTATCTTGAAAATCAAATTCGTTCAACCTTCGGTCTTGAGGGTACACCTGTAAGATTTGTTATCCGTGAAAGGGGAGACAAGTAGTATGGTTATGACCGCTATAATAACAGTTATTGCTGCATATTTGATAGGAAGTATAAGCTTTGCTATAATTTTTAGTAATGCTTTTATGAAAAAAGATGTAAGAAGTATGGGAAGCGGAAATGCAGGCACTACTAATGTTATGCGTAACGGTGGTTTTTTACCGGGCGCTCTTACCTTTGTTTGTGATGCTTTAAAGGGTTTTGTCGCTTCTTTTATGGGTAAGCTTATCTTTGAGTATATTATGGAAAATACAGATGCAATATGGGCACAGCCTATATATGGCGCTTATATTTGCGGTACGGCTTGTATGTTAGGTCATGTTTTCCCGATATTTTTTCAGTTCAAGGGCGGAAAAGGCGTGGCTACAAGTGTGGGAATTTTCAGCGTTTGCTGTCCAATAGCAATTATCAGCGGTTTGGCTGTTTTTGCTCTTGTAACCATTATCTCTAAATATGTTTCTTTAGCCTCAATTATTGCTACGGTTACGGTTGTTGTGCTTTCTATTATTCTTTATAATAAATCCGCTTCAATTATTCCGCAGATAGTGTTTATTGTAATTATGGGAGCTATTGTAATATTAAAGCATAAAGAAAATATTAAACGCTTGCTTGCAGGCACAGAGTCTAAGGTTGGCTCTAGAAGGAGGAAAAGCTGATGCCGAAAATTTCTGTTTTAGGTGCAGGCGGTTGGGGTATGGCTTTGGCTATATCTGCATTTAACAACGGCTGTGAGGTTACTCTTTGGTCGCCTTTTGAAAATGAAGTTAATGCGCTTTTAGAAAAACGCACCAACGAAAAGCTTTTAAAGGATATATATTTACCTGTCGGTATTAATATAACTACCGATTTATCCTGTGTTGAGGGCGATACACTTACTATTATCGCAACTCCCTCTATAGCTGTGCCTGAGGTGGCACAAAAGCTTAAGGAATATAGTAACATAGGTATTGTTGTAAATGTTTCTAAGGGCTTTCAGCAAGGCACTCTAAAAAGGCTTTCTGAGGTAATTGCAGAAGCCTTGCCCGATAGTCCGGTTGTAGCGCTGACAGGTCCTTCTCACGCAGAGGAGGTTGCCCGCAATATTCCCACCTCGATTGTTGCGGCGTCTAAATCTATGGCGGCGGCAACA
>SVOK01000007.1 GCA_015066445.1 Oscillospiraceae bacterium | reverse complement strand
AATCTGTTGGCGGCAGATTTGATTTGAAAATAATGAAGGAGTTATTCAATTTGCAAAGTCGAAGAACATTTGCTTAAAAAGCGCAGCGCAGGAAGAATGGGCACGGGATTTGTCGAAAGACGAATTTTTGTTAAGAAGAAGTCGTTAAACAATTGGTAAATGCTGTATAAATATTTTTCGCAAGGTAAAAAATAGATTATGAAAGGAATGGCAAGTTATGTTAGATTCTTTTGATTTAATTATGTTAAGAAATGTTGCTATTGCCGATTGTTCTAAAGATAGCCTTGTTGATTTGCATGATGTGAAGATAGTCACCCAAAAATCGGTGCCTGAGAAAATGAATGACTATTTTGAGCAAATTAAAAACCCTTATCTTTTCAAAGTCGGCGATGTAAGAGTGAAGGTAAGTTTCGGCGGAAACCGAAGTTTTACCGATGCTCTTGGCGCAGTTATTTCAAATGGAGCAAATTACCAAACAAGTTTGGGTTGATTTAAAGTCGAAGGTATGGTATACTACAGTTGTGTAGAAAAACGGCCATACCTTCATATTAAAAAATATGGAGGCTTATGCTTTATGGCAAATTCTAAATATGCAGATATTTTAGAGCAGTCCTCCGTACCAAATAAGGTTTGGAAGACTGCTCTTTATCTTCGTCTGTCCCGTGATGACGGAACTGAGACGGAGAGCAACTCGATTGCGTCGCAACGAGAAATTTTAAAAGAATATTTAAAACGCTGTCCTGATATGGAACTCGTTGAGATTTATTCAGATGACGGTTACAGCGGTACAAATTTTGACCGTCCTGATTTTATCAGAATGATGGAGGACGTTTATTCCGGCAAAATTAACTGTATCGTTGTAAAGGATCTTTCACGTTTTGGGCGAAACTATATTGAGATAGGAAATTATCTCGATAATATTTTCGTTCGTCAGCGTGTTAGGTTTGTAGCGATAAACAATAATTACGATAATTTAAGCACAGGTAACAATGTGGTTAGCAATTTGCTGACTTTAAGTATTACCAACGTTACAAACGAATCTCAGGCGGCGAGTACGTCTGTTAACGTGCGGGGTACGCTGAATTTAAGACGTCAGCAAGGCAAGTTTATTGGTTCTTTTCCGACCTACGGATACCTAAAAGACCCGGATGATAAACATCACCTTATTATTGACGAGGAAACAGCACCAATAGTGCGAATGATTTTTGAACGCTTTATTGCGGGCGAAAGTATAATAGGTATTACTAAAGACCTGAACGAAATGGGTATACCTAATCCGTCAATGTATAAAAAGCAAAAGGGGCTAAACTACAAGCATCCGTCCGGCAGAAGTAATGACGGTTTGTGGCCCGATAGTTCGGTGCGCCGAATTTTGCAAAACCGAATGTATGTCGGTGATATGGTGCAAGGCAAAAATACTACCTACAGTTATAAAATTAAGCAGTGCCGTGCAATACCTAAGGACGAGTGGATTATTGTTGAGGGAACCCATGAGCCTATTATCAGCTACGAAACCTTTGACAATGCACAGGCTCTTTTTAACAAGCATATTCGAAAGAGTCCGAAGAAGAAAAACGTTGATTTGTTTTCGGGAATTGTGCGGTGTGCAGACTGCAAGCGTGTAATGAATAAAAAGACCAACCAGCACTCGTATGGCACTTATCACTATTACCGTTGTGTTACGGCTCGAAAACTTAAAAAATCGGCATGTACAAATCACACCATCCGCATTGATAAGTTGGAAGAGGTTGTTCTTTTGACTATTCAAAATATGATTAATACGGCGGTTACAATGAGTGATATGCTTGAATTAATAAATAATAACGCTAAAAGGAAAAAGGAATCAAGTCATATTCAAAAAGCATTGAATTCTCAAGTTGCTGAACGAGAGAAGTTGGTAGCAATGATTGCCGACCTTTATCCTGATTGGAAAAGTGGCGTTATTACTCAAGATGAGTACCAGGTGTTAAAGGAACGGCTAAATGAGAAATTGAGTGTTCTGGACGAAAAAATTGCCGCACTAAATAAATCGGCAGAGGAGTTCAAAAACGGTATTACCGAAGAGAACGACTTTGTAGCACATTTTAAGAAGTACGGTAACATTGAGGCTTTAACAAGACCGTTGCTTACCGAACTTGTGCAAGAAATTTTCGTACACGAGGGCGGAGATATCGAGGTTGTATTCAAGTTCCAGGACGCCTATGCACAGGCAGCCCAATATATCGAACTCAATAAGCAACTCATCGAGCCCGAAAAGCCAACCAAAAAGAAAAAGACAGCATAATGATAAAGCGTGTGTCAGTTTACTGCCACACGCTTTCTATTTGATGCTAACTTTAGGTATAAAACCTATTTGTTTATATATTTTTTTAAATTCCTTTATAAGAGGTTCACCGTAGATCCAGACTTCTTCGCGCCAAGGATGAGACAGATAACCGAAAGCACCATATTTATCCAGAAAAAAGTAGTAGTCTCCGTCGGGATAGAAGCCGTTAAAGTAGGCAATACCATCTTTGTTAAACTGAGGTGTAGCCGGTTCATTACTTTGCATATTTTCGGGATTTCTGGGATCATATAATATAAAATTATGAAACCAGTCTATTGCATATAGTTGATAACCGTTTGGCAGACAGTTGGCAAGTGCTGTTGGTGCTAATTCATAGAGCAAATCTGCTTGTTCATCGGTTATTTGAGAAATATCATAAACAACGAATGGTCGATTGATTGAAAATGGTAAGAAAAAATTATCATTGCAACTAGGATAAAAACGCAATTCGTTATTTATAAAATTATAAATAAAATCTTCATTTTCTTTCAGTAATTTCATAGTTCACCGCCAAATCTTTATATTTTAATTCTAACATAAAAGCGGCTGTAAGTAAATAATTTCAAAAAATTTATGGTGTTATCTTGACATTTTCCCCTGCTGCTGCCTCTACTATACTGCATTATTTTAAGGATACCAACACAGCCCCAGAGGATTATGATATAGTTTATACAGGAGATTTGGGATATGTGGGGACACAGCTTTTGTATGAGCTATGCGAGAAAGAGGGAGTAGACCTCAGATGCAGGCACAGTGACTGCGGAAATATTATATTCGACAGAGAAAAGCAGGATGTGCATTCAGGGGGTTCAGGATGCGGGTGTTCGGCTTCGGTGCTTTGCTCATATATTATGCACCGATTTGAAAAGCGGGATTTTAAAAATATACTTTTTATGTCCACTGGGGCGCTGATGTCACCTACATCGTCATATCAAGGGGAGAGCATACCTGGGATAGCGCATTTGCTTAATATCAAAATTGATTGACAATAAGGCTAATAAAAAGTATAATATTAATAGAATGCTCCTATCAAAGTGAAGTCTTATTTAAGCTGCATTTTGATAGGATTTTTTAAACGCAAAAGGGAGGTTTTATTATGGAAAACAAGGTTTTTGAATTATTAGCGGAGAAAAAATATACCCGTTTGCGAAGCCTGCTTGCCGAAATGAATCCTGCCGATATTGCGCAGATTTTAAATGAATCGCCCTCAAAGGAGCAGCTGCCTGTTATTTACCGCATACTGCCGAAGGCATTAGCATCAGAGGTTTTTGCTTATCTTGACAGTGATATGCAGCAGCTTATTATTGAAACCTTCAGTGATGCCGAGCTGCGTGAGGTTTTAGACGAGCTCTTTTTAGATGATACGGTTGATATTATTGACGAAATGCCAGCAACGGTGGCAAAGCGTATTTTAAAGCAGACCGATGCTGCAACAAGAAAGAAGATAAATCAGCTTTTAGCGTATCCTGATGATAGTGCAGGAAGTATTATGACCACTGAGTATATTGACCTTAAACGGGATATGACAGTGGATTCTGCATTTGAAAAGATACGCAGGGTGGGTGAAAATGCTGAGGATATTTACACCTGCTATGTTATTGATAAAAGCCGCAGGCTTCTGGGATATGTTACAGTAAAGGACCTTTTGTTAAACGGCAGAGATGATATTATTGGCGATATAATGGAAGAAAATATTATTTTTGCCACAACTCTTGAAGATAAGGAAGAGGTTGCCGATAAATTCCAGAAATACGACCTCACTGTCCTGCCTGTTGTGGATAAGGAAGACCGTCTTGTGGGTATTGTAACGGTTGACGATGCTATCGATGTTTTGCAGGAAGAGGCAACCGAGGATATCGAAAAGATGGCGGCTATCTCGCCTTTGGAAAAATCATACCTAAAAACCGATACTTTCAGTATATTCAAAGCAAGAATTCCCTGGCTTATGCTTTTGATGTTATCTTCAACCATAACAGGCGCTATTATATCATCCTTCGAGGCAAGGCTTACGGTTTTTCCCGCCCTTATCGCTTTTATTCCTATGCTTATGGGTACAGCAGGTAACAGCGGCAGTCAGTCCTCGGTTACGGTGATTCGTGGTCTCTCTTTGGGTGAGATTGAATTTCGTGATATTTTTAAGGTACTTTGGAAAGAGCTTCGGGTGGGTATTATCGCAAGTATCGCTTTAGCGGTAGTTAATTTCGGCAAAATGTGGCTTGTTGATTATTGGCTTTTGGGCACTTTCGATTCGGGCAAGCAATTAGCAGAAATAACGGTGGTTTGCATAACCTTGCTATTCACCGTTATTGCGGCAAAGCTTATAGGCTCGGTGTTGCCTATTCTGGCTAAAAAAATTGGTTTTGACCCAGCTGTTATGGCAAGTCCTTTAATTACAACGGCAGTTGATGCGATTTCGCTTGTTATTTATTTTGCTGTAGCAATGCTTTTACTCGAATTTTAAAACTTAATAAAAAAAGTGAAAAAGAGCCGTTTAAACGGCTCTTTTTCACTTTTAAGGGGTTTGAGGAGAGAATTTCTCTTTCGAGAAACTATACCAAAACGGGTGCGGCTCCCTTTTCGGTACGAGTATATATTAATACAATATTTTTTCGTTTTTATATATTTTTTGTGAACGATTTTTTAATTTTTAAAATAGTATATAGTTTGTAATTTTGTCAATAATAAAAATGAAAGAAAGGAATGATGGTTTTGAAATATTCTGAATCCTATTCGGGACGCAGTAAAAAATTCGGCACAGGCTTTTATGTGCTTATAGCCTGCTGTCTTTTAATTGTGGGCGGAGCTTCCTGGTTCGCACTATCTAATTATGCTGATGACGGCAAAGAACCGCCTGTGAGCTCTGACAGAAATAATTCATACAGACAAGAATCTTCATCATATAATGAGAATACAACCTACGAGCCACGTGAGCCGCAGCTTTCTGAAAGTGTGGCACAGTCGGCAGAAGATGTGCCTTATACCTCTGAGGAGGTAAAACAAGAAAGCCAAAGCTTTATGATGCCTGTTGAGGGTGATATAATTAAGGATTACAGTGCCGAACAGCTTCAGTATTCCGCAACCTATGGTGATATGCGTATTCATGGCGGCGTGGATATAGCCTGCAAAAACGGAACATCGGTAAGTGCCTGCGGTAACGGTAGCGTAAAAGCTATAGAGAACAGCGCATCATTCGGCACAGTTGTGGTAATAGAGCATTCAAATGGTATCACTGTGCGTTATTCTTCTTTAAAGGATTTGCAGGTAAAATTCGGCGACAAGGTAAAAATGGGAGATATTATAGGAACGGTAACTACAGTACCCTCAGAGTGTAACGACAAGGAGCATCTTCATATTGAGGCTACAAAAAACGGCAAAGAAGTGTCCCCGTTAGAAGCTATGGGATTAAAATAAGCGCCTGCCCCCGTGAATTCTAATCGTTTAGGGGCACCACCCGATGGATTTAAAATCTGTCGGGTGTTTTTAATGATTTTTTCTTGTGAAAAATAATATACCTCCGCAAATAGCAGGCACTATCATCATAATGAGTGAAGCAATTTTTACTTTTTCTTGCTGTTCTGGTGTAGGGAACCATTCTAAGGAACCTGTAAAAAAGTATAATAAACCTAACAAAAAAATAATACAAATTATAATCCATAAAATTATCCGTAAAGTTTTCATTTTGGCTCCTTTAAATTCATTATTTGCTTATATGTTTCAACCTACGTATTTCAATTAATTGAAATACCGTAAATACTATGTGTGCAAAAAAACTTGTCACGCTTAATACACCTGCTATGTATGCGACAGTATTATTATGGAATAAACTAAAAAGAATGTACATTGTTCCTATATCACCGCCATCAGGGAGCATAAGATAAAAAAGCAGATAACTGACATAAGAAAGCAAAGTATAGACTTTTAATGCTTTGGAACAAAAAAGCTTTAATAGTATCTTCCCGTTTATAATTACAAATATTACTAAATGAATAATAGGAAATGCTAACCAGGTAAGAATTATTCTATACCAGCCCATATTTAAAAGCCACGAAGCCGTCATTATTAAAATACACAGTAGCATTAAAAAGTAATATTTGAAAATTTCGGGTTGGTTAAGCTTTTTTATCTTAATTAAAAAACGGGTAAGATAAAAGATTCCCAAAATAAACCCACCCAAAATAACCGAGAGAATTAAAATTCCTATTCCTTTAATTAAAAAGTCAGATAATTGTATTTCCAAAATATATCACGCCTTTAAAGATTGTTTTGTAATTTCAATATTAATTATACTATATCGATGTATAGAGCACAAGGTGAAGATTTTTTATGAATAATGAATGATGAATATTGAAAAATGAATAATACAAACAAAAAACCGCTAATACAGAACTATATAAAACATCTCTATCGCATAAAAACGATAGAGATGTTTTGGTGTGGGATTTTGAGGTAAAAGTATTATTTGTCTTTTATGAAAAATAAAGCTTCGGCTCCTGGATATTGTAGCATCAATTTGCCATCACTAATGGAAATGTTATATGTGTATTGATGTGCCCACCATCTACTATCCATGGTTATGGATTTATCAGAAATTATATATGTATTAGTTTCTTTATTATTCCATGTACCATTATTAGAAAAGATTAAAATATCTGTTTCGGGATAAAAATCTCCTTGATCCACATTTTCACTTTCTTTAGTAAGATGCCATTCGCCAATAATTTCTTTTTTTATATCTACACTTTCTTCTTGTACATTTTTTTTTGGTTTATTTGTTGTACCACATGCGGATATAATGCACGATATTAGTATTATACCTATAAAAGTTATCAAACTTATTTTTTTCATTTTTTGCCCCCATAAAATAAAAAGTGTGAGCAACCGAAGTTACCCACACCGAAAAATGCAAACTTCGATTGCTGCTACACAAACTAAAATTGAATTAGGGTATCTACCATAATCATTTAGTGAAATTTGCATTTTTGCCGAATTCTAAAAATGATTATGGCTAAAAAAAGGTATAATATTCCCATAAAGAAAAATACCACTAATTTAAAATATTTAGTTTGTGTAGCATAATTAGTATATCACTTTTTATTTTAAAATTCAATATATTTTAAAATGTTTGTGAGTCGTACAAAACAAAAACGAGTGTTCATAACTAAAATCAGTTATGAACACTCGTTATGGTGCCGATGAATCGTAACCAATATAACCACCAAACAGAAATTCATATTAGCTAACTTTCCAAACAAAGGATGTTAGATAGTAGTTTTTAAGAGTTTGAATATATGGGTTTGGTTTATTAAATGATTGAGTAAAATACGCAATTTCTGGCAATTTATGCGAAAAATATTTCTCTGTAAAAACCTCATTTTCAAAAGATTCCTTAATCGCTATTTTGCCTTTGCTTTCCGTCCAAACATCAGTTAGAATTATTCCATAAATAGTGTAATCATTAAATTGCGGTATTCTACTTTCAAAATCCGAGTTATATATTGTTATTGCTTCTTTAATTCTAATTATATCATTTTGAACTTCGTTAACTTTTTTGTCGAGGTTAGAAAATCGTTTTGATTCTATCAAAAATAGCTCTTTAGTCTCACGATTAATTATTAGAGCATCATAATGTAAATTGTTCTTTTCTCCGAATTGAAATTCAAACCAAGTAATTGCTTTAGGATTTAATTTTTCATATGCTTTAGAAAAGTTAACAGATAGATTTCTTTCTGTAAAGCCTGTACTATTTTTTGATGGATAAAAAACATCAAAAATGCACTCATAGTATTTTTTATACTCATCAAAAATATTTTTAAACTTATTTTTATATTCCATAATTTTTCTTCCTTTCAAAGTTTATTTTTAATATATTTTAGCATAGAGAAATATGAAAAGCAAATTAAAAATTTTCTATTTTATATTCATAAAAACTTATAGCTTTATAATCAAAAAATAAATTTACTATTCCAGTATTTCCAATATTGTTTTTTGCAACAATTAGTTCACTTGAATTTGGATTGTAATCATCGTCGCAATCCAAATAATATGCATCTCTATGAAGAAAAAGTACGATATCAAAATATCTGGCTTTTTTTCCTAAGTCACTTAAATTTGGCTTTAGATTTTTTGTTATATTAGGTTTAGAAACTAAATTACCGCATAAAAGTATCGGTATATTAAAGCATTTACTTAGTACTTTTAATTTTATAAGTGCATTTTGTTCAAAAGAAATTAAATCATTATAATCATCAATTACTATAAGAGAAATCTCTCTTTTTATTTCCAACATTTCTTCTATTATTTCACATATTTTATCTGTGAAATTTATTATTGTCAAATTAAGATTATACAATTCATTTAAGGTATTGAACAAAACAGTTTCTTCTTTTTCCTGAATAGCGTTGTTATCTAAAATCAAACCACTAAATTTTTGAATCAATTTATTTATTATCTGTTCTGAATTTGATTGCGAAGTGAAATAAATCACTTCTTTTTTTGATGTTTTAGCAACATTTAGAATAAAATCCAAGGCTAATGTGGATTTGCCAAAGCCAGGTTTGGCAGTTAAACAAATTAAGTTTTCTTTTCCCAAGTAATTATTACCTAGCAAATTATCCAACTCTTTGAAACCAAAAGTAATCTTTTGGTTCTTTTCCAAAGTTAAATTATTGTTTTTCGCAATTGTGGTACAAATTTCTTTTACAGTTTTAATTTTCATAGACCTATTTTCCTTTTCTTAATTTACAACTGTAACCGTAAGTGCATACCGAATTAGGTCCTGAAAATTAAAATATTTACAAAAATTTAATAATTTAAAAGCCTTGAAAAAAGGTCTGTTTACTGTAAAATTAAATTGGTGATAAAATATGTCAATATATGTTACTTCTGATTTGCATGGTCTTCCGCTAAATGATTTAAAAATTCTGCTAAATAAAGTTGATTTCTGTGATAGCGATTGGCTTTATATTTTAGGTGATGTTGTTGACCGACAAAATGATGGTGGTATTGATATTTTAAAGTGGCTATTAGAACAACCGAATGCTCAATTGATTTTAGGTAATCACGAAGCAATGCTCTTATCTTGTGATTTTGTATTTGAAGAGATTACTAATGAAAACTTGATAGGGTTTACAAAGGAAAAAATAGAACTTTTGATGAACTATACACAAAATGGTGGAGATGTTACTTTAAAAGCTTTAAGAAAGCTTATGCATACCTCACCCGAAACGGTAGAAGATATACTTGATTATTTGCGAGAAGCACCGCTTTATGAGACAGTATCAGTGTGTAATAAGGATTTCTTGCTTGTTCATTCAGGAATCGATAATTTTGATAAAAATAAAAAACTTTCTGATTATACTGCTGACGAATTTATATGGGCTTGGCCTGAAATAACAGATGAATATTTTGATGATATAATAACGGTATTCGGTCATACTCCTACAATGTCTTATGATAGTACAATTAAAGGAAAAATTCTCAAAACAAAAACATGGATAGATATTGATGTCGGAGTTCCGTATGGTAATAAACCTGCATTACTTCGGTTAGATGATTTAGAAGAAATATATTTATAAAACACCAAAAATTTTAAAACCCCCAAAGCATTTAGCTTTGGGGGTTTTCGTGGTGCCGATGACCGGACTTGAACCGGTACGATATTGCTACCGAGGGATTTTAAGTCCCTTGTGTCTGCCTATTCCACCACATCGGCGTATATTCAATAATATAATATTTTGAGTGTTTTGTCAAGAGGTTTTTAACGTAAATTTTATATTTAATTTAATAATAAGGCTCAGGTGTCAAACCTGAGCCTGAAAAAACTTATTTAAACAGCTTGCCTGCGATAATTACATTGTCGATTTCGGTATCGTCGCTCAAAATGAGGAAATCGGCATCGTAGCCAACTTCGATTTTTCCTTTATTTATACCGAGCATTTCAGCAGGCGTGGCAGTAGCCATTCTTACAGCGTCCTCAAAAGGAATACCGAACTCGATAGCCTTTTTAACACAGAACCAAAGGGTAGAGGAGCTACCTGCAACAGTACCGTCAGTAAGCTTTGCTATATTATCCTTTAATACAACTCTTAAGCCACCCGATTCGTATTCGCCGTCAGGAAGTCCTGCAGGGCGGATACTGTCACTAATAATTGTCATTCTCTCAGGACCAAAGGTCTTATATGTAGACAAAACAATTGGTCTTAGCACGTGGAAGCCGTCACAGATAACCTGAACGTAAATCTGCTTTTCGATAGCTGCGCCTATTGGACCGGGATTGCGGTGATGAAGGGGAGGCATTGCGTTATAAGTATGGGTGAGACAATTAGCACCGTTGTCAATAGCTTCTATTGCGGTGTCATAATCGCAGTCACTGTGACCGATGCTTACAATGCAGTCCTTAGAAACCTCTTTAATAAATTCCATACTGCCCTCTAATTCGGGAGCTATAGTTATGAGCTTAACATTTTTGAACATTTTAAAATCCTCTATAGAAGGATTCTTGATATGCGCTTCGTTCTGAGCTCCCTTATATTTTTTTGAAATATAAGGTCCTTCAAAATGAAAACCTAAAATTTGAGCACCCTCAAAATCGGTTTTAGCATTGCAAACCTTTAAAAGGCTGTCATAATCCATAGTCATAGTAGTAGGAAGCCAGGAGGTTGTACCGTTTTCGGCATAGAAACGGCACATTCTTTCAAAATCAGCATCCATTGTATCAAGACCGATACAGCCGTGACTGTGGGTTTCAACAAGACCCGGAATAACACGTCTGCCCTTGGCATCAATACCGTCACCGTTTACGCTGTTTTCAGTGATTTCGGTTATAACACCGTTTTCTGTAACAATGTTAACCAGCTTGCCATTTACAAGTGCGTTTTTAATAATCATAACAACATATCCTTTTCAAAATATAAAAAGCCGAATGTTTACCATTCGGCTTTAGTTTTAATTTTCGCTGTAAATAACAGTAACGTCCGAATGGAGCTGTAATATAGAAGCGGGAACCTCTGGAGTGATAGGACCGTAGAATGCCTTTTCCAAAATTTCCTTTTTATTTGCGCCGTTAGCTATGAGCAAAATCTTTTTAGCGCTCATAATACCGCCCATTCCCATTGTAATAGCCTTGCGGGGAACGTCTGCCTCACTTTCAAAGAAGCGAGCGTTAGCCTTAATGGTGGACTCATCAAGCTCAACAACGTGAGTTTCCTTTGTGAAGCAACAGTCGGGCTCGTTAAAGCCGATATGACCGTCAAGACCGATACCTAAAAGCTGAAGGTCGATACCGCCGAAGTCAACTATTCTTTGGTCATAAGCCTTGCCCTCTGCCTCTAAATCAGCGGCTTTTCCGTTAGGAACATAGGTGTTATTGATATCAATATTAACGCTTTCAAAAAGGTTTTTATTCATAAAATAGCGGTAGCTCTGGTCGTTGGCACCGTCAAGACCTGCATATTCGTCAAGATTTATTGATTTAACCTTTGAAAAATCGAGGTCACCGTTTTTGTAAAGCTCAATAAGCTCTTTATATGTACCTACAGGGCTTGAGCCTGTAGCAAGACCTAAAACACAGTCAGGCTTATTGATGATTTGCGCAAAAATAATATTTGCGGCAATACGGCTTAATTTTGCATAAGAATCTGTTTTAATGAATTTCATAATAATCACCTTAGATATGGAATTTTTATCCTTTCGGATATTAAAAGAATATCATAAAACAAGCGGAAAATATACCAACTTTGCCTTGAAATTTGTGGCAAATAGCGGTTGCATTAAATTCCGTTGTACATACCGTCAGCCACCATTTTGCCGATAGCATTTACTACCATTTCCTTGTCTTCCTTATAGGTAACTCCATACCACTTATCCTCGGCGGTAAGCATTTGAACTTTTTTCACGCCTGTTTCAATAAGGTCGGAGATAACTTTAGGAATATAGCACTCTGATTTGGGAACATTTATTTTTTCGTCAAGGAAAGCCTTGAAGCTTTTTTCGAGCAACGGGAAAAGATCTGCTCTTAGTCCCCAGAAGTTCATAGAAACCAATGTATCAGGGGCTAAATCGTGCCAGGTGGCGCCGTCGTCCTCGGTATATTTGCAGTTTGCAATTTTGGTGCGCTCGGTAACAGAGCTTAGCTTACCGTCAACAACCTCGCAAACTCCTCTTGAAACGTAACCGTTTTCGGTGAGAGTGTTTTCCAAGCGGTAGCCTACCATACAGTAATCATCATTATCCTGTCTTAAAAATTCTGCAACCTTTGCAAAAGCGGAACTGCCGTAATAATCGTCAGCATTAATAACCGCAAAAGGTTCTTTAACAATTTCTCGGCAGGCGAGAATAGCGTGGGCAGTTCCCCATGGCTTAGCTCGGTCTGCAGGGAGAGTATAACCCTCGGGCAGGTCATTGAGCTCTTGGAAGGCATATTCAACTTTAATGGGTTGCTTTTCTATTCTTTTTCCTACAATTTCCTTGAAATCTTTTTCAATTTCGTGTTTGATAACAAATACAACCTTTGTAAAGCCTGCTTTAATAGCATCGTAAACCGAAAAGTCAAGTATAGCTTCTCCGCCCGGTCCTATAGGCTCAATTTGCTTGAGTCCTCCAAAACGACTGCCCATACCTGCGGCTAAAACAACTAAAGTAATATCCTTTGACATAAGCTTAATTTCCTTTCAAATAAAAAATTGCAGATTATTAGTTTTTGCAGTACTGCTTAACTATATTCTTCATCTCGTCCCAATTCTTTTCCATCTCTGCAACAAGCTTTAGCTGTGTACGGCAACGGTCAAGGTTATGCTCGGGATAATGGGTTTTGAAATATGTATCTCCTGCGAGGTAGTCAGCCAAGAAGCGCATACCGCATTCAATAGTCATCATTTTAGAGCCCTCGGGAAGGAGCATTATTTCGCTGTCAAGCAGCTGACCGCCGCAGCCCTCAAGGAAGCCCTTGGCATAAATTTCAAATAAATGAAGGTCAAGATTAACCTTTGTTAAATCTTTTTCGTCCTCAGCAGCGGTGTTTGCTCCAAAACGGATAGAATCACCGAAATCTGTAACCGAGAAGCCGGGCATAATAGTATCAAGGTCGATAACACAAAGTGGTCTGCGGGTTTTAGCGTCAAGCATAACATTATTGGACTTTGTGTCATTATGACTTACTCTTAAAGGAAGAACGCCCTCTTTATTGCTGTCAATAAGAATGCTGTAGAAATCTTTTCTTGCTTTAATAAATTCGATTTCTTCTTTAACACCTGCTGCTCTGCCGCATTTGTCTTCCTCTAAAGCCTTAAGAAAATCGTTATAGCGACTTGGGGTGTTATGGAAGTTGGGGATAGTCTCATGCAGGGTTTCTGCAGGGAAATCGCTGAGCATACGCTGGAAATTGCCGAATGCTACTGCGCTCTGATAAAAGTCTTCATCGCTTTCAACACGGTCGATACAAACCGAGTCGGTTATAAAATCGTACATTCTCCAGAAATAACCGTTTTCGTCTTTGTAAAAGGTCTTGCCGTCTAAAGTGGGTACAAGGGTAAGCACCTCACGGTCTTCCTTAACAAATGGACGAAGATACTTTGTAACCTTTTCAATGTTTTCCATAACCTTTTCGGGCTCCTTGAAAACATTGTTATTAACTGCCTGAAGTATGTATTCTCGGTCTGTTGCTCCATTGTCGCAAACCACCTTGAATGTATCATTAATATGACCGTTGCCATAGGGAATAAATCCGCGGACATCTCCGCAGAGGTTGAATTTTTTAACAGCCTTTGCTATTTGTTCCATATTAGCTTTCCTCATTTCCAAAACCAGCCTTTCAAAAAGAATTTATTTAATAATAAACTTTTTTATTGACTGATTCTATAAAAAATAGTATTATTATTAGTATAATATGATAAATTATCAAATTATACTATGGTGCTAAGGGTGAACAGTTATGCAGAACATAATTGAAATAAAATCAATATTAAAAGATTTTTATTCGGTTTCGGGAATAAGAATATCCATTCACGATACTGAATTCAATGAGATATATTCTTATCCTGCCGAAGCTACTCCTTTTTGCAAGGCTTTGCAGAAAAATAGCGCAGTCCTTGCTGATTGCAAGAAAAATGACTCCTCTGCTTTCGGGATAGTAAAGAAAACCGGCGAGGTTTATGTTTACAAGTGCAGAAGAGGTCTTTTTGAGGCAGTTGCGCCTGTTTATCATTACGGAACTCTTTCAGGTTATCTTATGATGGGACAAATTTGTGACGGGAGTCCCGAAACTATGGACAACGTAATTGAAAAAGCTACTGTAATTTTGGGTGACAGGCAAAAGGCTGAGGAACTTTCAAAAAGTGTAAAATCAATTGACCGCAAGCTTATTGATTCTTATATTAATATAATGACTGTGCTTGCAGGCTACCTTACAGGTACTAACCGACTTATCACTCACAATGAAAAGTTACCGCAGCTTATAAAGGAATATATAAATAAAAATTTCTCTGCCAAAATAACCCTTTCTATTCTATCACAAAAATTCGGTTGTTGCAATGCTACTTTAACAAAAACTTTTAAAAAAGAGTATAATTTGTCAATTATGGAGTATCTTTGTGACCTAAGACTCGAAAAATCTAAGGAAATGATAGTAAAAACACGCAAATCCTTTAAAGAAATAGCTGCCGATTGCGGCTTTTATGACCAGAATTATTTTTCGAAAACATTTTCAAAGAAGTACGGTGTTTCTCCTACCGAATACAGACAGAGGAATATAAACGAATAAAATTGTCATTGCGAGCGAAAGCGTGGCAATCCGTAATTACCCGTTAAAAGAGAATGGTTTGCTTCGACATTTCATTCATCGCAACGACTTTGTTTTTTGCAAAAATCAAACGGAACAAAAAGAGAGTAAAAACGAAAAATCCTATATTCATTTATTTCTTGATTTACATAAATGGATATGGTAAAATTATGGTGTTAAATTATTTTAAAAATAAAATAATACGTTTTTCCTTAAAAGTGCAATTTATTCTATATGACTTTGATTTAAATGTAAATTCTACTCAGGGAGGGTTTTTGAATGAAGATTAAAAAAACTTTAGCGGTGGTTTTAACAGTTGTGATGATTATTTGTGCTTTGCCTGCGGGTGTATTTAATTTGATTGCGAGTGCAGACACAGAAGGATATTACACCTACTCTGTGACAAACGGAGAGGCGATTATTACTGATTGCGATACTTCTATAAGCGGTGATGTAACCGTTCCTTCAACCTTAGGCGGTTATCACGTTACAGGTATCGGTAATTCGGCGTTTTTAGGTTGCCGAAAACTTACAAGCATAACCATACCCGATGGTGTTAAAAGTATACTCAATATGGCATTTATCAATTGCTCAGCACTTGAAAGTGTAGATATCCCCGACAGCGTTATATTTATAGGCAACGGAGCGTTTCGGAATTGTTCCAGCCTTACAAATATAACCATACCCAACGGTGTTAAAAGTATACCCGATAGTGCGTTTCTCCATTGTTCTGCACTTGCAAGTGTGGATATCCCCGATAGTGTTACAATTATAGACCGTTCTGCATTTGCTTCTTGTTCCAGCCTTAAAAGTGTAGAAATCGGAACCCGTGTTACAAATATAGGTGATTATGCATTTTCTTATTGCGCAAGCCTTACAAGTATAACCATTCCCGTTAGTGTAATAAGTATAGGAGTAGGTGCTTTTTATGCTTGTGATAACCTTCAAAGAATTGATGTAAATACCAATAATAGCGCCTATACTTCAATCGATGGAGTATTATTTAATAAAGATAAAAGCGAATTAGTGTGCTATCCTGCAGGTAAAGCGGAAACAGCATATACTATCCCAGATGGTGTTACAAGTATAGCTGATAATGTATTTGGTTATTGTTCCAACCTTACACATGTAACCATCCCTTCTAGCATTGAAAATATGGGGGATAGTGCGTTTTATTATTGCACCTCGCTTAAAAGTATAACTATCCCATCTAAAATTAAAAATTTGGGCGACAATGTATTTTCTTATTGTTCCTCACTTACAAGTGTGACAATTTCCAATGGAGTTAAAAGTATAGGAGATTCCACATTTTCTTATTGTGAAAACCTCACAAGTATAACTATCCCCGATAGTGTTACAAGTATAGGTGATAATGCATTTTCTAATTGCACCGCCCTTGCAAGTATAACCCTCCCTGACAGTGTTACAAGTATAGATCATAACGTATTTAGTCAAACTGCCTATTATAACGATTCGGGCAATTGGGAAAACGATGTATTGTATATAGGAAAGCATTTGATAAAAGCCGATATGTATTTATCCGGAGAATATAACATTAAAGAGGGAACAAAAACCATTGCCAGCGGTGCGTTTAGTAATTGCAGATGGCTTACAAATATAGAAATTCCTTATGGTGTAACAAGTATGGGAGAGGCTGTATTTTATAGCTGCAACCAACTTACAAGTATAGAAATCCCTTGTAGTGTCACTAGTATCGGTGAAAGAATGTTTGAGAGTTCTTCATTAAAAAGTATAACACTACCTGATAGTATTACAAGTATAGGCGATAGGGCATTTATTAATTGCTACAACCTTACAAATATAACAATTCCGGAGAATGTTGAAAATATAGGAAATGAGGTGTTTAATAGTTGCACCAGTCTTGCAAGCATCAATGTAAATGACAATAATGATGCTTATACTTCAGTTGATGGAGTATTATTTAATATGGATAAAAGCGAAATAATATGCTATCCGGCAGCTAAAACGGCAACCTCATATTCTATCCCAAACAGTGTTAAAAGTATAGGAGATTATGTATTTTTTAATTGCAAATCTCTTACAAGTATAACCATCCCCAATGGTGTCACAAGTATAGATGCTTACGCATTTTATTATTGCCCATCTCTCACAAATATAACAATCCCCGATAGTGTTACAAGTATAGGTAATTGGGCATTTAATAATTGTCCTGCTCTTACAAATATAACAATTCCAGATAGTGTTACAAGTATAGGGTATTCTGCATTTTCTTATACAGCTTACTATGAAGATTCGGACAATTGGGTAAATGATGTTTTGTATATAGATAATCATTTGATAGAAGCAAATGAATCATTATCGGGTGAATATACGATCAAGACAGGAACAAAAACCATTGCCGGCTATGCGTTTAGCGAATGCACCATTACAAGTGTGGATATCCCCGATAGTGTTACAGGTATTGGAGAGTCTGCATTTTCCTATTGCGAAGGCCTTAGAAGTATAAAAATTCCCTATAGTGTCACAAGTATAGGTGATTCTGCGTTCGCTCATTGTTCCAACCTTACAAGAATAACCATTCCCAAAGGAGTTACAAGTATAGTTGATGGCACATTTTATTATTGCAGAAGCCTTACTGATATAACAATCCACGATAGCGTTAAAAGTATAGGTAAAGGGGCTTTTCATATTTGCGACTCCTTAACTGATATTTATTATAGCGGTACAGAAACAGAATGGAATAATATTATAGTAGAAAACTTCAATACACCGTTACAAGCAGCAACAATTCATTATGTTGTTGCAGGAGATCTTGACTGTGACGGAACGGTTAATGCAAACGATTTGACAAATTTACGAAAGCTGCTTATTAGTGGTGATTATAATATTTTTTCAGATGTAAACGATGATAAGAAAATTGATATTTGCGATTTAGTCCGTCTTAAAAAGAAATTAGCAGGAACTATTGCTTAAAAACCGAATAATAAAAACTAACAGGTGTCAAATTGCTTTGACACCTGTTAGTTTTGTAAATTCGCTATTTATACAGTTTTTGAGTTCTTTGATTCCCATTATCCGTTTTAAAAATCCCTCAGATTTCTGAGGGATTTTGTACTGGAGGAAATATAATCCTCTAATTTTACTGTGGCAAACCATAGGTTGAACAGGTGGTTTTGATTATGATTTACCGAAAAGAATATTAAAGGTCTCTCTTATATATTCCGAAGCATCAACACCGTTTCTTGCAGGAACATAGAAAATGCAGTAGCAAAGAATTGCGAGAACCACAAGTAAAAATGCGGTTATTATCAGAATAAAGAGGTTTAGTGAAACTGAAATATGCGGCTTTGGTCGGTAGATATCCTCATCATCTGTCAGAATATCATTAGAATTATCGCTATCAGTGTTTATTCTTGAGATGGGGAAGAAGTCAGCGGGAGATGAATCAACAATAAGCTCTGACTCCTCTTCAAGAGTAACCTTTGATACTGTAATATTACGGTCATTACTGTCAAATATCATACCGCTTGAGATTATGGCATCTGCCTCACTTAAGGGAATAGAGTCTTGGGCGGTAATATCGGTATTCTGCGGAGCATCTTCTGCAATTTCTTCAAGCTCTGGAGCTTCGCATATTTCTTCAGCTGCATCTTCCTCTGCAGGAGCTTCTTCTGCATCCTCAGCGATTTCTTGCTCAGCTGCAGCCTCTTCAATTTGAGTTTCATCTATTGGTGCTTCTTCTGCTGGTACATCTTCCTGAAGCTCAGTGGTAACAGCAGCAGCTTTTTCCTTAAGCTCGATTGCGCAAAGCTCTTCAACATAAGGATGAATAAGGGTTTGCATAATCGATTTGCGGATATTTTTGCTTTCACTCAGAAGTATCATAGTCTGAGGACCACTTTCAATGATACAGCCACCAAAAAAGCCCTCGGGAGTTACAAGTGGGGTGGAACCCTTTAGTATATCGATTTGGTGCTCGGCATCAATACCGTAGGCTTTGTTATCAACGGTTTCCAAGGAAGTTCCTATGGCAGAAGCCACTAAATTCACGATTCCGTCTTCTCCGAAAAGAGCGCCTGTAACTATAATAATACGGCTGCGTGAAACCGCACGTGCCAGACTGTGCAATGCGGTTTTGCGGTCGGGGGCTTTATCGGTTAAAAGTCTCATACGGCAGCAACCGCATAAATTAAATTCCATTTCAAAATCGGTATTGGTCTTATAATAAACAATATCCACCTTAAGGTTTTGAAACATTTTTAAATTCCTCCGATTATTTAAATTAAGCTTTGTTATTTGTTATTTCTTACTGAAGGGATATTCAATTCCTCTGTGCTCATACCATTTTTTAGGGTATCTTGGATTGGAATTGACAGTGCAGTTTCTTGTATCAAACTCTCTGGGCTCATCTTCACGCACTTTCCTCGCCATAACCACAAGGCGTGCATTTGGAAAATCGTTTGAGCAGGTGATAAGGGTTATAATATCATCATCGTAGCTCACATCAACGCCCGTATTTATTATGCTTCTCTCAAACGCCTCATTAGTCCAGTAATAAAAATCGTCCTCAGTATTAAAGTTTTGTCTGTATACATTGTAGATATATCCGTCATCATCTTCCTTTACTGCGTTGAGAATGAATATGGAATATATTTTGTATGTACCCTGCTCGTAAAGAGTGGAGAACTCAATAGTTGGGTATTGCTTATAAAAATCTAAGCTTTTAAGCTTTTTAAGGCTTCCGAACATGGTGCCGTTTTTCATTTCGTGACCGTAAATCACAAGATTTTTATCTCTTGTTTTGTCTGTAATCTGGTTTCGGTAATCGAAATAAAGCGCTCCGTATACACTTTTTTGTCTTAATTGGTTGTGATTAAGGTAATAGTCGTTATTGGTAGTCTGATAAATTGGATTATCAACCTTAGTTCCGTTTATTGTTATCCAACCCATAAAATCGCTGTTTTCGTCAAGCATAAACTGAGCCTTTTCGGTCTTCTCCGGGATAACTGCTTCGTCTTTATCGGTGGGAGTTATATTTTCTGCGGTTTCGTGCCAGATTTCACGGCTGTAATCTATAATACTGTCCTGATGCTCGGCTTCCCAAAAATAATTTGCAAGATAAACCGCCGAAACAATAAGTGTGATAAGGCAGATAATAAATAAAGCTTTTATGATTATTTGCTTAAGATTGTCCCTCTTATTCGGGATATACGATAAATATATATGATTAAAAAACTTTTTTAATACATTGGTTATATTGGTTTTAGTCATTACTTTGTTCCTTAATATATTGTTCTATAAGGCTGAAAACAGCGCTTACAGCCTTTTCTCTTACAAAATTGCGGCTTTTGGGCTCAATGTTCAGAAGCTCAACCTTCAAGGCATTTTTAGCAGAAAGAGCAATAAAAACATAGCCTGCAGGGTGCCCCTCTGTACCGCTTGGACCTGCAGCACCTGTCACCGAAACGCCTATATCACTGTTGGCCAAGTTACGAACATTAACTGCCATTTCAGTAGCAGTCTCTTTGGAAACTGCGCCAAATTTTTCAAGTGTTTTGTTTTCAACACCCAAAAGCTTGTTTTTAATTCGGCAGGAATAAGAGGTTATTCCCATCTCGAAAATATCCGAAACTCCTGAAACAGAGGTGATATACGAAGCTAACATACCACCTGTGCAGGATTCAGCTGTAGCAACGGTTAAATTTTTTTCTTTTAATAGCTTAACTGTATTTTCGGCTTTAAGGTAAAGCTCTTTTTCTATCAATTGAAAAATCCTTTCGGTTTAATCTATATAAGAATATTCTGTAGCAGCAATTGCCTTTTCTATAAGCTCATCAATGTTAAGCGCCGCCTCTGCCTTTTCGCAAAGCTCTAAGGTGGGTCTGGTTTTAGGATGCTTAGGAGTAAATACTGTACAGCAATCCTCGTATGGTAAAATAGAGGTTTCAAAGGTGTCAATATTTCGGGAAATTCTGACAATTTCTTCTTTGTCCATACCTATAAGCGGACGCAACACCGGCATATTTACAACGCTGTCCGTAGTAACAAGAGCAGGCAATGTCTGGCTTGCAACCTGACCGAGGCTTTCACCAGTGATAAGAGCAAGGCTACCTGATTTTTGTGCCAATTTTTCCGAAATACGCATCATCATTCTGCGCATTATGAGAGTGAAGTAATCCTCGGGGCAAAGCTCTGCAATTTTATCCTGAATTTCGGTAAAGGGTACAATTGCAAGATTAATACAACCGCTGTAACGAGCTACTTTAGAAAGCAAAGTACGCACTTTGAGCTCGGCTCTGGCGCTGGTGTAGGGTGGGCTTGCAAAATGTATCGCATTGAGGCGAAGACCTCTTTTAGCCATTGTCCAGGCGGCTACAGGGCTGTCAATACCTCCTGAAATGAGTATTGAAGCAGTGCCTGCAGTACCAACCGGCAAACCGCCTGCGCCTGTCAGCTGTTCGGCTCTCACATAAGCGTTATAATCACGGATTTCAACAAAAACGGTTTTATCAGGGTTGTGAACATCCACCTTTAAGTGTGGGAAAGCTCTGAGAAGAGTGCCTCCAAGCTCACGGCAGATTTCGGGAGAGGTAAGCGGAAAGCTTTTGTCAGCTCTTTTGGCTTCAACCTTGAATGTTTTTATGTTTTCCAGACTTTCCCTTAAATATTCAACCGAGCGGGAAAGAATGTCCTCCATGCTTTTTTCGCAAACACAGGCACGGCTGTAGCCAGCAATACCGAAAATAAGTCCAACACGCTCCAAAGCCTCGTCAAAATCGAAATCATCACTCTGAGGCTCAACATAAATTGTTGACTGTGCCTTTCTTATTGATACCTCTCCGAGGCTTTTTAGACGGCGGCGCATATTTTTAATAAGTATATCCTCAAAATTGCTGCGGTTGAGTCCCTTTAAGGCTAACTCACCGTTTTTAATAAGTATTATTTCTTTCATATTTTAGAGCGTCTGAGCCGTGATACCGCTTCCTTTAAGGCATCAAGTGTCAGAGCTAATTCCTCCTTAGTAGTATCTTTTGAAAAGCTTAATCTTAAAGCACTGTCGCTACGTTTTTTGTCAAGCCCTAAGGCCGACAGAACATAGCTCGCTTCTCCTTTAGCGCAGGCACTTCCTGAAGAAACAAAAATATTTTTACTTTCAAGAAAATGAAGCAGGGTTTCCGAACGGTAGCCCACAACCGAAATATTGAGTATATAAGGCAGGGCATTTTCGGGGGAATTAATGTCAATAAATCCCGATGCAGTAAAAAGCTCACGGGCATAAAGATTTATGCTACTGATTTTTTTAAGATTTTCTTCTAAACTGCCAAGCTCCTTTAAAGCACCCATAAAGCCTGCTATAAGTGGTACTGCCTCTGTTCCCGAACGCATACCTTTTTCCTGACCGCCGCCTGTAATAAACGGAGCAATGCTAACGCCTTTTTTACAGTATAAAAAGCCGATACCTTTAGGACCGTGTATTTTATGAGCGCTGGCTGTCAGCAGGTCCACTCCCAAGGTTTTAACATTTATATTAAGCTTACCGAAGCCCTGCACTGCATCACAATGGAAAAGTGCGTTAGGCGACAGCTTTTTTATAAGCTTTGAGGCTTCAGCTATAGGCTGAACAGAGCCGATTTCATTATTTACAAGCATAATGCTTACAAGAACGGTTTTTTCATTGAGAGCGGCCTCAAGCTCGGAGAGCTTTACAGAGCCGTTACTGTCACACCCTAATTTTATAACCTCAAATCCGCTGTTTTCAAGCCTTTTAACGGTTTCTAAAACTGACGGGTGCTCTATAGCGGTTGTGATAACCCTGTTGCCTCGGCTTTTACGGGATATTGCGGACATAATCGCTGTATTATTAGCCTCAGTTCCGCTTCCTGTAAATATAATTTCATCAGCTCTTGCAGATATCGCTTTTGCAATACATTCTCTTGCAGAATTAACCGTTAATTCTGCTTCTATACCTAAAGAATGAAGTGAGGACGGGTTGCCCCAATTTGAAACAAGAGCCTGATTTATATATTCGCAAGCCGTTTTGCAGGGCTTGGTGGTAGCGCTGTTATCGAGATATATTATGTGTTCCAAAAATTATGCACTTCCAAGATATTGTATATTCTTTTATATTATACAACATTTATATAAATTTCACAATAGTAAAATATAACTAATAAGCATATTTTTTTATAGCTTTAAATACTATATTTTGGGGTGATGGTATTGAAAGCGTTTTTGTTGTTTGCGGAAAATCTGATTTCGGGCACATTTCCTTTTTTAATACTGATAATTACGGGCGTTTATCTTACTGTTAAGGGTGGTTTTTTTCAGTTTTCTAAATTCCCGAAATCGGTAGCCTTGGTAGTAAAGGCTTTTAAGTGCAAAACGAATGAGGGTGAAATAAGCTCATACAGGGCGGCTTGTACTGCAATTTCGGCAACGGTGGGAACAGGTAATATTGCAGGTGTTGCAGGGGCGCTCTCAATAGGCGGAGCAGGGGCTGTATTCTGGATGTGGATAAGTGCTCTTTGCGGAATGGCGGTGAAATTCGGTGAGATAGCTTTAGCTATAATTTTCCGTGAAAAACAAGGCGAGAAATACCGCGGAGGCCCGATGTATTACATAAAAAACGGATTGAGTAAGAAGTTTGGTATTTTAGGGATTTTATTCACTTTGGTTACAATACCGGCAGTGATAGTAAGCGGTAATATGACCCAGACCAATGCCTCGGTAACAGCGGTTGGCGGAGATATAAAAACAAGGCTTATTTTAGGTATTGTTTTCGGTGCGGCAACAGCGGTTATTATGGGCGGCGGAATAAAGCGGATCGGTGCTGTTACTGAAAAATTAGTTCCACTAATGTCGGTAATTTATGTTATAATGTCGGTAGCGATAATTGCGCTTAATATAGATTTTTTGCCAACAGCTTTTAAAATGATAATTGAGGGTGCTTTTAACCCGAGAGCGGTAACCGGCGGAGCGGTAGGCTCTGTGGGAACGGCTATGATGATAGGCGCTTCCAGAGGAGTTTTCTCTAATGAGGCAGGGCTTGGCACTTCGGCGATGGCTCATTCTGCGGCTTTCGATGCTGACAGTAATACACAGGGACTTTACGGTATATTCGAGGTTTTTATTGATACTATTCTTTTATGTACTCTTACTGCATTGACAATTCTTTGCAGCAGAGTTAATATAGATTACGGAAATGCCGCTTCCACAGAGCTTGTGAGAGCAGCGCTTGAAACCGGCTTTGGGGACTTGGCAAAAACGCTTCTTGCGGTAATGATGTGTGTTTTCGGGTTTTCCAGCGTTATAGGCTGGGCTGTTTATGGAGACATAAGCTCTGAATATTTATTTGGAAAAATCGGCAAAACAGTTTTCAAGGCGGTTTATCCGCTGTCCTGCATTTTGGGAGCGGTTGTAAATACAGGCTTTGTGTGGCGGGCGGCAGCATTTTTAAACGGAATAATGCTTTGCCTTAATTTGCCTGCGATACTGATGCTCAATGATAATTTTTTAAAGGAAGAAAAGTATGAAAAAACGAATAGAAAATTTAAGAAAGGTATTAGGAAAGGGTGAAGCGGCGCTTATTACGGAGGACACAAACCGCCTTTATTTTACAGGCTTTAAATCCTCGGCAGGAATAGTGCTTATAACAAAAAATAGGGCTGTTTTATTTATCGATTTCAGATATTTTGAAAAGGCGCAGAAAGAAGTATCCCATTTGGAAGTAAGGCTTGCAAAAAGGGTTTATGCAGAAATTTGCGAAATGCTTAAAAATGAAGCTGTAACGGATATTTTCATAGAAACCAATGAGGTAAATTTAAATGAGCTTAAAAATTTGCGTAAGGCTTTTGAAGGTTTTAACGTGAGTGAGGAAAGCAAAATCAGTGATAAAATTTCTAATATGCGTTCTTTAAAGGACGATAGTGAGCTTGAAAGCATTAAAAAGGCGCAGGCACTCACGGACGAGGCTTTTTCTTATATTTTAGATTTTATTAAACCCGATGCCACCGAAAGGGAAATCGCCCTTAAGATGGAATTTTTTATGCGTGAGCGTGGAAGTGAGGGTGTAGCTTTCGATTTTATTGTGGTTTCAGGCAAAAATTCTTCGCTTCCTCACGGTGTGCCAACGGATAAAAAAATTGAAAAAGGCGATTTTGTAACAATGGATTTCGGCGGCGTTGTAAACGGCTACCGCTCTGATATGACACGCACAGTAGCTGTTGGCAATGTTACAGAAAAGCAAAGAAAAATTTATGAAACGGTTATGGCGGCACAGCAGGCGTCGCTTGATATGATAAAGCCGGGAGTAGCTTGCTTTCAGGTGGATAAAGCAGCAAGGGATATTATCTCAAATGCAGGATACGGTGAATTTTTCGGTCACGGACTCGGCCACAGCGTAGGACTGGAAATTCACGAAAGCCCTGCCTGCAATACAAGGGACAAAACTCCTCTTAAAAAAGGTATGATAATGACCGTTGAGCCGGGCATATATTTGCCTGGTGAATTCGGCGTAAGAATTGAGGATATGGTGGTCGTGACCGATAACGGCTATGAAAATTTAACCAAAAGCCCAAAAGAGCTTGTAGTGCTTTAAAAAATAAACGGGAATGAGTTTTTACTCATTCCCGTTTATTGCAGTTATTCTGTTATTTCATTTTTTAAGGCTTTCTTTTTCTGGAAATAATCCACAGCCTCTTTAAGGAAAACATAAAGAGTAGCGCAGGTGGGAACAGCTAACAGAGTTCCCATAACCCCGCCTATGTTTCCGCCGATAAGCACAGCACTTACAACAAGCACTCCCGGAAGACCTACCGCTTTGCCAACAACCTTCGGGTAAATAAGATTTCCTTCAACCTGCTGTAAAACAAGGAAGAATATCACAAAAAGCAAAGCCTTCAGCGGATCGGTGATAAAGATTAGCAAGGCTCCGATGACCACGCCTATTGTAGCTCCGACTACAGGTACTAAAGAAGTCACAGCTATCAGCACCGAGATTATAAGCGCATTCGGGAAGCCGAATATCAGCATTCCAATATAACATAGAAGACCTAAAATAAGAGCTTCGGTAAGCTGACCGCCTATAAATCGGGAGAAGGTATAAGCTGTTTGAGAAGAAATGTGGTAGATAATGTTTGTTGTTTTTTGAGGGAGAAAAGCATCCAGCGTGCGCTTTACAAATGCGCCGATTCTTTCCTTTTGGGCTAAAATATAAACCGAAATCACAAGGCTGAAAACAGTATCAAACACGCCTGAGAAAAGTGAGGTTGTAATATTTACCGCATCGCCGACAATTTGAGCCTCTGAGCCGGAGAACCAGTTTTTAACTGTATTCGCAACAACTGTCCAGTTTACGTTTGTTCCGGGCAGTGCTTCTATTTCAATATCAAATTTCCCTAAAAAGCTCTGCAACCAATTGGTGGCATCTGCAATAAATCCCGGCATCTTTTCAATAAGATATGTCACAGTATCAACAATATCAGGGATTATTACAAGTATTAAAAGTGAGATTAAACCGAAGCCTATAAGATAAGTGAGTATAAGGCAGAGCGGCCGTTTAAGCTTTCGCACAAATTTTTTCTTTGCTTTATCAAAAAAGAAAAACACCTTTGTTTCAAGCGCTGTAAGCAAAACATTAAGCACAAAGGCTATGCATAAAGCGGCTATAATGGGGGCGAAAAGAGAAAAAACATTTGAAACCACGCCGAAAACCCTGCCTGCGTTGAGCACAGCCGCAAAAATAATAGCACTGCAAAAAATAATAAACAGGATTCTTTTAATATTTTTAGAATTAAGCTCCATATCAAAATCTCCAAAAAAAATAAGCTTACAGAAAGTTCTGTAAGCTTATTATATACCATTTCCTTAATTTAGTAAATGAATTTTCTATTAAATTTTATTTTTTGCCCGAAAAAACTTTGTTAATAAGCATGGTTACAAGAATAATTATACCAATAACAGCGAAAATACCGAGCATACCCACTATAAGGAATTTTAAACTTTCTGACATATTTTGGGTGTATATGTCAATGCCTAAAAAACTCTTCAATAACATCATAATACTAATCAAATCCTTTCTTTACTATGCAATGGGGTCAAAATAGCCCAAAATAAGTCCGCCGGCTATAACAGAAGCTATCTGTCCCGAAACGTTTACGCCGATAGAGTGCATAAGCAGGAAGTTTTGAGGGTCTTCTTTAAGTCCCATTTTATGAACAACACGTCCAGACATGGGGAATGCTGAAATACCTGCTGCGCCTATCATAGGATTGATTTTTTTGCCCTTGGGCAGGAAGATGTTGATGAATTTAGCAAATACAACACCGAAAGCGGTATCAAAAATGAAAGCAAAAAGTCCAAGACCTAATATAAGAAGAGTTCTGGGCCGTAGGAATTCCGCTGCTGTCATTCTGCAGGCAATTGTGATACCTAAGAATATGGTAATTAGATTTGCAAGAACATTCTGTGCTGTGTCAGAAAGGGAATTGAGCACTCCACATTCACGTATAAGGTTACCGAACATGAGGAAGCCTACAAGCGATACAGATTCGGGGGCTACAATACCTGCTATAGCGGTAATAACTATGGGGAAAAGTATTTTTGTAAGCTTGGAAACGCTTTTAGGTGAGTAAGGCATACGAATAAGGCGTTCCTTTTTAGTGGTAAGGAGCTTGATTACAGGTGGCTGAATAATGGGAACTAATGCCATATAAGAGTATGCCGCAACCATAATCGCACCGGTGATTTCATTTTTGGGTCCTAAAAGTCCATTTGCAACAACTATAGCGGTAGGGCCGTCTGCTGCGCCTATAACACCGATTGAAGCAGCTTCTTGAATATGGGGGAAGAAGAATGAAGCTACGAAAAGAGTGAAGAAGATACCAAACTGTGCTGCTGCACCGAAAATCATAAGCTTAGGGTTAGAAAGCAGAGGACCGAAGTCTATCATAGCACCTATGCCTATAAAAAGTATCAAGGGGAATAGTTCGTTTGCGATACCTGCATCAAAGAGGGTAGAGAGAGCTCCTTCCCTTTCTTTACCTTCTATTAGCTGAGTGATGGCGCCTGAAAGTGGGATATTAACAAGAATTGTACCAAATCCCATAGGTAAAAGTAAGGTAGGTTCCATATCAAAGCGTACAGCTAAGAAAATCAGTAATCCACCGATAAGCCACATCACTGCGTGCTGCCAACTGAATTCTTTTAAACCTTGAAGCAGAAAGTCAAAATTTTGCAAAATGTCCATTAAGTTCAACCTTTCTTAAATAAATTTTATGTAGGGAATAAAAAAAGACCTCTACCGTGCTTTCCACGGTAAAAGTCTTGCCGTTTAATGCAAAAGCGAGTAAGCGATAAATTATATCACTTACCGTATTGACGCAAATTGCAACGTAAAAAACGTCGGCTACTCCCTTAAACCACAGCAATAATAACACAATGCAAATAAAAAAGCAAGAGAAAAATAAATTAATGTTTAGCTTTGACAAATATTTAAATAATACTGTAGGGGCAGGTCTCTGTGCCTGCCCGCCGATTATTGATTTTTGCGGGAGGGCATTGAAACCCTCCCCTACAAAGTTTTTTTAATTCACACAGATAAACATCAATTCAATTAACATAATTCCCCGAAAAATGGGTGGCGGTTGATAACTTTTAGGCTGAAACAGTGAATTTATCCACCTTTTCCACTGAGTTATCCACTTTTTTATGTAAACCAAGGTGGAAATTTGCTTAAATTTGGCTTGTCTGTATAAATTTTCTTATTTGTGCCCACACTAATCTTGAAGTAAAGCAAAGGGGCTAAGCTATGGTTAAGGGTGTAAGCAAAACAATAATTGAGGTAAATAATACAGGGAGTAAGCTTTTTGAAAAAATAGTTTTTTATGTTACTCCCGAATACGGTAATCTGAGTGCAAAGCAGTTGAAGCGTGCCGCTACGGAATTTTCTTTTAATTACGATTCTGCTATTCCTAAAAATACGGCACTCAGAAAAAGATGCAAGCGAAAGCGGAATATAAAGCTTTTGGCTGTATGCGGAGCTATTTTAACGCTTGCAGCTGTTATTTTGGTACTGATATTGTAAATAAATTATTAAAAATGCCGGGGTTTGGCTTTAATCCTTGCATTTTTATTTTTTTTGAATATAATTAATCTATATAGATGTTAAAAATACGATTATCAGGTGAAGCAAATGAAAGAAATATTAAAAAATTCCCTTGCACTGTTTGGAAGAACTGTTGTTATTGATATAATGTGCCTCTTTTTAGTTATATCGTTGCTTGTTCTCATAACTGCTGCTTTTAGTGAAAATATTGGCTATGAAGCCATTGGTACAAGCAGCGAAACGCAAGAATCTGAGGTGCTTTATAAGCATTATTACGCTGACGGCGAGGATACTAAGAAAGCAGAATATGAAGAAAACGGTTATACCGTTACCGAAAGAAAAATCCGCTCGGAAATTTCAAAAGCGGGCAATGCAGTGTATTTGACTGTAACCGCAGTTTTCTGTTTGATTCTTACTGTTTCTTTTGTTTATCCAAAATTCTGGCAGATGGGAACAAAGGACAGCAATTTAGTGCAGTTTAAGCACAAAACAGAGGACAAGCTTAAAGGACTCAAATGCGGTATTCTGGCTATGCTTCCGGGAATAATTCTGCTTTGTGTTTTCTATTTTGTTTTACGGAATACTCCTATAGGAATTTATAAAATATTTAATTTCAGTGTATACAGCCTTATTGATTTAGTAATAGGCTCTGATATATATTTTAAAGAGGTTTCTTTCCTGCAGTTTTTGGGGCTTTTAGCGCTTAAATCAATTGTGCCTCTTACTGCTTATGGCGCATATTTGTTGGGCTACAAGAATATTTCTCTCGGAGAAAAGTTTATCTACAAAAAGAAAAAAGAAGTTTAAATTTTAAGGGTACGGTGAATGAAAAATGGCAGGTTTTTTTGGCTTATTTAATTATGAAAAAGAAGGTCCGGGTATTTCTAAAAATGCCCCTAAAAAGAAGACTTTTATAGTTTTTTTTGAGACCTTTTTCCGCAATTTCTGGAAGTTTATTACAATTAATCTTGTTTACGGTATTATATCATTACCCCAAATAACAAGCGGTCTTGCAAGTGCAGGCTTCACCCATGTTGCCCGCAATACTGCAAGAGACAAGCATTCCTTTGGACTCAGCGACTTTTTCGATACAATAAAGAAAAATTGGAAGCAGGCTTTGGGAGCAGGCATAATCAATACCTTGGTTTATGCGATTATAATATTTGATTTATGGTTCTTTTATACCCCAGTAAAAGGCGTTTTTGGTATAATAGGTCTCGGCCTTATGCTTTCGGTATTAGTAATTTTCACAATGATGAATTACTTTATCTGGACTCTTATGATAACCTTTAAGTTCAAGCTGAAGCAGATTTATAAAAACAGCTTTAATTTTGCTGTAATAAACTTAAAGAAAAACTTTTTATGCTTTTTTGTGCTACTGCTTGTGCATGCGGTATATGTTGGAATACTTTTCCTTTTCCAGAGATTCTGGCACATTGTTTTATCGCTTGAAATTATGATTTACATTTTAACCTATCCTGGCTTTAAATTCTTGCTTGTTCAGTATTGCTGTTTCCCCGCTATAAAGAAGTATATCATCGACCCTTATTATGAGGAGCACCCTGACGAGGATATTGAAAAGCGCAAGGATTTAGGTATTGAGGTTGACGAGCCTAAGCCCGTAGTAGAGGGCGAGGACGGAGAAGAAGAGTCTGAAAACGTTTTTGAGGATTAATAATATTTTTCTGCGCAGCATATATTTATATCGGTGATGTGAATGGGCTGTAGAATGGACGAACTCAGAAACAAGCAGGTAGTCTGTGTGAAAAATGGCTGTGTTTTGGGATATATTTCAGATGTTATTGTGAATTCTGCGGACGGCAGACTTGAAAGTATAGTGATTTTTGGCAAACCACGTTTGTTTGGGTTACTCGGTAGAGAAGAGGATATTATAATTCCTTGGGACGATATTCAGGTTATAGGTCAGGAAACTATTCTTATAACCACAGACCCCACGCCGTTTATAAGAATTTCAAAATCAGGCAGATTTACTTTTTGATTTAAGCCTCGGTACAAACTTTTTGTTTGTGCCGAGGTTTTTTTATTTGTGTCGGTTTTTGGGGCTGGATGAGCGCTTAAAATGACGAGCTTTGCAGTAATATGTAAGGTTATATAATCATTCCACTACTTTTGCCGATTTGCTTGCTAAATACGTTATTTTATGGTAATATATGTAAACAAAACAAGCAGGAGGTAATAATTAATGGAAGAAAAACTAAAAATCGTTATTGCTGACGATACAACTCAGTTAGGCGAGAATTGTGCCAAAGTCTTCAAAGGCTACGGTATGGATGTGGTGCTGTGCGAAAAGGACGGCAGGAGTGTGATTTCGGCAATAAAACGGGAAAAGCCTGATATAGTTCTGGCTGATGTGTTTATGCCAAATCTTGATATTTTGGGCGTACTTGAGGGTATTAAGGATATAAGCGTCAAGGAAAAACCGCTTGTGATGGCAATGTCAGGCTTTGATAATGCAAGACTCGAAAAGGAAATGATAGAAGCCGGAGCTTGTTATTATTTTCTCAAGCCGTTTGATATTAATACTATGGCGGAGCGAATTATTCAGCTTTCGGGTTGGAAAAATGAAAAGGCACCGCTTGTGGTTAAAAATAACATTGTAACCGACCCTGAGCTTGAGCTGATGATAACTGAGATAATACATCAGATAGGAGTCCCTGCGCACATAAAAGGTTATCACTATTTAAGAGAAGCGATAATTTTATCGGTTAAAAACAGCGAGATAGTAAACTCGGTTACAAAGCTTTTGTATCCTACAGTTGCTAAAACCTACGGCACAACCGCTTCAAGAGTGGAAAGAGCTATCCGCCACGCAATTGAGGTCGCTTGGGACAGGGGAGACCTCGATGTGCTTAATTCGTATTTCGGATATACAATTCAAAATGATAGAGGAAAGCCCACAAACAGTGAATTTATTGCAATGATAAGCGATAAACTTCGTTTAAAGCTTAAAACGGGCTGATAAATTAGTCAAAAAAGCAGGATTTTCCTGCTTTTTTTGATATTTCGTACAAATTAAATATGTTGACACCACTTATTTATTTTAGTATAATATATCTGTATAGTTATGACTAATTTTAAGGAGGGAAAGCTTTGAAAATACTTCAGATAAACACAGTATGCGGAATCCGCAGCACTGGCAGAATATGCACTGATATAGCAGATGTATTAGAAGAAAAGCAATATGAATGCAAAATAGCATTTGGAAGAGAAGCTGTCCCTTCACAGTATGAAAAATATGCTGTAAGAATCGGCAACCGAATAAATACATACTTGGACGTTTTAACCACCAGAATTTTTGATAATGCAGGATTTAATTCAAAAGGCGCCACCAAAAGATTTATAAATTGGGTAAAGGAATATGATCCCGATGTTATACATCTTCATAACCTGCACGGTTATTACATAAATATCGAATTGCTATTCGATTACCTTAAAACCTCAGGAAAGCCTGTTATATGGACTCTGCACGACTGTTGGAGTTTTACGGGTCATTGCACGCATTTTGATTATATCGGTTGCGAAAAGTGGAAAACGGAGGGCTGTAGTAATTGCCCATTGAAAAAACAATATCCAAAAGCTATCGTCTTTGAAAATTCCAAAAATAATTACGAAAAAAAGAAAAGGATATTTACAGGAGTTCCCGAAATGACAATTGTTACCCCGTCAAAGTGGTTGGGAGACTTGGTAAAGCAATCATTTTTAAAGGAATATCCCGTAAAAGTTATTAATAACGGTATTGATCTGAATATCTTTAAGCCGACCGAGAGCGGTTTTAGGCAAGAGCATAAGCTTGAAAACAAAAAAATTGTTTTAGGTGTTGCTAGCACTTGGAGTAAACGCAAAGGACTTTATGACTTTGTTAAATTATCCGAGCTTTTGAATGATGATTACAAAATTGTTTTAGTTGGACTTAATAAGGAACAAATGAAGAAAATGCCCTCTGATATCCTTTGTATTGAACGCACTAACAGCACACGTGAATTAGCGGAAATATATACTGCGGCGGATGTGCTTGTAAATCCAACATATGAAGATAATTATCCAACAGTGAATCTTGAAGCACAGGCTTGTGGAACCCCTGTGATTACTTATAAAACAGGCGGAAGCCCTGAAAGCGTATCCGAAAACGCAATAGTTCCCAAAGGGGACATAAATAAATTAACAGAAAAAATCGAAAGCTTATTTGATTTAAAGATAAATAGTATGGCAAATAAGCAAGATATGTATTTAGAGTATATCAATATATATGAATATGAAGGAAAACATGATGAAAATTTTATTTTTAACTAATGTGCCATCTCCGTATCGCGTGGATTTTTTTAATGAATTGGGTAAATATTGTGATTTGACGGTTCTTTTCGAAAAGGAAACTTCAAGTATCCGCAATGATTCTTGGAAAAATTATTCTTTCGATACTTTTGAGGGGCACATTCTTAAAGGCAAATCCGTAGGTAAAGCTTCGGCTATAACTTTTGAAACTTTCAAATACATAAAAGATAAAAGCTTTGATAAAATAATTTGTGCAAATTTTTCTTCACCTACAGGAATACTTGCTATTGAGTATATGCGATTGCTGAAGCGTGAGTATTATCTTGAAAGCGATGGAGGATTTGCCAAAAGCGGTAGTAGTATAAAAGAAATCTTAAAGAAACACATTATGTCAGGGGCAAGAGGATATTTCAGTACGGGAAAAGAGCACGATAATTACTATTTGCAATATGGCGCAAAAAAAGAAAATATATACAGATATCCTTTTACCTCCATTAAGGAAAAAGATATCTTAACAGAAATTGTTAGTGATGAACAAAAAAAGAAAATACGAAAAAAATTGAATAAAGGCGAAGATAAGATGATTTTAGCTGTTGGACAATTTGTGCATCGAAAGGGATTTGATGTTTTGTTAAAAGCGGCAAATACTTTGCCTGAAAATATAGGTTATTATTTTGTGGGCGGTGAGCCAACAGAGGAATATATTCAGTTAAAGAATGAATATAATTTAAACAATGTTCACTTTGTGGGCTTTAAATCTAAAGCAGAATTAACCGAATATTATAAAGCAGCGGATTTATTTGTTCTTCCAACAAGGGAAGATATATGGGGTCTTGTTATAAATGAGGCTATGGCGAATGCTTTGCCGGTGATTACCACTAATCGCTGCATTGCAGGTTTGGAATTGGTTAAGGATGGAGAAAACGGATATATCGTGGATATTGATGATATAAAAGCTCTTTCCGATAAAATCAATAAAATACTTTTTCATGAAGATATTAAAGCTTTTTCTAAAAAAAGTATCGAAATTGCAAAAGAATATACCATAGAGCATATGGTTGAAAGGCATATTGAAATTTTAGAAATGTCCGAAGGGAATAAAAATGCAGAAGCAAAATAACAGTTTAATCGTAATCATTTTCGCTCATTTTGCGGTAATTTTCACAGTTTTGTCGCAAATGTTAAATTACCAGCGATATTTTCGACCTATGATGTTTGCCTGCTGGGGAATAGTATTAGCATACTCGCTTTTGGCAAAAAAAGCGGTTTATATAAATTCATATATAAAGACTTTTGGTTTGACAATGCTTTTTATATTATTACATAATATAGTAGCTTTCTTTATTTATGATAAGATACAAATCAGTAATTATTTTCAAGTTGCATTAATACCACTATTTGTATTCTTTACAATGTTTCAGGTGGCTGGTCATATCACTCCTGAACAGTTCGATAAAATACTCGTCACCTATTGTGTGTGCGGAGTTTTTTTGGCGCTGTATTTGCATATAGAGTATGTGCCCGATATGAATACTTGGCTATCATCGGAGGTATATATATACGGTTCTAAAAATTCGGCGGCGCAAATATTTATTTCAACAGCAATAATCCTACTCTTTTACTTTAAAAGTGATAAAAAAGCAGTAAACATTCTTAAATGCTTTTTAGTTATCTACTTAGCGGTAATTTCAATGTTATTACAGTGCCGCACAGCACTGTTGGGATTCGTATGTGTGGTTGCATATTATGTATTTATTCGCTCTGATAAGAAAAGAAGACTGTTTTTTTTAATAATTCTTCTATTAGGCGTTTTATTTGTTATATCAAACAAATCTTTGTGGGAAATTGTAGAGCATACATTTTTTCTTGATAAGTATGACGATGCCGATCTTAACCAACTTTCCAGCGGAAGATTAGACTTATGGGTAGAAGCCTTGCAAATGTTTTCTCAAAAACCGATATTGGGTAATATATATTATTATGTTGACGGTATGTATATTTCGGTTTATGCTGCTTTGGGTATTATAGGCGGAACAGCTATTTTAATACCTTGGTTTAAAAGAGTTTCAAGAAATTTCAAAGCTTTGAGTTTTGCGCAAAAGCATAAATCGATAACAAATTTGGAGAGCACAATTTGTTATTTAACTATTTTTTATTTGATAGAATCTACATTGGAAGGTTATCCTCCGTTTGGCCCAGGTGCATGCTCTGCAATGTACTGGTTGCTTTGTGCTTATATGGATTATACCTATTATAAGCCACCGCAGGGTAGCTTAGTACCCATAGATTCAAAACTGGCGAAATAAATCTAACGTTTGGAGGATGAATTATGCCTGAACCTATTATCAGTATTATAATACCGGTATATAAGGTTGAAAAATATTTAGATAAGTGTGTGCGTTCGGTTATTGGGCAAACATACAGCAAATTGGAAATAATTCTCATTGATGACGGTTCTCCCGATAATTGCCCTGAGTTGTGTGACGATTATGCTTTAAATGATAGTCGTATTAAGGTTATTCACAAACCCAATGGCGGTCTTTCAAGTGCAAGAAACGCAGGTCTTGATAATATTACAGGTGAATATATTGCATTTTTAGACAGTGACGATTGGTTAGAACCTGAAACTTTTGAAAGTATGATGACGATGATGTTAGAATACACGTTGGACATTGTTTGCTTAGAGGGTGTGAAAACTGACGGGGAAAAAGAGCTTGAAAGATGCTTTAAACATTATCCTACGGGAACAGTTTTAGCTGGCGCTGAAATCACTAAAAAGATTTTGTTGGATAAAATCGGTAGTCAGGCGGTTCAAGGGTTATATTCCAAAAAATGTTGGGAGAATGTAAGATTCCCAGAAGGCCGTCTTTATGAGGATATACCAACAACTTTTAAAGCATTTGCAAAGGCTGAAAAAGTAGGTTTCATTGCAGAACCTTTTTACAATTATCGTATAAATTCAGGAAGTATATCCAACACCCCCAACCCTTTGACATCATATCATATATTTTTAGGATTCAAAGAACATTTTGAATATGCGAAACTTTACCACGCAGAAATAGCAGATGAATGCTGTGCAAAGACTTGCCATTATGCTGTGAGCACATATTTTCATTATTGTACAGATGCTAAAACAGCGTTAGATAAGTATAAAGAAGAAGTCTGTGATTTTTTGGACAGGCATAAGGGTGAAATTGATTTTAATCAAATGCCTAAAACCAGAAAATTGGCATTAAAAGCGTATTATTTTTCAAAAGGGATGTTTAAGCTTTTGTGCAAGCTGTTCTATAAAAGCGGTTTACAAAAGGCTTTGCATTTTGATATTAAATAAAAGGGATTTGAAAAATATTGAAAAAAGTAATAATCGTTTGTAATACATATTACCAGTTAATAGTTGCAATGCAGATGAAGCTTACTATTAAAAGTGATGAATATGTGCATGCGGTCATAAGTGACGTTTCAAAAAATGCTTATGCTGTGTATGAGAAAGTAAAGAGCGTGGGCTTATTTGATGAAGTGTCATTTTTGAAAACTCCAAGCTCTAAACATAAAAAAATTAAATTTTTAGATAGCCTTAAATTTATAAAAATGGGCGTTTTCGGCGATACAATGGATGCGGTTGACGGCAAATCTTATTATGATGAGTTTTTAGGCTTTAATCTCGATTTGTCATCACATTACATTTATGCGACGCTTAAGAAGAATAATCCTAAAATGGAGTCTAACCAACTCGAAGAGGGTATTATTTCATATAAGTCTGTAGCAGGCTGGTGCGGTGTATTAAGTGTTGTTTATAAGATAAGAAAGCTTTTAAAAAGAAAAAACTTAAGAGAAGAAGCAAAAAGCTTCTATTGCTTTAACCCTGATGTATATAAGGGTGAAAAGCAAGCGGTATTAATACCTAAGATTTCAAATAACAGCGAGCTGAAAAAACTGGTGTCTGAGATTTTTCTCGGCGGGGAAAAGGTTGTACCGTATAAAGAGAAATATATTTATCTTCCCTGTATATACGATATTGAAGGCGGAGAGCCGATAGGTGAATTGAAATTGGCGAAAAAGATAGCCGAGACAGTTGGGAAAGAAAATTTGATGGTTAAGGTTCACCCGAGAGATGATGCCGATAAATACAGAGCAATAGGCTTAAATGTCGATACAAATTCATCTGTTCCTTGGGAGGCAATACAAATTAACGGAGATTTTAGTGATAAGGTCTTTTTAACTTCCTTGTCAGGTAGCATTTTAAACATAAACTGTATTCTTGACAGCCATCCTAAAAGCTTTTATTTATATAAAATGTGCAGTCTCGAAAATAACGCTTTAGCACTTCATTTTAGGGGAGTAATAAACAGCTTTCTTGAAATGCAAGAAGTGACTGAGGCGGCAGATATAACAGTTGCGAATGGACTAAAAGAAATTCTAAATTGATAGATAAATGGTGATTAAATATGCTTAGTGAAAAAGAAATAATCTATATAGGACAACCGTATATTACAACCGAAGATGAAAAAGCTAAGCTTTGCGCTGATATTACTGAGGGAGAGACAGTACGCACATTGTACTATGAGGTTGATAAAAAGTATAAAGAATATTTATGCTATGAAAGATCTGATGCTTTTGTTGCAGGTCTTATTCACCATGCTATGAATGTTGGGAAAAACATAGTTTGTAAAGGCGTTGTAACAGAACAGTTGCTATTTCAAATGAGGAATTTTTATATTCCGGTTATAGCAGAAAATATGCCCGATCTTCAGTTTATATCAATTGAAGCGGAGTCTACCTCTGAGGCTTTACCTACGATGAAAGCTGTAGGTACAGGTAATTCGGGTGGTATAGATTCATTTTATACGATTTTGAGATATATGAAAGAATCAAATTCGTACAAGCTTACGCACTTGGTTTTTAATAATATATCGACTGAAGATGATGATGAAAACCGAATCAGACAGCTATTTGAAAGGGACAAGATTGAAAAAGAAAACGTGGCTAAGGAATTAGGACTTGAAGCAGTTAGTATGTATTCTAATCTTTACAGCTTTTATGCCTCGCATTTTATTTTCAATTATTATTATGCAGCACAGTATACAAGTGCACCATATGCACTTGCTAAGCTTTTTTCTGAGTATTATTATTCTTCATCTTATTCTATAGCAGATTTCACGGTCAATCATAATAAAATGAGTGACGGATCTAATTTTGATATTTTTGCTTTAAGTTGCTTATCAACAAGAAATATCAATTTTTACTCAACAGGCGGAGATGTTGGAAGAATTGAAAAGACATTATATGTATCTGATAACGAAACAGTTCAAAGACATTTACAGGTTTGTGCAGTGGAACAAAATAAAGATTATTATGGAAAAGATGGAAAACAGCTTAATAAATTAAATTGCGGAAAATGTAAAAAATGTAAAAGAACAATAACTACATTATATGGCTTGGGAGTATTGGATAAATATTCTGAAACTTTTGATTTATCTTTTTTCGAGGCAAATAAGGCGAAATTTATAGGTTATCAGTTAGCTGCTGACTTGCATGAGTTCACAAGTGAGATACGACAAATGTTAAAGGAAAATGGAATCATGCCACGCTATACAAGGTTATGGGAGTTCTTATGGAGAATAAGATTTGCATTGAGTAAAGTAAAGTTATTAAGAAATTTGTATCATAAAATAAAAAGATAATTATTTCTTATTTGATATTTAAATGGGAAAACAGTGGAGGTAAATAATGCTTGCAGGAAGAACCAAACGTGCATTTTCTAACGGATTAGTAAGTATTGCAGGTAAATTAATATTAATGGTTGCTCCGTTCTTTTTAAGAACGGTTATTATTGCAAAGCTTGGTATCGAATATCTCGGACTTAATAGCTTGTTTTCCTCACTTCTTAGTATGCTAAGCCTCACTGAATTAGGTTTTGGCAGTGCGGTAATCTTTTCTATGTATAAACCTATGGCGGAAGGTAATGACCAAGAGGTTTGTGCATTACTTAATTTTTATAAAAATATTTATAGGGCTGTTGGCGGAATAATAACCGTTGTAGGATTGGTATTTCTGCCGTTTTTAAAAAGTTTTGTTGCTTCTGATTATCCCGAAAATATAAATATATATATTGTTTATTTGATTTATTTGATTAATACGGTAGTAAGTTATTTCCTTTTTGCATATAAAAATTCGGTTTTTATAGCAAGTATGCGAAATGATATAGACAGTATTATTACTACAATATGCCATTTGGCAATGTATGTGGCTCAAATAGTTGTTTTATTGCTTGTAAAAAATTATTACATATATGCAGTTTGTTTGCCACTTTTTACAATTATTAATAATATAATCAAATCTTATATAGTAGATAAAAAATATCCACAGTATCGGAGTAAGGGAAGCTTAACAAAGGAGAAAAAGCATGACATAATAACACGGGTAGGAGCACTTATAGGAAATAAAATAGGTGGAGTGGTTTTCTCATCTGTAGATTCTATTGTTATTTCTTCTTTTTTAGGTTTAGCGGTTTTGGGCAAGTATTCTAATTATTATTTAATTTTTACGTCTGTTTCAAGCTTTGTTGCAATAGCTTTTAGTTCAATACAAGCAGTTATAGGCAACAGTATGGTTTGCAGAGATCAAAATAATAATTATAAAACTTTCAATGAACTTTTTTTTATAAATATATGGATAACCATATTTTGTTCTTGCTGTTTTGCCTGTCTCTATCAGCCATTTATAAAAATATGGGTTGGCGAAGAAAATCAGCTTAGTATAATAATCGTGTTTTTATTGGTGATTTATTATTTTGTACGCGGCATAAGACAAGTTGGCTATACCTTCAAAGAGGCAGCCGGTATGTGGCGAGAAGATTGGCTTAAACCATATATATCGGTAATTGCAAATTTGTGTTTAAATATAATTCTTGTCAAAGTTATAGGCTTATCAGGTGTTATTTTGTCCTCGGTTTTTGCTTTGGCTTTTATAGAGTTACCTTGGGAAACAAGAGTATTATTTAAAGCTTATTTTAAAAAAAGTACAAGAGGATATTATGCAAGAATATTGAAAGCAGTAATTGTTGCAGTTGTTTCTATAACGATAAGCTTTTTAATATGTAATCTTTTGCCTGAGAGTATTATCGGTTTGATTTTACGTGGATTGGTTTGTACTGTTATACCAAACCTTTTGATCGTATTGGTTTATTTCAGGACCGAGGAATTTAAAAGTGCTAAAAGTCGCATAAGTGAGATTTTAAAAAGAAAAAAATCAAAAAGCGTTTAAGGAGATTGATTATGAAAATAGTAGCGGTTATTCCGGCAAGGTATCAGTCAAGCCGTTTTCCGGGCAAGCCTTTGGCAGATTTGTGCGGTAAGCCAATGCTTTGGTGGGTTTACAGACAGGTTAAAAAGGTTAAAGAAATAGACGAGGTATATGTTGCTACTGACGATGCACGTATAGAGGATATGTGTAAGCAGCATAATATGAAGGTTGTTATGACCAAAACCACTCATTCCACAAGTACAGAAAGAGTGAACGAGGTAGCGAGCAAGGTTCCTTCAGATCTTTATGTTGTTATAAATGGTGATGAGCCGTTAATTGATCCCGAAATAATAAAGGCTATAATACCCAAACATTCCGATTTGCCTGAGTTTTTTGTAAGTAATCTTATGACTGAAATCAAGAGTCCTGTTGAAGCGGTGGACTTTACAAATATTAAGGTAGTAACCGATTACGAAAATAACGCATTATTTATGTCAAGAAGTCCTATCCCTTATCCAAAATCATCTATTGATTATAAATATTATAAGCATGTGGGCGTTTTGATTTATAATAAAGCTGCACTTGAGTTTTTTGCAAATACTCCAAAGGGATATAACGAAAAAATAGAAGATGTTAATGAACTTAGATTTATAGAACACGGTAAAAAGCTTAAAATGATAGAGGTTGCGGCTCATAGCTTATCGGTTGATACTCCTAAGGATTTAGAACATGTAAAATCTGTTATTTCTGAAATGATAAAAAAAGGCGAAATTGCTATTGCCGATTAATTGAAAGGAAAAGAATATGAATAGAATCAGCATTCTTGATTGCACTTTGCGAGACGGCGGTTATATTAATGATTTTAAATTCGGCGAGAATGTAATTAAAAATATTGTTTCAAAGCTTGCGAAGGCTTCTATTGATATTATAGAATGCGGTTTTTTGAAAAGCGGAATTTTTGATAAAAACCGTTCTCTTTTTGGTAGCATTGAGGCTATAACTGAGGTCATAGGCAAAAAGAATACGAATATTATGTATGTTGCTATGATACAGTACGGAAAAATTTCAATAGACGAGATAGCTGATTTTGACGGTACATCTGTAGACGGTATTCGTGTAACCTTTCATGAGCACGAAATAGATGATGCTTTTATATTAGGCAAGCAATTAATGGATAAAGGCTATAAGGTTTTTATGCAGCCGGTAGGAACGGTTACATATACCGATACTGCTCTCATACAGCTTATAGACAGAATTAATGAATTAAAGCCTTTTGCGTTTTACATAGTTGATACACTTGGTACTATGTATAAAAACGATTTACTTAGAATGTTTTATTTAGTAGATCATAATCTTGACAAAAGAGTTGCGGTGGGATTCCATTCTCATAACAATCTTCAGCTTTGCTTTGCTAATGTACAGGAGCTTTTACAACTGAACACTCCAAGACAGCTTATTGTAGATGCTTCACTGTATGGTATGGGCAGGGGAGCCGGAAATCTTAATACTGAGCTTGTAACACAGTATATAAACACAAATTTCGGTCTTCAATATGATAATATCGAAATTTTAGAGTTGATAGATGAGTATATAAGACCTCTTAGTATTCAATATAAATGGGGATATGAAGCTGCATACTACATAGCTTCAATAACAGGTTGCCACCCGAATTATGCTTCTTTTCTTATGAATAAGCAAACACTTCATATTCAGGATATTTATGCGATACTGAATAGTCTTGATATAAATCGCCGCGCGCTTTTTGATAAGGATTACATAGGCGAAGAATATATATCTTATATGAGCAATTATGTGGACGATAGTGAAATACTTAATGAAATTACTGATAATATAGGTAAGAAGAAAATTTTACTGTTAGCGCCTGGTAAATCTTTGAACAGTAAAACCGAAATCTTAAATTCTATAATTAACAGCGGCGAGTATTATGTAATAAGTGTAAATTTTTTACCCAAGGACATAAAAGTTGATATGCTGTTTGTCAGCAATATGAAGCGATTTGCAGATTTTTCAGAGCTTATAGAACATTCTGCTGATAATTTAAAGGTGATTGTAACTTCAAATATCACTAAAAACTCAGAAAAAAATCTTTCGGCAATAAATTATTCAAGTTATATTAATGAAGAACAGTGTATTGCAGATAATGCAGGGCTTATGTGTATAAATTTCTTGAAAAAAATCGGTGTGGACAGTATTCTGATGGCAGGTTTCGACGGATTTTCGGCTAAAGCGGAAGAGAATTTTTATGATTCATCTATGAATATGAATGTTGAGCAAGAACGACTGTTGAAAATTAATGTTGCTACTGCAGAAAAAATCAAGCAATTATCAGCTCAGATTAAACTTGAATTTTTGACTGACTCGGTTTATAAACTGTAATAGGCTTTGAAAAAAATTGTAAAAACTGAGGAAATTAAATGAAGATTCAAAGAAATATTGGTATAGATGCATTCAGATTAACTTCTATGCTTAGGGTAGTTATATTCCATATAATAGGATATAATGGCTTAGAAAGTATCAAAGGCATAGGTGGAATATTAAATCAGATAATTTATATATGTGTTTATTGTGCGGTTGACTGTTATGGTCTCATAAGTGGATATGTTATGTATACAGATTCTGAGAAGCCGTTTAAATATTTTAAATATATAAATATGTGGCTACAGGTATTCTTTTATAGTTTTGGATTTACAATAGTCTTTTTGTTACTGACGAATGATGCTGTTACAAAAAAGGATTTATTTCTTTCATTATTGCCGATAACAAACGGGAAATATTGGTATTTCTCTGCATATACTGCCTTATTTTTTACCCAACCGATATGGTTAAAGCTTGTAAGGGCAATGAGCAAGGATGATTTTAAAAAATTTTTAATTATATTCGCGGTTTTGTTTACAGGTTACGCTAATATTGTAGGTGTTTATACTGATCCATTCAATATGGTTTGGGGTTATAGCTTTGTATGGCTGACATTACTTTTTGTCATAGGTGCGGGTATTCGCAAATTTAATTTGTTTAATGCTGTTAAGAGCAAAATCCTTATATTTGTAGTTTTATTATGCTTAACAGTAACAGTAATAAGTAAATTTATAATACAATATTTTACTCAAAATATTTTAGGAAGAAATTTTGGTGATCTTTTATTAGTAAGCTATATAAGTCCCACAATAGTATGTATCGCAATATGTTATTTAATACTTTTTTCAAGGCTCAAAATAAGTGCGTGTGGGATAACAGGAAAATTTATTAATCATTTTGCTCCAATGTCATTTGGAATTTACTTACTCCATGAACAAAAATTTATAAATCGCTTTTTTATAGAAGATAAATTCACCTGGATTGGGGATTTGCCTGATTTTGCAATGCCGTTTGCAATCATAGTAATAGCAATTGTAATTTTTTCTATAGGATTATTTGTCGAGCAAATCCGTACTTTTCTGTTTGATATAATTAAAAAAATCCTTATAAAAATAAAGGTGAAAAAATGAAAAGAAAATACGATTTAGTTATATTTGATTTAGATGGTACGCTTCTTAATACCTCTGCAGGAATTTTTAACAGTGTTCGTTATGCAGAGAAAAATATGGGACTAAATCCTATAGCAAATGAAAGGTTAAAGGAATTTGTAGGACCGCCACCTAAATCAATGTATATGAAAGTCTACGGTTTAGATGAGGAAAAGGCTTTTGAAGCAGCAAAATTTCATCGGGAATACGGTAGAACAAAGGCTATTTATGAGGCGGTTTTGTATGACGGTGTTTTGGAGTTGCTAAAAGGACTAAAAAATAGAGGCTATAAATTAGCGGTTTCCACTCTGAAGGGACAAAAAATAGCTGAAGCAGTACTTGAAAACTTTGAAATAGCAAAATATTTTGATGTTATTGTAGGAATGGATGAAAAAGAGTCTCTAACCAAATGTATGACGATAAAATTGGCTATGGATTGTGTGAATGTTTCGCAAAAAGCGGTTATGATAGGTGATAGCCAATATGATCATGACGGTGCTACCGAGGCTGGTATAGATTTTATTGGCGTTACATATGGGTTTGGATTTGATAACAACTATATGCATCCATTTAAAAGTACGGATACCGTTTATGGAATTTTGAATTTTTTAGAAGGTTAGGTGCAATTTATGAAATTAATTTCTTTAGAAGAAAACAAAAAGCTTCAACTCGAAATTTTGAAAAATGTAGCTGCTTTTTGCGATGAGCATGGATTAACGTATTTCTTAGCCTATGGTACTTTGTTAGGTGCTGTTAGGCATAAAGGTTTTATACCTTGGGATGATGATATTGATATTCAAATGCCCAGAGATGACTATAACAAATTAATAGAGATTTTTAATACTCAAAACAAAGATAATAAGTATAGATTAATATCTCCGGAGGAAAATATTTCTAAGCATCCATTCACAAAAGTTATTGATATAAGAACTATCAAAAACGAAAATGGAATTTCTTATCGTGAAGGGGCTTTAGGTATAGATATAGATGTATTTCCGTTAGACGGAACTCCTGATGATTATAAAGAATATAAAAAGTGGTATAAAAAACTAAACAGGGTTTATTGGCAATATCATTTTGCGAATATTGACATAAAAAGTTCTAAAAAACTGAAAATAAAAATAGCTTCGGCATTTATGAAACCTTTTGTAAATAGAGAAAGCGCATTGAAAAAAGCTAGAGATATTCATAAACAGTATCCTTATAAAAGTTGTGATTATGTAGCTGTAGTAGAATCAATTTTTAACAGTATTAATAATCGTACAGAAAAGAGTAATTATACCGATACCGTTTTATTGGATTTTGAAAATTGTAAATTTAAAGCGCCTGTGGGTTATGACGTAATATTGAGTAGCATGTATGGAGATTATATGAAACTTCCTCCAAAGGAAAAACAAGCAACCCACCACGACAATGACACATATTGGAAAGAGGGCTATGAAAATGAAGAAATATAAAATAGGTTATACTGTAGGTGTTTTTGATTTATTCCACACCGGTCACTTAAATCTTTTAGAAAGGTGTAAGGAACAGTGTGAATATTTGATTGTGGGCATTTGTGATGACAATTATGTAAGAGATATCAAACATAAGGAGCCTATTATTAATCAAGAAGATAGGGTAAGGCTTATAAATGCTTTAAAGTGTGTTGATCGAGCAGAGTTAGTTGATTATAAGATTACCGATGATAAAATGTTGGCTTTGGATAAATTCGGATTTGATGTTTTATTCTCAGGCGATGATTGGAAAGGTACAGAAAGATATAATAGAACTGAAGAACAGTTTGCTAAGGTGGGTGTCTCTATAGAATATTTGCCTTATACACAAGGAATTTCAACCTCAGATTTAAAGAATAAAATCAAAAATTATTAATAGTAATTATTAGTGCTGAAAGTGGGTGGAACGATGAAAATTAAAGAGCAAAAGCTTTTGCAGATTGACCCGTATCTTGAGCCTTTTAGCGAGGATCTTGGTTTAAGGGCGGAGCTTTACCTTAAAAAAAGGGCGGAGCTTGTTGGAGACAGTAAAACTCTTTCTGCCTTTGCAGATGGATATAAATATTTTGGTTTTCACCGTACACGCTCGGGCTGGGTGTACAGAGAATGGGCTCCTGCGGCAGATGAAATGTATTTAACAGGTGATTTTAACGGCTGGAATATTGAGGAATGTCCGTTAAAGCGTTTGGAAAATGGCGTTTTTGAGGTGGAGCTTAAGGGCAGAGATGCCTTAAAGGCGGGACAAAAGGTTCAGGCTGTTGTTATAAGCTCGGGGCAGATACTTCGCCGTATTCCCACTTATGCTACACGTGTGGTTCAAGATCCTGTTACTTATTTGTGGTGCGCCGAAATTGAGGATACTTTTGCAAAATTCCCTTGGACAGATAAAGGGTTTAAACCAAATAATACTCCTTTTATATACGAATGTCATATCGGTATGGCACAGGAAAAGGGAGCGGTTGGTACATATAAAGAATTCCGTGAAAACATACTCCCGAGAATTAAGGAGATGGGGTATAATACTATACAGATAATGGCGGTTATGGAGCACCCTTATTATGCTTCCTTTGGATATCAGGTTTCAAACTTTTTTGCCGCCTCCTCACGCTACGGAACAAGCGAAGAATTAAAGGAGCTTATAAATACCGCTCACGAGATGGGTATAGCAGTGCTTCTTGATATTGTACATTCCCACGCAGTTAATAATACTAATGAGGGACTCAACGAGTTTGACGGCACTGTTTATCAGTTTTTCCATGAGGGAGACAGGGGAAACCACAGTGCTTGGGGAACAAAGCTTTTTAATTACGGTAAAAATGAGGTGCTGCATTTTCTGTTATCCAACCTTAAATATTGGATGAAGGTATTCCATTTTGATGGTTTCCGTTTTGACGGTGTTACTTCAATGCTTTACCACGACCACGGTTTAGGCAGCGCTTTCAGTAATTATAGTATGTATTTTTCTATGAATACAGATGTGGAAGCAGTTACATATTTACAGCTTGCAAATGAGCTGATACACGAAATTAACCGAAATGCCATTACTGTGGCAGAGGATATGTCGGGTATGCCGGGAATGTGCATTCCTTTAAAGGAGGGCGGCATAGGCTTTGATTACCGTCTTTCTATGGGTGTGCCTGATTTATGGATAAAAATGCTTAAAGAATATACCGATGATAATTGGGATATGGGTAAGCTTTGGTATGAGCTTACAGGCAGACGTGCAGGCGAAAAGAATATCGGTTACTGTGAGTCTCACGATCAGGCGCTTGTGGGCGACAAAACAATAATGTTTCGTCTTTGCGATGCCGAAATGTATACGAGTATGAATAAACTCGGAGAAAGTATCGTCATTGACCGAGGCATTGCACTTCACAAGCTGATAAGACTTATTACCGCTTCTTTGGCAGGCGAGGGTTATCTTAATTTTATGGGTAACGAGTTCGGTCACCCAGAGTGGATAGATTTTCCACGGGAGGGTAATGGCTGGAGCTATCACTACTGTCGCAGACAATGGAGCTTGGTGGACAATAAAGCGCTTCGCTATTGTGAGCTTAATGAGTTTGACAAGGCGATGCTAAAGCTGCTTAAAGAGGACGGCTTGCTGGAAACCAAGGCAGAAAACAGATGGCTTCATCAGGACGATAAAATTATTATATATACTAAGGGCGATACAGTTTTTGCCTTTAATTTCCACCCGACAAAATCCTTTGACGGATATTTCATTCCTGTTGGTAGTGAAGGTACATACGAGGTTGTGCTTTCCTCTGACGACGGGGAGTTCGGCGGTTTTTCACGAGTTGATAGTAAAGCTCGGTATGAAGCGGTTAAAACTCCTGCTAACTGGAGAGGCTTTAACTGCTATCTTCCTAACAGAACCGCTATTGTTTTTAAAAAAATAGGGTGACTTTATGAAAAAAATTACCGTTAACATAAAGGCTGTTTTAAGGTTGTTGTTGCTTGCGGTAGGCATATTTGCTACGCTTAACGGAATTGTTTTGACCTTTACAACCAATCTTAATATAGGTAATCTCTTGACCTTATTTTTGGGAGCGTTTTTTCTTCTGTGGAGTGTTTTTTACAATAAGGTTTCTGAAAAATTCCCAAAGGTATTAAAGATAGTTATTATTGTGCTTTTGGCAATGGTTATAGCGTTTTGTTCCTTTTTATTTATATACGGCAGTACGAACAGTATAAATCATGAAGAAGATGCTATTATCGTTTTAGGTGCAGGTGTTCATGGTGAAAAGCCGAGCAGGGTGCTAAAGGATAGGCTTAATGCCGTTTTAGATTATCATTCTAAAAATCCTGACGCATTAATTGTTGTAAGCGGTGGAAAGGGTCCGCAGGAATCTGTAACCGAAGCTTATGCAATGGAAAAATATCTTTTGGATAATGGTGTGCCAAAGGAAAGTATTATAAAAGAGGAAAAAGCTACAAGCACCTACGAAAATTTCACTTACTCAAAAGAATTATTGGACGAGTATTGTGGTGGGGATTATACTGTAGCCTTTATTTCAAACGAATATCATATTTACAGAGCATCAGGAATAGCAAAAAGTGCAGGAATTAGCGACATTACTTATTTTCATAGCACAACAAGATGGTATTCTATACTGCCCGGAACACTCAGAGAATGTCTTGCAGTTGCGAAATTCTGGGTATTAGATAAATAAATTTTTATTTTTTAAAAGGACTGATTTTTATGGTTAAACATATTATTCTTTGGAAACTTAAATCTGAATTTAATAATGATGAAGTAAAGCTTGGAATAAAGCAGGGGCTTGAGGGTCTTATGGGAGAAATTCCGGGGCTTTTGGAAATAAAGGTACAGACCGAGTCGTTACCCTCATCTAATGCAGATGTTATGCTTTACTCTGTATTTGAAAATGAGGAGGCTTTAAAGGGTTATGCTGTTCACCCGAAGCATGTTGCTGTGGCTGATACCAAGGTTAGACCCTTTACCGAAACCAGAAGCTGTCTTGATTTTGTGGAAGAATAAATACATCTGTTAATTTTAAGCTAAAGAAAGGCGTTTTATTATGAAGAGGTTTCTTGTGTGGGTTATGGTTTTTTCTATTTGTTTGCTCTCGGGTTGCAATAGCACCGATAAGCAAATTAAGAATACAGTAGAAGATTTTGTTCTTTGCGTAGAAGAGGACCGTTTCGATGATGCGGCAGAGCTTATTCATTCTGAATGTGCTATAACTGCTGATGAGGTTGCGAGCTACTTTGCCCTTTTGGAAAAGGAAAAGAATTTGGATTTTACCAAGGGCTTTCAGCTTATTGAGTATGAATATGAGGATTTCGAGGACGACAGTGCCGAGATCAAGGGAAGTTATGTAAAAGCGACAGGTACCGTAGAAGCGAAAGATGTTGTTTATACCTTTGAATTAAAGATAGTTGATAATGAAGAAGATTTCGGTATTTACAAAATCAAGTTCAGAGAAAAAGAATAATTAATATTAAAAATAAAAGGTTCTGTAACAAATAAAAAAACGGCTGTAACAATTTCCTGCTACAGCCGTTTTAATATTCAGTTTTTATGATCACTCACTCAATTCTTTTTAGCTTTATTCCGTTATTACGGTTAAACTGATATTTTTATTTTGCTACACTAACTTGTATAAAAATCTAATACTCAAAATTTAAGCTTAATCGAAAATCGAGCCTTTTTTAAAATAGTACATTGGACTCACCCTTAATAATTTATTTGATAGCTTGTTTCCTCACAATCATATAAATCACCTTTAAGGTTATTTTTTATATTAAATTTCCTCAACGGAAACTTTATAACACTATTCAGTTAACCAATTGTGCATCGGACTCACCTTTAATTTATTTTTTAAAGTCTGTTTTTAATATTTTCATATCACATCACATCTGAGACTTTATTTTATCCGAAAAAAGTTTTTAGTACATTGGTTTCACCGTAAATCATTGTTATTTTGTTTGGGTTTCTTAATAATTACTTCATTGGAATCACCACTTTTATTTTATTTTATGAACTTGCGGGTGGAGTGTCCTTCCTCATACTGTTGCTCCTCCTTTCTTTTGTTGTCTTTATTATACAGCATAATACACAGTTTGTCAATAAAAATTTGAAAACTTTTGTTAAAAATATAAAAATTAATTTTTTGTTCATATTTTTCCAATAGTCTTGGCTTTTAATAAAAAATATGTTAAAATAAAATTTATAGTCGATAAATTACTGAATAAGGGGTGACCTGATAATGCGTCCTATGATGCCGCCTCCTGCGGGAATGAGAGGACCCGGAGGACCGAGAGGTCCGAGAGGTTTTTTGACCGATGAAGAAAAAAACAACAAGCCTAAATTTTCAAAAGCCTTGCTTTTAAGAATTCTTAAATATTTAAAGCCTTATAAATGGCATTTTTTACTTGTGTTCTTAGCGCTTATTGTTTCGGCTGTTTTGGGATTATTCCCATCAATTATAACCGGTTGGATAGTTGATACTTTAACAGGGGCGAATACATCTGCCTTTTCTAAGGAAATAACCTACTTGCTAACACTCGTCGGGTTAGCGTTTATTGTTCTTACCGCTTCACAGGTAATAAGTGTTTTGGAGCAGTACATAAATTCCTGGATTTCGCAGAAAATAATATATGATATGCGTAACGAGATGTATGACCATCTTCAGCATATGCCACATTCCTTTTTTACTAACGAAAAGCAGGGCGATATTATAACCCGAATGAATAGCGATATCAATGGGGTTAGCTCGGTTGTTTCAGGAATGCTTACATCTATTGTAAGCAATACACTTACGGTGGTTGTTTCGGTATTTTATTTATTTTATACCGACTGGCGGTTAGCTATTGTGGGGCTTATTGTTTTACCGATTATGATTTTCCCCACACGTTCTGTTGGTAAAAAGCGTTGGACCTTAGCGTCAGAATCACAGGAAAAGCACGATGAATTAAACCAGCAGGTAAATGAAACATTATCTGTGAGCGGTTCTATGTTAGTAAAGCTTTTCACAAAGGAAAAGGTTGAGTTTGAGCGCTTTAAAAAAATCAATAATGAGACTACACAGATTTCTATCAAAGAGCACCGTGCAGGCAGCTGGTTCCACGTAATGCTTGGAATGTTTATCCAGATAGCGCCCTTAATGATATACTTTGCTGGCGGCTTTTTTATAATGGGTAGTGCCGAAACGGATTTAACTGTCGGTGATATAACGGTTGTTGTAGCACTTGTGAACAGACTTTATCAGCCGGTTAGAATGCTACTTAATTTGCAGGTGGATTTTGTTCGTTCACTTGCTTTGTTTACAAGAATTTTTGAATATCTTGACCGCAGCTGTGAAATTGAAAATCCCGAAAATCCGCAAAAGCCTGATATGGGGGATAGCTCGGTTGAGTTTTGCGATGTTAAGTTTTCTTATGAAAAAACAAAGGAAATTCTTAAAGGCATAAGCTTTTTTGTGCCGTCGGGCAAAATGTATGCCATAGTCGGCACGTCGGGTGCGGGCAAATCAACTATTATCGGTCTGATACCAAGACTTTACGATACGGTAGAGGGCGCTGTTAAAGTGGCAGGAACTGATGTTAGGGATTATGACCTTGCGTATCTCAGAACAAATATCGGAATAGTTACGCAGGATACATATCTTTTCAATGGTACGATACTCGAAAATCTGTTATATGCTAAGCCTGAGGCTTCAATGGAAGAAATTATAAATGCCTGTAAAATTGCAAATATTTACGATTTTATTGACCGCTTGCCTCAAAAGTTTGATACTGTTGTTGGAAACCGAGGCCTTAAGCTTTCGGGAGGTGAGAAGCAAAGAGTATCAATAGCACGTGTTATTTTGAAGGACCCTAAAATACTTATTCTTGATGAAGCAACGTCATCACTCGATTCTGTATCCGAAAGTCAGATACAGTCGGCTCTTAACCGAATAATGGTTGGCAGAACGAGCATTGTAATAGCTCACCGACTTTCAACTATTATGGCGGCGGATAAAATAATGCTTATTGAAAACGGAACTATTACCGAAACCGGCAACCACGATGAACTGCTTTCAAAGAGTGAGGGTTACCGTGAGCTTTATGAGACACAGTTCCGCAGGGTTATTGATTACGAAAACAGCAAAAATGTGAATAATACCCATTGACTTGAAAGCGGTTTGGTATTAAAATAATTGGGAAAGAAATGCGCAAAATATTTAAGGAGTTTTTATTATGAGCGAACAAAACAAGAATGAATATGATTATAACCCTGATTTAATCACACTTACTGATGACGACGGTAAAGAGTATACCTTTGAAGTATTGGACGCTATTGAGACCGATACAGGACGTTATCTTGCAATGCTACCCACCTTTAATGACCCTCAGAAAATGCTTGAGGACAGCGGAGAGCTTGTAATTGTTAAGGTTGGAGAAGAAGACGGCGAGGAATATTACTACGAAATCGAGGACGACGATGAATATGAAATGGTTGCCGATGCTTTCGTAGAAAGACTTGAAGATTTCTTCGAGATAGATAATAAATAATTTTATTACAGATTATGTGTCCTGCTCTGTTCGCGGACCGTGACTTATATAACCCTACACTTTTAATTTTTGGGGCCTACACTCGTGCAGTGGGCTTGCAGACCTCCCGCGGCTGTGCCGAGTTCGGAAGAAGGGAGCGCGAAGCTGCACGGTCGGCACCCACCTGGCTTTATGGCTAGGTTATCTTAAGCACATTACGGCAGAGCGGGACAGCGTTATAGCAAAATTGAAAGGCTACAACCATCGGTTGTAGCCTTTTCATATCAAAAATAAATTATATGCTTTGTTTTAAAGCTTTCGGAGGGCTCAATCTTTGTTGTGCCTTCTTTTTTTGTTATGTCATAACCCTCATCTTGGTAAGAAGGCGGAGCGGTCCAAGGTTCAATGCAAACATAGGGGGCTTCGGGAATAGTCCAGATAAGAAGATAATCAAAGTCGCCAAAGCTTACTGAAACTGATTTGCCGTTTTTGCGGTTTCTGAGTGTTACAAAGCGGGATTTTAAATCTGTAAGAACAAGAGCGTCTATCTCAAAGTATTTGTTATAAAGCGGAAGGGTATTACTTTCAAAAAGTACTGTTTCGGTGTTTCTTGAGAGTATTCCGTTTTCAACCTGAATTGAACGCAGGGTTTCCTTCTTTTCAAAGATTATGTCATAATCTTCAACTCCCTCAGGACAGGAGTAAGCCTCGTGACCGCCGACTGCGGCATACATTGGGGTATCTGAAGTGTTTTTTATATCGTATTCAACCTTAACAGATGCTGCCACAAGTGTATATTTTATTCTGAATTCAAAATGCCAAGGGTAAGATTTCAGGGTTTCTTCGGTATCTTTAAGCAAGAAAACCGCAGAGTTTGAGCTTTGGCTTTCAACCTCGAAAACCATATTTTTTGCAAAACCGTGTTTTATAATATTGTATTCCTTGCCGTTGAAAGTATACTTATCATCTTTCATACCGCCGCAGTTTGGAAAGAGCACCGGAGCTACACCGCCCCAGATTTCAGGGTCCCCGCTCCAGAATCTATCCTCACCGTTTACTGTAAGGCGGCGTATTTCAGCGCCTTTTTCTATAATTTCAGCTTTTATTATTCCGTTAGAAAGTGTTACCAAGGAAATCAGCTCCTAATATTTTTAATTATTATACATTAATTTTTAATTCTTTTCAAGCAATATTGTAACAATAGGGACTTTAAGAGCATATTTTGATGTAGAGGTGACCTATTGTGGACAAAAATCTTATAGAACGTTACAAAAAAGAAATGCTTGATATGTATAAATCGGCGAGGAGAATTCCTGCTATGGCTACAGAGAGCGACCAACAAACTTTTGATTTGGAAAACACTTTACCTAAAGCCAATGAACAGCCCTATAGCAGCGGAAAGCTCATAGCAATTGTTACAAGTCTCAGAGAAATTTATCCCGTTGCTAATGCAAGGGTAACAGTATTTACAGGAAACTATAACGATATGCAAATTATAGATACCGCATTTACTGATGAAAGCGGCAGAACAAGACCTTTTGTGCTTGAAGCGCCAAATAAGCAAATATCTCTTGAATCGGGAAATAACGCAACGCCTTATGCTACCTATAATATGGAGGTTAAAGCCGAGGGGTATGTTGATAATGTGCATATAAACATACCTATATTCAGCGGTGTTACTTCCTTACAAAGGTCTAATATGATGCTGTTTGAAACCGCAGGCGCAGATAAAAGCCCTATGGTCTTCGATGAATCAGAACGATTTGATTTGTAACGGAGGGGATAAAATATGCCTACAGTTGATTATCCGATAATACCTGAAACAATAACTGTGCATTTAGGACCGCCAGGCTCTCAGGCACAGAATGTTACCGTACCGTTTGTTGATTATGTTAAAAACGTGGCTTCAAGTGAAATTTATCCCACTTGGCCTGAGGAGGCTTTAAGGGCTAATATTTACGCTATTGTTACCTTCGCTTTAAACAGAGTGTATACAGAATGGTATCCGTCCAGAGGGTATAATTTTGATATAACTAATTCTACCCAATTCGATCAGGCTTTTGTACCTGACAGAGAGGTTTTTGAAAATATAAGCTACATAGTAGATGATATTTTTAACGATTATGTGGTAAGGCAGGGGAATATACAGCCGCTTTTCACCGCTTTTTGCAACGGCACAACTTCTACCTGTCAGGGACTTTCTCAATGGGGAACGGTTTCTCTTGCCGAGCAGGGGCGCACTCCTTATGAAATACTTCAGAATTATTACGGTAACGATATAGGAATTGTTGAAAATGCGCCGGTGGGATTTACCGAGGAATCTTATCCCGGAGTGCCATTAAGGGTTGGTTCAGCTGGAAATAATGTCCGTATAATTCAGGTGCAGCTTAACCGAATAGGCAGGAATTATCCTGCTATACCTGATATACCTGCAGAAAACGGAATTTTCACACTTGAAACAGAGGCGGCTGTCAGAAAATTTCAGGAGATTTTTAACCTGCCCATAACAGGAGAGGTGGATAAATCCACCTGGTACAGCATTAAAAGATATTATACGGGGGTTAAAAAGCTTTCCGAGCTTGCGGCAGAGGGGATAACTCTTGAGGAAGCATCTCTGCCTTTCGGCGAAGAAGTATCAGAGGGAATGAGCGGTGTTCCCGTGAGAACGGTGCAGTATTACCTTAGCGTTATATCCTATTTTAATGGCAGTTTAGAGCCTGTTCCCATAAGCGGATATTTTGATTCGGGAACTGTGGCGGCGGTAGAGCGTTTTCAAAGCTTTTACGGTCTTCCTGTAACAGGAATTGTTGACAATGCTACCTGGAATGAAATATCAAGAGTGTATATAGAAACTGTAGCAGCTTTGCCTGAGGGCTATCAGGGCAGCGATGCAAAGCTTTATCCGGGATATTTCCTGACAGTAGGTATGAGAAGCTCAGATGTTACCGATTTACAGACCTATCTGTCCCGAATAGCCGATGATATAACTGCTATTCCCAAAATACCGGTCACCGGTTTTTTCGGCGAACAGACTGAAAATGCGGTATCGGAATTTCAGCGTCTTTACGGTATTCCCGTTTCGGGAGCGGTTGGACCTGTGACCTGGTCGCAAATTGCAAAAGAATACGATGCATTGCAAAATAATATTTAACATTATTTTGGCGAAAGAGATAAAAGAGTACAGATGGGTAAACCCTTACTGTACTCTTTTATTGTTCGTGTAGCAACAATCGTTTGGCGAGGTATAACTATATTATAGTTCACAAACGAACTGCCGTCAACAGTTTATTTATGAACTATGCTATATTTAGTTAAAAGTGCAAATGAAAGGGAGTTTAATTATGAACTATGCACAGAATTTGCGGGATTTAAGAGAGGATAAGGATTTGTATCAAAAGGACATTGCTAAATTGCTTAATACGTCCCAAAGCTATTATGCACAATATGAAAACAGCAAAAGACCTTTACCTATTGAACACTTAATTACTCTTTGTAAATTTTATGGTGTTTCCGCCGATTATATTTTAGGTCTTCCTAAGGGACTAAAGTATCCCCAACGTTAAATTAATGTTTATCTGTGTGAATTAAATAAACTTTGTAGGGGAGGGTTTCAATGCCCTCCCGCAAAAAAACAGTAATTAGCGGGCAGGCACAGAGACCTGCCCCTACAATATTCTTTGAATATTTGTCATAGCTTAACTTTAATTTATGTGGCAAAGAACTAAAAAATAGGGTAAAAGTAATTGACAAAAGCGTTTATATATTGTAATATACAATTAAATGGGTTTTTGTAGCTTATTATATTTAAGCTGATATCAACTCAGAATTTTTTTAAAACTAAGGAGTTGGTTTTGTGGATCCGCTTGGGCGAAGTAGTAACTGTATTGCTACTCGTGTACCTTTGAAATACGGTAAATGTGTTAACAACCGCTTGGATTTTTACAAAGTAGATTTAAACTGATTTTGTTTCTATTTTAATAAAAAAACACATTTATATTATTTTGGAGGTTATTAAAATGTCTGACATTGCCGGACAACTTTTATTACAACTTATACTTATTCTATTAAATGCTTTCTTTGCCGCAACCGAAATTGCAGTTATTTCCCTTAATGAGAAAAAACTGAAATCAAGGGCGGACGACGGTGATAAAAAAGCTGTAAAAATGCTCAAAATGATAGAAGAGCCCACACGCTTTTTATCAACTATTCAAATCGGTATCACACTTGCAGGTTTCTTGGGTTCTGCTTTTGCTGCGGATAACTTCGCAGAAAGACTTTCAGGATTTTTGATTAAGGTTTTTGATATTTCTGAAAAGCAGATTGGCTCTGTTAATACTGTAGCGGTTATTGTGATTACCCTTATTTTATCATTCTTCACCCTTGTTTTGGGTGAGCTTGTTCCTAAGCGTATTGCAATGAAGCACAAGGAAAAGCTTGCAGACGCCGTTTGCGGTATGATTTCAGGCCTTGCTGCAATTTTAAAGCCTATCATTTGGCTTTTAACCATTGCTACAAATGGAATTCTGCGCATTTTCGGTATCGACCCTCACGAAAAGGAAAACCCTGTATCTGAAGAGGATATCGTGCTAATGCTTGATGCCGGTGCTGATGAAGGAAGCCTTAACGAGAATGACATTGAATACATAAAAAATGTTTTCAAGCTTGACGGTATGACCGCCGAGGATGTTATGACTCCCCGTAGATCAATTGTATTTATACCCAATACTGCAACCAACGAAGAAGTTTTAGAGCTTATCGAAACAGAGGGCTATTCAAGAATGCCTGTCTTTTCCGAAACCACTGATAATATAATCGGTGTGCTTCATTCAAGAGATTTTCTGTTAAGATATAATCGTCCCGATTTCAAATTAGAGGATGTTATGTTCCAGCCCACTTTTGTGCCTGAAACTGCTCATCTTGATGTGCTGTTTAAGGATATGCAAAAAGAGCATAATCACATTGTAATTGTTATTAATGAATACGGTGAGACCGCAGGTATCGTTACAATGGAGGATATTCTCGAAGAAATAGTCGGCGATATATGGGACGAGCGTGATGAAGCTATTGAGGATTTCATTCAGCTTGAAGAAAATAAATACCGTGTGCTTGGCTCGACTAATATTGAGGATTTCTTTGAGCATTTCTCTCTTGAGTCTGACGAAGAAACCGAGGCTACAACCGTTAACGGTTGGGTAAGTGAGATTATAGGCAGTATACCTGAGCAGGGTGTTACCTTTGACTATGAAAATCTCGTTGTTACAGTAACAAAGGCTGATGAGCTTATGGCACAGGAAATTACTGTAGAGGTAAAAGAAATAATCGAGGACTCTGACGACGAGGAAGATGATTAATATGAAAAAAATCAAACTATTATTTCAGGGTGACAGTATTACCGATGCGGGACGCAATTACGGTAATATTCACGATTTAGGCGGCGGTTATCCTAAATATGCCGCAAAGCTTTTAGTGGAAAAATTCCCTGATGTGGAGTTTGAATTTATTGACCTCGGTATCAGCGGTAATCAGACTAAGGATTTGGTGGCTCGTCTTCAAAAGGATTTTATTGATATACAGCCTGATATAGTGTCTATTCTTATTGGTATTAATGATGTCTGGCATCACGCAGCTGATAAAAGCTGGATCCCGGATGAGGTTTTTGAGGAGCGTTATCGCACTGTTCTTACCGCAATAAAGGAAAAGACAAATGCTAAAATAATGATGATTGAGCCTTTCCTTATCCCCGCTGAGGATAAGCTTTTCTTCCGTGAGGATCTTTATAAAAAGATAGAAATAGAAAGAAAGCTCGCCCGTGAATTTGCAGATGTTTATATGCCGCTTGATGGTTTGCTCGCCTCGGCTTACACTAATGATGATCCGCTTTCCTTTGCGGAGGACGGTGTTCATCCCACCAAGCCTAAGGGCGCAGAATTTATAGGTCAGCTTTATGCGGAATATATTTCGCAATTAATTTAATAGCGCAATATTTACTAAAGCCTGTATGACATTGTCATACAGGCTTTTTTGTGGTATAATTGGAATAAATCAATTTGTTCTGATTAATATAAAAGTAAATAAAATTTTTATGCGGAGTTAAATATGTCAGTTTTCAAAAAAATATATTCTGTTGTTTCAAAAATACCAAAAGGCAAGGTTGCAACCTACGGGCAGGTGGCAATGCTTGCGGGTAATCCACGCTGGTCGAGGGTGGTTGGTTATGCACTTCACAGTAATCCCGCACCCGGCATAATTCCCTGTCACCGAGTAGTTAACCGTGAGGGTAAAACCGCTCCTGCGTTTGCCTTTGGCGGCGAGGGTGTTCAAAGAAAGCTTCTTATGGACGAGGGAATTATATTTAATGAAGACGGCTGTGTTGATTTAAAAATTTATGGCTGGCAGCCTCAATTTTCCGAAAATGGTGATATTATATGAAAGAAAAACAATTGCACCCAATAAAACCATTATTTAATATTGACTCTAAAGTGCTTATTTTAGGAAGCTTTCCTTCCTTGAAATCACGTGAGCAGATGTTTTTTTACGGTCACCCACAAAACAGATTTTGGAGGGTTTTGGCAGAGGTTTTTAGTTGTGAAGTGCCGCAGACGGTTGAGGAAAAACGTGAATTTATACTGTCGCATAATATAGCTCTTTGGGATGTTATTGCCTCTTGTGAAATAGAGGGCAGTGCAGACAGCAGCATCAGAAATGTTGTGCCTAATGATTTAACGCAGATACTGCAATCCGCTGATATAAAGCAAATTTTTGTTAACGGCAAAACAGCAGAAAAATTTTATAACAAATACATAAAGGAAGCTATTGGTAAAAAAGCAGTATGCTTGCCCTCAACATCGCCTGCAAATGCGGCATGGTCGCAGGATAAATTAGTATCCGCTTGGAAAATTATTTTAAATAATCTGTAACCTTTAATCACTTAATAATCGTTTATTTAAGTGAGGTGGGTACTTATGTTAGCAGTTGTTTTTTCTACAGTTGATATGACCGGGGAGCATAAAGATAAGCTTGAAACGCTTTACTGTAAATACCGAAGGCTGTTGTTTACAGTAATCAGAAGAATTGTCTCTACCGATTCTGACAGTGAGGACATTCTGCAAAACACATTTATAAAAATTGCCAAGAATATCAAAAAAATAGATGATGTAGAAAGCCGAGAAACAGTGGCGTTTTTAACCATTATAGCTAAAAATACTGCTTATGATTTTCTCCGCAGACAAGCTTTGATAGAGGAAGTGCCATTTGAAGAAACGGACGGGATAATAGCCGACGATAAAGCCTTTTCTGAGCTTTTGTCAAACTTAGAATATGAAAAAATAGTAAACTGCATAAAAAGTATAACCTCACCCTATACGGAAGTGCTGTATTTACATTTTGTTCGGGATTTATCTGTAAAGCAAATTGCGCATATTTTAGAACGCAAGCCTGCAACGGTTAAAATGCAGCTCGTAAGGGGAAAGAAGCTTTTAGTAAAAAGACTTTCGGAGGTGCTTTATGGTTAATTTTGTGCTTAAAAATGCGTTCATAGCAGCGCAGGCGGAGAAAAACATTATTCCCTATGAATTTTCACCTGAATTCGAAAGCAAGATGGGGAAGCTTATTAAGTCGCAAAAAGGAATGAGGAAGCTTGTTAATACTGCGGCAAAAAGAGCGGCGTGCGTTATAACGGCTTTTTTAATTGCGGCACTCTCAACGGTGTTCAGCGTCGATGCTTTGCGAGAGCCTGTGGTAGAAGCGGTACAAAGCTTTTTTGTGAATGTTAAAGAGTATTTAAGCGGAACTAGTGCCGATAATATTGCTGACTATTTTTCGGACGGTGTGACCGAGATAGTGGCAACTAATCTTATAACCTCAACTCCTAAGGAGTATAAAATTACCGATACCGAGAAAATAACCGCTTTTACAAAGCTTTTAACAGAAACCCATTGGGGAGAGCCGCAGCACGAGGTTAAAGAGGCGGATTTTGTGCTTTACCGCTTTGAATTTAAAAATGAGAATGAAACAGTAACAACACTTAATGTTTGTCCCCGTTATCCCGAGCTTTACGGTATTGTTGAAATAATAAGTGGAGAAAATCGCAAGGTTTATCATATTTCGGAGCGGACTTATCTTGATATTGTAGCTTTTACCACAAGAAAATACTATCTGCACAAATCTGACTTACCTAAGCCGTCGGAGGAAAAGTGCCTTATGTGGCAAAGAGAGGTATTGGCGAATTTGAGCGAAACAGAAAAGCAGACTCTTTGTGAAAATTTTAAATTCCTCCATTTGCATATTGAAAATTTACTTTTAGGCTCGGTAGTAACCCTCAAAGAGCCGGACAGTGTATATTGGCAAAAGCTGGAGCTTCCTGAAAACCGAATGTTTATTGACCCTTTTACAGGGGTTGTAAGTGTGGATAACACCTATCACATAATAATCGAGCGCTTTGATAATTCAATTTCTGCCGCTTTGGATAATGAAACCAAAAAAGCTATCATCACAATGAAAAATGATTTCCAGAATGCGGTTAAAAATCACGATTTAGGGAGTATTTTTTCTGTTCATGAGGTAATTCATGACTGGGATTACTATGTGATAAACTATCCTATAAGCTATTCTGTAGAGCCACCAGACTGGGGCGGAATAGACGAATATTTCGGGCATTTGGATTAAGATTTAAAAAAAATTACAGATTATGAAACTTTAAAAGGTGGTAAAAAGTATTATTAAATAGAAACCTTTTATTATACGGAGTAAAAATATGAAACGATTATTAAGTTTTATTATGTGTTTTTTGATATTAATAGCTGTTTGCGGCTGTAAAAGCGCAAAGGATGAGTTGAGTTCAAGCGAGGCAGTGCCTTTGCAGAACGATAACAGCTCTGAGACTACAGTCTCTGCCACCCCTGCGGACGATACCGCCGACCCTGAAAATATAGAAATTACGGACGAAGGGGCTAAGGTAGATACCCAGACCGTTACCCATAAAAATGGTCAGGCTTTGGGCATTGATGTTTCCAAATGGCAGGGTAAAATTGATTGGGCGGCTGTCAAAAAAAGCGGAATAGAGTTTGCTGTTATCAGAATAGGCTACAGGGCTGAAAACGGTAAAATTTATAAGGACAGTAACGCTGATTATAATATTCAGCAGGCGGTAAAGCAAGGGATTTTAGTCGGAGTTTATTTCTTTTCAACCGCTGTAAATACTACGGAGGCGATAGAAGAAGCGGATTTTGTTATTTCTTCGGTTAAGGGCTATAAAATTTCTTACCCTGTGGTATATGACTGTGAAGGTTATACTGTTAGTGACAGCCGAATGAACAGGCTTTCTGCTGATAGCAGGACCGATAACGCATTAGCCTTTTTGGAAAGAATTAAAAAGGCGGGGTATACAGGTATGTTCTATGGTGCCAAGGGTGAAATTTCAGGTAACATCTATTGGAATATGCCGAGAATTGAGCAGAGCTTTAAAATTTGGATAGCGCATTACACCACTCCAACATATCCCGAGGTTGAAAAACCTGATTATAGCGGAAAATATGATATGTGGCAATACACTAACAGGGGAAATGTTAATGGTATTGAAGGAAACTGCGATATTAATGTGTCTTACTTTACAGCAGATGAGCAAAATCCTAAAGATACAACAGCTACGCCTGAACAGGCAAAGCCACCAAAAACCGAACAAGAAAAGCTTTACACAGAGATTAATGACCAAGTAACCGCTAAAGAGGAGGTAAATCTTCGTGAGGGAGCAGGGACGAACTTTAATATTGTTGCAAAGCTTAAAAGCGGAGAGTTTTTAACCCGAACAGGTGTGGGTAGCAACGGTTGGTCGAGGCTTTTATATAACGGTAAAACGGTTTATGCCATAACAAGCTATCTTTCAAATACTGTCGTCCAAATTCCTAAAGAGGATATAGTGGCAGGCTGTAAATTCACACCTAAAAGCGATAGGGTAACTGCCAAGGTGGAGGTTAATCTCAGGGTACTTCCCACTACCAATAGCGAGGTTATCGGCAGTCTCAAAAGCGGTACTTTTCTGGTGCGCACTGCTGTAAGCGATAAGGGCTGGTCAAGGCTTGAATTTAACGGACAAACGGTTTATGCTGTTACAAGTTATCTTACCGACAAAGCGCCTGAAATCAGCTCTGATGAGCAAACTGACCAGAATGGCACATTTACCGAACACGGTATGACCTTTAAAGGTGTGGATTCCCGAAATGTGACCGCAAAGGAAGAAACAAATTTAAGAGATAAGCCCACAACCGAGTCGGATATTATACATACACTTGTGAACGGTGAATATGTAACATTGGTAGCGGAAAGCGATAGCGGTTGGGCAAAGCTTATGTATAACGGTAGAGCAGTTTACGCAATAAAATCATTTCTGCAATAAAAAAAGTATGCCGAAACTCGGCATACTTTTATTTTAGCTTTGTAGCTGTTTTAATTCGTAGAATTTGCCTTTTTTGTTCATCAGTTCATCATAAGTGCCGAATTCAACGCAACGGCCTTTTTCTATAACAGCAATTTTATCCGCATTTTTAATTGTGGAAAGTCTGTGAGCCACAATGAAAGTGGTGCGGTCGGCGGTAAGGTTATCTATAGCCTCTTGAATTTCACGTTCGGTTATACTGTCAAGAGCGCTTGTGGCTTCATCAAAAATTATAACTTTTGGATTTCTGATAATTGCTCTTGCTATAGAAATTCTTTGCCGTTGTCCGCCTGAAAGCTTAGCCCCGTGCTCGCCAACAACAGTATTGATACCCTTGGGCATAGAAGCAATAACACTGTCAAGCCGAGCCGCTTTTATTACATAGTTAAGATGCTCTTTTGTAATGTGCGGACAGCCGTATGTGATATTTTCTTTTATTGTGCCCGAAAAGAGGATGGAATTTTGAGGAACGACAGATATAAATTTTCGGCAGGATCGCATATCAATATCGTGGATATCTACTCCATCAATTTTAACTGTTCCGCTGTTTGGTCTGTCAAATCCGATTACAAGATTTAAAATTGTGGATTTGCCTGAGCCTGATTCACCGACTAAGGCTATGGTTTCACCTGCTTTTACAGTAAGGTCAAGCCCACGGAGTACGGGTGTTTTATCATCGGGATAGTTAAAGAAAACATTGTCAAACTCATAATTTCCTTCAAGCTTCTGAAGTTTTTTCTTGTTTTGATTATCCTCGACATTATGTGAACTTAAAATTTCACCGATAGAATTTAAGGATTCTGCGCCCTTTGCAATAATCGGCATAAGCGAAATTATACTTGAGACCTGACCGATAAGGGTGGCAAAATAGCTCTGATAAAGGGTAATATCTCCTACAGAAATTTCACCTTTAAGTGCTAATGCTCCTGTAAAAAATAGGCATACCAACTGAAAAATAGTGAACATTACCCAGTTGATTGAACCGAAAATAGCATAGATTTTATCCATATCATAGCCTCTTTCGGCAACCTTTGTGACATTAGCTGTCATTTTTTTGACTTCGCATTTTTCGAGTGCGTGTGCACGGGTGACAGGGATAAGCTCCTCCATATCAAGAACTGTGGAAGAAGCATTTTCCATTTCAACTCTGAATTCGTGAGTGCGGCTGTGCATTTTTTTGCTAAAAAATCGGGTTACAAGCACGGCTGCGGGAACACAGAGCAAAAACATAAAGAAAACGGTTATGTTTTTTGCGATTATAATTGCCAAGGATATTGTCATATTTGTAATCACAGTAAGAAATGTTGTAAAAATCTGGGTTGTGAAGTTTTCAATAGCTTCAACATCACGCATAACCTTTGACTGTATTTTACCTGACTGTAAATCTTTATGAAAGCCCACAGAAAGTTGCTGTAGCTTACGTATCATAGCCCCTCTGAGGCCTGCCTCAACACTGCGCTGGGCACGGCTTAAATGAGTTGCATATATCGTGTGAGTTACAGCGTTCTGAACAACACATAGAAATATGAGAACGCCATTTATAATCAATTGAAAAATAGCATTTGGTGGCTTATCGGTAGCTATATTAATAACATTTGAGGTTACAATGGGGATTATCCACACAGGGGCAGTTTTGATAAAAAAGAAAAGAGCCGCAATAACCAAATTCTTATAATGCCCTTTATAAAAACGAAAAAGGGTATTCAAGAATCCTTTTCTTTCTCCACTGTAACAGTCGAGAAAATTTTGCTGCTCTTTCATAATCTGCTTAACATCAAATTCGGGTCTTACTTTTGACATATTAAGCACCTCGCCACAGAGATATTTAATTTTTATTACGGTAAGAGATTCTCTAACCGCTTAAATAATAACACAAATTCGTTATAAGTCAATAAAAAAATATACGGAAAAGTTTATAAAAAATAATATGTGTTTTTATTCAAAATGATAGATAATGTTTTTTTAAATCCAAACGTGTTTAAATAAAAAATCGTGCCAGTTTCCTGACACGATTTTTTGTTTGTTAGTGAAATTACTGCTTACCGTAAAGCTCAACAAGCTTCTCGAGGTGAGCACGGCGAGCCTTTGCAGCCTCGCTTGCCTGCTCGAAGAGAGCATCTGCACGCTCGGGGAAGGAGCGAGTAAGTGAAGAGTAACGAGCTTCGCCAAGGATAAACTCCTTGTAATCAGCAGTAGCAGGCTTGCTGTCAAGACTGAAGGGGTTCTTGCCCTCTGCCTTGAGTGCAGGATTGTAACGGAACATATCCCAGTAACCGCAAGCTACAGCCTTCTTCATTTCGTTCTGGCAGTTAACCATACCACCCTTAATAGAGTGCATTTCGCAAGGTGAGTAGCAGATAACGATTGAAGGACCGTTGTAAGCTTCAGCTTCCTTAATAGCTTTAAGAGTCTGGTTCATATCAGCGCCCATAGCAATCTGAGCTACATATACATAGCCGTAAGACATTGCGATTTCAGCAAGGCTCTTCTTATTGATAGCCTTACCAGCAGCTGCGAACTGAGCAACCTGACCGATGTTTGAAGCCTTAGAAGCCTGACCGCCTGTGTTAGAGTAAACCTCAGTATCGAATACCATAATGTTTACATTTTCGCCGGTAGCAAGTACGTGGTCAACACCGCCGAAGCCGATATCGTATGCCCAACCGTCACCACCGAAGATCCAGATGGACTTCTTAGCGAGGTATTCTTTCTTATCAAGAACAGCAG
>SVOK01000034.1 GCA_015066445.1 Oscillospiraceae bacterium | reverse complement strand
CTTCCTGGCAATGTCCACCTGCTTAAATATGGCTCTGTGGGCAAACCGTTTAGCATATCTTGGCTCGGTATTTTTACCACTCGCTATGCTGATGATTATCTTAGATGTTTCCGGCACTAAATATCCCAAATGGTTGCACGGTGCTTTAGGTGTTTTGTCTATACTTGTATTTTTAATTGCCGCAAGTCCCGGAATACTTCCAATTTATTATAAAGAGGTTTCCTTTGCAGTAGTGAACGGAGTATCTACGCTTGTGAAAGTTTACGGGTCGTTGCATCCGTTATACCTTGTTTATCTGCTCGGCTACTTTGCCGCTATGGTTACGGTTATTATCCGTGCGCAGTTCAAGAAGACCATCGATACCACAGCACGCGCTGTTATCCTTGCCATTGCGGTATTTGTAAATATCGGTGTTTGGTTCATCGAGCAGATGACGAGCATTGAATTTGAAATGCTGTCTATTTCCTATATCATCAGTGAACTGTTCTTGCTCGGCATCCACCTTATTATGAACGAATACCAGCGTATGAAGAAGATCGTCAAGCAGGTCGAGTCGGTACAAGGCTATTCCGATGCCGAGACTTCCACGCCGGATGTGATGCTTGAAAAGCCGGTAGTGGATGAAGCTGCCTCCCCTGAGCGCATCGAAGTCTTTATGATGGGACTGAAAACGCTGACACCAACAGAACGGGAAATCTATGATGCGTATATTGCCAGAGTTACCACGAAGGAGATTATGGCGAATATGAACATCAAGGAAACCACCTTGAAATATCACAATCGAAACCTTTACGGGAAATTGGGTGTATCCTCCCGTAAGGAACTGCTTGAAATACATAAGCATATTAAATCCGTACAAGCTGCGTTTGAGGAGGCAAACAATGTCACTGGCAAATAGGTTAAATCAAATAATTGACGAACAGAAGATCTCCAAGCGTGAGTTTGCAAAACGGGTTGGAGTTTCCGAAAACTATGTATACACGCTAACCGGTGAAAGTAATAAAATCACCACGCTTTCTCCAATGCTCGCAAAGGTCATTGCAATGGAGTTCGGCTATGATGCCGAGTGGATATTGCATGGCAACAAATAGGTATAACAAAAGCCGAATGAGTTTGAACGCTCATTCGGCTTTTTCTGTGACAGTTTGAATATTTAGTTTTTGCTACTCAGATCAATGGATTTCTGACGCATATTTAGAATGTTATTCTGCTCCTTTCTAAAACCGCCCAAAAACCCGTTTTTGACACCAATGCGTTCAATGGGGCAAACTAATGAAAATCCAGTGTTTATGCAGGTTTTAGGTGGTTGCCCCATCTCATACGAGCAAGGCGAGTATCTATGTTCTCAAAAACAGTCTAAATCTTTGATTTAGCAACTGTTTTTAGAGGTTATAATAACGCATTCCGCAATTCTTCTCACAATTCCAGTTGCTTTCATATATACATTTCTCCTTAATTTACAAATTGTGTTGTTATTATCTGTATTTTGAAGAGATTTATACTGCAATAATTTACTTTTGAAATGAGATATGCTATAATAAACTAAAAGGCGGTGATTTTGTGAAAAACAAAAAACTAATTATTACTATTATTCTTTCCGTTCTTATCACTCTAGCAGTTGTTTTTGCTGTATTGTTTGGTATAAAGATATATCAAAACAAGCTTGTTGAATCAGGTTATAGCGAAACACCAAACTCTGCTAATCAAAATGCCAAAGATGTAACTATGATTCAATTGATTGCTACTCCCGAAAAATATGATGGTCAACTTGTCAGAGTAATTGGTGTAGGCAATCTTGAATTTGAAGGCAATTGTATTTCGCTCAGCAAAGAAGATTTAAAATACTGTGTTGGCAATTCCATTTGGATTGAGCTTGGTGAAAAAGCAATTTCATACGAAGAAGCACAAAAATTTAATGGCGAGTATGTAATCATAGAGGGTGTTTTTGATAAAGACGATTGTGGTCATATGGATATGTTCTGCGGTTCAATTAAAAATATCAGTCGGTATGATCTGTGGGATTCTTATTTAATTACCCATTCAATGATTACACAGCAAGCAGATAAAACTTACTCATACGAAATCACCGATTATAAAGGTAAAATTTTAGATTATGAAGACAATTTAATTCGAGAGCCTAAACGGCAAAAAGTGAGTTCTGATGTTGTGGGTATATCTGTGCAAGCGGGAACGGGGTTATCCACTAACTACGCTACCTATTTTGATTTGGAAAACAACAAAATTTCAGAAACATTTTATTATGTTCTAACTGCCAAAGACAATTATGTCGTATATGCAGACTATAGAGATGGTGAACATTATATCGTTGTCCAAGATATATTCGATAAAGAGCAATATTATCAAGAATATAAATTAGAAAATGTTTCGCCGGTTGCGGCTGATTTTGTTGTTGACGGTTACTTCAATACTAAAGGGAACGTCAATATTACATATTTATCTGGCGATGACTATACAAAAACAAACTACACAATTGTAATATTACCCAAAGGCAAAGCGGAGTAAAATCACTCCGCTTTTTCTATGTACAGATCAAAATATGCTGTTTTTCGCCAAAAATTTTTCATCAAAAAACTCCCGAAACCCCAGTATTTATAAGGCTATTTCGCATTTTTGTGTTATTATAGCACAAGCCTCGATTCTTCTCACAATCCCTGTTGCTTTCATATATAAATTCTCCTTTAAATTCAAATCGTGATACTATTATTTGTGATTAAAGGGAATTTATACTGCAACAATTTACTTTTGAAATGAGATATGCTATAATAAACTAAAAGGCGGTGATTTTGTGAGAAAAATAATTTCTATTATTTTGTGTTTATTATTTGTTTTTTGTTTGTCGGCTTGCTCTTATAATAATCAACCTGAAAACAACTCTATTAATAGCAACAGTGATAAGATTGCAACGCAAGAAATAAATCTGCCCTTATTACATAGCGAATATGCGTTAATTATCGATAAAATTGTAAAAGCATATCCTTGGAATGATGATGATTTAACCATGGTTCCTGAAAACCCTGAGCTCAGTTATATGTATCGACGAAACTCTGAACTTTCTGAGGTTGGTTTTGCGTTAATCGATTTGGATGGAAATGGTCAGGAAGAATTGATAATATCCGACCCGAGTAAATTCGTGTATGACTTATACACAATATCCAACGGAAAAGCAGTCCATCTGTTTGATAGTGGCGAAAGATATTACTACGTCTTGCGTGAAAATGGAATAGTAGAAAACTCTTGGTCCGGTTCTGCCGCCACAAGTGGTCATGATTTTTACAAATTAAATGACGGAAAACTTGATTTCGTCGAGAGAATTACATTGGATGCCTATTATGCATTAGATGCAGGGCTGATTAATGATCTTTCGGAAGCAAATGAGGATAATTGTTTCTTTAGATCGAATAGTGAGGATGAAAAAGATTATAAAGCGATATCTTCCGACGAAGCAATAAAAACCATCGAGAATTATCAAAATGCAAACAAAGAGTTAGAAATAGAATACACATTTCTTTCAGATTATAAGAAATAACGTTCTAAATATAAAAGCGAGGTGAAATTCACCTCGCTTTTGCTATGTATAAAAACCGCCGAAAGCCCTAATTTGGCAACAGCGTGTGGTTCTTATTATTGTGATTAAAGGTAATTTATACTGATCGGGTTGTGTTTTTATAATAATTCGATTTTGTTTTGAAATTCAGAAAATTGAAATGCACAGTTGTCTTCGCTGATAAGATAGTCTATATCACCGAGTTCACATTGCTTGAAGGGTGCACGAAGACCGAATTTTGTGCTATCACATATAAAGACACTTTGTTTAGCATTTTTTAACATTACATTCCTTACCATTATTTCTTCTCTTGAGCAGTCAGTAATTGTTCCATCATATAAAATGCCTTTTACCGAAAAGAAGCATATATCTGCAAAAATATTCTCAAATGTCTTTTGAGCATCTCCGCCTATAAGACAATTTCTATTTTCATCGCTCAAAAATCCTCCGGAAGATATAACTTTTATCCTTGAATTTGACAGAAGCATCATTATTTCAATATTGTTAGTAACAACCGTTATAGAACTTCTGCCCACAAGCTCGTTTGCTAAATAAAACGCAGTTGAGGATTGGTCAAGAAAAATAATCTGCCCCTCTTTAATCAGTGAAGATGCTTTTTTTGCAATTTCACGCTTGGCGTCAGCATTTTGTTTTGTCCGATTATTGAATGTCAAGATATTTGAAAAATTGTTTTCAAGTGATGCTCCGCCGTAGCTCCTTCTGACAAGCCCACGTTCTTCTAAAGATTTCAAATCTCTGCGAACACTTGATTCACTTGCAAACAATGTGTCGCAAAGTTGTTTTGTTGAAACAAAACCATTTGATGATTTTAAAATATTAAGTATTTCTTGCTCTCGTTCTCTGTTAAACATACTCCAACCTCTTTGTACGATTTTGACCGATTACGCAATAATTGTTTGCTAATTTTCAACTTTTGTGCATTTTAAGCGTTAAATATTGACTGTTTTTGACCGAACCTATTATAATATAATAAACGAATATTGTAAAGGGGTTATCAAAATGGATATAAATAATTTACTTAAGGGTGTTCATTGCGAGTGCGGTAAATACCACGCCTGCGATATTGATTATGTGTATATTGAAAGTGGAGCTATAAATCATCTTTCTGAAATTTGCAAAAATTATAATAACATTTTAATTGTTGCAGATGAAAACACATTTGCCGCCGCAGGCGATATCACCCTTAACGCCATTAAAAATAAAAATATACATAAGACGGTTTTCAGTGGGGAAAAAATTCTGGTTCCTAATGAAAACGCAATAAACACAGTTACTGAAAATTTAGATAACGCAGAAATAATTGTCGGTATTGGGTCAGGTGTTATTCAAGATTTATGTAAATATGTTTCTTTCTTTAATAATATTCCTTATGTAATTGTTGCAACTGCCCCTTCTATGGATGGATATGCATCTAATGGGGCGGCGATGATAACCGATGGGATGAAGGTTACTTATTCCGCAGGACTTCCGAAAGCCATTATCGGAGATATTGATGTTTTAAAAAACGCCCCGATTGATATGATAAAAGCAGGATATGGGGATATTATAGGTAAATTCTCCGCCCTGAACGATTGGAAATTAAGCCATCTTATAAATGGAGAATATTTCTGCGATTATATTTATAATCTTACATACGAACAAATCAAAGCCACCATTAATTTAGCAGACGGAATTTTGAAAAGAGAAGAAAACAGTATCAAAACCTTGATGGAGGCATTGGTTGTAATCGGTATTCTGATGAGCTTTGCCGGTTCTTCCCGTCCAGCGTCCGGAAGCGAGCATCATCTTTCCCACTTCTTTGAAATAACAGGCATTATAAACAGTGAAGAGTATTTCCCTCACGGCATTGATGTTGCCTATTCAACTGTTATAACCTCTGAAATTCGTGAAAAGCTCTTGTCTCAGCCCTTTAAAGATAAGATTTACCGCCCGAAGACTGCTGATTATCAAAGCAAAATGCAAGAAATTTATAAATCGGTTGCCGATGGTTGCATTGAGCTTCAAAACAAAATCGGGAACTACAAAACAGACCGCTCAGATATTTACAAAGAGAAAGAAACAGAGATTAAGAAAATATTAGCAGAAGCTCCCAGCGCCGAGAAAATTAAAGAATTGCTTTCTCTTGCAGATCTTGATATCAAAGAATTTTATAACCTTTATAATAAGGAAAAACTGAATGATGCTGTTTTATATGCCAAGGATTTAAAAGACCGTTATACTGTTCTTTGGATAAATTATGATTATTTTGGAGATGAGGAAAATGTATAAAAATATAAAGGTTATTGCAATGGATTTAGACGGCACCTTAACCCAGCATAAAACACCCTTGAGTCCTGAACACAGAGCCGTGCTTACAAAACTTTCAAAAAAATATAAGTTACTAATGGTAGGGGCAGGACAGGTGATGCGAATTTTCAATCAACTTGAAGCTTTCCCTATTGACATTATCGGCAATTACGGTATGCAATATGGAGTTTATAATCCCCAAACAAAAAGTATTGATATTGCAAGAGATATCGTAGCCGATTGCCAAAAAACACAAATAACCGAAAAAATAAACTTTTTGCGCCAAAAATATGGGTTTACAGATTTTAGCGGAGAAACAGTTGAATTCCACCCTTCGGGCTGTGTAACATTTCCGATACTTGGAACAAAAGCAAAGCAGGAAGATAAGCTTTCCTTTGACCCCGACCGTGTAAAACGAAGAAAAATTTATGAAGATGTTGTCAATACTTTCAATGATTATTGCGTTTTTGTGGGCGGTTCCTCCTCTTTCGATATGGCGCCAAGGCCCTACAATAAGTACTACGCTCTTGACCTATATTGCAAAGAAAACGGTCTTTCTCATAACGAGGTCGTTTACATCGGTGATGATTATGGACTGGGTGGCAATGACGAATCGGTATATAAATCCGATTTCAACTACATAACCATTGATAACTATTTGGATTTTCCGAAAATAGTTGCGGCATTGTTAAAATAATATACACAGAAAGCGAGGTGAAATTCACCTCGCTGTTTTCTGTATATAAAGCAAAAACGCAAATTCGGCACAACACTATTGATTATCAAGGCTTTTTGTGTTACAATCTCAAAAGCTTAAAAGAAACGGAAGTATTTAAAATGAAAATCATAAAGCTTTTCCCCGGAATTTTTTTATCCCTTGCGATAGCGGCGCTCGCCACCTTTATTGAGGGACTTTTACCTATCCATATAATCGGTGCGGCAGTTATTGCAATGTTTATTGGAATGATATTCAATTATTTTCTTAAAAACGTTAATATTCTGTCCAGTGGAATTAAATTCACATCTAAAAAAATCCTCAAATTTGCGATTATTCTCTTGGGGCTTTCGCTTAATATAACCACTATTCTCAATGTGGGAAAAATGTCACTTGTAGTTATGGTCTTCACCCTTTTGACCTGCTTTGGCGGCGGTTATTTCATCGGAAAAGCGTTAGGTCTTAACTGGAAGCTTTCAAATCTTATATCTGCAGGCACAGGTATTTGCGGCGGCTCAGCTATTGCAGCCATTGCTCCTACTATTGATGCGGACGACAATGATATCGCATACGCCATGTCGGCAACCTTTCTTTTCGATATGGCAATGATAGTTCTATTTCCAATAATGGGCAGAGTGCTCGGTATGGATGATACCGCTTTTGGAATCTGGGCAGGCACCGCTGTTAATGACACATCATCTGTAGTTGCTACAGGCTACGCCTTTTCGGAAGGTGCCGGTGACTATGCCACAATGGTTAAGCTCACACGAACACTTTCTATTATACCCACCGTAATAACATTTGCTTTTATACAGCTTGGTATTAAAAGAAAGGAAGCCCTTGAAAATTCTGAAAACAACGATACTCTTAAAGCCAATTTCAGCATTACAAAGATTTTTCCTTGGTTTATTTTGGGTTTTCTTGCTATGTCCATAATAGCCAGCATCTTTACTATTCCAACCGAAATAGTTGCTCACACAAAAAGCATAAGCAAATTCTTAATGGTAAGTGCTCTTGCAGCAATAGGACTAAACACCTCGTTTGCAAGTATGAAAAAGGCTGGAATAAAGCCAATGCTTCATGGTTTTATTATCTCTGCACTTGTTGTTATTGTTGCTCTTTTGGTTGAAATGGCAATGGGACTTGTGTAAAGTATAATATTTAAACATAAAAAATCGGTAGCCTTTAAACCAAGGCTACCGATTTTTTTATTCTTCTGAGAACATATCCTTACCTACTCCGCAAAGGGGGCAAGCGAAATCCTCAGGCAGGTCTTCAAACTTGGTGCCAGGAGCAATACCCTCTTCGGGGAGTCCCTTTTCCTCGTCGTAAACCCAACCGCAAGCGTCACAAACATACTTTTTCATAAAAATTCTCCTTTCTAAGCTTATTATACCATATTTTTCAAAAAATTATAGTCTTTTAAATAAAATAATAATTAGTATCCCAAGCAGGAATTGCCGAAAAATGCCGCATATAAATTTTGTAATCGTCTCTGATACTTAAAACCGCCTTGGGCAAAGTTATAAAATCCTCTGTTCTGTGATAGCAGGAAACCAACATTTTAGGTTTCTGAGTTTTTATTGTATTCTCCGCTCCCAAAATAGTTTTTCTTTCCTCCCCCTCAACATCCATTTTAATATATGTTATTTTATCTTCCTTTAAAAGTCCGTCTACAGAAGTGAATTCTATTTCGGTGTTTCCGCCCGATGTTCCCGAATTTCTGCCCCCACGCATACCGAAAAGTGCTTTGCCACAGCTATCGGAAACTCCCATATTTACACAAACCGTATTTTTAAGACCCGCTGTATTTAAAAGCAATTTATTAAAGCTTTTTTTATCAGGCTCTAAGGCGATTATTTTTTTATAATCGTTTACTCTGCTTATAAAATCAAGTACAGTATCACCCGTATAAGCACCGAGATCTAAAAAGCTTTCGCTGTCGCTAAGACTCAAAAAGCTTTCATAAGGCTCGTTGGCTTTAACTTCACAATCAAACAGATAATCCAATTTTCCGCTTATTTTATACTTTATTACATTTATAAAGGTCTTTCGTGATATATCATCAGCCAAACGGCTATATACAAAATCAAAATCCTCTTTGTTATAAGCGTAATATTCCTCGGTGAAAAGTCCTCCGCCGATTACGGGCACCTCGGGAGCATAAAGCTCCTGCTCGGCAGCTATCCGCCTTACGTTTTCTATTACCTCGGGTCGCTCACTGCCAAAACAAAGCAGAACTATCATATCGCCGAATTTTTGTTTAAGCTCTCCGTAAGAAGCTATTTTATGACCGTGAAAGATTTTGTTTCTCACAAAGCCATCGCTCGCAAAAACACCATCAAAGGCTATACCGTAGCTTTCGAGCGCAGCGATAATTTTATCCGCTCCGTTACCCATACCATAAAGGACGATAGGTTTTTCAGCGTTTTTTAAATATTTCCAAAGCTCTGTTTCCATAGCCAGCACCTGCCTTTTAAACCTATTATAGCTTTTAATACACCTTATTACAACCAAAATCAGCCGAAACAGGGCGAAAAATGTAAAAAAATTTAAAAAAATTCTAATTTTTTATTGACTTGAATAAAAAATAGTAGTAATCTTAAAAAATAGATTAAATAGGAGGAATTTAAAATGTTTAAATCAGAGTATTTGCAGAGAGTTTATGCTTCTGTTGAAGCAAGAAACCCCGGCGAAAATGAATTTTTGCAGGCAGTACGTGACGTACTCGAATCCTTAGAGCCTGTTGTTATGCAGGACGACAGATTTGAAAAGAACGGCGTTGTCGAGCGTATGGTTGAGCCTGAGCGTATGATTACTTTCCGTGTTTCATGGGTAGATGATAATGGTCAGGTTCAGGTTAACCGTGGATTCAGAGTTCAGTTCAACTCTGCTATCGGTCCTTACAAGGGCGGTCTTCGTTTCCATCCTTCAGTTAATGCTTCAATTATGAAGTTCTTGGGCTTCGAGCAGACCTTCAAGAACAGCCTTACCGGTCTTCCTATGGGCGGCGGTAAAGGTGGCTCTGACTTTGACCCCAGAGGACGTAGCGACGGTGAGATTATGCGTTTCTGCCAGAGCTTTATGACCGAGCTTGCCAAACACATCGGTGCTGATACTGACGTTCCCGCAGGTGACATCGGCGTAGGTGCACGTGAGATTGGCTATCTTTACGGTCAGTACAAGAGACTTCGCAATGAATTTACAGGCGTTCTTACAGGTAAGGGCCGTTCTTTTGGCGGTTCACTTATCCGTCCTGAGGCTACAGGCTTTGGCGCTGTTTACTATGCAGTTGAAATGCTCAAGACCTTTGGCGAGGACGTTAAGGGCAAAACCTTTGCAGTATCAGGTTTCGGTAACGTTGCTTGGGGTACTGTTAAAAAGGTTAACGAGCTTGGCGGTAAGGTTGTAACCATCTCAGGTCCTGACGGTTACATATACGATAAAGACGGCATCTGCACAGAAGAAAAAATCAATTACTTGCTTGAGATGCGCGCTTCCGGTCATGACAAGGTTAAGGATTATGCTGACAAGTTCGGTGTTCCTTACTTTGAGGGTAAGAGACCTTGGGAAGTTAAGGTTGACGTTGTTATGCCTTGCGCTACTCAGAACGAGGTTGGTCTTGAAGATGCTAAGAACATCGTAGCTAACGGCGTTAAGTATTATGTTGAGGTTGCTAATATGCCTACAACAGACGAGGCTGTAGCTTACCTTAAGGCTAACAAGGTTGTTATTGCTCCTTCTAAAGCAGTTAACGCAGGCGGCGTTGCAGTTTCAGGTCTTGAAATGAGCCAGAACTCAATGCGTTACAGCTGGACTGCTGAAGAGGTTGACGCTAAGCTTCATCAGATTATGGCTGATATTTATAAGAATTCCTGGGATGCAGCTAAGAAGTACGGTATGGAAGGCGACCTTATTGCAGGCGCTAACATTGCAGGCTTCGAAAAGGTTGCAGACGCTATGATAGCTCAGGGTATTGCTTATTAATATACTTTATAGCATTTTTATGGCACACTTAAAAAAGTGTGCCATATTTTTTAACCCAATTATTATATTGCATTTCAGGTTGCTAAATGATATACTTTATTTAATTTAAGGGGGTATTCTTATGAATATTTTTAATTATTTCTTTGGTTATTCTGTATATGGAATAGTGGATTTTCTTCTATCCTTTTCAGCCTTTATTTTACTTATAATCGGTGCTTCTTTGCGCAGAAGAAACATAATCCCAATAATAGGCTCTAGCATACTTATTTTAGTTGATACCATTGGAATTGCTATGAAATTTTATGAGCTCTTTGCTGCAATCAGGCTTATAACTCCGATAGCTTTGTTGATAATATCAATTGTAGCTTTTGCAAAATGTGAAAGCAGGCTTAATAAATTTTTAGGCGTTCTGCCGTTCCTTATATATTTAATTACTACTATGTTATGTTTAATAATTCCGATTTTAATATATAACGCAAGCTTTGGTATTATCTCATTAGCTTCAACTATTATTTCCCTCATATTCGTTGGAGGACTTTATTTACTAATAGGCTTGCTCCTTGTGAAAAATCCACCAGCAACAGCAAAGAACGTCGCTTATCAGTATACCGCTCCTGCGACACCTGTGCAAAATGCATATAACCCTCAGGCCAATAATTATTATGCCGAGCCTGCACAACCCGTGCCGCCCACACAAAGCATTGCTGATGAAATTATAAAGCTGAAATCACTTATGGATCAGGGAATAATCACACCCGAAGAATTTGAGGCTAAGAAAAAAGAGTTACTCAATATATAACCGAAAACCTACTGTAGCATTTAACTACAGTGGGTTTTTATTTTCCATATTTTGAGGGTGGGACGCCATACTTTTTAAGAAAAGCCCTATTAAAGGTCCTAAGCGTTGAAAAGCCTGAAAGATTTGATACCTCGGTAACAGAATAATTCCCGCTTTTTAAAAGCTGTACCGCATCTGCGAGGCGAAGTGAATTTATGTAATCGCAAAAATTCATTGCAAGGCGTGAGCTGAAAATATGTGAAACACAGCTACAGCTTATATGAAGCTTTTGGGCTATCTCTCCTACAGATATATTTTCCTTATAATGCTCTGAGCAATACTCTAATATTTGCAAAACCGTATTCCCCGAAACATTGCTTTTCTGAATTTCATAAACCTTTAATAATTTACCGAAAATCGCAGTAAGATAAGCTGATATTATGGGACTGTAGCCGTCCCTGTTATATTCATACACAACAGTTTCCAAAAGATAAACTAAATTATCGTTTTTGGCATCATTAAGGCTCCATTCAGCCGAAGCCGGTAGACCCTCTAAAAAAACATTTCTATAGCTAAGCAGCATTGTGGGCTTTAAAATGAACAGAATATATTCTCCGCTATCGCATTCCTCATACCGATGCACCTGATTTGGGAAAACCATAAAAAACGAATTTTCCCTGAGTGTGTATTTTTTACCGTCACAGTAAGCTATTCCGCCTCCACGCCTCACAAAAACAAGCTCAATATCCTCGTGAATATGCGCCGAAAAATTAAGCGAATGGGTTCTGTGAATATACGGTTGCTTTTTAATTTCTCTGAATACCTTTTGCATAACTTCACCATATTTACATTTTTTGTCTTAAAATAACTATTTATTTACTTGCATTATAGCATAATTTGTCCTACAATGCAAATAGCAAATAAGCTTTCAGGAGGTAATTCTATGAATATTATGCGAAATAGTGCTAAAGTAGCTCCCGAAAAGTGGGCAAGGTACAAATACAACCTTACCACTAACATTGGTGATGACGGTAAACGTCTTACCGGCTGTAAGGAGCATATTGCACTTTCGAGAAAAGCCGCAACCGAAGGTATGGTATTACTTGAAAACAACGGCACCTTACCCCTTAAGAAAAATACCACCGTTTCCCTTTTTGGAATAGGAAGTATAGACTATGTTAAGGGTGGCGGCGGAAGCGGTATGGTTTACAGCGATTATGTCCGCAATATTTACGAGGGATTTATGGAAAAAGCTCCCGAAATCAAGATTTATGAGCCTGTAACCAAATTTTATTATAACTATGCCTTGTCAATTCTTGATCAGTATGAGGGGAATCAGGTTTTTCTTGACCAAAAGCTTTTACCTGAAACAGAGCTTCCCCAAGAGCTTATTACAGAAGCCGCAAAAAGCTCCGACGTTGCCATTATCACAATACGCCGCTTTTCAGGTGAAGATTGGGATCGTTCAAGCGAAAAGGGTGATTTTTACCTGACCGACACCGAGCAAAAAATGGTTGACGATGTAACTGCCGCATTCCCGCACAGCGTTGTTGTGCTTGATATCGGCGGTATGATAGATGTTTCCTGGATTAAAAATAATCCTAAAATTGATGCGGCTCTTTTGGCTTGGCAGGCAGGCCAAGAGGGCGGACTTGCTATAGCTGACATTATTTGCGGAGACGTTAACCCCTCAGGCAAGCTTACCGATACCTTTGCAAAGGAATTTGCCGATTATCCAAGTGCTGATACCTTTAACGAAAGCAAAGACTATGTTTGCTATTTTGAGGATATTTATGTGGGCTACCGTTATTTTGAAACTATTCCAAATGCCGCCAGCAGAGTAAACTATCCTTTCGGATACGGTCTTTCCTACACCACCTTTGAAATAAGCAAGCCTGAAGCTATGCTCAAAGACAATAAAATCAAAATTTCTGTTTCGGTTAAAAATACAGGCAAAGTTGCAGGTAAGACCGTAT
>SVOK01000006.1 GCA_015066445.1 Oscillospiraceae bacterium | reverse complement strand
TGAGGATGATAAAACAAGCAAACCGTCTGTTGACGAAGATGAAGATGGCGAATCTGGCGGTTCTTCCGATGAGGAGGGCAGCGAAACAAATAAGCCTGCCGATGGTGACACAACAGAAAAACCATCCGAGGGTGAAGAAAATAAGCCTGACACCGTTCCCGACAGTGGTACGGGTGATGATAATACAGAAAATTAAAAGCCTGAGATACAAAAAACTCTCCTACATAAAAGTAGGAGAGTTTTTGTTTTTAATATATCGGTTATTAATAAGCTTTGCCCCAATAAAGCATAGCCTTAGCCTTTTTGCCGCAGCAAACACAGGTGTCACCAAGCTCTTCCTGCTCAAAAGGAATACAGCGTGAGGTTACGCCTGCAACCTCTTTTAGCTTGTCCTCACACTCTCTGTCTCCGCACCACATAGCACGGATAAAGCCAGGCTTATTATCTGCAATATCCTTCATCTCTTCAAGGCTATGTGCATCATAGGTCATAACGCTTCTGCGTTCAAGAGCTTTCTCATAAAGACCGTCGTGTACTGCTTTCAAAAGCTCGGGGAGCTTAGCTTCAAGCTCGTCAAGAGAAACTACTGTCTTCTCGCCGTTATCACGTCTTACAACAACACAGCTGTTGTTTTCAATATCCTTAGGTCCTAACTCTATACGGAGCGGAACACCCTTCATTTCGTATTCGCTGAACTTCCAGCCGGGTGACTGGTCACGTGTATCGAGATGAGCACGGCAAACGTTTTTGATTTTACCGTAAACCTCATTAGCCTTATCAAGCACACCCTCTTTATGAGAAGCGATAGGTATGATTACCGCCTGAATAGGAGCTACTGCTGGGGGGAGTACCAAGCCGCTGTCATCACCGTGGGTCATAATAAGTGCTCCTATTAGTCTTGTGGTTGTGCCCCAAGAGGTTTGGAATGGGTTAACGGTATTATTGTTTTTGTCAGTAAACTGAATATCAAATGCTTTTGCAAAGCCGTCACCAAAATAATGTGAGGTACCGCTCTGCAAAGCCTTACCGTCATGCATTAAGGCTTCAATTGTGTAGGTAGCCTCAGCACCTGCGAAACGTTCCTTTTCAGTTTTCTGACCTTTAACTACAGGCATTGCAAGAACATTTTCGCAGAACTCAGCGTAAATGTTAAGCATCTGGATTGTTTCTTCCTTAGCTTCCTCGGCAGTAGCGTGAAGAGTATGTCCCTCCTGCCAGAGGAATTCTCTCGAACGCAGGAACGGGCGTGTGGTCTTTTCCCAACGAACAACATTACACCACTGATTATAAAGTTTAGGTAAATCACGGTAAGAGTGAACTATATTTTTAAAGTGGTCGCAGAAAAGGGTTTCCGAAGTGGGACGCACACACATTCTTTCCTCAAGCTCGTCCTCACCGCCGTGGGTAACCCAGGCAACCTCGGGAGCAAAACCCTCAACATGGTCCTTTTCCTTTTGAAGCAGGCTTTCGGGAATAAACAAAGGCATATAAACATTTTCGTGTCCCGTAGCCTTAAAGCGGCTATCCATCTGGCGCTGAATATTCTCCCAAATAGCATAACCGTAAGGGCGGATTATCATACAGCCCTTTACCGAGGCATAATCTATAAGCTCTGCTTTAATGCAGACATCTGTATACCATTTTGCGAAATCCTCATCCATAGAGGTAATTGATTTTACAAGCTTTTCCTTAGCCATAATACTGAGCGCTTTAATTTGCGCCCAAGTCCCACCTTTCAGTGCCATACTTAAAATCGGCATATTTATATTTATTATAAATTAGTTTGTAATATTTTGCAACATTTTTTATGTTATAATTGCCTTAAAATTATAAACTTATATAAAATTTTAAAAAATCTATTGACAAATGCGCAAATAAAACATATTATTTCTTTAGTACCCTTGGTTTGAGGGCTATATTTTTCTCAGGAGGATATATTTATGGTATTTGAAAAGATAAAAGAGATATTAGCTGAACAGCTTGATGCTGATGCAGATGAAATGACAATGGATACAAACATCGCAAGAGATTTAGGTGCTGACAGTCTTGATGTTGTTGAACTCCTTATGTCTATTGAAGATGAGTTTGAGGTTGAAATCCCCGACGAGGAAATCGAAAACATCAAAACAATCGGAGACCTTACTGAATATATTCAAAATAATATGTAATTTTTAAAATTGCATTTATTTTAAAATGTATATTTCAAAAGCCTTGAAGCAGTTTTTAGCTTCAAGGCTTTTTTGCGTGATTTTATTTTTTTGGAAGCTCGAGCTCAAACCAAAAGCAAACACCGTTTGCAGTGTTATAAACGCCACAGCTTGTGCCGTGCATTTTCATAACAGCTGTTACTATTGAAAGACCAAGTCCAAAGCGGCTGCTATCTCGCTTGTGGGATTTGTCTCCTCTGAAAAAGCTTTGCCAGATTTGCGGCATAAGCTCTTCGCTTAAATTTTCACCTGTGTTAGTCACTAAAATTCTTAGCTTGTCATCAGTTAGCAAAGAGTCGGTTGTAACAGTACCACCCTTATTTGTGTGTGCGGCAGCATTTTCGAGCAAGGATTTGAGCACTTGTTCTATTTGTAATTCATCGGCAAAGGCAAGAGTTTTTTGCGGGATTAAATTTTCTGTATTTATATCTTTGCCGGCAAAAATTCTTGTGAGCATATCTGAACACAGCTCAGATATATCAAAAATCTGTCTGTTAAGCGGAATTTGCCCCGATTCATAACGGGAAAGCTCCAGAATACTCAGAACAAGCTTGTTCATACGTTGGCTTTCCTCAATAATTGTGTTGCAGTAGCTTTCCTTTGATTCGGGATTAATATTAAGCTTTAGTCCCTCGGCATAGCCGCTTATAATAGAAATGGGGGTTTTGAGCTCGTGTGAAACATTTGCAACAAAGCCCCTGCGCATAACATCAAGCTGACGCTCAAGCTCAATATCGCTTTTAAGCTTTGCGTTTGTGGTATGTAAATCCTCAAGTGCCGCTGAAAGTGAAGCCGAAAGCTCGTTTACAGAGCCTGCGAGCTGACCTATTTCATCGGTACGCTTAACTTGTATTCTTCTTTCAAAATTAAGCTTTGCCATATCCTTGGTTATTTCGTTCATAGTAGCTATGGGTTTTGAGAATTTTCGAGCAAAAATAAGTACCCAGACAATAGAAATAACAAAGCAGATAACAGAAATTATGATTATAAATTCATTTGCAATAGCGGCAGAGTTGGCAATCAGCTGTTTTTGCACCCTTACTTCGGCAAACAAATCGGCTGAAATTTGTTTTTTGCAAAGCAGATATTCGTTTTTGTCAAATCGGCGTACTGCGGATTGAAAAATTATACCGTCACTAAGAATTTCACTTTCCAAAACCCGCATTTCCTCGTGAGACATTGCAAACCTGCCGTTGTTCTGTTCAAAAAAGTCTAACATCTGTCCGCCGTGAGTGGTAAATTTTATTGCGCCTTGGCTGTTATAAATCTCCACATCGAAATTATATTTTTCATTGATTTCGGTAAGAGTGTTTATAACCTGCCTCGTTTGAGAAAAATCCAACTCGCTTACGGTAATCAGTTGTTCTTTCAAAGCGGTTTTTTCTTTGGAAATAAAAAAGTTTACTAAAAAAGTTACATTTGAAATTGTGAGAACCAGAACGAAAACTACAAAAATAACAGCAATGCGTATAAAAATGTTAAACCACAGCTTATTTTTAAGCGCTTTAATTTTCAAATTTATACCCCATTCCGTATATTGTTTTAAGATGGGATACACCGTAATCGCCAAGCTTGGTGCGAAGTCGGGCTATATGTGAATCCACAGTTCTGGTATCGCCCATATAATCATAGCCCCAAATGGCATTCAGTAGCTGTTCTCGTGTGAGGACTCTTCCTGAATTTTCTTTTAGATACGAAAGTAGCTCGAATTCCTTTAATGTAAGCTCTAATGGTTTACCGTCTATAAAGGCGGTAAAAGCATCATTATTAATTAAAAGGCCTGATTTTTCGCTGCTCACCGGTGCTTTTGCGCCACTGCTTCGTTTGAGAAGCGCTTCTATTCGCTTCACAAGCACGGCAGGCGAGAAGGGCTTTGTTACATATTCGTCGATTCCTGAATCAAAGCCTTCAAGCAAATCAAATTCTTCGGCTCTGGCAGAGAGCATAATTATTGGAATATCAGAATTTTGTCTTATTCTGCGGGTAAGCTCCCAACCGTCAATTTCGGGCATCATTATATCGATTACTGCAAGGCTTATGTCGTCCTTTTGGGTAGTGAAAATATCGAAAGCCTGTTTTCCGTCAAAAGCAGCAACAGTTTTAAAGCCTGCCGCTGTCAAAAAGTCGGTCAAAAGCTGTACAATGCGCTCCTCATCGTCGGCAATAAGTATTTTTTTATTGTTCATAAGTACACCTCTTTTATTACTGAATTATACAGTTTATATTTTATAATATTATTAAAAAATTGTAAATAACGGGAATTAAAGTTTAGACATGCAGATTTAATTTACCTTGTCGGGGTGGGGAGTTGGCTAAACACCAAACCTCCACGAATCGACCGCCGAGACACTCGGCAAACATTAATTTGTACTATAAATGGTATTTTTTATTGGGTTTTATAGGAATTTTGCATAGAATTCGTAAAAAGTTAAAAAATATTACAAAAAAGGTTGCAATTTTGTAACCTTTTTGCTATAATAGCACTTGTAAATATTACAAATTGTAACTTTTTTGAAAGCGGTGAATGTCATTTTTACGGATTTGGATCCACAACAGCTTATTGAAAAAATTAATAATAATAAATATGTAAAGAAGATTGTTGACTTTGTAAAAAGCAATAAAATTGCTGTTAAAATCGCATCTATTGCGGTTGTAGGTGTCAGCGTTGTTGCTATTGCTACTGCTTCGGCAGGTATCAGATTAGGTTTTAACGTTAAGTATTCAGGCAGAGTTATAGGTACTGTAGGAAGCCGTTCTGTTTGCGTTGATGCACGCAAAATCGCTGTAGAAAACGTCAGCAGCGAAAATGCAGACGGTGCTGTTTGTACTCCTAAATTAGCACTCACACTCACTGTTAAAAATAATCTTGATGATGCTGATAAGGTTGCAACGGCTATTATTGAAAACAGCGATGATGTTGTAAGCGGCTCTGCCCTTATCGTTAACGGCGAAACCGTCGCTTGTGTTCAGGCTTCGGGTCTGGACAAGCTTTTGGACGCAAGACTTATGTCTTACTATGTAGAAGGTGCTGAAAATGAGGCACAGTTTGTAGATAATGTAACCTTTGAAACAGGCTATTATTTAAGAGAAGATTTAACCGATATTATGTCTTTGGAAACTATTGTAGATGCTTTGCAGGTAAAAACAGTTTCAAAGTATAATACCGACGTAAGTATTCCTTATGGAACCACCAAAATCAAAACCGACACAAAGCCTATGGGCTATTATGAGGTTACTACTGCAGGTAAAAAGGGTATAAAACGCAAATCCTTGGTAGTAGAAAGCATAAACGGTGAGGAAACAAGCCGTCAGGAAATTTCTGCTCAGGTTATTTCCGAGCCCGTAAACCGTGTTATAACAATAGGTACAGCTGTGGTTAAGGTTTCTTCAAGCGAAAAAGCAAATGTTACTTCATCGGGCTTTATTTGTCCGCTTGAAAGAGGCAAATTTGTGGTTTCCGCTTATTACGGTGATGGTAGAAACCATAAAGCTATTGACCTTGCTGCTAACAGAGGCGTTGCTATTTTTGCAGCTGCCGGCGGCACTGTAACTTATGCCGGATATGACGGTGACTATGGCTACAATGTGGTTATTGATCACGGTAACGGTATTAAAACAAGATACGCTCACGCAAGCTATCTTACTGTAAGTAAAGGGCAGGTTGTTTCTCAGGGAGATATGATAGCTGCTGTTGGAAGCACAGGCTATTCAACAGGTAACCATCTCCATTTTGAGGTTATTGTAAACGGAACACGTGTGAATCCTGCTCCTTATATAGGACTTTAACAAGCTTAAAAAACGCTTCAGTAATTCTACTGAAGCGCTTTTTTGTTTTCTCTGATAGGCGGGGAATTGAGTTGGAATAGGGTTTGATATTTTTTTGGTGTTGTACCAAAACGGTTTTTAAACAAACGGCAGAAATATTTAGAATCGTTAAAGCCCGATTTGCGGCTCACTTCAGAAACAGTATATAGATTACTGCCAAGCAGGTGAGACGCAAATTCGAGTTTCAGGTTTATTATATATTGCTGTGGAGAAACACCGTGGATTTTTTTAAACAGCTTTCGGAAATAGGTTTCGGAAACTGCGCACATATCAGCAAGCTGTGAAACAGAGATTTCGCCATTTCGGTAATTGGTGTGTATATAATCCATAACGGTATTGATTTTGCTGTCGTGAGTTATAGAGTCTATAATGCTTTCTGTTTTCTGACAGTTTAAAAAATATAAAATATTGTATAGCAGGGACATACAAAGGTAACGGTGTCCTTGCTTTTTTTCTTTCCATACGTCATACATCTGACGGAAGGTTTCTTCCAAAAAATGTGAATCTTCTACTGACATACATTCAATTTCATCATTTTTTGTAAAGCTGTAATTAATAAAATGTATGGCAATAATATCTTCGCCCAATGTAGACTGTATGTAATCGGCATTTTTCGGTATGTAAAGAATGTCACCCTTTTGTGTGCTAACGGTTTTGGTTTTAGTTTCAAATTTTCCGCTTCCGCTTAGTCTTATGCTGAGGCTGTCATAACTGCGAGAGGTAAAGCTTCTGTGATTAAAGGCTTCACGCTTGATTTTAAAAACGCCTAATAATTCTAAGGAAATTTCATTTTCTCCGAAAAACATAGATATTCACTTCCAATAGTTATTAATTAATTTATACATTGAAATCAAGACAATGTCAAGTTTTGATTTGTCCACTTTTTTGAACGATTAATAGGTTTACCTATCGGGATAATAGGTATATAATAAAATTAAAAGAAAATTTGGAGGTTTCGATATGTCAATTAAACATACAGCGGTAAGCTATTATGGACTCGGTTATGTTGAGCACGCAATTGAGGATTTTAAGGAAATGAAGGAACACGGCTGTGATACAGTAATTTTGGCTATCACAGAGTTTGATATGGATTTCTGGTTCCCGAATATCAACAACATAGTTAAAGCGGCTCACGAGTTAGGTCTTAGAGTGCTTGCAGATACTTGGGGTATTGGCAAATACTTCGGCGGTGAGCAGGTAAGTTTATTCTTACAGAACAATATTCATCACCGTCAGGTATCGGCATACACAGGCGAGGTATTGAATGCTGCTTGCTTTAATACAAATTCTTTCAGAGATTATTTCAAGAATATTTGCCTCAAGCTTGCTAAGAATACCGAGGTTGACGGATTCTTCTGGGATGAGCCGCATTATGCTTATCCTAAGGCTTACGCTTCTATTACAGGCGGTGCAGGTGATGACTGGGCTTGCAGATGTCCTGAGTGTATGAAAAAGTTTGAAGAATACTATGGCTATGAAATGCCTAAGTTTATGAACGATGATGTTAAGCAGTTCCGTTGGAGAGAAGCACTTTATACTCTTGAGGATACTTCAAAAGCTCTTAAAGAGTATAACCCCAACCTTGAAATTACCTGCTGTGTTCACGCAACACTTAACAGCTATTATGTAACAGAGCTAAGAGGTTATGATAACTGGGAAATGGTAGCCGCTTGCCCTTATTTCGATGTATTCTCAACCACAATTATTAACTGGACATTGCCAGAGAGCTTCTTCCGTGAAATCACAGAAAGAACAGTTGCTATGGCTAAGAAGTACGGCAAGCAGAGTGAACGTTGGCTTATGGGCTACAATAAGCGCCCTGATGATTTCAGTCAGATAGATAAGGTTGTCGATATGTACGAAGAATTAGGAGTTGACCGTCTTGCTACCTGGACATACCGTGGTGGTTATGGTACTTCTGTAGCGGCTAAAGACCCGCTTGAGCTTTGGGATAATATAGGCAGAAATTATAAAAGAGTGCTTAAAAAATGATTTTTGAAGAGTATTATGGGAAATTAACCGATATTCTTGAGGATGTAAAAAATACTCAGGGAGAAAAAATTATGGCGGTGGCAGAGCTTGTTGCTGAAACCATAAAAAACGACGGTATTATTTACATATTCGGCTGCGGACACTCGCATTTAATAGGGCTTGACTGTTTTTACAGAGCAGGCGGTCTTGTTAATGTAAGCGCTATGCTCGATACCGATTTAATGCTTCATAACGGTGCAGCAAAAAGCAGTAAAATGGAGAAAATGAGCGGTATTGCCGAAAGCGTTTTTGAAAGATACTGCCTTACCGAAAATGATACCCTTATTGTTGTATCAACAAGCGGTAAAAATGCCGTTCCGGTTGAGATGGCAAAGGTGGCTGCTAAAAACGGTATAAAAAACATATCGGTAGTCTCTAGTGCTTATTTTGAGGATAAAACCGAGGGTGAAAAGCTATACGAAATATCCGATATTTATATTGATAACTGCGTGCCCCACGGCGATGCGGTTATGGATATTACAGGTACAGATGTTAAAATGGGCAGTGTTTCTACGGCTGCCAGCTCCTTTATTTTGCAGGCGGTTTTGTTAGAGGCGGCAGAAAATGCGGCTAAAAGCGGCAAAAAAGTACCTATTTATATGAGCGGCAATATCGAGGGCGGTGCGGACTATAACAAAGCGCTTATTAAAGAATATATGCCACGCATAAAGCACCTGTGAGGTATAAAAAATGGCTAAAATTGCAGTTATAGGAATTTGCGGAAATTCGGTATTTATGTATGCAGACCATTTTCACTCGAAAGGCGAAACACTTGTAGCAGAAGAATGCTTTGAAGAAATTGGCGGCAAGGGCATTAATCAGGCAATAGCCTGCGCACGAATGGGAGCGGAAGTCTCCTTTTTGGGTGCTATAGGTGACGATTCTGATGGCGAAAAATGCCGCAACACCGCAAAGGAAAACAATTTAAAGGATTTTTTGGTTGCTAAAAAGGGTAAAAGAACTACTTTTGCTTTTATTCTTACCGATAAAAACGGTGAAAACCGTGTTACAGAATATGTTGGTGCCGAGCTTGAAGTAGAGGATGTTTTAGCCTTCCAGAAAGAAATTGCAAACAGCGATTTTTTACTTCTTCAACACGAAGTGCCTGATGAAGTAAACGAAGCGGCGGTGGAAATCGCAAAAAGGCATAATGTTAAGGTTATACTTAATCCTGCACCTATCAGGGAAATCAGCGACAGTATCGCGGAAAATGTATATATTGTAACCCCTAATGAGCAAGAAAAAACAGCAATAAACCCTAAACGTTTTGCAAATGTTGTTACAACTTTGGGGGATAAGGGTTGTATGGTAAACGAAGAAACTTTTATACCAGCCCTTAAAGTTAAAGCTGTAGATACTACGGGGGCGGGAGATACCTTTAACGGCGTTTTAGCGGTCTGCTTAGCCGATGGAATGGATTTAGAAAGCGCTTGTAAATACGCTGTTACAGCATCGGGACTTAGCGTTACAAAGCCTTATGTTTTAAATTCAATACCTCAAAAAAATGAAATAGAAGAAAAATTATTATCTGAATAATAGAAAGGGGACTAAAAAATGAATGATTTTGGCTATTTTGAAAGTTTAATGGAAAATTTCAAAAAAGTTAATGACACCCAAAGTGAAAACATCAGAAAAGCGGCATCTTTAATGGCAGATGCAATTGAAAATGACCGCCTTATAAATGTTTACGGCGGCGGTGGTCACACAACACTTCCTGTGGGCGAAATGTTTTTCAGAGCAGGCGGACTTTCCTGCATTAATCCTTTAATGGAAACAGGACTTTCGGTATTTAATCAGGCGCTTAAATATTTGGAGCTTGAAAGAACGGTTAATTACGGCGCATCTATCGTAAAATATTATGACCTTAAAAAAGATGATGTGCTGATTATTTTCCATAATATAGGTATCAATCCTGCAACTATTGATGCTGCTATGGAGGCCAAGAAAAACGGAGTTAAGATTATTGCGGTTTCGAGTGAGGCGTGGCAGAAGGAAATGCCGCTTGACCATTTTATCCGTCACCCCAATAAAACTAATCTTAATGATTATGCAGACGTTTGCATTGAGGATTTCAACCCCGTAGGCGATGCGGTAGTAACCGTACCGGGACTTGATACTCCCATAGCTCCCGTATCAAATATAATCGATTTCTATATTGCGCATCTCTTGGAAATCGAGTGTGTTAAGCAGTGTATCGACAGAGGAATTACACCACCTGTATGGTCAAGCGCAAACACACCCGGTGGTGACGAGAAGAATGCGGCATATTTAGAAAAATATAAACCCAGAATTAAAATGCTATAAAAGAGGTTGAACAATATGATTAGAAATCCTAAAAAATTCGAACTTAAAGAAGGCACTTTTAGCGGCGGTAAGCTTGTTTCAAATTTCGCTCCCGTAGAGAGAGATTATTCCTATCTTCTTTCGCTTTGCGGATTTGACAGTCTCGAAATCGAGGAGAAGAAATGCTGCTGCGATATCGGGGAAGACGGTTATGTTCTCGATATTGCAAATGACGGTATTTCTGTTTGCGTTAAATGTGAGGAGGGGCTTTCAAATGCTCTTAAAATGCTCGCAGTTTTAAAGGAAAAGCACGGCGATGCTATTCCTTGTATGAAAATCATTGATGAGCCCGATATTAAATTCCGTGGTATGCACCTTTGCATATTTAATCCTGACGACGGAACAGAAAAAGAAGATACTAATCCCGAGGATATCAAAAGAAGAATTATAAAGGCAGCCCTTGCCGGCTACAATTATATCTTTATGGAATTCTGGGGTATGTTCCCGTATAAAAAGCGCCCTTATGCAGCTTGGCCCAAGGCATATACAAGAGAAGCAGTTGAGGAAATCATCAGCCTTGCTATTGATAAATTACATATCACTCCCCTGCCTTGCCAAAACCTTACAAGCCATGCAGGTTGGAGCAGAATCGCATCAAGAAAGCACGTTGTCTTAGACCAGAGACCCGACCTTTCTGATATGTGGGTGCCTGGCGGCTGGTGCTTTGCAACCGAGAATCCTGATACACAGGAATATCTGCGTGATATTATGGATGACCTTCTTGAAACATTCAGAAATCCACCTTATTTCCACACTTCCTGTGATAAATGCTTCGGTTTTGGTTCAACCGAAGAGGACAGAACAAAGCCTGCGGATATCCTTTTTGCAAATCATATTTGCCGACTCAACACCTATCTCCAGGAAAAGGGCACCAGAATGGTTATGTGGGGCGATATGCTCTATTCTTCTATGGATTCTCTTACATGGAAGCCCAACCCCATTATTGCAGATATGTTACCTAAGAACATTCTTATCAATGTTTGGACACATAACGATATCGGCGATTATTGGGCAGACGTTGACTTCTTTGAGTCACGCGGATACCAGACGGTTTATTCTCCCTTTATAAACAGAAAGGGAACCGAAAATATGGTTAAATTGTGCAGAAGAAAGGGTAGTCTCGGCATTGTTCAGACAACCTGGCACAGACCCGAAACAGCATTCCCCAGCGCTATGTATTCAGCTCTCGTTCAATGGAACGGAGAAATTCATACACCAAAGGAAGTTGAGCTTTATGAGCGCCTGTTTTAAGATTGATAAAGATTTTGATATAAAGCTTCTTCCATATTCGCCCATTCAGGAAAGAGATCCACTCGAAGTTCGTGTTCAGTTTAAAAACACGGGCGATGAGGACGGCGAGATGGAGCTTCGCATTCACCTTAATGGAGAGGTCACTTTCAACCAAAAGGTTTTTGTTAAAAAAGGTGAGTATGGTTTTGTTAAGTATTTCCCCGATATAAAGGGCAAAATCGGAAAAAATACCCTTGATATAAACGGTGAGATTGTTGAATTTGAGGTTGTAAAGGAACATCCTGTTCTTCTTGATGGCGGCTTTGTTATGTTGGGACCACCGAATGACAGAAAATGCTGCATAACTTACACACCCGAAGTTAAAGCGATGTTAGACCAGGACTGGACTGACTATATTAACGACCTTCATAATATGCGTCAGACCGGTATAATTATTATGGTTTCACATCAATATGACCGCCTTTATAACGTTGATAAATTAAAGGTTACTGCCCACTATGATGGCTCGAAATTATATCCTAAGTCAGATATTCTTGCAAAGGACCCTATTGAAGCTATTTTATCTGCTGCAGAGAAAAACGGTCAGAATGTTTTTATAGGAGTTGGTAACAACTACGGAAGAACCGGTGAGCCCGAGGATTTAGAAGAACTTTTTGAGAGATATCATTCTCACAAATCCTTCTATGGCTGGTATTTTGCCTGCGAACTTAATATGGAAAAATTCAGACCCGAATATTGGGATAAGCTCAATCGCAACACCCTGAAGGCAAGAGAGCTTTCTCCTGCAAAGCCTATTTTGATGTCACCATACTGTCAACCAGGTAAAGAATTTATCGAATACATCGAAAAGCACGATTTGTTCGATATTATGATGCCGCAGGATTTTGTTGGCCAGAACAGATTTACATTGGCTGACAGCCGTCAACAAAATATCACGCTGCTTGATTATTGCCAAAAGAGTAATAAGCATTTGTGGGCAAACTGCGAGGCGTTTAACTTTACGGGTGCTAATGTTAATCTTGCGGGAAACGGAGCTATCAGTCTGCTTGTTCCACGTTATAAAAACGGCGGAATGGACGGTGAAGAAGGCTTTATTCAACAGATGGAAACGGTAAGGCCCTATGTTGAAAAAATTATGAACTTTATGTTCTCGGGCTTTTTCACAACTCCTGATGCCAGGGTTAAGCCCGGCGGAACAGCTGCTGTTAAACAATACAACGATTATATGGAGTATCAGAACGCAGTTTTAGAGGGTAAAAGATAATTAACACTTGGTGCTAAAAATAAGAAATAATAACTTAAAAGGGTAGTAACGGTTAAGTTACTACCCTTTTTAATATAAACAAGAATTTCTGTTCTTCTTAAGCCTTTGTACACATATAGTATACAATTAATTTTCTGAAGAGTTTGTGCCCTCTAAGGATTTGATATGATTAGCAATATATTCTCTAAAATCCTTGGGGCTTCTGCCGTAAACCGACTTGAATTGACGGGAAAAATTGGAAATGTTTGAAAAGCCTGACTGTTCCATAACCTGACCTATGGTAAGGTCTGTTCTTCGTAATAGGTCAGCCGCGTGATTTATGCGGTAATGCTTGATATACTGCTGAGGAGATATATCAAGCTTGGTTTTAAACAGTCTGAAAAGCTGACTTCGGCTGATGTTATATCTTTTAGAAAGATCCTCAACCGAAACATCTTTAGCGTAGTTCTTCTCAATATCAAGAATAACCTCGTTTATAACACCCGACTGTAAAAGCGAAGAATCGTGCTCGGGATTTATAAAGCTGAAAAGCTCAAAAAGCTTTGAAATTGCGGTAAAACCGTTACCTTCTTTACCGCAGCTTGCAACAAGTCTCTTTAAAGACTCGAGAACCTGATCGCAATCGGCAAAGTTGAAAATAAATTTATCATTGGAGAGACCTCTTAAGGCTATCTGCTGGTTGGAATGCTCGCCGGAAAAGCCAACCCAGCCGTAAAACCAAGGGTCTTTTTCATCGGCGGTGTAGGTGGTAGGAGTGCCTAAAGGGATAAAAAAGCCCTGACCCGCGGAAAGCTCATGGGTCTTTCCGTAAATTTCCAGAGTGCCTTTACCTGAAAAGATGAAATGCACTAAATAATAATCCCTTGCTGTAGGACCGTAGCTGTGAGAGGGCTTGCAGTCCTCATAACCGCATTGAGTCACAAAAAAGGAAGTATTAACATTGAAGCTGGTATTTATGGAATGTTTTAAAATAAACATAGCACAATTTCCTCCGAAAATGCCACATATATAATATATAATGTGTCGGCAAATGATGATTCTTCAAATTTCAACCTTAATGCAATCACAGGTGCCTATCATTACTATTGAAAGGCAGAAAAATGGTTTGTCAAAAACAATCAAAATTGTTTTTTGATTAATTATGATTATAGCAAAAAAACACAAAAAGTCAAGCAACATGCAACATATAGCAAATTATGTGCAACAACTGACACTAAGGGTTGTTTTTATGTTGATAACAGTTTTCTTGACTTTCTTTATAAAATTGATAAAATCACACTTCCTTTTGTGCATTTTATCAAAAAGCGACAGACTTGATTAGTACATTTTGACATTTCGCCGATAGTCTTGTGTTTTTTTACGGATAATCGTGCAACATCTTGCAAAAAACCTGAAACATAATGATATTGTTACTTTGATAAAAAAATGATAAAATTATAACGTAAAAAATTATAATTTTTGCTAAGGAGGACTTTTGATGAATAAGCGTTTAAAACTTCTACTCGCTATTGTGAGCATCGTTTTGAGCATGGTTATGGTTTTGGGTCTTTGCGCTTGTAAGGGCGGCGAAACAACTGTAAGAAGAAAAAAGAAAAAAGTTGTAATAGTTAAAAAACCTTCATCTTCTCAAACTGATGATACATCTTCTGAGGAAGAAACCGAGGAGGACGATTACGAGTATGAGGAAGAGGAAGAGGAGGAAGTAGTTGAAGAGGAAAAACCCAAGTCTCTTTATGAGGTAGACCTTGAAGAAAAAGTCTTCAATCCTCTTAACGAGCAAATGGGTATGGCTATCTACCACTTCTATCAAGGTGAGTGGGATAATCTGCTTGCTGATACTTTCGGCACAAAGGAAGCTGAATTCCTTACATATTATCGTATTAAAGATATCGCTGATCTTCGCGCCCTCAAGGAGAAGAACGGTCTTGGTTGGTGGCTTATCGGTAATCCTTTCCCCAATAGAAATACCACCGAATTCAAGGACGGTTGGACTGATAGCATTTTAAGACAGGCCAAAGCTTATAAGGACGCAGGCGTTTGGGATCAGTTAGCAGGCTTTGAAACCGAGGAAATCTGTATGGCTGTTACTCAGGAACAGTTCAAGACTCTTACACGCTGGCTTCGTGATAACTTCCCTGAAAAGCGTATTTTCGCCTGCCTTTCAATGTATGAGGTTAGAGGTACCGCTCCTGCAGGCTTCACCATTGCTCCTATGAGCTATGATACATACGGCTATATTACCGATATCGGTTATGACTGGTATAGCCACCTTGATGAAAAGCAGTACCGTGATGCGGTTGAATTGATGCTTTCTAATATGGGACGCAGAAACAACGTTCGTGTTTGGTTCTTCCCCACATCTTATAAATTCAGCACTGCTACTGACGAAGCATTTGTTACAACCCATCTTAATATGATGTATGATATTCTTCTTGATCAGAAAAATCCTGGTGGTCTTTACCTTTACACATGGATGGACTTTCCTACAGGTATAGCAAGCTTGCTTGATCCTAATCTTGGTTACCAGTGGAATAACTGGGGCAGAAGAATAATTGAAATTGGTAAGGAAATGCGTGCAAGCAGCTACCGTTACGATTACTCCTTATATAATTAATTTGCTGCAAACGGACAGCCGAGGACGTCTGTCCCTACAAATTAGTAATTATCTGTTGAGTAAAATCAGCAGTTTATAATTAAAATAAAGAAAGGTGAAAGAAATGACAAAAAGAATTTTAGCTCTTTTAATGGCTGTTCTTCTTACTGCTACTCTTTTCGCAGGCTGTAAAGGCAAGAAAGACGATAATGAGTCTATCGAGTGGGAAATCGAGTACGAGTATGTAGACGGTGAAGCAGAAGAAGGCGATACTGATGCTTCTTCTGAAGATAAGGACTCTACAAGTAAGGATAAGGACACAGGAAAAGACAAGGACAAAAACAATGGCGGCAGCACTACTACTGCAAACAGCAATACAAATAAAACAGGCTTCCCCATTGTAAAAGAAAAGGAAAAGCTCACCATTATGTGCGTAACCCGTGCAGACTTGGGTGATATAGCTAATTCTGAATTCGATGCTGAGTATGAAAAAATGACCAATATTGACGTTGAATGGCAGATTTCAAGTGAATCCGCTATCAACGGTGCAAAGGTATTGGCATTACAGTCAGGAAATATGCCTGACATTTTTGCAACCGGTATGACCGATGGCGAAATGCTTCAGTACAGCAAAGAAGGCGCATTCGTTGAGATCACTAAGGATCTTCTTAAAGAGTGGGCTCCCAACATTTACAAGACTTATAATGACAACCCCGAAGCTTGGACAAATATGAAATCTGCTGACGGTAAAATGTACTCCTTAGCAGGTCTTACCGAGGACTTTAACTTTGCACAGCACTATTGGTTCGTTCGTACCACATGGCTCAAGAAGTTAGGTCTCTCCAAGCCTAAGACAATGGATCAGTTCTATGAGATGCTCAACGCATTCAAGAACGGCGACCCCAACGGTAACGGTCAGGCTGACGAAGTCCCTCTTGCAACTTGGTCAAACGGCGGTTTCATCTTCGCTCCTTGGGGCTTCAACAGCTCTATCGACGTTGATACCAACGGTAAAGTTTATAATATGTACACCACTTCTAATATGAAGAACGCTGTTACATATTGGGCAAAGGTTTACAAGGAAGACCTCGTTTCCAAGAAGGAAATTAATAACTGGGCAGGTAACAATGCTGCATTTATGACCCTTATCAACACCGGTAAGGTTGGCTGCTTCTGGTATGGTTGGCCCAACCTTGAAGATAATCTTATGAAAGAGTATGAGACTCTTGAATATCCTACCGCAGGCAACAACGGTACATTCCCTGCACAGGCTATTACCGTTAACCCCAAGGTAAGCCGTGGTTCTTTCTATATTTCTTCTAAGTGTAAGAACGTTACTGCTGCTCTTCGTTGGTTGGATTACCTCTTCACTGATGACGGTTATATGTTAAAGCAGTACGGTACTCCCGGCAAGGCTTATAAGAAGACCTCTGCTACTACTTATGAATTCACAGGTACTGAGGCTTCTCCTGACGCTGGTCCTAAATGGTCACTCCGTGCACGTAACTATCTTGCAGATTCTAAGATTACAAATGAAGTTATATCTCCTATGTATGAGCGCCGTTATGCAATTGATGACTGGTGCGCAAAAACTATGGTGGAAACCAAGCAGAAGTTCTTACCTACCACTTGGAAGACCCAGTCTGAAATTAACGCTGAAAAGCTTTATACCACTTACTGGAATCAGGTAAGCGGTGAATGGTGGAATTTTGTCCAAGGTAAGAAGAATATGGGTGCTGACTGGACTACACTTATCAACGAAATGAAGTCTAAGGGCATCAATAAGTATGTTGCAGAACTCCAGAAATATTACGATCGTTGCAACCCCAAAAAATAATGCGTAACAAAGTGCTTTCTCTCGTATAAAGAAAGTATGGGTTATCTTTTTGGATGATTAAACAAAAGTAATTTCAATTACCAAAACACAATTGAATATTGCAGGGCGGGTCTTAGTGCCCGCCCGAAAAAAACAAAATTTTATCCGCACCCGTAGCAAATCTTCTCCTAAATCGGGGGACGGATAAAAACGGTCGTAAGACCAATAAATTCTGGTATTAAATGCAAAAGGAACGTAATCGGGCAACCGAAGTATTTGCATTAAATATAAAAAAATTTATAAAGGAGAGGAAAATCTTGAAAAATTTTAATTTCAAAAAGGTTTTGGCATTAGTATTGTCTTTAGCAATGGTTCTTTCCGTTTGCTTAACAGGCTTTGCTGTTAGTGCCGAAACCGCAGAGGTTGATCTTAGCTACTGTATAGTTAATGATACAGCCATGAAATCTTGGCGAGCAGACCATGAGAATATGGCTCTTGCTAATTATGACGGTAAAACCGTATATCGTATTGCTCCGCAAAAGGCAAAAGCAGGCTTGTTACCTTTTTCAAGTAAGGTAGAGCTTACTGCTGAGCAGGCAGCATCTGTTAATACGGTGGCTTATTATGTAGCCAATGAAATCGGTTCGGATTTAGAGCTCGGATTCCAGTATTATGGTTCCAACGGTACCTATAACGCTTTCTTAGGTGCAGGTTATATCTATTTCTTAGATGCTGATAACGGCGATATTTTACCAATTAAGTCTAATAACGGCTATTACAGAATCCCTGCAGGCGTTAAGGGTTATATTATTTATGATATTTCCAATGCTGATAATTACGGCGTTGGTGACTGGGAAGACGCTGAGGGTAATCCCGTTAAGTCAGTAGATGCTTTCAAGGATAACTGCTTTAAGCCCTTGATGCTTCGCGCAAATTATACCGAGGATATGATCGGAAAAGCTTGGTATGTTGGCGATTTAACTGTTTCTACAAAAACTGTTGAAGATTTCGCTAAATATGTTTCAGGCGCAGATGTTATTTCTTATAACTTCAATACTGCATCGGTTCGTTCTTATGAGTTGGACGAAGCAATGAACTATTGGAACGGCAACGGTAAATTTGATACTACTTCCAACGGTCATGCAGAAATAGTTGACTTTGACGGTTTAGAGGGCAAGGGTTCAAAATTCACCATTGCTAAAGTTGCAGCAAATGATGGTAAGGTTGCTATTAGAAACGATTTTGTTCAAACAAGAGGAAGCGGTTTACCGTTTGCTATTGAAAAAGCAAAAGGTATACGTATTGAGCTCAAGAAGACAGGTGATGTAGGCTTCTTCCTTGCATTTAACAGTAATAAAGATACATTTGCCGGTACATATTATTTGGTAAGTGACAGTGGTGTGGTTTCTACAGCTGCTACTGTTCCTGCTAATTTCTGCGGTACAGCTTATTTGGTATTTGATGAAAAAGCTGTAATGGTTGGTAAATCTGCAGACAATGCAGTAACCTGGGAAGAATACATCAATTCAAAAACAGGTGATTATAATTTAAGCACTTATTCTGGAGCTGGCGGTGCGGTAGGCGATTCTATCACCTTCGGTAGCTTTAGCTTTATTTATGATACTACTGCTATAGATGAAATTATGAATCCAAAGAACCCTGTATTTATAGACGGTACCCGTGATTATACAGGTTGGTTCAGACCCAAAAATGGATATACAACAACTGCAACTCAGTATTCCCGTATGACAAGCGAGCGCATTAATGATAAGTTTGTTTTCACAATGGCTCCAAAAGGATTAACTGCTGTTGAGCAGAACAGCGATTATTTGTATTTCACATCAGGCAATGCTACCAAAGACGGTAATTACACTGTTGCAAATCCTGAAAATGTTAATGGTATAAGCTTTGAAATTAAGGTTGAGGGACTTCCTGATGGTGCATTTAAGGCAATAACTCCTCATTTGGTTGGTTCTAATAAACCCGGTTTCTTAGGCTCAATGAAGGCTATCAGCTATGACGGTACAGTAGTTGCTACTTATGAAACTACCGCTGTAAGAGTTGATGATGATCCTGAAACAGCAGGCGGAACACTTGAATCGAAAAATCAAAAATCTTCATTAATGGTTCCTAATGGCTTTGAGGGTATAATCATAATGGAATTTGACAACGATGCTTTGGTTGTTGATTCTTATGGCGCTAGCGCAGGCGATAAGGTATATAGCTTTGAGGAATACATTACATCAGTTAATAGCGGTGTAATTAAGAGTATGTCCGATATTGGTGGTTTCTACACTAGTACAGGTGGAGCTTTATATACCAATAATCTTCCTGATGTAAAAGTTACTTATGATACTTTCAGACTTATTTATGATGATATTGATACTTATGTAGCAGATTATTCTTCGGATATAAACATTTCTAAGCGTGCGGCTGCTAAGGCGGAGGCTGATAAGGCTGCAGCATTGGCTGAAAGAGAAGAAATGCTCACCGGTACCCATATTATAAGCAATTTAAGCGGTGCTAATGGTAATACATCCAGCACTGGCACTAATTATAAGTCTGCCATTGAATATGTAGCTAACGACTCTGAAGACGGCTATGCCGCAAGAATGACTTTTGCTCTTGCAAATTATGAAAAAGAAGATGGAACTACAGCCGACTCTAATCCACAGGTTTACAATGTTGTTAATACTGCTGGCTTGGATTTACGTAATGTAGTTGCATTTACCTACAGAGCAAACATTGTTACTCCTAACAATAAGCCTTTCTATATTACATATCAGTTGAATGCACAGCAAAACGGATTAAGAGCAACTGGTATATATCTCGTTTCGGATAGCGGTGAAATCACCAAATACAACTCAAGTACTGGCTTCAACCAGAATTTCACAGGTACTGTTGTTGTAATGATTGATAGAGATCTTGCTGTAAATGCTACTTGGGGCAGCACTGCGGGTGAGCATTCATGGACTGAGTTCTTGGAGCTTTATTCCTCAAAAACAAGTGTTATTGATCGCTTCAACTTCTGGGTAACCTATTCAGGTGCTGTTGCAGATTATGAGGGCACATATTTTGATTTTGATGATATTGCTGTAGTTTATGGTGATAATCCTATTATCAAGACTATTAATGACCAATTAGATACTGATAAATATTTTGCTAATTATGCCGCTCCTAACAGCAAGGCATTCGGTCAATATTCATCATTAGTTGCAGATTATGCTGGCAAATATGGTACTGGCGGTGTTTATACTGCTTCTATGACTACAACATCTAACGGTGCTCCTGCATTCAAATTTACAGATAATGGTGTTGAACACAGAACTGATGGTGCTTATGAATTTAATATTGCTAATGCTTCGACATTAACTGCTGATGAAATCAACGCTAAAGAAGCTTTAGTATATTATGTTAAGATAGAGGGCGGTAATGTTCCGCTTTCAGCAAACTTCGGTTCAGCTTATCCGGTTAAAACCTCATATATAGCTTATGATATCAATACTAAGGAATCTATGCTTCTTACAGGCAGCAAAACCTTAGGTGACGGTTTCGAGGGTTATATTATTATTCCTCTTAAGAATGCAATTGTTGGTAAAGACGGCGCTGAAATGTCCTTTGCAGATTATATTAACAATGTTGGCTTCAAGGGCTTGTATTACTATATGTGGGGTACAAGTGTTAAGGCCACAGAATTTGTTTTCGGTGGACATCAGTTTGTTGACAGTCTTTCAGTCTTTATGGCAGAAATCGGTGCAGAAACCACACCTGGTGACGCAAATAACGATACTGTTGTAGATGTTCGTGATATGGTTCGTCTTAAGAAGTTTAATGCTGATGCTAAAACTCTTTTAGCTTATCATAATGCTGACATTGACAATAATGGCTTTATTGATACAGCCGCTGAGCTTATCGCAAGTAGAAAGCAGAATTTGGGCGTTAAGTTTGAAGCTCCCGAGCTTGATTATTCACTTGCAAAATATCCTGACGTTATGGTAGGCTTCTACCACGGTGATTATGGTGTTTGGGATTACTATGCATCTGATGTTGCAGCTGAATCCAATGTTCTTAATGCTTACACAAGCCTTGATATGTACGCACTCTCACAGATGAAGCAAAACGGCGGCACAGGCTGGATGTATATTTCTAAGACATTCGCAGGCGAGCCTGTATTCGGTACTAAGGACGGCGGCTATGATAATGCTGCTACCGAGATTAACGAGGCTTGGAAGACAGCTCTTGACGATGCTATCAATGAGTATAAGGCTCAGGGCGTTTGGAATCAGGTTGTTGGCTTCCATACCGAAGAAGTCCTTATGACCGCATCCAAGTATATGTCACAGTCTCAGTACGCTACTATGACCAAGTATCTCCGTGATACCTATGGCAAGCGTGTACTCGCTGTTCTTTCTGTTTATGAAGTTGTAGGTAATCCTGACTTCGAAGCAGGCCCTATTCCTGCAGCTACTCCTGAAACCTATGCTTATGTTACCGATATCGGCTTCGATAAGTATGGTATAGATACAGACGATGAGAAGACTGCATTTACAAACACATTTAATGCAATGAAGGAAAATACCGGCAACAGAGCAGACGTTAAGTACTGGGTATTACCCACAACTTACTGCGGTAAGACTGCTGAAGGTACTCCTGCTCGTACAGACGCAAGCATCGCAGAAGAGATTGCTTGGTTCGATGATTTCTTTGCTAATACAGACTTAATCCCCGAGTCACAGCGTGGCGGTATATTGTTCTATACATTCCGCACCTTCTATGACGGCGGTTATGATTATCCTGTATCAGCTGGTAACTTCGGTAGCTTCGGTCTTGATAAGCTTATGAGCGAGTATAATTACACATTAACTGCTAAAGCTATCGCAGACATGGCTGCTAAGTACGTTAAATAATTTTGACCTTTCTTTTAACGTTAATTGTTTTTGATTTCAATTAACAAACCTTTCCATTGGGATTCCGCTTCGGCGGAATCCCCGTGGAGAAGAAAAAAGCTTTTTCCTTGAGGAGAAAGTGGCGGCGAAGCCGTCTTTATTTAAATATTCAATTGTCATTTTGTATCCTTTTTTTGATAAATTGTTGCATTATATAGTTCGGAATTTATAATTCGGCTCTGCGGAATTACAGATTCGGGGTTGTATGAGTTTTACGATACTAACAGAAAAACGGATCACCCCAATATCGTCATTGCGAGGAGCAAAGCAACGAAGCAATCCGTAATCTCAAAAGGGAAACGGCTTACCACGCTTCGCTCGTAATGACAGGAGCGACGGATTACCACGCTATCGCTCGTAATGACAGAACAGTACAATGTGAATTTGTACACCAAAATTTCGTTATTTAATTTATTAAATATAAAATCATATAAATTTTAAAAAGGAGAAATGAAAACTATGAAAAACTCTAAGCTGCGTTTTATCGCAATACTTACTGTTATTGCCGTAGTATTAACATCCTGCGGTATCGGTATGTTTGTCTTTGCCGACACAGCTCCCGATCCTGTTGTTTTAAACAACGGTGACGGTACCGGTAATAATATAGGTAGTATATATACGTATACATCTACCTATGTGGATAATGAGGTTACAGGCAGTAAAGCAATAAATATGACCAGCACACAGACTGCTACTCCAGCAAGAGAAGCTAACCTTAGAATTAATACTATTGATAATCCTAAGGATATTACAGCTATCTCAATGTATGTTGAACTTCCTGAACTTTCTTCAGGCGGAGCAGTTCAATGGCATTTACGTATCAACGAATATGTTTATGGCTGGGAAGGCGGCGATTTTTACGCTATCAGCAAGGATGGCGAATTCGTTAGCAAGAACAAGACCTCATTTGTAGGCGGCTTTAAGGGTTATTTCGTTTATATCCTCCCTGCAGACGATGCAAATGCTGTTAAGAAGCTTTGGGGAACAGGTATTAATACAAGATGGACCTGGGACGCATTTATGGACGAATTCGGCGGTCTTAAAGGTTTAAAGGCTTATGTTTTCGGTCAGGAAACAGGTAAGGCAATTGTTGTTGACGATATCACCTGCTATTTTGACGATGCGGCAGGTCTTGCTGACAGATTTAATCTCGCTGTTGCAGCCCCTACTTCTAAGATTACTTCAGGTTTGGTTGCTAAAAACCAGAAGGTTGATCTTTCTGCTGAAGAGGGTACAGAGATTTTCTACACCTTAGACGGCACAGCTCCTGATAATACCAGCGCAAAATATGATGCTAACAATAAGCCTGTTATTACAACTGCTCCTGCAACCTTGAAAGCCATTGCTTATAAGGATGGTAAGCAGTCACTTGTAACAACCTATAAATACGATTTCTTACCCGATACACAGCCTAATGTTACTGTTCTTAACCCTTGTGAGGATACCTCAACTGTTAAGAGTGACGGTTCTAATGACGGTATGACATCAACAAAGACTCTTGTTGAGAATATGTCTCCTTACGGTACCGCTGTTAAGTATTTAGGTCTTGGCGGTACAGGACAGAGTATGTGGAATGTTAAGTTTGCCAACAATCTTGACAATGCAACCTGGGCAGCTCATCAGGCATTTGCTTTTTGGGTAAGCGTACCTGAGGGTATGAATCTCACATTTTCTCCCTGTATCAACGGAGAAAAGTATGCTTTCAAGGGCAAGAGCTATTCTTATAACACCTCAACTCAAGACTTTACAGAGTACGATGTTGGTAAATATCCCAAACTTAGCGGTTTTGAAGGTTATCTTATATTCTCCTTAGAGGGCGAATGTGTTCGTGGTGACTGGGGAGATACCTTCCGTTATAACTTCCGTGAATTTGTTCAGACAAACGGTTTTAAGCAGATATGCTTCTATCAGAGCCACTCTGCTATGTATAACAAGAGCTTTGTCGTAGATAACGTTATAGCTATTGCAGATCTTAATAAGTTTGTTGAAGATATGAATAAAGAGCCTAAGCGTCCGATGGCTCCTACTGCTGACCCCGGCGCAGATGCTGTTAGAATGGATACTCAGATATTCCTTTATGCAGGCGATGGCTGCGCAATCTACTACACAACTGACGGCACTGACCCCACTTATGAAAATGGCGAGTGCACAAACGGTACTCTTTACGAGACCTACAGTATGGGTAACGGTCAGGAAGATGCTTCCTACATAGAGCTTAAAAAGGCTACCACAATTAAGGCTATTGCTGTAAGCACTGAGGGTATTGTCAGCGGTATAGCTGTTCACGAATACACAATTGAAGAGCCTTATGACGGCCCCAATGTTGTTGTTGTAAACAACGGTACAGGCGAAGGCACAAATACATATAGCTGGCACAATACCGCAAATTTCGACAAGGAAATTGTTGATAATGATTCACCCGACGGTAAGGGTATGGCACTTACAATAAAGAAGGCTAACCTTCCTGCTCAGGAAATTACCTACAAGGTAGATATCACAGGTGTTGAGCAGATACACAACGTTAAGGGCTACAGCTATCACGTAACAGTTCCTGATATGCCTACCGAGGCTCACAAAATTGGTTTTGGTTCACGTGTAAATGGTGCTACCAACTACCTTTACGGTAAGGTTTATGCTATCAGCGATGACGGCGAAACTATTATTCAGAGTAAAGACGGCATTAGTTTCAGCAAAGCTTTCTCAGGTACTGTTTATATGATATTCAATGATACAAATGCTGTTGGTCAGTCCTACGGTTCTGTTAAGACCGACTGGTTTAAGTTCATTAAAGCTAATAGCCTCACAGGTTTTGGTTTCTACTTCACACGTAGTAAGTGTAATGAAGATATAGGCGAGAAGTTTGACCACACTTTCGTTATTGACGATTTCTCACTTATTTATGATACCGACAAGTTGTTCGAGGATATCGGTCTTGAAGGACTTCTTGCAACCTATGATGCAGGCTCATTTGAGAACACAAATATGATAGTTGCAAATGACTGTTCTGGCTACAAGAAGAATGCAGGTCTTACAGACTTCTCAGAAAACCTTGTTATTGAGCGTACTGACTATTCATTCGACGAGCGCAACTTAAAGCTTACAATGCCTGAGGGCGAAAGCTTCATTAATTTTGCTGCTACTAGTGCAGATCCCGAGCTTGTTATCGGTGCAGGTACTGCTTTCTGGGTTGAGACTCCTAAGGGAGCTGGGGACACTGAGCTCGACCTTTCTGTGCTTGATTCTGCAGGCACTGCAACAGAGTATTGGGAGTACGGCGATAAGTGGTACTATCTTATAGATAAGTACGGCGTTATCTCCAAGAAGACAGGTGTGCTTGTTGTTCCTGACGGTTTCCGTGGTTGGGTTGTAATTCCTAAGGAAAATATGTTCATTGTTGAAAAAGACGGTTACACAATTGACAATGCTGAGCTTGATTATAATCAGATTATCAGCATTAAGGTTACCTTCTACAACAGAAACGGTGAGCTTACAGGCAAGTCTCTCCATATCGATGATATAAGCTTCTACACAAGCTTTGCAGACCTTGTTCGTTCACGTGCCCTTAAATGGGAAGGTCAGGTTTTTGAATAAGCTTTATAAGTCTTAAATATAAAACTGCTGTGCTTCGGCACAGCAGTTTTTGTTTGTTCTGCCCTTTAAAACTTTAATTAACCTTTTGGCTGTATTGACAATAATGCGTAATAGAGGTATAATTATTAGTTGAAAGATAAGGTGTGAAAAAATATGTCGAAAATCGAAAATTTAAGAAATGTTGCAATAATTGCTCACGTTGACCACGGTAAAACTACCCTTGTTGACCAGCTTTTAAAGCAGAGCGGTACTTTCAGAGTAAATGAGAATGTTAATGACAGAGTTATGGACTCTAACGACCTTGAAAGGGAGAGGGGCATAACGATACTTTCTAAAAATACAAGCGTTATGTATGGCGATATTAAAATTAATATCGTTGATACTCCCGGCCACGCCGATTTTGGCGGTGAGGTTGAGCGTATTTTGCAGATGGTTGACGGCGTTTTACTGCTTGTTGATGCATTTGAGGGCTGTATGCCTCAGACTCGCTTTGTGCTTAAAAAAGCCTTGGCGCTCGGCAAAAAAGCGGTTGTTGTGGTAAATAAAATTGATAGACCGATGGCTCGCCCTCACGAGGTTGTGGACGAGGTACTCGATTTATTCATTGAGCTTGGCGCTGACGAGGATCAGATAGAATTCCCTGTAATATTTGCAAGCGGAAGGGACGGTTACGCAACCTATTCCCCCGATGTTCCAGGAACAGATATGAAGCCTTTATTTGATGCTATAGTAAAAGAAATCGATCCGCCCGAGGGTGATACTGACGGTCCTTTGCAGATACTTTTCACTAATATTGAATATGATGATTACCTCGGCAGAATAGGTGTAGGCCGAGTTATAAGAGGCAATGTTAAGGCGGGACAGACTGTTGCCCTTTGCCATAAGGACGGCACTTCCTCTAACGTTAAGATAGCCAAGCTGTTTATGTATCAGGGACTTAAAAGAATGGAAGCTGAAGCAGCTACGGTGGGTGATATTATTCAGGTTGCGGGTATTTCCGAGCTTGAAATCGGCGAAACTGCCTGTGCTGTTGATAATATTGAGGCTTTACCCTTTGTTAAAATAGATGAGCCGACATTGGCTATGAACTTTATGGTAAACAATTCACCCTTTGCAGGTAAGGACGGTAAGTTTGTAACCTCAAGAAATCTTCGTGACCGTCTTTTCAAAGAGGTTATGACAAATGTAAGTCTTCGTGTTGAGGAAACCGATTCGGCTGATACCTTTAAGGTTTCGGGCAGAGGTGAGTTGCATTTATCGATTCTTATTGAGACTATGCGCCGTCAGGGCTATGAATTTCAGGTTTCACCCCCTGAAGTTATTTATAAGAGAGACGAGAATGGCACTCTTTTAGAGCCTATTGAGCTTCTTATGATAGAAGTACCTGAGGAGTATGTGGGTACTGTTATGGAGCGTCTCGGCAACCGCAAGGCTGAAATTAAAAATATGGGCACCCGTGAGGGCGGTACATCTCATCTTGAGTTTTTAATTCCTGCCCGTGGACTTTTGGGTTACCGTTCACAGTTTATGACCGATACTAACGGTAACGGTATAATGAACCACGTGTTTGACAGCTATCAGGAATATAAGGGCGATATTGACCAGCGTTCGACAGGCTCGATTATTGCTCACGAGCAGGGCGAGGCTACAGGCTACGGACTCTTTAACACCCAAAGCCGAGGCAGACTCTTTATAGGACCGGGTGTGCCTGTTTATGAGGGTATGATAGTGGGCGAAAATCCTAAGAGCGAGGATATTGTCTGCAATGTTTGTAAGAAAAAACAGATGACAAATACCCGTGCTTCCGGCTCGGATGATGCTTTAAGATTAGTTCCCCCTTCAAAGCTGAGTCTTGAGCAGTCACTTGAATTTATAAAGAATGATGAATTGGTGGAGATAACACCTAATAATATCAGACTTAGAAAGCGTATTCTTAACAAGGAAGAAAGAATGAAAGCGGAGTCGAAGAAAAAATAATGGAATATATTATTCTTGACTTGGAGTGGGACAGTGCTTATTTTCCACCCGAAAAGCGGTTTATAAACCAGATACTTCAAATTGGCGCTGTAAAGCTTGATGAAGATTTTAATGTGATAGATACCTTTAACAGGGTTATTTGTTCGTCGGTTTCAAAACGTGTGTCAAGCCGCTTTGCAAAGCTTACGGGTATCACATCGGAAATAATGCGTAACGGAGTGCCTTTCGAAGAAGCACTCGAGGAATACAATTCCTTTTCTGCTTCTGCAGCGGTTACAATGACCTGGAGCAACTCGGATTTATACACTATTATAGAGAATGAGGAGCTTTTGCTTAAAAACCGATTGAAATTTAATATAAACGGTTATCTTGATTTGCAAAAGCTGGTGCAGGGTGATTTATATAACCGTGGATACGAAAGTAAAAATCAGATATCTTTAGAAGCGGCAGCAGAATTTTTAGGTGTTGAGACTGAGAGCTTTGAGCTGCATAATGCGCTTGATGACTGTCGCCTTGCAGCACAGCTTTTAAAAATATGTTATGAACAGCAAAAATTTGAAAGCCTTATCAGAGATACTAAAAAACCCGATTTTTACGCAAGGCTAAGATTTAAGGCTTATCCGATTTCTAATATCAAGGACAGTAATATCAATCCTGCACAGTTAAAGTTTCAATGCCCTGAATGTAAAGGGCAAACAAGAAGATTACGGAATTGGAAATATTGCAACCGTTGGTTTATTGCTGATTTTGAGTGTAAAAACTGCGGTTATAAATTTAACGGCAGGGTGTCCTTTAAAAAGACCTTTGATGATTTGCAGGTAAAGCATAAGGTTTGTGAGTATAGACCACGAAAGAGGAACAATAATAATGATATGCAATCTGTGCCCGAGACAGTGCAAAGCAATTAGAACAGAAAAAGAAAATATAAACGGATTTTGCAAAATGCCTTTGTTACCTAAAGTAGCAAGGGCTGCTTTGCATTTTTGGGAAGAGCCCTGCATTAGCGGTGTAAATGGGTCAGGTACGGTGTTTTTCAGTGGTTGCTCGCTCGCTTGCGTTTATTGTCAGAATTATGAAATATCCCACCTGGGCAAGGGCGAGATAATTTCTTATGAAAAGCTTGCTGATATTTTTAAAGCTTTGGAACAGCAGGGGGCGCATAATATTAATCTTGTAAGCCCCACTCATTATGTACTTGCAATAAAAAAAGCGCTCGATATTTATAAACCTGAAATCCCCATCGTTTACAATTCAGGCGGTTATGACAGCGTTGAAACGCTTAAAAGCCTTGACGGGTATATAGACATATTTTTGATGGATTTAAAATATCTGTCTGACCAAAGAGCCAAGCTTTACTCAGAAGCAGAAAATTATCCTACTGTAGCTAAAAATGCGATACTTGAAGTCTACCGACAGCAGAGCCAGTGTGTTTTAAGAAACGGAATTATGCAAAATGGAGTAATAATAAGGCATCTTTTATTGCCGCAGGCTACTAAAGAGGCTATGGAGGTATTTGATTGGGTGAGGGATAATACCCCTAACGCTTATTTTAGCTTTATGAGTCAGTATTTGCCACTTAATGAGGCCGAAAAAATGCCTGTAATTAACCGCAAGGTGACTAACAGAGAATACGATAAGGTAATTGACTATATTTTAGGCTTTGATTTCAGGAATATTTTCATTCAGGAAAAATCAAGCGCCGATAAAAGCTATATACCGGATTTTTACAATAAAATACAAGAAATGTATTGATATGCTTTTTTGAATTTAATAAAATTGAAATAGAATTAAGCGGAGGTTTTAATTATGAACAGAATTGTTATTGTAACAGGTGCTACTAATGGTTACGGTCTCGCAACCGCAAAGAAATTTAAGGCAGAGGGAGATACAGTTATTATAGCTTCTCGTAATGCCCAAAAGGTGAATGCTGTTGTGGAAGAATTCGGCTTTGCAGATGGGTTTAAAATTGATGTTACCAACAGTGCAGAGTGGGAGGCTTTAAGAGATTATTGTTTGGAAAAATACGGCAGAATAGATGTGCTCGTGAACAATGCGGGCGGCGGAGTTTGTATTGAAGAAGTGACCGAGCAGAGCTTTGAAAATATTGACAAGGCAATTTCTCTTAACCTTTCGAGTGTTATTTACGGTTCAAAGGTTATAGGAAGTGTTATGAAGGAGCAAAGAGACGGTAGTATTATAAATCTTTCTTCTGTTTGCGCAAGGCATTGCTGGGGTGCTTGGTCGGTTTATGCTGCCGCAAAAGCCGGTGTACTTAATTTCAGCAAGGGCCATTATGTTGAAATGCGTCCTTACGGAGTAAGAGTAACCTGCGTTATTCCTGCAGCTGCAAGTACAGGCTTCCAGAGCAATGCAGGTATAGGCGAGGAAAATCAGACACTTACTGCTGAGGACATTGCAAATGCGATAGTTTACGCCGCTAATCAGCCCAAGGGTGTTGTTGTGGAAGAGATAACTGTTTGGGGAACTTCACAGGACGTACAGCCTCTTTAATGCAATGAACAGTAATATGTATTTTTTTGAAGATATTATCGAGGAAATCGAGCAGGGTCTTACTGGGAATATAAATATTTCAGTGCTTGCCCAAAAGGCAAATTTATCGGTTTATGAGTTCAGGCGAATTTTTACTTTTATAGCCAGAATTCCGATAAATGAGTATATAAGAAAACGAAGATTATCCTTAGCGGCGGCAGAGCTTAATCAGGGGAATTGTTCGGTTTCCGACGTAGCTCTGAAATATGGATACGATACGGCTTCGTCCTTTTCAAGGGCATTTAAGGAGTACCACGGAATATCACCAACCGAAGCGAAAGAGAAAAGTGCTTCAATAAAGCTGCTTTCAAAGGTGGGAGCGGATATTATAACCACAGGCGGCAAGGATATAAGCTATAAAATAATTGATGACGGTGAATTTCGTGTATGCGGTGTTTGCGGCTGTTCGGATATTACAGATACTGAATGCTGTGAAGGTGTATGGCAGGATTTTTATGATACTGATTATGCAGAGAGTTTGCCCGAAAACGAAAAGATATATGCTTGCTATATAAACGGAGAAAATTCTGTAAAATGCGTTTTGGGTAGACGTGATAATGAAGATGGCGCCAAGGAAAGTATAACAATACCGCCCTCCCGTTGGGTGAGCTTTCAAATGAACACCACAGAGGACAGCGCTGTAAATGGATTTTATAAGGATATATTAATGCAATGGTTGAATAGCGGAGGCTATGAGCGAAACTATGATTTGCCTAATATTGAGATATATCCTGTCTTAATGGAGGACGACGGATTTTTGTGGGAAATCAGAATTCCTATAAAAACATAAAGAGGTGGTAATAATGCCTGAAATTTTTATCGAGGCAGAAAGCTTTAAGGATTTAGGCGGTTGGGTTGTAGACCAGCAGTCTATGGAGACGATACATTCTTCTTATATTATGGCACACGGAATGGGTGTTCCGGTGAAGGATGCTATAACCGATTTTTACGCTGATGAAGCTGGAGAATATAATGTCTGGGCATTAACCCGTGATTGGACAGCTGTCTGGGGAGTTGAAAATTCTGCTGGCAAATTCAAGATAAGCATAAACGGTGAGGAGTTACCCGATATCCTTGGAACAAACGGTAAGGACTGGGCGTGGCAAAAAGCAGGCAAAACGGTGCTTAAAAAGGGTGAAAACCAAATATTGCTTCATGACCTCACAGGCTTTAATGGCAGATGCGATGCAGTATATTTCACTACTGATGACGGTGCGCCTGATTCTACAGAGAATTTAAGAAAAAGGCTTAATTGGAAAGAAATAACTGATAGTGATGAGCAATTTGACCTTATTGTTGTGGGCGGCGGTATCGCAGGTATATGCACAGCACTTGCGGCTGTTAGATGCGGTGTTAACACCTGCCTTATAAACGACCGTGGCGTGCTTGGAGGCTGTAACAGCTCGGAAATAAGGGTTTGTATGGGCGGTATGATAAATTTGCCGCCATACGAAAACATAGGCAACATTGTAAGAGAAATCGGTCCTATTATGGGCGACCCAGCAATATTCAAAGAGGAATATTTTGAGGATAACCGCAAGCTTTTAAGTTTTGAAAACAGAAGAGATTGCCATGGGAAATATAAAATATTGCTTAATGAGTGCGTTACTGAAATCGTAAAGGAAAATGACAGAATTACGGCGGTTGTGTGTACTAATACCTTAAGTGGCAAAAAGAGTATGCACAGAGCGCAACTTTTCTCTGACTGCAGCGGAGATGCAGTTTTGGCTCGCCTTGGCGGAGCAGAGGTGATGTATGGCAGAGAGGCTAAATCTGAATTTGGTGAGAGTCTGGCAGCCGAAAGCTACGAAAAGCTTGTTATGGGTCATTCTATACGTTGGTATTCTGAAGAGGGTGAGACCGAAGCTAAGTTTACCGATATTGATTGGAATTTAAAATTTGATGAGCAAAGCTTTCTTAACTGCTATTCGGGTGACTGGGAGCAGGAAACAGGATTTACAAGGGATATGGTAAGTGAAATAGAGTATATCAGGGATTATGGACTAAGAGCAATATATTCTAACTGGTCTTATCAGAAAAATCACTACCCACAAAAAGAGCGCTTTGCAAATTGGGGTCTTAAATGGGTATCTGCATTAGGCGGAAAGCGTGAGAGCTACCGTGTAAAAGGAGATTTGATTTTAACCCAGAACGATATTGAAAATCATACTTATTATGAGGACTGTACAGCCTGCATCACATGGAGTATTGATATGCACTTCCCCGAGCCTACAAATTTAAGTCAGTTTGGCGAGGCTTTTCGTTCCTATGCGTATCACAGAGGCATTGTTGAGCCTTACCCTGTGCCTTACAGATGCCTTTATTCTAAGGATATAAGTAACCTGTTTTTGGGTGGAAGACTTGTCAGTACAAGTCATGTTGCATTCTCAGCTGTAAGAGTTATGCGCACATTAGGTGAGCTTGGCGAGGTTGTAGGTCTGGCGGCAGGTATTTGCAAAAAGCATAGCTGCACTCCGAGAGAAATTTATACAAATTATCTTAACGAGTTTACCGAAGCGCTTAAAAAAGGCGCTGATATGCCAGCCGCCTTTGAATGTGCGGTAGGCAGTGAGGAGCAATATCATTTTAAGGATATAGGCTGGCTTAACCTGCACCCTTATATCAAGGTTGAGGATGAGACGAAAAGGCAAAAATTTAAGCGAGGAATAGAATTTTTAAACCTTTCCCACAAATACCCTTTACCTGATGATTTCAAATAAAAAACGGCACTTCGTTTGAAGTGCCATTTTTTTAATCACTATTTTTATCTCTGATTTTTTTGCTGTTTTCCTCGGTAAAGCCCTCGGTACTTTCTTTCATAAACATTATCTTAACGGTCATAAGAATAAGCTTTATATCAAGGAAAAAAGAATAATTCTGTATATACATAAGGTCTAATTGAAGCTTATCATAGGGAGTGGTATTGTATTTACCGTAAAGCTGTGCATAGCCTGTGAGACCGCCACGAACCTTTAGTCTGTATTGGAATTCGGGGATTTCCTCAGTGTACTGTCTTATATGCTCAACTCTTTCGGGTCTGGGGCCCACAAGGCTCATATTACCCATCAAAATATCAATAAGCTGGGGTAATTCATCAAGACGTGAAGCTCGCAAAAATTTGCCGATTGGTGTTATTCTTGGGTCCTTATTCTCAGCAGGGCGGGGGGCACCGTCCTTTTCGGCATCAATTATCATGCTTCTGAATTTGTGTATTCGGAAAATTTTGCCGTTCATAGTGCCTCTGTCCTGACGGAAAAATACAGGGCCACCGTCATAAAGCTTAATAGCTATTGCGCAAAGCAATAATATAGGGCTTGTTATTATAAGCATAATAAGGGATACAACTATATCCAAAGTCCGCTTTAAGAAACGCTGTTCAAAGGTAAGACCAATATTACGGTATAAAAGGAGCGGAGTATCAAACATATGAAGACTTTCTGCGCCTCGCACTAGAATATCAGAAACCTTGGTTGTGGTATAGGTTCTCACGTTATTTTCAAAGCAAAGCTTTAAAATTTTATTCCGCATTTCGGAGTGAACATCGTAAATAAGAACTGTTTCAGAAGCGTTAATCAGCTTTTCAATCGCTTCTATTCCTTCGGAAACATTTATAATATCTGTAACTAAAAACTTGTCCTTACGGTGGGAAAGCTTTTCGATAAACACGTCAGGCGAATAATTGTCGTAAATAACAACGGTTTTCTTGGCGGGGAAAAGCTTTTTAAGAAGAAATGTTCCTATAACAGTCACAATAAAAATTATTGCCACATCACCAAGGAACATATAAATAAGCGGTACAACCGTTACAAATCTGGCCGCAAGCAAAACTATCTGCAGATATATAATGAAAGCTGTTGCAAATGAAGCTAATATTTGAGCAGTTATAAGATTTGTCTTGCGGTACATTCCGTATTTAAGACCGTCAAAGCATCTTAAGAATATTGCTAAAAGGATAACATAAACTGCATAGAAAAACCAGTTACCCTTTTGAACAAAGGGGACTACAATATAATTATTGTATTCATTAAGCCAGACGTGGGCGAAAACAGCAGTTTGAGACAGTATTAATGCAATTTTCAAAAGTGTGCGCAATATATTTTTAAATTGCTCTTTCTTGTTTTTCAAAACATCACTTCCAAGTACACTCATTTGCCGCTTTTTTGAGATTTTAACTTTTTAACCTCAAACAAAAACTTAATATTATTGTTATAAAAACGTTTAATGCGTTTAGGCTCTTTAAGGATTCTGTAAAGCCATTCTATATTGTGCTTAATAAAGAACTGCGGCGCCCGTTTTTTACAGCCGCTTAATACGTCAAAGCTGCCGCCAACACCTACAAAAATCCCTTTATCAAAGCCGTTTAAATGTTTGTAAATAAGCTTTTCCTGAAAAGGCATACCCAATGCTACCAAAATTATATCAGGAGAGAGCTTTTTAATTTCTTCAAAAACCGCATCTTTGTCTTCCACATAGCCGTCACAACAGCCTGCTATAGATAGATTTTTGTATTGGCTTTTAATTTTTTCACAAAGCGCTTCCAAAACCTCTTTTTTGGCTCCTAAGAGGTAAATGTTTTTTTGAAGCTTATTGCCACAGCTTAAAAGATGCTCGGCCAGTTCTACACCGGGTATTCTTTCGGGAACGGATATACCGAGTATATCAGCGCCCTTTATAACACCAATACCGTCAGCTATGACAACCGTTTCTTTATCGAGCAGGAGCTTTTCTAAGTCGCAGTCCTTAGCTCCTAAGATAAAAGCTTCGGGATTAGCGGTTACAATAAACTGCTTTTTATTATGGGCTAAAGCTTCTGCTGTAAAGGCGAAAAAATCTTTAAGCGTGCCCTTATATAATTTTTCAAAAAAAGCTTCCATAGCAGCTCCTTTATTATTTTTCAAATTGAGAGATATGGTCGGTTATAGCCTTAGCTTTCATTGACCAGTCATTTTCCTTGGCTTCTTTATCAAGGAGAGCGATATAATCGCTGTCATTTTTAAGAGTTAAAGCCTTTTTAAGCTTTAAAATGAAATCATCATGGCTGTCACCTATAAGAATACTTTCATATTTACGGCACTCATTCATATCGGTAGTAACTATAGGCTTGTTAAGTGCCATATATTCAAATACCTTAACGGGGCTTGTAGCTCTTGTGATATTATTGATTTTAAAAGGAATGGTTAAAATATCACAACGTTTAGAGTAATTCTTTAGCACCTTATAGTCACGTGGGCCTAAGAAATAAATATTATCTTCGCCGTTCATATTCTCGTCATAAGATTCGTCATATTTAATACCGAAAAGCACTACAGAATATTCATCCGTTGCGGCTATTTTTTTAATAAGCTCATAGTCAAACCATTTGGCGAGTGCGCCGTAATAACAAACGATAGGCTTTCCCTTATTTACTATTTCCTCAAATTCGGGTTCAAACTCATAATTTTCATCAAAGCTTTGGAAGAAAGAATAGTCAACACCGTTAGATGAGTAGATAAGATTTTCTTCGCCTCTGTGTGCAATTACGTCCTCTTTTAAAAGGTCGGCAGTAACCACAACATAAACCTCTTTATGCGACATTGCAAATTCGTATTTATCGATTATATTCTGCGGAATATTCTTTGTGCCTGCAAGCTCGGGGCTTATATCATCAATATACTCATAAATAAAGCCGAAGCCCTCTTTTATGTAATTCTCGATATTCTCCACAGAAAGCTTCCAGTCGGTAGAGTAGAGCTGAATATATTTGGGGCAGTTTATCTTTTTGAGCTCGTCCATTAAAAGGCGGTTGAGCAAAATATTATTATAATTTATGAGATATAGATTATCGCTGAACGGTTTTACAGTTTTAACCTTATCGGTCATAGTTGTAACCTCATAAAGCACCAAGCAACCGTTTTTTACAAGGTTATTTGCTATGTGCTGAGGTCTTTGGAAAAGCGGAACATTATAGCCGAAGCTTGAACGCCATAACACAATGCGTTCAAAATCATTTTCGGTTAATATTTCTCGGATAATTTTGCGGTACTTATTAGGATTAAAGAAAACCGCAAAGCTTATTTTGTTGAAATAGTTAGCCACTATATAGGCATATAATTTTTTCATAAAGCCTAAAAAACCATATTTTTTATATACATTTATAAGCTTGGAAAATTTTTCTTTCATATAGTAGCTCCTTTTGAGTGGATCAGGTATCAGGAAAATTTAATATAGCAACTGCTTAATACCTGATTATTTACTGAATTTTTCAATAATAGCGTCAACAATATGTTCGCTGGCGTGACCGTCACCATAAGGGTTAGAAGCTTTGCTCATACGGTCGTATTCTTCTTTATCGTTTAACAAACGCATAGTTTCGTTATAGATAACATCACTATTTGTGCCAACAAGCTTCAGTGTTCCGGCATCAATTCCTTCTGGGCGCTCGGTAGTATCACGAAGAACTAGTACAGGCTTGCCAAGAGAGGGAGCTTCCTCCTGAATACCGCCGCTATCGGTAAGAATAATATGTGCAAGATTCTGGAAGTTATGGAAATCAAAAACCTCTAAAGGCTCAATGAGCTTTACACGGTCGCAGTCTCCAAAAATTTCGTCAGCAGCAGCACGTACAAGCGGGTTTTTGTGAATGGGGTAAATAACCTTAATACCGTCAACCTCATCAAGCACACGTCTGATACCTCTGAAAATATTGCGCATGGGTTCGCCTAAATTTTCTCTGCGGTGGGCGGTAAGGAGAATCATTTTGTCACCTTGGAGCCATTCGAGCTCAGGGTGGGTATAGTTATCATCAACAGTAGTGCTCATAGCATCGATTGCGGTATTGCCTGTTACATAAATTTTAGCATCGTCAACATTCTCTTTGAGCAGATTGTCACGGCTTAAATTTGTGGGAGCAAAATACATATCGGTAAAGCAGTCAACCATCTGACGGTTCATTTCTTCAGGGTAGGGAGAATATTTGTTATAGGTGCGAAGACCTGCCTCAACGTGACCTACAGCAACTTGATTGTAAAAGGCTGCAAGACCGCCTGCAAAGGTGGTAGAAGTGTCACCGTGAACTAAAACAATGTCAGGCTTAGCTTCCTTAATAACTGCATCTACCCCTGTGAGCGCTCCTGTAGTAATATCAATAAGAGTCTGACCCTGCTTCATCATATTAAGGTCGTAATCGGGTTTGATTTTAAAGGTTTCAAGAACCTGATCAAGCATCTCTCTATGCTGTGCAGTAACGCAAACGATGCTTTCAATTTCCTCACGGCTTTCAAGCTCCTTTACAAGGGGAGCCATTTTAATAGCTTCGGGTCTGGTACCGAAAATACTCATTACTTTAATTTTCATAATTAACATCCTCTGTTTCTTTAACCTATTTTCTCAGCTAATTCTTTTGCTTTAAGCATGGAATCCTCCATAGAATTATATATCCAAGCGCCGTAACGACCGATGGTATAAACATTCTGCTGTCCGAGACTGTTTTTGAGCTCGTCCAATTTTTTGTTAGTTTCGGTGTTTATATGAACATATGCAGGATCCATAATTATAGAGCAATATTCTACCAATTCGGTTTCATTATCGGTAATACCTAATTTTTTCAGGTTTTCCAAAGTGAGCTTTAATTGTTCGTCAATATCTGCCTTTGTGATTTTGGTTTTTTTGCTGTAGCCTATTTCAATATACATACTTAGGTTTTCGGCACCCAAGATATTATTGTAAAAACCGCAACGGTAAAAATTACATTCTTTATCTGCAACATAGAGCCAATGCTCTTTGGTACAAAGCTCTGAACGCTTATTAAAACCGAGGTTGAATACTAAAACCTTGTTGTATGACATTTCATCTATAAGCTCAGAATAACCACCGGGAAGCTCTAAGAACTTGTTCAGAGGTATCGTATTTATAAGATAGTCATATTCTACAGTATCCCCGTTAGATAGGGTGGCGGTTTTTGCATTAAAATCAATGGATTTCACTTCAGTATTAAGCAGAACCTTTTCCTTGTCAAGTGCGTTATAAAGGATTTCAATAAAGCTTCCTGCACCATTTTTAGGATAGAGAAAAGAAGCATTATATGAATTCACAGTGCTATTTTTCATATTTCGGATAATAGCCTCTTTGTCAGCGTAAGGGAAAAATCTGCCCATAGCATCAACGTCAAGTTCTTTAAGGTCTATAGCATAAAGCTTTTCGTTGTAGGGCTTTAAGAATTTTTCAACAATGCTTTTTCCAAATTTGCCGTAAAGCATATCGAGGAAATTATCGTAGTTTTCCTTTTCTTCCTTATTAAAAAGATCATAAAGGCAATCAATAAACTCCTCTTTTGGAAGCTGGTGAATATTAGTTTGGAAAGGGAAGTCAATAAATCTGTCACCGTGAACTATTTTGGTGCATTTATCATTATAGATGATATCCTCAGCAGGCATTTTATCAAGGAATTTGCTTTTAAATTCCTCAGTATTAAAGTGAAAAAAATGACCGGCATAGTCCCAAACGTATTCGCCTTTTTTAATAGTTCTGCAATAACCACCTACCTCATTTTCTTTTTCGACAATAAGATAGTCACCCTTACAGTAATTCGCAAAGGTAAGACCGGAAATTCCGGCACCGATTATAAGGTGCTTAATATGAACATTTCTCATAAATTCTCTCCTTAGGGATAATATTGTTATTTTTTCAATATTATGTTCACAATACGCTTAATTAATCTTTCAGATTTAACAAAAATGCCGTGGGTTTTTCGGTGCAAGCGTTTCATTCTTGTTGCGATAAGCGGATTGTTGTAGATTTCAGGATATTTTGAAAGGCGTTTTTCAAATGAATAATACTTTTTACCTGATACCAAAAATTGAATTAAAATGACATAATTAGCCACAATCATTGGCAGTATAAGCTTGTTTAAAATATAGGATTTCTTTTGCGCAGATACATCAGAATTATAATAAAAATCAATGAGATTGAAAATAACATTCTCGTGTTGTGCATAATTACGCTTATAGGAATTTTCACTTATTGACTGATCGACTCTACCGATAAAATATCTGTATATATCTAATGGATAGTAGGCAATAGTTTCAGCTTTTATTATTGAGTATGCATCAAATTCCATATCAATATAAAAGCTTTTTTCGGTAAGCTTGAAGCAGTCTTTCAAAACTTCTTTTCTAAAGTTTGCGGTGGCTAAGATTGGACCCCATTGAACGAAACCGTAGCCTTCATAGCATAAATCATCAAAATTATAATGCTTTGACGGAATCATAAAAGGATATTGTTTACGTTCAATACTTATATTTTCCACAGCACGGTCTTCAGAATAGTCGGTAACGATAATATCAGCAGTTTCCTGTGATAGAATGTCTATAAGTTCACACATAGCTTCGCTGTTAACCCAGTCGTCACCGTCAATAATTCGTATATATTTACCGTTACAAAGCTTAAGACCCTCATTTATAGTTGAACCGTGGCCTCCGTTAGGCTTATCAAGAATAATTATATTGTTCTCAGAATACCGTTCTTTAAGTTTTTGGGCGATTTCTAAAGTATTATCCTTTGAACCGTCATTAACTATTATAATTTCTATTTTATTGCCGTTTTTATGCTCCAACATAGTGTAAACACCGTGGAAAAGATAGGTTGAAACATTGTAAGAGGGGATTATAATACTTAAAATTTTGTCATCTACCTTGGTGTCAGGACAGAGTGTTTTAGCACAATAATCCGACACCGACTGAATCATATCGATTTCCTTTTGTATTGTTTCGTTAAAGCAGCATTTTGAGTAAACCTTATCATGGCAAGCTTTTGCAGCTTCGCAGAAATAATCCGGATCGCGGTACATTTTTTCAATCAGGTCTGCATAAGCAATATAATCCTCTGTATCACATAGAATGCCTTTTTCGTAGGGTAAGAATTCGGCGATAGCATCGTTTTGAGAAGAAACAATTGCCAGACCTGACATAGCTGCTTCACACATAGAAACGCCTTGAGCATCGTAACGGGTTGCAAATAAACCAATGCCGTTTTCTTTATGAACCTTTGAAATGTCAGTATGAGTAAGGAATTTCTTGTGTAATTTAACATTTGGAAAATCTTTAATGGGCGCAATAATAGTATCGTAATAATCGCCTGTGCCGTAAATATTGAATTCCATTTCATTAAAGAAATCACGGCGGCTCAATTCCAAAATAGTTCTCACATTAATATCTATTGCATATTTGCTTATATTTTCAAATCTTCTGACAAAGAATACTTTTTTACGCAGTTCTGGAGATTTTTCTACAAAGTCAAAATTATCCTCATCAACGAAATTCGGTATAACTACGCTGTTATTGAATTTTAAACCGATTAATTTTTCACTGTGATTTTTTATCCATTCGGAAACAAATACCCAGTGAACATTAGGATAATTATTGTATCTCTCTATAAGTTTGTCATTATTTTTAAAAGTCTGTACAGATAATTCGGAAAGCTTGGTTTCGGGGGTGAAATATGCATCGGTCATTTTTGCCCAATCCCAATAAAGTGTTTCAGGACCGTGTACCCAGAAATAAAGATTGGTTTCCGACATATCGCAGGCATCAAGAATTTGAGCATATTTTTCGTCGAAGAAATGCAAAAGTATGGTTTTGTATTTCTTTTTACTTAAAATCTGACGTAAACCGTAAAAATTGGTTCTGGTTACATCGACACCCTCAAAATTGTAGGTACAAGTATTAGGATATTCGTGCGCGCAAACTAAATCAAATTTAATTCCGGACTGTTTATAAGCCTTAACTCTCGAATGAACGAATCCGCCGAAATATTTATTTTCTTCTGTGGGATAACTGGGGGTTATAATCAGTATTTTGTTATCACTATCTATTATATTTTTAAATAAATCTTCAAAAGCATCTACAGAGGTATTAGAAGTGCTGATTTCTGCGTCGGTTATGAGTACTTCAGAATTACGGTTGATTTTAATGGTGAACAAAAAATTCTTTGAGTTAACGGAATAAGTAGAAGCTGAATTAAAGGAGGTCTCAGATAAAATTTGTCTGCTGGTATTTAGTATCTGAAGTATTGCTCCGTTGCCTTGTATGAGCTGACCGTTGAATTTCACAAAAACCGATTTAATTTTTTTGCCGCTAAAAAGCTTAGGGTACACAACAAATCCATGAGAATCAGTATTATTAATCAGCCTTATGGCGTTTTTTTCACGAATGATTTTTATACCATTATTTTTAAATTTGACAAGTTTTTTATTTATTAAATTCAAGATAAAGACTCCTTTATAATCCCAGATATTTTTTATATTCTTCGCAAACTTCCTTGCCACCTATTTTCTGAACCACACCATGTTCAATCCACACTACTGTATCGCACATTTTTTTGATTTGTTCTATTGAGTGAGATACAAACAGAACAGTAGTACCGCCGCCTATCATCGATAGCATTTTAGCTTCACTTTTTGCCTGAAACGCAATATCACCAACTGACAAAATTTCATCAACAATAAGTATTTCAGGGTCAACTATTGTAGCAACACTAAATGCCAGTCTTGCAGTCATACCTGAAGAAAAGTTCTGAACGGGAACTTCAAGGAAATCGTGTAGCTCAGAAAAATCAACTATTTCCTGAAATTTGGCGTCTATAAGCTCTTTTGAATAACCCATTATTGAACCATTAAGATAAATATTTTCTCTTGCAGTAAGCTGAGGGTCAAAGCCTGCACCAAGCTCTATCATAGGGCAGATATTACCATAAGCCTTAACCTCACCCTTAGTAGGCTTCATAACACCTGCAACAACTTTTAAAAGGGTAGATTTGCCTGCGCCGTTTGAACCCAAAAAGCCGATAACCTCGCCTTTTTTAACATTAAAGCTAACATCAGTAAGTGCCCAGAAATCTTTTTTCTCGTGTTTTTTACCCTTGCCAACATCAACAAACCATTGCTTTAATGAAAAGCCTTTTTCAATGCCTAAATTAAAACGCATAGAGACATTTTCAACTTCAATCATATTTGGGGTGTTATCCATACTTCTGTCTCCTTATACATAGTAAATAAATTTATCCTGATTCTTCTTGAAAACAAATATACCTATAAGTAATGTTCCAAGACCAAATACCATACAGTATATCCAGGAATTGATTTCAGGAATGGTATTATAGAGCATTATTCTTCTTGCAAAGTAAATTATCCAATAAAGAGGGTTACATTTAAAAACTAATAGTAACGCAGGCTTGTCTATAATAGCAATATCATACATTATAGGTGTCATATATGTCCAAAGTGAAATTACAACACCGTAAATATAGAACATATCACGCAAAAATACAGATACTGTTGAAAGGATAAGTCCGAAGCCTAAGGTAAACAGGAATAAACACAAATATGCGTATGGCAGAAAAATATGATACCAATTTATACCGGTGCCAGTGGCAATAAGTATTACATATAACGGTATCTGGCTGAGCAAAAAGTTTATACCCACAAATACGCATTTTGAAAGCGGGAAAATATATTTCGGCATATAAACCTTGTTAATAAGGCTGAAGTTTGCAACCACACTGCTCATTGCAAGGTTTGAAGCTTCACTGAAGTAATTGAAGATTACAAGACCACTCATAAGATAGGAAAGATAGTTGACTCCAGGAGTGGTAAATTTGAAGACATTAGTGAAAACTATCGCCATAACTGCCATTGTGAGCAGGGGATATAAAAGACTCCATAAAACACCTAAAACGCTACGCTTGTATTTAACCTTAAAATCACGTGAAACAAGCTGACGAAGTAAAAAATTATACTTTTTCCAAACATATTTAATATTGTTAAACACTTGCATTTAACCACCTTTTAATTTAAAGGAATTTTGTGTATCCGTACACTTCTACAGTATAGCATAAAAATAGGGTTATAGCAAGATAATTCTTAGTTTATACCGCTGTTTTGACTAAAAATTAATTAAAAATTAAAAAAGCGAGCATATTGCTCGCTTTTTTTCTGATTTTTAAAATTACTAAAGAATACTGTATTTTACTACAACGGCTGCAAATACGATGGAAACCATTGAAAGCAGCTTTATAAGAATATTAATAGCAGGACCGGAGGTATCCTTAAACGGGTCACCTACAGTATCGCCAACAACTGCGGCTTTATGCTGACTGCTGCCCTTGCCGCCGTGAACTCCGCTTTCAATATATTTCTTTGCGTTATCCCAAGCACCGCCCGAGTTAGACATAAATATTGCAAGCAGGAAGCCGCTTGCTGTAGCGCCTGCAAGCATACCTACAACACCGTGATAACCAAGCACCAAGCCTGTAACAATGGGGGCTACTATTGCAACAACTGTGGGGAGAACCATTTCTTTGAGACTTGCCTTTGTGCAAAGGTCAACGCAGGAAGCGTAATCAGCTTCAGCCTTGCCCTCCATAAGGCCTGTTATTTCTTTAAACTGACGGCGAACTTCAACAACAATAGACTGGGCAGCCTTGCCAACAGATTCCATTGTGAGTGCTGCGAAAACAAATGGTAAGCAAGCACCGATAAATAAGCCTACGAGAACGGTCGGGGTTGTAAGGTCAAAGGTAAGGTCGATTTCTATGCCAGCATTAGTAGCAACCTCGTCAACCTTGTTAACATAAGATGCCATAAGTGCTAATGCGGTAAGTGCGGCAGAGCCTATAGCAAAGCCTTTACCTGTAGCAGCGGTGGTGTTGCCCAAAGCGTCAAGGGCGTCTGTGCGCTGTCTTACAGATGGATCAAGTCCTGCCATTTCAGCAATACCGCCGGCATTGTCAGCAACAGGACCGTAAGCGTCAGTAGCAAGTGTTATGCCTAAGGTAGAAAGCATACCAACAGCCGAAAGGGCAATACCGTAAAGACCGAGGTTAGGATCTCCTTTACCGCCTGCGGCAAAGTAAGCTACGAGAATACAAACAGCAACGATTATAATTGGAAGCAGGGTTGAAAGCATACCAAGACCGAGTCCGCCTATAATAATTGTGGCAGAGCCGGTTTCGGATTTTGCGGCTAAATGCTTGGTAGGACGGTAGGTATCAGATGTGAAATACTCTGTCGACTGACCGATAAGCACGCCCGATATAAGACCTGCTAAAATTGCAAAGTAAATGCCGATAGATTTTGCACCTTCAAGGCAGAACCAAACAAGTGGGAATGCAACCACAGCAATTACTATTGCGCTGAAATTGGTACCTCTGCTGAGAGAGCGGAGCAAATCCTTTTGGCTTGCGTTTTCTTTTGTTCTTACAAGGAATGTGCCTAAAATTGAGCAAATGATACCAAGAGCGGCCAAAAGCATAGGAACTGCCATAGCGTTAAGGTCGTTAACCTCTTTCTCAGAAGAAAATGCGGCAACACCCAGTGCTGAAGCAGAAATTACCGAGCCCACATAAGATTCGTAAAGGTCGGCGCCCATGCCTGCAACGTCACCAACGTTATCACCAACATTATCGGCAATAACAGCAGGGTTACGGGGGTCATCTTCAGGTATACCTGCTTCAACCTTACCAACAAGGTCTGCGCCAACGTCAGCAGCCTTTGTAAAGATACCGCCGCCCACACGGGCAAAGAGCGCCATAGAGGAAGCTCCCATACCAAAGGTGAGCATTGCGCTTGTGATTTGGGTAGGGTCAAGCTTAAACACATTGTTTAAAAGGAAAAACCATACCGAAATATCAAGAAGACCAAGACCTACAACCGTAAAGCCCATTACAGAGCCTGCCGAGAAAGCAACACGGAGTCCTCGGTTAAGACCCTGCTGGCAGGCGTTTGCAGTTCTGCAGTTTGCGGCGGTGGCTATCTTCATACCGATAAAGCCTGAAAGCGCTGAGAAAAATCCGCCTGTTACAAATGCGAAGGGAACGAAGAAGGTTAATAGACCTAATAATGCCATAACCATAAGAACAATAAACATAACAGCAAAGAAAATTGCTACTACAACATACTGTCTCTTAAGATAGGCATTTGCGCCCTTTTTGATCCAGCTTGATATTTTTTTCATAGTATCGGTGCCTTCGGAAAATTTAAGCACCTTTTTAGCGGTGAATACTGCAAAAAGCAGAGCCGCTATTGAGCCCAAAAACGTAAATAAGACTAACAATTTGTCCATAAAAGTAGCTCCTTTTTCAGAATGATAATAATATAATAATACAAATGTTATTTTTTTGTCAATACGTTTTGCTAAAAATTTGATATTTGAATATTATTTCACTCAAAATCTAAAAGAAAATTATGCAATTTTTCGGAAATCAAATAAATAATTTAACCTTTCTTAACAATTGGGCACTTAATATTGTATATAATAATTTGTGAAAAGAGGTTATTTTATGAATTTCAGATACAGACTAATGCAGTTTATGAGCGGAAGATACGGTACTGATATGTTGTTTTATGTTATAATCGGTACTGCCGCAGGCATCTCTTTTTTGAATTTAGTAATCCGTTCTTATGTTGTGCAGCTTTTGGTTTACGGTCTGCTTTTTTATGCTGTATTCAGAATGATGTCACGCAACATTGAGGCAAGGCGGAGAGAAAATAATTGGTTTTATAATAAGGTGAATTTTTTTAAAAAGCAACGAGATTTTAACAGACGCAAAAAGGCTGACAGCCTGCACATATATAAAAAATGTCCTTTCTGCAAGGCAATACTAAGACTTCCGCACAGATTAGGCGTTCATAAAACAGTATGCCCAAGATGCGGCAAAGAATTTACCGTAAAGGTCAGGAAATAAGGGTGGGGTTTTTAATTATTGTCACAATGCTGTTCTTTTTATCGGTTATTTTAATAGGAAGCCCTGTCTGACCTAAATATACAGTAAATTCGTATTTTCCGGTTTTATCGGTTATGCAGTACTGATTATTTTTATAAGTCACATTATCGGATATGTGCTTTAAACGACCAAATACTGAGGGTATAAAGTCTGCAAAATTGCTTTCTGGCAATGAGGATATATCCGCAATATATTCAAGTTCATTGTATTTATAGATAATTTTTCCGTTTTCAAAAAGATAATCAACACAGGTTTCGTTATCGGTTGCACTTTTCATAGAAACGGAGCCACTTTTAGCTATTTCAACAAAATAGGAAAAAGTGGTATTGGAAATACTTATTTCGGCAGTAAAAGAAAGCCCCGTGGTGACAGCGGTCACAGCGGAGCTTTTTCTATTTCCTGAACAGCCTGTTAAAAAAAGTGACAGGCATAATAAAATGTATATAAATTTTTTCACACAGAGCTTCCCTTTAAAAAAGTAAGATTAAAGCTCCTCGATAATATCACTTGGCAGCATGGCTCTCTCTCCCTTGCGTATAGCCGCCTTATCGCCTGCTTCGCCATGCAGAAAAACTGCGGCTAAAGCCGCTTTTGCAGGGGCAAATCCTTGCGCTAAAAGTGAAACCAAGATGCCTGCCAGAACATCTCCGCTGCCACCAGTTGCCATGCCGGGGTTGCCGTTAATGTTAACGTATATATCGCCTTGCGGTAAAGCGACAATAGTGTTTGCGCCTTTAAGCACGAGTATACAGCCGTATTCCTCTGCAAAGCTTTTTGCTATGTCTATTCGGTTAGTCTCAATATCTTTTACCGAACAGCCACAAAGCCGAGCCATTTCGCCGGGGTGGGGAGTAAGTATTAACGGAGCTTTACTTTTCTTTAATAATTCTATGTCAGAGCAAAGCAGATTTATTCCGTCCGCATCAATAACAGTAGGAATATTGCTTTTTTCTATAATATCAGACAAAATTTTAAAAGTATCCTCGCTTTGACCAACGCCGCAACCGAACAATAGCGCAGAAGAATTACTTAAAAGGGCGGATATATCGGTTTTCTCTGTTAATGTGCCGAGTGAATTCTGTTTTTGAGGAATACAAACAGCTTCAGGCACAGCAGAGGTGAAAGCAGAGTATATCCCGTCACACAAAACACACTTGGCAATACCGACACCGCTTCTTAACGCCGCACGTGTGGCGAGAATAGCGGCTCCTGCCATACCGTAGCTTCCGCATATTAAAAGTGATGTGCCGAAAGTTCCTTTGTGAGAATTATGCCTGCGTTTTGGAAAAACAGGCTTATTTATTGTTTTAAAGCTTTCTCCACAAGGCTTTACGCCTATATCGGCAACAATCACCTCTCCGCAATAATCAGAGCCGTAAGGCAGTACAAAGCAGGGCTTTAAAGCTATGAAGGTAACAGTTAAATCGGCATCAACACAGGTTTCAAAAATTTTGCCTGTGTCAGCCTCGATGCCGCTGGGAATATCTATCGCTATTTTTACAGCAGCTGAGGAATTGATTTTTTTAAAAAGCGCTGTCAGTTCTTTGCTTGGAGCACGGTTTAGGCCGATGCCGAAAACAGCATCTATTATAATATCAAAATCGTCGGTAATGGTATCTGATGTTTTGATTTCACCTAAACGGTTATAGTAATAAATTGCGTTTTGGGTTTTAGGCTCACCCATAGGTGTTATTACAGTAACCGTGGCGCCATGTTCGTAAAGCCAGCGTGCGGCAACAAAGCCGTCCCCACCGTTATTACCGTTGCCGCATATAACGGCGATTTTTTTGTTTTGACAGTTATATCTGCTGTCAATAATTTTTGCTACAGCTTCACCTGCTGTAAGCATTAATTCTTTAAAAGAAAAGGCGCCGCTCGTCACGGCGTTTTCCTCCGACCTTCTTATTAAATCAGCGGTCAGTACCGACATAGAGCGACACCTCGGATAAATTTTATTTTGAAATGATTATTTAAAAGCACTGTTTACAATAAATTTAGGAATGAATTTTATGCAAGCCTCTTTAATACGTTCGTCAGGTGAGAAAACTAGATAAGATGCTCCCTTGCCCTCTTTTTCAGCAACCATAAAATAAGCGTTTGGGTCAGTAGCGTTGCAGGCAAAAACAACCGATTTGGCGTTAACGTTATTAAGAGCTGAAGCATTATATTTTTCGAGTCTTGTAACATTTGGAAGCTCAAAGGATAACATTCTTTTGCGTGAGCTTTTGTTTGTTATCTTGTCAATATCCATCGTGCCGTTTGTTACAATATATTCATACTCCACATTAAAAAGAGTGGAAAGCTTGAATGCACCGTAAAGGATTCCTACAATAAGCAAAAGCGTTAATGAACCTAAAAAATAGAAGCCGAAAATATATAAAGCTGCGCAAAGAATTAATGCGGCAAACCAAATGCCTATAATAGAAGCAATGGTAGCTCCTGTTTTTTTAATTGGAATAATTTGTTCAAAAAAAGTATCCATGTCATAACTCCTCAAATAAAACATATAATAAAAAGGTAAAATATAGCAAAAGCTTTATTCATTAATGGTATTATACAACAAAAGCGGTTGTACTTGCAATATAAATTTTTTTGTTATATAATAATTTTACCCTTTGTTAATAAAAAGAAGATAATGAGGTGTTATTTTGAGGATAAAAAGCGGTTATGAGCTTAAATGCAAGTCAGGTCAGTATATTGTCACCTTGGGCGGTAAGGAATCGGGCAGACTTGATAATTCTATCATTCTTGCCGATACCGCTGTGTTTTTATGGAATTTATTAAAGGAGAAGGACGTTACAAAAACTGAAATGCTGAACGCTTTAATAGAAAATTTTGATATTTCTACCGTTCTTGCGCTTGGCAATATTGATGTGTTTGTACGCACGATGAAAGAAAATGGTATCATCGAATAAAAAAAGAGATAATAACAAAAGCTCGCTTTTGTGGATATACAGAACCTGCAAAAGACATATTCCTGCAGTTGTTACAATAAGTTTTGTTTCGGCGGCAATTTCCGTGTTAGCTGTAGCATTGGCAATGATATCAAAGAATGTTTTGGAAATTGCAACTAATGACCGAGAGGGAAGCTTGCTTCATTACGGAATATTACTTGTTTCTGTAATAGTTATACAGATAGTGTTACATATAGCAGATACTTTGATTAAATGCTATACCGATATAAAAATAAATATATCAATAAGAAATAAGCTTTTTACAGCTATAAGCAGGAGAAAATATTCAGAAATATCGGAATACCATTCGGGAGATTTGTTGAATCGTCTGACATCGGACGTTGATGTTGTGACCGGAGCGGTGGTTAATATCCTACCTAATATTGCATCTATGGGCGCTAAAATTATAGGCGGTATGGCAGCACTTATTGTTTTAGATAAGCGAATAGCCTTGTTGGTGCTGGTTTTTGGCATTGCGGTTCCTGCTCTTGGAAGAACATTAAGCAAAAGATTTAAAAAGCTTCATAAAGATGTTCAAAAAGCTGAGGGTAAGGCAAGATCCTTTATGCAGGAATGCTTTGAGAATATAGTGGTTTTAAAAGCATTTGAAGGAGAAGCCCCGTTTACACGCAAACTCGGTCAATATTTAAATTCCAGTTACCGTGCCAAAATGAAGCGTTGCAGAGTCTCTGTTGTGATGCATATGGGTATGTATACCTTTTTTACTCTCGGATATTATGCTGTTCTGCTTTGGGGCGCAACTCAAATTCATTCGGGAGCTGCTTTCACCTTTGGTATGCTTACGGCGTTTTTGCAATTGTTCCAACAGCTAAGAGCACCTCTTCAGAATGTTTCAGCAATACTTCCGCAATATTATTCTGCATTAGCTTCCGCAGAGCGGCTTATGGAAATAGAAAACGGAACTATGGATAAAGCAACCAAAAATGAAACTCTTACGGAAATCAAAAAGAACTTCTGCGGTATAGAGCTTAATAATATTACCTTTGCTTATAAGGACGAAATTATTTTAAAAAATTTGAATTTGTCGGTTGAAAAGGCAAAAATCACCGCTGTTACAGGTGAATCGGGTAGCGGCAAAAGCACAATATTTAAGCTTTTGCTTGGTCTTTATGAGGCGCAAAGCGGCAGTATCACCGTAAACGGAAGCATTCCGCTTGATACTTCACTAAGGGGTATATTTGCTTATGTTCCGCAGGGAAATATGATTCTTTCGGGAACTGTAAGAGAAAACCTCACTATTTGCAACGATAATGTCAGCGAGGAAGAAATAATCAAGGCTACCAAGGCGGCTGAGATTTATGATATTATATCTGCTTTACCCGATGGCTTTGAAACCGAGCTTTCGGAGCGTGGCGGCGGTTTATCCGAGGGTCAGCTTCAAAGAATTTCTATAGCCCGTGCGCTTCTTACAGATGCGCCTGTTCTCTTGTTGGACGAGGCTACCTCTGCTTTGGACGAGGCTACCGAAACCAAGGTTCTTAATAATATAAAGGAAATGGAAGGTAAAACCATTCTTTTTGTAACCCACAGAAATACAAGCCTTAAGGTTTGCGATAAAATTTTACATATAGAAAAAGAAATTTAAAATAAGCTACGGCAATAAGATGAAACTTATTGCCGTAGCTTTTATGTTATAAGAAACGATTATTTAAAAAGATAGGAGGGCATAAACAAAACAGGCACACGGGTTTGCATATTAATTGAAGCAGTGTTCTGCTGAGTAATGCTTAGATAACGGTTAAGGGCGTTATGATTGGTATTTGCCAACATAAGGCTCATACTTTCCTGTAAGGTGTTACAGCAACCTGACTGCAATATCCTGAGCATTGCTGCAATAACACGGGGGTTAGTATATTCGGCGCTAATAGGACAATTGGGATAGGCCACATAATGGGTATAAAGCTCAACCGAAAGATACATATATTCTTCCTCAAAGCGGTGTAGATGCTTGCGGTTTAGTACCTTCATAAGAATTCCACCGATTATCATAAGTATGCCAGGCAATAGGAAAATAGCAAAAAATACTGCAAAATCCTCGGCTGTATCAAATGATGAATCGCTTGTGAGAGCCGCTAACATAATAAGGCTGAAGGTGGTTATTATACAGCCCCAAACAAGCAATGCGCTTTTAGCTCCCTTTGCATAATGATTAATTTTTCGGCAAAGGTCATCATAAGCATCAAACTGAGCCTGCTTTGCTGAAAAATGCTGCATTAATGAGCTGAGCTTACTGATTTCGCCTTGGCGAATAGCGTTATTTTGCTCCTGCTGTTGCTGTAATGCGGATTGGTAGTTTTGAGAATATGTAACATTTTTGCCGCATACTGAGCAGAAAGTGGCATTTTCAGGAAGTGTAGAATTACAATAAGGACAGTACATAGCAAACCTCCAACATTTTTTTATATTATAGCATTATATTATATTCTTTTCAACAAATTTTTTATTGAGATAAAATGTTTTACTATCGGGTTTTAATGTGGTATAATGGTTATAAAAAGTCGAAATAGTGTGGATTTACACTATTTCGACACCAAATCTTGGATTTGGTCACAAATTTTCATTGCAATGAACGAAAAGAGGAGAAGTAATGAAAGCTAAGCTTGGAGGCCGTTTTTGGCTCAGTCTTACTATTTTCAGCCTTATGGGGCAGATAGCCTGGGTGGTTGAGAATATGTATTTTAATGTTTTTATATATAAAATGTTCAGCGCTACTGCGGCGGATATTTCCAATATGGTTGCAGCTTCTGCTGTTACAGCTACAGTAACAACAATATTTATGGGCGCTTTATCTGATAAAATAGGAAAGCGGAAGCTGTTTATTTGCGGCGGTTATATTCTTTGGGGAATATCCATATTAAGCTTTATATTCTTACGTGAGGATTTAATAAGCAAGACTTTGGGTTTAACGGTTTCTGCTATGACGGTGGGAGTAAGCCTTACTATTATTCTCGACTGTGTTATGACCTTTTTCGGCTCTACTGCTAACGATGCGGCGTTTAACGCTTGGCTTACCGATTCTACCGATTCCTCTAACAGGGGAGCGGCAGAGGGTATAAATGCTATGATGCCGCTTGTCAGCATTCTTGTAGTGTTTGGAGGTTTTATGTTTTTTGATTTAGAAAAAGCATCAAGCTGGAGTCTTATTTTTGCTATTATCGGAGGAGTTGTAACCGCTGTTGGTATTTTAGGCTTTTTCATAATAAAGGAGCCAGATGTAAAACCTGTAAAAGACTCATATATAGGCGGAATTATTTATGGCTTCAGACCAAAAACCATAAAAGAAAATCTAAAGCTTTACATATATTTAGCCTGCTTTATAATATTTAATATTTCTATTCAGATTTTTATGCCCTATCTCATAATTTATTATGAAGTTACCCTAAAAATGAGCAATTACGTACTTATAATGGCGCCTGCAATAATTATTGCATCGGTTGTAACGGCTGTATGGGGCAAGGTTTACGATAAAAAGGGCTTTAGCTTTTCCGCAGCCATATCAATAACGGTTTTACTTTTAGGATATATCTTGCTTTATTTCACAAAAGCCACATTGCCGGTGTTTGTGGGCTCTCTTTTGATGATGAGCGGTTATCTTTCATCAATGGCGGTTTTTGGTGCAGCAATAAGAGATAATACCCCTGCGGGCAAGGCTGGAAGACTTCAGGGAATAAGAATTTTTTCTCAGGTGCTAATCCCCGGAGTGGTAGGACCTATGATAGGCAAAAAGGTGCTCGAAAATGCAGAGGTTATTATTAATAATGACGGTACAACATCCTTTGTGCCTGATAAAAATATATTTTTAGCCGCTGCAGTTGCGGTTATATTTACGCTTCCGTTTATAATTAGGAGCTTTAGCTCTAAAAATAAAACATAAGATTGCGGCTATACTTTGGAGCGATTAGAATTGAAAACAAAATGCGAAAATCGGCTTATTAAGGAAATAATAAGCTATCTATTTATACTTATAGGAAGTATTCTTTATGCCTTAAGCACAGTTTTGTTCATATTCCCAAACTCGCTGCTATTAGGCGGCACGAGCGGAATTTCGGTAATACTTAATTCATTTATTGATTTTTCTCCCGGAATGATTTTAACTGTGATAAATACTGCGCTTATAGTATTGGCGTTTATTGTTCTTGGTAAGGAAATGGCGGTAAAAACACTTGTGGGCTCTGTGCTTACTACTGCTTCAGTAGCGGTAATAGAGAAAGTAATTATCTTAAAATCACCAGTTATCCCTAATCCTTATATATCTGCTATTGTTGGAGCGGCAATAATAGCAGTGGCAAGCGGTATTATGTTTTACTGTAATTCAAGCTCGGGCGGTACAGATGTTATTGCCCTTATTGTAAGAAAGTTTTCTAATATAAATATTGGAAAAGCGCTGCTTATTACAGATATACTAATAGTTATTGTAGGCGGTGTTTTATCGGGACTTACAATTGCTGTAAGCTCGGTTATAGGCTTACTTATAAAAACCTTAGGAATAGATTTAGTTATTTTTTGTATTAAAAGGATGAATAAAAATGCTTAGCAATTTACATACACATTCTGCCTTTTGCGACGGTGTAAATACACCTGAAGAAATAGTTAAAAGTGCGGTAGAAAGAGGCTTTTCGTCGGTTGGATTTTCGGGTCACGGGTATACTGACTTCGATTTGCGCTACTGTATGAAAAATACTGACGGTTACATAGCCGAAATCAGGCGGCTTAGGGAAGAATACAAAAATAAAATTCAGGTTTATTTAGGCATCGAGGAAGACGCCTTTTGCCATGTAAACAGAGCCGATTTTGATTATATTATCGGCTCCTCGCATTATTTTAATATCGGGGATAAATATTATCCTATTGATTCTGATTATGATTATTTTAAAGAATGTCTTAAAGTCTACGGCGGTGATATTCATACCTTAGCTAACGATTATTACAGCCGTTTTTGCGATTATATCAACAAAAGAAAGCCTGATATTATAGGTCACTTCGATTTGATAACAAAGTTTGATGAGTTAGATAAATCCCTATTTTTAGAGGATAAAGGCTACATACAAATTTCAGAAAAGTATTTAAAACAAGCCTTAAAGGCAGATGTTCTTTTTGAAGTTAACACAGGTGCTATTTCAAGGGGTTACAGAACAACACCATATCCGAATGAAAATCTGCTTCATTTGATTAAAAAAGAGGGCGGCAGGGTTATTTTATCCTCTGACAGCCATAGCGCAGATACACTTGATTTCGGTTTCAGTGATGCAAAAAAGCTTTTAAAGGACATAGGTTTCGAGTTTGTTTACACATTATATAACAATGAGTTTGTTAAGGATTATATTTAAAGCTTGAAAGTAAAAAAGGTATGGCGTATTAAATTAAGCCATACCTTTAATTTATACATTGGTTATAACGCCGTCTAATTGTTTTACATCACAAAGGGTATTGAGGTAGCGATTTCCAAGCTTGCTTTTATCGCATAACAAAAAGCTATGTGAAGAGTTGCGTATCATAATTTTACGAATGGAATTTTCTAAAACCGAGGTATCGGTGGCTAACCCGTCACTTGTAAGGCCACGACAGGAGAAAAAAGCAATATCAGCATTATACTGCTGCAAAAGCGATTCGGCATCTGCGCCTACATAACAAAAGGATTCGAGAGTCATTTCGCCACCCGTTGAAATAGTTTTAATTCCCATTGATGCTGCTTCTAAAGCGGTTTTAGCACCGTTGGTTATTACTAATATATTCTTAAAGTTTGTTAAATAAGGAATTATATGTAGGGCTGTTGTTGAGGCGTCCAACATAATTGTAAAACCGTCTTTAATATGCGAAACAGCCTTTATTGCTATAGCTTTCTTTTCTTCATTCTGTTCAAGGTTTCTTATGAATAGCGGAATACGTCTGTCGGGTGAGTTACTTTTAAGGGTTACTAATCCCCGTTTGCAGGTCAGGAGCTCTTTTTTTTGCAATAAAATAATATCCCGCCTGACTGTTGGCTCGCTTATAAAGAGCTTTTCGGAAAGCTCTTTTACGGTGTGCGGGCTGTTTGCTAAAATATTTATGTATTGACTCTCTCGGGAATATAAGGACATTTGCGCACCTCTTTTAATCAAAATTAAATCAACTTAATCATAATTATAATCAATTTATGAGTGAACTGTCAATAACTTTATTATCTATTGATTATTGTTTGAGCACGCTGTATAATTTGAAATAAAGGAGTGAAACAGTTTAATGCTTGATATTTTTAATAGCTCTAATTGTCCTTGCGGTAAGGAGCATATTTTTACTTCAAAAGTAATAATTGAAAAAGGTGCAATAAATAATATTCCTTCAATTATGGAAGAAATGGGTTTAAAAAGCGCTTTCATAATTGCCGATAAAAATACATATTCTGCGGCAGGCGAAAAAGTAATTGAAACACTTGAGAAAAGCGGAATCAAAACCCAGAATTATATTTTTATGGAAGATATAGTTGAACCTGATGAATCAAATGTAGGGTTAGCAGTTATGAATTTTAAACCACAGTGCGATGTTGTTATAGGTGTGGGTTCAGGAGTTATAAACGATATTAGCAAGATAGTTGCAAATGTATCGGGAAAAAAATACATAATTGTCGGTACAGCGCCGTCAATGGATGGCTATGCCTCTGCGACTTCGTCTATGACTATGGAAGGGCTTAAAATTTCGCTTAACAGCAAGTGCGCCGATGTTATTGTGGGAGATATAGATGTTCTTTGTAATGCGCCGATAAAAATGATGATATCGGGGCTTGGGGATATGCTTGCAAAATACGTCTCAATTTGCGAATGGCGGATTTCAAACCTTATAAACGGCGAATATTACTGCGAAGAAATAGCAAGCCTTGTAAGGGGCTCTCTTAAAAAATGCGTAGACAATGCAGATGGACTTTTAAAAAGAGACGAAAACGCTGTAAAAGCGGTTTTTGAGGGACTTATAATCTGCGGCGCGGCTATGAAGCTTGCAGGTCTTTCCCGTCCTGCTTCCGGTATTGAGCATTATTTATCACATATATGGGATATGCGTGGTGCCGAGTTTGGCACACCCGTAGAATTTCACGGTATTCAGTGTGCAGTAGGCACTTTAATAGCAGTAAAACTCTATGAGAAAATTAAAAAAATAACCCCAGACCGACAAAAAGCATTAAATTATGTAAATAATTTTAATTTTTCTGAGTGGAGTGCGGAACTAAGAGGTTTTTTAGGTAAGGGTGCTGAGAGTATGATTGCACTTGAAGAAAAGGAACAGAAATATAACATAGAAAGCCACAAAAAGAGACTTGATATAATTATAGAAAAATGGGATGAAATTTTAAAAATCATTGAGGAAGAACTGCCCGTATTATCAGATTTAGAAAAGCTTTTTGATAAGGTGGGTCTTCCAAAAACCATGGAAGAAATAGGAATTGATGATAAACTTTTGCCAATGACCTTTAAATCTGCAAAGGATATCAGGGATAAATATGTTCTGCCTCGCCTTTGCTGGGATTTAGGGATTATAGATGAAATATAGCAAATTTTAAATCACAATATTTATAAACGGTATTTAAAAGGAGAATAAAAATGTCAAACAAACTGAATTTAAGAAGTAAAAAGCATATCGCAGATTTATGTGTTATAGGCGGTGGTTTGGGCGGTATTATGACTGCAATTTCTGCTGCCCGTCACGGTGCAAAGGTTGTTCTTATGCAGGATAGACCGGTTCTTGGTGGTAATGCTTCGAGCGAAATCAGAATGTGGGTTTCGGGTGCGGGCAGCCGTGTGCGTCACTTGCAGGAAACGGGTCTGGTAGAAGAAATTTTGCTCGAAAATATGCACCGTAATCCGGAAAGAAATTTTTCTATCTGGGATTCTATACTTTATGAAAAGGTTAAGTTTGAGGAAAATATAACCTTGTTGCTCAACTGTGCTTGTTGCGATGCCGAAATGGACGGAAATTCCATAAAATCGGTTACAGGTTTCCAACTCACAACTTATACCTGGCAAACTGTTGAGGCAAAAATATTTGCTGATTGTTCGGGTGACAGCATTTTAGCGGAGCTTACAGGCGCCCAGTATATGGTGGGTAGAGAGGCGAAAGAAACCTTTGGCGAGAGTATGGGACTCGATGTTGCAGACAAAAAGACTATGGGTATGTCTTTAATGATTCAGGCTCACGAAACCGACCGCAAAATCGATTATATGCCGCCAGAGTGGGCTTATACCTTTGAAACTGATGAAGATATGAAAAACAAGCCGCATGACTGTCTTAATAAAATCAATACTAACTTTTATTGGATTGAGCTTGGTGGCGAGCAGGATTCTATTCACGATACCGAGGAAATAAGAGACGAACTCTTAAAAATTGCTTTCGGCGTATGGGACCATATCAAAAACAGAGGCGACCACGGTGCAGATAATTGGGAACTTGATTGGATAGGCTTCCTGCCTGGTAAAAGAGAAAGCCGCCGATATGTGGGTGACTATATAATGACACAGAATGATGTTGTAGAAGCCAAAATTTTTGATGATACCGTTGCATACGGCGGTTGGCAGATTGATAATCACTTGCCGGGCGGCTTTAATATGAGCGGTAAAAGTGAAAATCATTTACAGAAATTAAGACTTAAAGAGCCATACGGAATTCCTTATAGAAGTCTTTATTCTAAAAACATAGATAACCTTATGTTTGCGGGAAGAAATATCAGCACTTCTCATCTTGCCTTTGCCACAACCCGTGTTATGGCTACCTGCGGTGTTATCGGTCAGGCAGTTGGAACTGCAGCGGCATTGGCGGTAGAAAAAGACTGTTTGCCGAGAGCAGTAGGTGAGTATATTACCGAATTGCAGAAACTTCTTCTTGAAGACGACTGCTTCTTGCCTAAATTTAAAAGAGAAATGCCCGAGCTTACTAAAAAAGCCGAGCTTACTGCCGAATATGGCGACCCCTCAAACCTCACAAACGGTATCGACCGTAAAATATGGGGCAACGATAACGGATATTGCGGAATTTGTGAGAGGGCTATCACTTATACATTTCCTGAAAAAACACATATAAACGGTTTCAGACTTATAGTAGACAGCGACCTTGACCGTGAATATACAGACGGTAATCCCGACGTACTTAATATTTCAACTACACTTTTCAAAAGAGCAGATTTTAATCACACTTCATTTGGTTTCCCGAAATGTATGCTAAAAGCATTTGATATTGAAATACTCAATGATAAAGGTGAATGGGAAACTGTATATTCAGAAACTAAAAATCATCAGCGTATGATAAAGGGAAAAATAGACGCAGACACTACTGCTGTAAGGCTGATACCAAAAACAACATATTTTTCTGAGAGTCTTTGGACTACATATGGAAGCGCTCAGGCACATATTTTTGCATTTGATTTGAATTAAGACTATTAACTGTATAAATGTTAAACTGACTGTAGATTATCTACAGTCAGTTTATTTCAGTTAATTCTCAAGCCTTTAGGATAATGGTTTTTGGCTGTTCCGTTAACCACTTTAGCTCCGCCTATAGCCACACCGTTTACTGTGACTACTGCCCAACCGTTTTCGGTATCGGCAGGGATTTCCTCTCCGTGAAGGTATTTTTTAATTTCCTCGCTGTCTACCAAAAGCTCAATTTTGCGCTTGAATTTATTACCTAAAGCCATAAAAAACTGATGGTGGGGGAGAATATAATTCTTCTTTAATTCTCCTATTGTTACACCGTAAGAAAAAACAGTAGCATTTCGGGCCTCAAAATCGGGAGCGAAATAAACCGGAGTGCCGTTATAGAGGCTTAAATTGCTTTCATCGTAATCGGTAAGAGTATCATTAAGGAAAGCAAGTAAAGCTTTGTCCTGTGTAGCGGTTTTAGCAGGGGAGCGGTAGTCAGGTTTTTTCTCATTTTTATTATGAAGCACCGCCATAAACTGACCCTCGCCTTTATTTTTGTGAGGATAAAATCTTCTGGCAAAATTAATGTTTTCACATTCACAGCCATCAAAAGCAATACCATCTACGGTATTTTGCTTTACGGCATCTTTCACCTCAACAATCTCAAAATCGGGGTGTGATTTAAGGAAATTATCAACCGTCATTTCGTTTTCCTCTAACGAAAAGGTGCAGGTGGCATAAATGATATAACCGCCATCTTTAAGGCATTTTACAGCGTTTTCAAGTATTTCTGCTTGACGGTCGGCGCATTTAAGTACATTTTCATAGCTCCACTCGCTTACAGCAATTTCCTCTTTTCTGAACATACCTTCACCCGAGCATGGGGCATCTACCATAATTAAATCAAAGACTTGGAGGAATACCTTTGCAAGCCTTTTTGTGTCCATACAGGTGGTAACAGTATTTTTAAGGCCTAATCTTTCTATATTGCCTGTGAGGATTTTGCAGCGAGAGGGGATAATCTCATTAGAAACAAGAACTCCGTTTTTCAAAAGCTTATTTTTAAGCTGACTGCTTTTTCCACCGGGAGCGGAGCACATATCTAAAACTTTCCACTCGGGGTCAATATCAATACACTCGGCAGGCGCCATAGCAGCAGGCTCTTGAACATAAATCATACCTGCGTGGTGGTAGGGGTGGTTGCCTACTTTATCAAAGTCAAGGTAAAAGCCGTTTTTAACATAAGGGATTTTTTCTTTGCCGAAAATATTTATTTTTTCAAAAGCCTCTAAAGAAATTTTATCGGTGTTTACCCGAAAGCCTTTAACAGGTGGCTCATTTAGTGCATTAAGATAATTTGTATATTCGTCACCCAAAAGTTTTTTCATTCGGGCTTCAAATTCGGTTGGTAGCTGTATCATAGGTTTACTCCAAATTCATTTCGCTGTATAGCATACACATACTAACTGCGGTTATAGCGGCGGTTTCAGTGCGCAGAATTCTTTTGCCAAGTGAAATTATATTGCCGTTTTGCTCCTTAGCGGCGGTAATTTCTTTTTCGCTGAAGCCGCCCTCCGGACCTATTATTATACCGACACTCATTCCACTTTCGATTTTTTTGAGAGCATCTTTTGTGGCTTGCATACCACGTTCATTTTCGTAAGGAACTAATAATACATCAAGCTCTAAGGCTTTTTTAAGCGCATCTTTATAGCTTAAAACCTCGGATACAGTGGGTATGCTGTTGCGTTTGCTCTGCTTTGCAGCACTTTCGGCTATAGCCTGCCAACGTGCAACCTTAGAGGCTTTTTTCTTTTCCTCAAGCTTTACAACGCAGTTTTCCATTTCAGTAGGGATTATTTCAGTAACCCTTAATTCCACAGCCTTTTGGATAATAAGCTCCATTTTATCGGCCTTAGGAAGTCCTTGGAAAAGATATATTTTTATTGGAAGATTTGTATTCTGATAGTTTTCTTCAATTATTCTGGCGGTTACAGTTTCGTTTTCAAGCTTTACTATTTCGCATAAATCACTACTGTCACCATTACTTACAAGAAAGCTATCTCCAACAGTCATACGCAAAACATTTTTTATGTGGTTATAGTCTGCTCCTGTTATAAAATAACAGTCACCCTCACGGCTTTTATTATCGCAAAAAAAGTTGAACATTTTTATCACCGTGTATATTATACCAAATCATACCAAAATTTACAACACATTCAAAATAAAGTAACTTTCCATTTATTGACTTGCAAAATCAGGTGTGTTAAACTGTAAATATAATAATATGGATTTTAAAAATTAAGGAGAAACAATGGAAGAATTACACCCACTTAAAATACTTTCAAGTATAACCGACGAGGTTTTCACCGAAACCCATCCTTACACGGAGCTTATGATGCGTTATAACTGCGCTATGCTTGAAATTAAGACAAAGCTTGACGTACTCAACAACCAATTGAGCCTTGGAAATGATAATAATCCTTTTGAATCAATAAGCTGCCGAATAAAAAGTCCTAAAAGCATAATAGAAAAATTAAAGCGCAAGGGTTATCCGCTTACGGTTGAAAGCATTGAGCAAAACCTTAGTGATGTTGCAGGCATAAGGGTTATATGCTCTTTTCCTGACGATATTTATAATCTTGCTAACCGCCTTTGCTCGCAGGACGATATAACGCTTATAGAGAAGAAGGATTACATAAAAAATCCCAAGGAAAACGGTTACAGAAGTCTGCATCTGATACTTGAAATACCTATCTTTTTACTTAATGAGAAAAAGTTGATGAGGGTTGAAGTTCAGTTCCGCACTATTGCCATGGATTTTTGGGCGAGTCTTGAGCACAAGGTAAGATATAAAAAAGAAATAGCCGAGAAAAACGATGCTGAAATTTCAAAGGAATTAAAGCAATGCGCTGAAGAAATAAGTCAGCTTGACCTTAGAATGCAGGATATCAGAAGAAAAATTGATTTTTATAAGAATAATGCTTGAAATTAATCTATAATTATGTGTTGATTAGTATTTGTGGGAAAGGTGTCCTCAGCTGTCCGTTAAAATAAAAATATAGTTGAGACAAAATTTACAGCTTTGTCGTTCGTGCCACGACGGGCACGCACTTTCTTATGTGGGCGATAAGAAAGGGCGGAAAGATTCACCTTTAAGGGGGAGTTTCAATTCTCCCCCTGAAGTGTTGGTTTGAAATTTGATAAAATTGCCTTTTGCGATGAAAAAACGCTCCGCATTTTCCAAGCAAAAGGCAAGTCCCTTATTATTTATGATTTTAATATCTAACACTACACCACCTCAACGACAAGGGCTCTGCCCTTGACCCGTTATTTCAATTAGTTTATTCTAAGCTGTTAGTCAGATGGATTTTATGTCAAAGCATAGTCTAAACATAAAAGCAGTGACGTATCGAGCACCAAGGCACTCTGCAAAAATAAGATTTTTTGCTGTAGATTTGAATATGAGTATAAAAAAAGAGATGCTTCAAATTTATGAAACATCTCTTTTTTAAATCTTATTCAGCTACAGCTGCTGTTTCTTCAGAAACGGTTGCAGTTTCGGTTGCTTCTTCGGTTTCGGGTTCATCGTAAGCAGAGGGATTAATTTCCTCGCACTTCATACCTGTACCTGCGGGTACAAGCTTACCGATGATAACATTTTCCTTAAGACCAAAGAGCGGGTCAACCTTACCCTTGATAGCAGCTTCGGTGAGAACACGTGTGGTCTCCTGGAATGAAGCGGCAGAAAGGAAGGATTCGGTAGCCAAGGAAGCCTTTGTGATACCAAGCAAGGTTGCCTGATAGGTAGCCTTGGTAAGACCTTCTTCACCAGCTTCAATGCGAGCTTCAACAGCGGCATTAGCATCTGCAATTTCTTTATATTCATAGCTTACATTCTGCAAAAGGTCGGTTGAGCCTGCATCAACAATGCGAAGCTTCTTCATCATCTGACGAACAATAACCTCAATGTGCTTATCGTTGATATCAACACCCTGTGTACGGTAAGCATTCTGGATTTCAGCTATGATATATTGCTGAACAGCCTCGGGACCCTGAGCCTCTAAAATATCCTGAGGATACTTAGCGCCGGGTATAAGCATATCGCCTGCTTTTACATAGTCACCGTCATTAACGAGAGGACGGATACCGTAAGGAATAGTAACCTTTTCTTCGGTTTTGAGCTCATCGTTAGTGATATGAATAACCATGCTCTTCTTTTCTTCAACTATGCGTGCAATACCGTCTATCTTAGCGATAAGACCGCAACGCTTGGGTCGTCTTGCTTCAAAAAGCTCTTCAACACGGGGAAGACCCTGTGTAATATCTTCTGTAGAAGCGATACCACCAGTATGGAAGGTACGCATTGTAAGCTGTGTACCAGGCTCACCGATGGACTGAGCTGCTACGATACCAACAGCTTCACCTGTGGTAACGGGCTTGGCGGTAGCAAGGTTACGACCGTAACACTTTTTACATACACCGTGATGGCTGTGACAGGTAAGCACAGAGCGTATTTCAATTTTCTCAATGCCTGCATCAACCATCATCTGAGCAGCATCGCCTGTAATCATTTCGTCCTTAGACCAGATGATTTCGCCTGTCTCGGGGTGAACTGCATCGTGGAGCAGGTAACGACCCTCAAGACGCTCGGCTAAAGGCTCTAAGATGTGGTTACCGTCTTTAATATCAAATACGGTAAGACCTTCTTCTGTACCGCAGTCGTCCTCACGAACGATAACGTCCTGAGCAACGTCAACAAGACGGCGGGTAAGATAACCCGAGTCAGCAGTACGAAGCGCTGTATCGGCAAGACCCTTACGCGCACCACGAGAGGAGATAAAGTACTCAAGTACGTTAAGACCTTCACGGTAGTTAGCACGGATAGGAACTTCGATAACCTTACCTGCAGTATTGGCGATAAGTCCACGCATACCTGCAAGCTGTCTGATCTGGCTCATAGAACCACGGGCACCTGAGTCAGCCATCATAAAGATTGGGTTAAACTCATCGAGGTTGCCCTTAAGAGCATCAGCAACATCTTCGGTAGCCTTGTTCCATATTTCGATTATATGGCGGCTACGCTCATCGTTATTGATAAGACCGCGGCGGTAATCTCTGGTTACCATATCTATCTGCTTTTCAGCGTCGGCAAGAATTTCTTTCTTTGCAGGAGGAATAACAGCATCTATAACGGCAACGGTAACTGCGCCCTTGGTTGAATATTTAAAGCCGGTAGCCTTAATATTATCAAGAACTATTGCAGATTCGCTTGTACCGTGCTTTGTGATACAACGGTCAATGATTTTACCAAGCTGTTTCTTACCAACCTTGTTCTGAATAATATCGTCATTGCTTTCAATAATATTCTTTGCAGGGTCCTTAACTTTAAAGCTCCATTCAAGGTCGAATGTGTGCTCGGGGTCTTCACGGTTTACAAATCCTAAGTCCTGAGGAATTGATTCATTAAAGATAATGAATCCAACTGTACACCAAACAAGGCGACTTTCACCGTTTTCATTTGTCATACGAACACGGATAGGAGCGTGAAGTCCAACAACACCGTCGTTATAAGCCATAATAGCTTCATTTTTATCGCGGAATATCTTGTTAGTACCATTTTCGTCAGCCTTAACGAGTGTTAAATAGTAAGAGCCGAGAACCATATCCTGTGTAGGAACAGCAACAGGCTTACCATCTGAAGGCTTAAGCAGGTTGTTTGCTGCAAGCATAAGGAAACGAGCCTCTGCCTGAGCTTCTGCTGAAAGGGGAACGTGAACAGCCATCTGGTCACCGTCAAAGTCGGCATTGTAAGCTGTACAAACAAGGGGATGAAGCTTTAATGCTTTACCTTCAACCAAAACAGGCTCAAATGCCTGAATACCTAAGCGGTGAAGTGTAGGAGCACGGTTAAGAAGAACGGGGTGTTCTTTAATAACAGTTTCAAGTGCGTCCCAGATTTCGGTTGAAGCACGCTCAACCATCTTGCGGGCAGACTTAATGTTAACAACAGCCTTTGTCTCAACAAGACGCTTCATAACAAATGGCTTGAAGAGCTCAAGTGCCATTTCCTTAGGAAGACCGCACTGATACATCTTAAGCTCAGGTCCTACAACGATAACCGAACGTCCTGAATAGTCAACACGCTTACCAAGCAAGTTCTGACGGAAACGTCCCTGCTTACCCTTAAGCATATCGGAAAGGGATTTAAGAGCTCTGTTGTTAGGTCCTGTAACAGGCTTGCCACGGCGACCGTTGTCGATAAGAGCGTCAACAGCTTCCTGTAGCATACGCTTTTCATTACGTACAATTATATCAGGAGCACGGAGCTCTAAAAGTCTCTTAAGACGGTTGTTACGGTTAATAACACGTCTGTAAAGGTCATTAAGGTCACTTGTAGCAAAACGTCCGCCATCAAGTTGAACCATAGGACGAAGATCCGGAGGAATTACCGGAATAACGTCAAGAATCATCCACTCGGGACGGTTGCCTGACTGTCTGAAAGCTTCGAGAACTTCAAGTCTCTTTAAAATTCTGACTCTCTTCTGACCCGAAGCGTCTTCTAATTCTGTGCGAAGCTCGTTGCACTCTTTTTCAAGGTCAATTTCCTGGAGAAGCTTTTTAATAGCTTCAGCGCCCATGCCTGCTTCAAAGTCATCCTCGTACTTTTCGCGCATATCACGGTACTGCTTTTCGTTAAGAAGCTGCTTTTTCTCAAGAGGTGTAGTACCGGGGTCGGTAACGATATACTGTGAGAAATAAAGCACCTGCTCTAAAGCTTTAGGGGTAACATCAAGAACTAAGCCCATACGTGAGGGGATAGTCTTGAAATACCAGATGTGTGAAACGGGGGCTGCCAATTCAATGGAGCCCATACGCTCACGGCGAACCTTAGCACGTGTTACCTCAACACCGCAACGTTCGCAGACCTTGCCCTTATAACGGATTCTCTTATACTTACCGCAATGGCATTCCCAGTCCTTTTGTGGTCCAAAAATACGCTCGCAGAAGAGACCGCCCTGTTCGGGCTTTAATGTTCTGTAGTTAATAGTTTCCGGCTTGGTTACCTCGCCGTGAGACCAGCTTCTAATCTGTTCGGGAGACGCAAGTCCTATTTTAATGGATTCAAATTCGATTTCTGCCATAATTGCCCTCCGTTAGATTTCATCGTCATCGGAACCGAAGTCACCGAAGTCGTTATTGTCATTTTCTTCTGAAATTGCTTCGCCGTTCTCGTCCTCAAGACCGTAGCCTGTGAGATCGTCGGCAACAATATCACCGTCAAACGCCATATCATCCTCAGGGATAGAAGGCATACCGAGACCGATATCATCATCCTCAAAGGATTGCTTAAGGTCGATTTCCTCATCGTACTTATCAAGTACCTTAACATCAAGACCTAAGGACTGTAATTCCTTAATAAGAACCTTGAAGGATTCGGGAACGCCAGCTCTCGGAATGTTCTGACCTTTAACGATAGATTCGTAGGTCTTAACACGTCCTACAACATCGTCCGACTTAACAGTAAGGATTTCCTGTAAGGTGTAAGCAGCACCGTAAGCTTCAAGTGCCCAAACTTCCATCTCACCGAAACGCTGACCGCCGAACTGAGCCTTACCGCCCAAGGGCTGCTGAGTAACGAGTGAGTAAGGACCTGTAGAACGGGCGTGAATCTTATCGTCAACCAAGTGGTGGAGCTTAAGATAATACATATAACCAACAGTTACAGGGTTATCAAAGGGTTCACCGGTACGTCCGTCAAAGAGCTGAGTTTTAGCATCCTCAGTAAGAGGAATCTTAGAGAAATCAAGCTTAGCTGTATCCTTAAACTCATAGTTATCTGCCTTTGTAGCCTCATCAGCTAAACGGAAGCATTCACGGATATCTTCCTCGTGAGCACCGTCAAATACAGGTGTGCATATATTCCAGCCAAGCGCTCTTGCTGCGTAGCCGAGGTGAACCTCAAGCACCTGACCGATGTTCATACGTGAAGGAACGCCCAATGGGTTAAGAACGATATCAAGGGGAGTACCATCAGGTAAGAAAGGCATATCCTCGCTGGGGAGAATTCTTGATACAACACCCTTGTTACCGTGACGACCTGCCATCTTATCACCGACAGAAATCTTACGTTTCTGTGCGATATAGCAGCGAACAACAACATTAACACCGGGAGAAAGCTCGGAAGAATTCTCTCTTGTGAATACCTTAACATCAACGATAGTACCGTATTCACCATGGGGAACACGTAAAGAGGTATCTCTTACCTCACGTGCTTTTTCACCGAAGATAGCACGAAGCAGTCTTTCTTCAGCGGTAAGCTCGGTTTCACCCTTAGGAGTTACCTTACCAACAAGAATATCACCGGCAGTAACCTCTGCACCGATGCGGATAATACCACGCTCGTCAAGGTCTTTGAGTGCATCGTCACCAACGTTAGGAATGTCACGGGTGATTTCCTCGGGTCCAAGCTTTGTATCTCTTGCCTCAATTTCATATTCTTCAATATGAATAGAGGTGTAAATATCGTCACGTACAAGGCGCTCGTTAATAAGAACAGCATCCTCGTAGTTATAGCCTTCCCAGGTCATAAAGCCGATAAGGGCATTACGTCCGAGTGAAATTTCACCGCCAGAGGTTGCAGGACCGTCAGCGATAACTTCACCTTCAGCAATTTTCTGACCAACGGATACGATAGGCTTCTGGTTGATACAGGTGCCGTGGTTAGAACGCAAGAATTTAATGAGCTTATAGTCATCAATTTCACCGTTTGTTGCACGAACTCTGATGCTGTCAGCCGAAACAAAGGTAACTTCACCGGCACGCTTTGCAAGAACTACAACGCCTGAGTCGATAGCTGCCTTATATTCCATACCGGTAGCAACAATCGGGTTCTCAGGCTTGAGAAGCGGAACAGCCTGCTTCTGCATGTTTGAGCCCATGAGTGCACGGTTGGTATCGTCGTTCTCAAGGAAGGGAATCATTGCGGTAGCAACAGATACTACCATCTTAGGTGAAACGTCCATATACTCGGCACGGTTTGACTCAACTTCCTGGAAACCGTCACGGTAACGGGCATTTACCTTTTTGTTAACGAAGCAACCGTTTTCGTCGAGCGGCTCGTTAGCCTGAGCTACAACGTAATCGTCCTCTTCGTCAGCAGTCATATACTGAACTTCATTAAGCACCTGACCGTTTTCAACCTTACGGAAAGGAGTTTCGATAAAGCCGTATTTATTAATTTTAGCAAAGGTTGCAAGGTAGGATATAAGACCGATGTTAGGTCCTTCAGGAGTCTCGATAGGGCACATACGTCCGTAATGGGTGTAATGAACGTCACGTACTTCGAAGGATGCACGGTCACGGGAAAGACCACCAGGACCAAGCGCTGATAAACGGCGCTTATGAGTAAGCTCGGAGAGCGGGTTGGTCTGATCCATAAACTGTGAAAGGGGAGAAGAACCGAAGAATTCCTTAATAGCCGCAACTACAGGGCGGATATTAATAAGAGACTGAGGAGTGATACTATCAGGATCCTGAGCCTGTAAGGTCATCTTCTCACGTACAACTCTTTCCATTCTGGAGATACCAATGCGGAACTGGTTCTGCAAAAGCTCGCCAACTGAACGGATACGGCGGTTTCCTAAATGGTCGATATCGTCAACATTTCCAACATTGTGGGGAAGACCCAAGAAATAGCTTACGGTTGCGAAAATATCGTCAACTGTGATGCTCTTAGGAATAAGGTCATCTGCACGCTCTAAGAGAGCATTGCGGATGTCTTCCTTGGTTTCATTAGCTTCAAGAATTTCTTTGAGAGCTGCGAATGAAACCTTTTCGTTAATTCCAAGCTCATCAAGTTCAGCCAATTCCTCAGCAGTAAAGTCAACATAATCACAAAGGTCAACCATTCCGCTTGAAAGTACCTTAACTTCGCTGATATTACCTTCAAAATCGGTAACACTTATATATACGGAGTTAACGCCCTTCTTTTCGATTTCAGCTGCCAATTCCTTCGAAACAGTTGTGTCAGCATCTGCTAAAAGTTCGCCTGTTAAGGGGTCGATTACAGGGCGTGACAAAACAGCTCCCTTAATGCGGGCAGCAATGCTTAACTTCTTATTGTATTTATAACGGCCCACACGGGAAATATCATAACGGTGGGGGTCAAAGAAAAGCTGCTCTAAATAGCTCTGAGCGCCTTCGATTGTTACAGGCTCGCTCGGACGGAGCTTCTTATAAACCTCAACAAGAGCTTCTTCTACCGACTTTGTATCGTCAATATCAAGAGTAGCTGCGAGGCGTTCGTCCTCACCGAAAACCTCACGTATCTGCTCGTTGGTACCAAGACCTAAAGCACGAACGAAGGTGGTGATGGGCAGCTTACGGTTTTTGTCTATTCTGACATAGAGAACATCTGAAACAGAAGTTTCATATTCAAGCCATGCACCTCTGTTTGGGATGATGGTGGAGGAAAATAGCCTTTTACCGGTTTTTTCGTCTGCTTTCTCTGCAAAATAAACACCGGGTGAACGAACAAGCTGTGAAACAATTGCACGTTCTGCACCGTTAATAACAAAGGTGCCCGATTCGGTCATCAGCGGGAAATCACCCATTGAGACCTCACTTTCCTTAATTTCACCTGTTTCCTCATTAACAAGACGTGCTGTTACTCTTAAGGGTGCAGCATATGTTGTGTCTCTTGCCTTACACTCGGTAACATCGTACTTAGGTGTGTTTTCAAGGCGGTAGTCAACAAAGCTTAACTGCAATTTGCCGCTGTAGTCGGTTATTGCAGACATATCTCTGAAAACTTCCTTTAATCCTTCTTCCACAAACCACTTGTAAGAGTCCTTCTGAATCTCAATGAGATTTGGCATATCGATGACCTCATTGATTTTTGAAAAGGTCATACGCTCATTGCCGCCTAACTTAACAGGCTTTACCATTGAAGTTGACTTCATAGGTTTTGAATCACTCCTCCACAGAATTTAGCGTAGCGAAGAACGCTACAATAGGCATATTTAGTGCCTTTTTTAAACATTTGGTGACAGATATTGTGCCCTGTAATTATTCTTTATGCTATGGCATAAAAATATAATAGGCGCATAGTATCCCATCATCATTAGTAATTTACAATTATATACTAAAAAAATCCAATAGTCAAGCCTTAAATTCAAAAAAATTAAGTTTTTTTGAAAAAGTTCTTGACTATTGGTGTTTTTTATGTTAATATATGCTTTGTTCAAATGCGGGTGTAGTTCAATGGCTAGAATCCCAGCCTTCCAAGCTGGTCGTGTGGGTTCGATTCCCATCACCCGCTCCAAAAACTGAGGACA
>SVOK01000033.1 GCA_015066445.1 Oscillospiraceae bacterium | reverse complement strand
TGAGCCATGGGGCCGTCAGTAGATGCGATAACGAGGATAGCACCGTCCATCTGAGCAGCACCGGTGATCATGTTCTTAACATAGTCAGCGTGTCCGGGGCAGTCAACGTGTGCATAGTGACGAGCATCGGTCTCGTACTCAACGTGTGCGGTATTGATTGTAATACCACGCTCTCTCTCTTCAGGAGCCTTATCGATGTTTGCATAATCCTCAAAAGAAGCCTGACCCTTAAGGGAGAGGTACTTAGTGATTGCTGCGGTTAAAGTAGTCTTACCATGGTCAACGTGACCGATGGTACCAATGTTTACGTGGGGCTTATTTCTTTCAAAAGCTGCCTTTGCCATTGTAAATTTCCTCCTTAGAAATTAAAATTATAATTTTAAATATAGTTTACCAAAAAATAAAGTAAATTTCAAGTATTATTTACACTATTGCATTAAAAAATTAATCTTTCTTTGCTCTAGCAGAAATAATCTTCTCAGAAATGCTCTTGGGCACTTCCTTGTAGCCGTCCGGCTCCATTACATACTGACCACGTCCCTGAGTCTTGGAACGAAGGTCGGTAGCATAACCGAACATATCACCGAGAGGTACTCTTGCATTAATCTGCTTAACGCCTGCGCGGTCCTCAAAGCCTTGGATTTCACCACGACGAGAGTTAAGGTCGCCGATAACGTCACCCATATATTCTTCAGGAACGATTACTGTTACCTTCATAATAGGCTCTAAGAGAACAGGATCTGCTAAACGGCAAGCCTCTTTGAATGCCATAGAACCGGCAATCTTAAATGCCATTTCAGAAGAGTCAACTTCATGGTAAGAACCGTCATAAAGAGTAACCTTAACGTCAACAACAGGATAGTTAGCAAGTACACCAGCCTGTAATGCGCCCTTAACACCGGCATCAACCGCAGGAATGAATTCCTTCGGAATTGTACCACCGGTTACAGAATTGATGAATTCATAACCCTTACCGGACTCGTTAGGCTCAACAATGATCTTAACGTGACCGTACTGACCTGAACCACCGGACTGACGCTTGTACTTAGTTTCGTGGTCAACCTTCTTGCGGATGCTTTCTTTGTAAGCAACCTGAGGAGCACCAACGTTTGCTTCAACCTTAAATTCACGGAGCAAACGGTCAACAATGATTTCGAGGTGTAACTCACCCATACCAGCGATGATGGTCTGTCCAGTTTCTTCATCGGTGTAAGCCTTAAAGGTAGGATCTTCTTCTGCAAGCTTTGCAAGAGCGATACCCATCTTTTCCTGACCTGCTTTAGTCTTAGGCTCAATAGCAACACGGATAACAGGCTCAGGGAAGTTCATAGACTCAAGCACAACGGGGTACTTTTCATCACAAAGGGTATCACCTGTGGTGGTATTCTTAAGACCAACTGCTGCGGCAATATCACCTGCATAACAGGTCTCAAGATCCTCACGGTGGTTAGCGTGCATCTGAAGGATACGTCCCATACGCTCTTTGTTCTGCTTTACAGAGTTGTAAACACCGGCGCCTGCATCAACAGTACCGGAATATACACGGAAGAAGCAGATCTTACCAACAAATGGGTCAGTAGCAATCTTGAATGCGAGGGCTGAGAATGGCTCTGTATCAGAAGAATGTCTAACCTCTTCCTCATCGGTATCAGGGTTAACACCCTTGATAGCCTCAACGTCGGTAGGAGCGGGCATATAATCTACTACAGCATCAAGCAAAGGCTGAACACCCTTGTTTCTGTAGGAAGTACCGCAGCAGATAGGAACCATGCTGTTAGCGATAGTGGACTGACGGATGATCTTTTTGATCTGCTCTGTTGTGGGCTCTTCACCCTCAAAATATTTCTCCATCAATTCCTCGTCCTGCTCAACAACGTGCTCGATAAGCTCGGTACGGTATTTGTTAGCAAGCTCGAGCATATCCTCAGGGATATCCTCTTCTCTTACATCTTTACCAAGGTCATCATAGTAAACAATAGCTTTCATTGAAACTAAGTCTATGAGTCCCTTAAAGGTGTCCTCAGAGCCGATAGGCAACTGAATCGGAACACCGTTACAGTTGAAACGTTCTTTGATCATATCAAGAACGCGATAGAAGTCAGCACCCATAATATCCATCTTATTTACATAGATCATACGGGGTACTTTATATTCATCAGCCTGACGCCAAACGGTTTCAGACTGAGGCTCAACACCGCCCTTTGCACAAAGAACGGTTACAGAACCGTCAAGTACACGGAGTGAACGCTGAACTTCAACTGTAAAGTCAACGTGTCCGGGGGTGTCGATAATATTGATACGATGGTCTTTCCAGAAACAGGTAGTAGCCGCAGAAGTAATGGTAATACCTCTCTCCTGCTCTTGCTCCATCCAGTCCATGGTAGCGCCGCCATCATGAGTTTCACCCATCTTACGGTTGATACCGGTATAGAAAAGGATACGCTCGGTGGTGGTGGTTTTACCTGCGTCAATATGTGCCATAATACCAATATTTCTTGTCATTTCAAGAGATACTTTTCTAGGCATACAAATCTCCATTCTGCCGTTATACGGCAAACAAAAGTGTTTTTAAACTACCATCTGTAGTGAGCAAAAGCTCTGTTTGCTTCTGCCATCTTATGGGTATCTTCACGCTTCTTGAAAGCGCCACCCATTTCGTTGACAGCATCCATGATTTCACCGGCTAAACGCTCCTTCATAGTTCTTTCGGAACGTGCACGGCTGTAGGTTGTTAACCAACGAAGACCTAAGGTCTGCTTTCTTTCAGGACGAACCTCAAAAGGAACCTGATAGGTTGCACCGCCCTTACGAACAGCCTTAACTTCGAGCTGAGGCATAACATTTTCCATAGCAGCATCGAAAACCTCAAGTGGGTCCTTACCTGTTTTTTCACTGATAATGTCGAATGCGCCGTATACAATCTTCTGAGCTACACCCTTCTTACCGTCAAGCATAATGTTGTTGATAAGGCGAGTAACGATTTTTGAATTGTATACAGGATCCGGCAATACGTCACGTTTAGCAATAAAGCCTCTTCTTGGCACTTTGCTTCCCTCCTTCATAGTAATGATATCATAGGTACTCGAGTAACTTCCCCGTTGTTCCAAGCAAGGCATAAATATCTATATATAAATGCCGCTGCCTGTTCTGCAGCAGAGATTACTTACTTTAAATTACTTTGCACCTGCTTTTGGACGCTTTGCGCCGTACTTAGAACGGCTCTGCATTCTCTTAGCAACGCCCTGAGTATCAAGGGTACCTCTAACGATGTGATAACGCACACCAGGGAGATCCTTAACACGTCCGCCACGAATAAGAACTACGCTGTGCTCCTGCAAGTTGTGTCCGATACCGGGAATGTAAGCAGATACTTCAATTCCGTTGGAAAGACGTACTCTCGCAATTTTACGGAGTGCAGAGTTAGGCTTCTTAGGTGTGGAAGTCTTAACGGCTGTGCAAACGCCGCGCTTCTGAGGAGAATCGTTGTCTGTAGGCTGACGCTTCATAGAGTTATAACCCTTTAAAAGTGCAGGAGCCTTAGCCTTCTTCTCAATAGTTTCACGACCGCTGCGAACCAACTGGTTAAACGTAGGCACTATTACACCTCTCCTTTCTTTGAAAATTCACAAAGCGGAATTACCCATAATTCCGCATGCTAAAACAGTTTAGCACAAAAATCAAGATATGTCAATAATTTTTTTAAAACAAAAATTCATATATTATTTAATAATCAGATGCTTGATTTTTGCAAGAAAGGGCTTGAACTTTATTGCCCAGAAATATCTGAAAGGAAAGCCCAAGCGATTTAATACAATATAAATATGATACTTTTTACTCTTGGCACAGTCATAATACTTGCCCTTGCGGTAAAAAGCTTTAAGAACGCCGACGATATCCTCATCCTTAACGTCATATTCTTTTCTGTAAAGATTATCTCCCCTGATAACATATCCGTTATCGGTGACTTTAATTATCCTATGAAGCACCAACTGGCTGCAGCCTGCCTTTCGGTAAAGGGGAACATCGTTCTTTTTAAGCTTTCTGTTGACCCTTTCAACTACAGCTATATCCCTGTGTTCTCTGAGCATCGGCTCCATACTTATGCCCGAAGTTAAAACCGAAATTTCAGAGCTGATTTTAAGTGCCTCATCAGCATTCACACTATTTTTATTCATTATTCGAGAACTTCTGCTTCTTTAAGCTTTGCCACAAAACCTTCAACTGTTTCTCTGATTTCAGCCTCAGCCTCATTGGGATAATCCTTTTGCATAGCTGCAACGATGTCATCAACAGTTACATCATTTTTGAGCATATTAAAAATATACGCACCGATATCGTTCATTTTAATAAAACCGTTAAACTTGCTTAAATCCTCACCAACTGCTACAGCTACGATTTTATCGGCAACCTCGTTTGTTACAAAATTGTATTTGAGCTTCATAATCAATTTCTCCTTTACTTAATACAAAAAATTTTATTATAAGCAGTCTCGGCTGCTGTTATATCCATATTGCATCTTATTTTCCAAAGTCTGCAACTGTTTATAAGCCTATTAATAAGCTGCATTGTGGCTAAAGTACCCATTGGGTCTTTCGGCATATACACCTGATTAAATATTAGGTCTACCGCTTCCGAAGGCTCCATAGGCACACAGGAATTTTCCTCTGCCCTCTCAATAAAGCAAATGTGCTTTACTTGGGTCTTTGTATTAGTACCCATTCGCTCTTTACCGCACCATGGAGTGCCATAGCCATAAGCTGTGCTCTCGCCCTCGAAAAAACGGACTATCGGCTTGTCTCCGTTAACAACCGTCAGCCTTTCACCTAAAAGCTTTTTCCAGAGTCTCATGTGGGTAGTTTTTCCTGTGCCGCTATGTGCCGCAAAGGCAATGCCTGTACCGTCAATATCAAAAAGAGCCGAATGAAGAACAAAAGCATTGTTTTGAGGCAACCAGTCAGCTAACTTTCTGTAAAAAGCGATAGTTTCGATATATCCGTCCGAGTAAACGGCATCAGCCAACTGCTTCTCGGTTTCAATATCAGCCTCAGTAAGCTTTAGTGTGTAATCCGGCGTACCTTCAGCCTCATAATCAAGACAGAGCTTACGCATTTGTTCATATAAGCCTTCATATTCAATTTTAAAATCGGCAAAGGAATAAATCATAAACTCCACCATCCAAACATAATCACATTAAATGATACTATATTTTAACCTTTAAGTCAAATCTTTTTTATTTCAGGATGTCTTTGAGCTATAACAGAAAACGCATCCTCGGCAATATCCACCGCAAGACGAATATCTTGGTCAGTTAAAGCTGCATTAATAAAATGGTTGTGATGCGAAGTTATAAACAGACCTCTCGACACACATTCTGCCACCCACTCCTGATGGAGCATAAGACTATCATCATTAGCAATTCTCAAATAAAATAACGCAGGCTCACCCGAAACCTTAAGCTCAAAGCCGTGTTCACGTCCTGCGGCTTTAAGCCCTTCGCAAAGCTTTGTTCCCTTCTCTTTAAAAAGGGTTGGAGTGTCAAGCCTCTTCATTTTATTAATTGTTGCAATACAAGCGGCAAAAGGCATTGCGCTCATCCAATAAGAGCCTGTAAAAGAAAGTGACGAAGCTGTAGCTCTTAAAAATTCTCTGCCGCAAGCGGCGGACATATTATATCCGTTAGCAAGTGCTTTGCAGAAGCAGATAATATCGGCTTTGATTCCGTAAAAATGGTCGCTTCCTGCAATATCTAAACGAAAGCCAGTACGAACATCATCGAAAATCAGTATAATTCCGTGCTTATCGCAAAAATCTCTGACTCTCTGCCATTCCTCGTGGGAAGACACACGGTTATCATAAAAATTACCATGGTCATAAGGCTGAGCTATAATTGCGGCAATATCACCGTTTGTTTCACTATAAGCCTTTTCAAGTGCTTCCATATCAAACCAAGGCACGATTATGTTGTTAGCAACATCCTCAGGCAAAATTCCCGGATAATCAGCTTTCATAGCCCAAGGGTCGTTACCGTGATAATACCCCTTGAAAAACACGATTTTTTTCTTGCCTGTAAAAGCACGGGCGCACATTATGGAAAAGGTTGTGGCATCGGTACCGTTTTTCATAAAGAAAGCCCAGTCGGCAGTATCAACAGTATCGCACAGAAGCTCGGCGCATTCAACCATTTTGTATGACGGAGCAGTAACGCAATTGCCAAGCTTTAGCTGTTCTAAAGCGGCGGCATCGATTTCGGGGTCGTTATAGCCTAAAACATTAGGACCGTACGCACACATAAAATCAAGATATTTATTGCCGTCCATATCCCAGAAATATGTACCTTCCGCCTTAGAGCTTATAAGCGGCCATTTATCAAGTGGCAAAAATAAACCCTCAGACGGTCCTAAATGTCCATACACACCTGACGGTATAACCTTTAAAGCACGGTCAAACCACTCACGACTTTTTTGATGTGAATATTCAGGAAATCTACTCATTGATATCACCCCTTACGCTAAATACACTGACACACGGTCAAGAATTCTGTTAATATTATCTACCATAGAAATCATACCCTTTAAAGCAATATTGCCCTTGCACATTTCGTTTATGGTAGAAACAGTGCCTGCAAATAATCCGTTAGCAAGCTCAATATCCGAGAATTCCATAACCGCTCTCGGATTTTCTGTCTTTTCTTTTATTACACTGAATTTATGGTCTTTAACCCTGATAGTAGCATAAGCCACATTCTTTATACCCAAAAGCACATCGCCGTCAACAGTATTCCCTGCTGAAATTTTTGCAATAGAATCGGAATTTGCAAGACCTGCAATTGCCCCTGCTACTGTATACATAGTAAGAATTGTGCTTTCCTCAAAAAATTCACGGTCCTTCAGATTTTCTTCATCAGGTCTTAATAACTCGGTAAGACGGTCGGTAAGCTTTGTAAAAGGGCCTAACAAAAAGCTTAAAAGCTTTATCATTCCTTTTGCAGGCATACCAGGCTTTGATTCATTTATAAGTAAATTGAATTTTTCGGGAGATGAAAAATTCATCTTGCAGTTACAGCCTTCGCTTCCCTCGGTTATTTTGCAACCCTCTTTTGAAAAATGAAAAGTGCGGCAAGGACCGTCCTTAACACTAAGACAAAGTGAAACCTTGCTCTTTAATGTTTTGAGCACTTCCTTTGCAGTAGCATCTATCTGACACAAATTTTCAAGCGCGCCGAGTACACCGTACATATTAGCATAAGCCAATGCCTTTTGCTCTATCATAATTATTCCTCCGTTTTCTGTTCGTCAAGGGATAGTGAAAAGCTTGGCATAAATTCTTTTAAGAAAATATTTGCTTCTTCCACGTTCATTTCCCCAATTGAATTGCGAATGGTCCTTTCAGCAACCGCAAACTCACGGTTTCCCATATTCAGCTCTTCAGTGCATTTTATCAGCGCCGAGATTTTATCTGCCGCCTTTACGAGCCTTGCTGTCAGCTCATCAGGATTATAAACAGAAGAAAAAGCTTCCTTAAAATCTTGGGGCAGCATACTTAAAAGCTCTTTTTCTGCCGCCGCCTCTATTTGCTTATAAGCCGACTTTATTTCACTGTTATAATATTTTATAGGGGTTGGCATATCCCCTGTAATTATTTCTGATGTATCGTGATACATAGCAACCGTTGCGGTATAGCAAGGGTCTGCAGAGCCACCCAAGCGCTTGCGGTTAATAATCGCCAATGCGTGAGCTATCTGCGCCACCTCTAAAGAATGCTCGCTAAGATTTTCACTTCTGGTGTTTCTCATCAGTCCCCAACGGTAGATATTTTTCATTCGGGACATCATAGCATAAAAATGATTTTTCATAAACTTGACCTCATATTTTGTGTTTTATACTATTGAATATTAAAGTAAATATTGCTATAATAATTAAATAATAATATAATTTAATTTAAATATCAATATAAAGATTTGAAAAGGACACAAATTAATGAATTTTTCAGAACACAAAAATTTATTGCTAAGACCGTCTAAAGAGAAAAAGCTCTCCACTTTTTTAATAGCAATACTCGTGGCATCTGCATTTTTTTTACCGTATATGCTGATGAGTGAAGGGTATTTTATCTTTTACGGTGACTTCAATGTTCAGCAAATTCCCTTTTATCAGGAATGTCACAAAGCGATAAGAGAGGGCAATATCTTCTGGAGCTGGACCACCGATCTTGGAGCAAATTTCATTGGCTCATATAGCTTCTATCTTTTGGGAAGCCCCTTTTTCTGGCTTACACTTCCGTTCCCGAATAGCTTTGTTCCTTATTTAATGGGTCCGCTCCTTATTTTGAAATTCGGTTGTGCCGCTCTCACGGCTTATATGTATATCCGCCGTTTTACAAGAACTCCAGAAGCGGCCAGACTTGGCGGTATACTTTACGCTTTTTCGGGCTTTTCTGTCTATAATATATTTTTCAACCACTTCCACGAAGCAATAATCCTTTTCCCGTTACTTTTACTCTCACTTGAGCTGCTGATTACCGAAAACCGCCGTTTCGGCTTTGCGCTTATAGTTTTCCTTTGCGCCATTGCAAATTATTTCTTCTTTTTCGGTATGGTTGTTTTTACCGTTATTTATTACTTTGTCAGAGTTTTCTCAAAATCGGTCAAATTCAAATTCTCCCGCTTTGCGGCACTTTGCTTTGAGGCTGTTTTAGGACTTTGCCTTGCCGCATTGCTGCTGTTGCCCTCTTATCTTGCTATTGCCGATAACTACCGTCTTTCCAACCATCTGCTTGGTTGGAGCGCAATCATGTATGGTAAAGAGCAGATTTACGGTAATATTCTGCAGTGCTTCTTCTTTCCGCCGGACATTCCCGCCCGTCCTGTATTTTTCCCGGGAGCCGAGGTTAAATGGTCGTCGCTTGGAGGTTGGTTACCTCTTTTCAGTATGGTCGGCGTATTTGCCTGGTTCTCTCAGAAAAAAGGACATTGGCTTAAAAGAATTATAGGCATCTGTATTTTTATGGCATTAGTTCCTGTTCTCAACAGTGCTTTTTATGCTTTCAACACCGCATACTATGCAAGATGGTTTTATATGCCTATTCTTATGATGTGCCTTGCTACCGTTGTTCTTACTGAGGACCGCACCGTAAACTGGAGCTCCTCATATAAATGGGTTATGGGTATAACCTTAGCCACCGCCGCCGTAATCGGCTTCTTCCCGCAAAAAAACTCAAATGGCAAGCTTATATTCGGTCTTTATTCTCAGGGCAGCGATGCGGATGACAGATTTATGTACGCTATGCGTTTTTTAGGCACCTGCCTTATAAGTATTATAAGTCTTATTATATTGGGGCTTCTTTTAAAGCTGCTTAAGAAAAACTGCAAGGCGTTTTATAAAGCCGCATTACCTGTTGTTTGTATTATAAGTATAATCTATGCTAATGTATTTATCGCCAGTGGGCGTTCTCATTCCTACGATATTAAAGAGGTTGTAATTGACCAGCTAATAGAGGCTGAGGTCGACCTCGGGGATGAAAGCAAGTTCCGTGTTGATGTTTACGGCGGTGTAGATAATACCTCAATGTATTTAGGTCTTCCGGACATTAACGCTTTCCATTCAATAGTACCGGCATCTGTGTTTGAGTTTTACGATTACATCGGTGTTGACCGAAGTGTTGGTAGCAGACCCGATACTGAGGTTTATGCAATTCGCCCACTTCTTTCGGTTAAATATCTTTTAAACCGAAATGACGGCAACAGTTTTGTAAACGAAGTATCAAAAGAAACCGAAATGCCGGATTACACTTACCTTAAAACCGACAGCGGTTACTATATATATGAGAATGAAAACTATATCCCTTACGGCTTCTCTTATGATTATTATATGAGCGAGGATTTTTGTGAGGGATATGTGGAGAACTTGCGTCCTAACCTTATGCTTAAAGCGATGCTTCTGACTGATGAGCAAATTGAAAAATACGGTTATTTAATGGAAAATCTGGAAGATATCCCCTTGGCTACTGTTTTGGCAGAGGATTCAACCACCTTGTCCCTTTCGGAAGAAGCTATGAAAATCGATTGCGATAATCTGCGCAAAACCTCTGCTTATTACTTTAAAACCGATAATAAAGGCTTTACCGCAAAAGTGGAGCGTGATAAGGAAAGTCTTGTATTTTTCTCTGTGCCTTACGATAAGGGCTGGACCGCTACAGTAAACGGCAGATCTGCAGAAATCGAAAAGGTTAACGCAGGCTTTATGGCTGTTAAAGTAAATGCAGGCGACAGTGAAATCCGCTTCAATTATATGACCCCAGGTCTTTTTACAGGTATTAAAATCTCCACCATTGCCGCAATTGTTTTTGTGATTTATATAATAAGCTTTGCTATTTACAGCAAAAGCCACCCCTCAAACACCAAGTATCCCGAGGGGGACAGTTTGCTTAAAGAATGGCGTGAGCAGGAGCTTGAGGATATACGAAGCTCTACCGAAGAAGTCACACCCGAAGATGCTAAAAAGCGCAGTATTTTTGATGATGAATCAAATATAGATATCCCGACTATAGAAAACACCTATAACGGTGGCTTTAAAATTAATACTGATGCCTTTGATGAGGATAAATAAACTTGTAAATCTTATAAAAATATGATATTATAATGGTTATAGAAAGTCGAAATAGCGTAAATTTACACTATTTCGACACCAAATCTTTGATTTGGTCACAAATTTTCTTTGAAAATTTGTCTATGTCCATTGCAATGAATATAGGCAGAATTGAATTTTTATAAATTCAATTCTGCAAAAGCCGATAAAATCGGCTTTTAGAAACGCTTAAAGGCGTTTCTACATTCTATAATCATTATAATCATAATTGGTAAATGTGTTTACCGATAGTCAATATCAATTGACTATCAACTTATGATTTCACCAACCATTAATATAATTAAATATTAGTTTTAACACTTGATTTGAGGAATGATTTTTATGTGTCAAGAAAATATAATAACACCTAAAAAGAAGGTTTTAAGCTGTATTCAGCCAAGCGGTATGTTAACACTCGGCAATTATTTAGGCGCTCTTAAAAACTGGGTTGCCATGCAAGACGAGTTTGAATGTACCTTTGCTGTGGCTGACCTTCATGCTATCACGGTAAGACAGGACCCTGCCGCACTGCGCTCACAGATTTATTCTACCTATGCCTTGCTTTTAGCCCTTGGCATAGACCCTGAAAAGAATACCGTTTTTATTCAGTCTCATGTGCCTGAGCACGCAAATCTTTCATGGCTTTTGTCCTGCAATACTCAGTTTGGTGAAATGTCACGTATGACTCAGTTTAAGGATAAATCTGCAAAGCACCCTGAGAATGTAAATGTTGGTCTTTTCTCCTACCCTGTGCTTATGGCAGCCGATATTCTGCTTTATAAGCCTGATTTTGTTCCTGTTGGAGCAGACCAGAAGCAGCATCTTGAAATAGCTCGTGATATAGCTACCCGCTTTAATAATATTTACGGCGATGTTTTCACCATTCCTGAGCCTTATATACCAAAGGCAGGAGCACGCATTATGAGCCTTCAGGACCCCAATAAAAAGATGTCCAAGTCGGACGATAATCCAAATGCCTGGGTTGCTATTCTTGACGATAAGGATACTATTATCCGCAAATTCAAGCGTGCTGTTACAGATTCAGAGGCTTGTGTTAGAATGAGTGAGGATAAGCCCGGTATATCTAATCTTATAACAATTTATTCCACCGTTACAAGCAAAACTGTTGCGGAAGTAGAAAAAGAGTTTGAGGGCAAGGGCTACGGTGATTTTAAAATGGCAGTTGGCGAAGCTGTTGCCGATACATTAGCTCCCGTAAAGCAGCGTTATGATGAAATCATCAAGGATAAAAAGGCACTTGAAGCACTTTACAGAGAGGGTGCCCGAAAGGCCGAAAAGGTAGCCTGCAAAACATATTTCAAAGCCATGAAAAAGGTCGGTTTCGTAATATGAGCTTTCCACTTGTAGGAAATACCAAAACCGCATTAGCTGTTACTAACGCATTAAAGGAAAACCGCCTGCCGCACGCCATTTTAATTGAGGGTGACAGCGGCACCGGAAAGCATACTTTAGCTGAATTTCTTTCTGCTGCCGCAGTTTGCAGCAATGATATTATTCCTTGCGGAGAATGTAAAAACTGTAATCTCCAAAAGGCGAACTCTCACCCTGATATTACTGTTACCGCTCCCGAGGAGGGCAAAAAAAATATTGCCGTATCTCAGATAAGGGCTCTTAAAAATGAGGCTTATATAAAACCGCATATGGCTTCCTGCCGAGTTTTTATAATTGATTGCGCAGATACTATGAATGAACAGTCACAAAATGCTCTTTTAAAGGTTCTCGAAGAGCCTCCGGGTAACGCAGTATTTCTGCTCATTGCTGAAAGTAAGGCGTCCTTGCTTGAAACCATAATTTCAAGATGTGTGGTTTTAACACTCAGCTGTCCCGAAACCAATGTTGCCTTAGCACACATTAAAAGTATTACCGAATATTCTGAAAATGATATATTATCGGCATTAGCAACAAGTCAGAATAATATCGGCAAAGCACTTAATATACTTAAAGGTGAATCTGATACTAAAACCTCTGCTGCAGCAAAGGAATTTTTAGATCAAATGAAAAGGGGCAACGGTTGGGGTATGCTTTCGGTTACAGCTTCTTTCGAGAAAAGCCGAATTGAAGCTGACCGTTTTTTCAAAGACCTCAAATATCATACAGCAAAGCAACTGCGTAATAACCCTAAAAGCTTTAACGCTGTTAGCTTTTCAAAATTTTATAACGAGCTTTGCTCTTTGGAAAAGAGTCTTGCTTCAAATATTAATTTAAGCCTTCTGTTCAGTATTCTTACTGCTAAGGCAACCGAAATTTTTAAATAAGATATAAATATCTTGGAGGTATTTATGACAGAAGTTATATCCGTAAAATTCAAAGACGGCGGCAAAGCCTATTATTTTGACCCCGCAGGCCAGATAGTGAAAAAAGGCGATGTTGTTATAGTTGAAATGCAAAGTGGCCGTGAAATGGGCTTTATCAGTGAGGGTAATCATTCAGTAAATGATGAGGATATCGTTCCACCATTACGCAAAATGCTCCGCAAGGCTACCGAAAAGGATTTCAAAAAGGTAGAGGAAAATAAACAAAAACAGGAAGAAGCCTTAAAGGTTTGTGAAGAAATGGTAATTCGCCACAAGCTTGATATGAAGCTTGTAAGTGCTGAATATTCATTTGACTGCAGCCGCATTGTGTTCTTCTTCACTTCTGACGGCAGAGTGGATTTCCGTGAGCTTGTTAAAGATTTGGCGGCTCATTTCCATACAAGAATAGAGCTGCGCCAAATCGGTGTTCGAGATGAGGCAAAAATGCTTGGCGGTCTCGGTATCTGCGGTCAGCCCTATTGCTGCAAGCGTTTCTTGAACGATTTCCAGACTGTTTCTATCAAAATGGCAAAAGAACAAGGGCTGTCCCTTAACCCGACCAAGGTTTCTGGCAGTTGCGGAAGACTTATGTGCTGCCTTAAATATGAGCAGGACGCTTATGAGTATTTAAATGCCCATACGCCAAGAGTCGGCTCAACTGTTAAAACACCTGACGGTCTTGCTACTGTTACAGATGTCAATTTAATCACAGGAAACCTTTTTGTTAAACTGCTTGACAGTGAATCAATCCCCTTTAAAATTCATCGTGATAAAGTTAAATTGGTTTCAAAGTTTAAAAAGAGCAATGAAAATATCAACTATGATGAGAAAAACGACTAAAAAATACAAAAAATTATTTCCTTTTTAATATTTCTCTTGCTTTTTAAACCATTTGTTGTTACAATATCTTTAGCGTGATGGCTTTAAGCTTTCACACTTAAGGCTTAAAGCCTTTTTGGTATTTTAAATTTTTATAGCTATGGAGGTGTTTTTGATGGCTTACAAAATTTCCGATGCTTGCATTAGTTGTGGCGCTTGCGCAGCTGGCTGTCCCTGCGAGGCTATCGTTGAGGGTGATACTCAATACGTAATCGACGCTGACAAGTGCATTGACTGCGGTGCTTGTGCTGCAGGTTGCCCTGTTGAGGCTATTTCCGAAGATTAATTTTTGTACTTAAAAATAAAATCTCAGAAAAACGCCCGTAAGCTTACGGGCGTTTCCTTTTCTCGACAAGGTTTTCTTGATTAACATTATTTTATATGCTATAATCTTTTACCGTCAGCCATTAATCTGTCTTATTTCCTTATCCCGTAGTAAATTTGCAAATATTTAACTGTCGGGGTAGAAACCAAAGCAACGCACTAAGTGGCAGCGAATTAAAAAAGGAGGTATTTTGTGGAAAACACAAAAACTATTGCAACAAATAAAAAAGCTTTCCACGAATACTTCGTAATAGAAAGCTTTGAAGCAGGAATTGAGCTCTCTGGCACAGAGGTTAAATCGGTGCGTCAGGGTGGAGTTAATCTTAAAGATGCCTGGTGCAGTGTTGATAACGGCGAAATGATTATCAAGCAAATGCACATAAGTCCTTACGACCACGGAAATATATTTAACCGCCCACCTGCCAGAAACAGACGCCTGCTTATGCACAAAAGAGAGATTATGCGTCTTTTCGGAGCTGTTAAGCAAGAGGGTTTGGCGCTGATTCCTCTATCGGTTTATTTCAAGGGCTCTCTTGTTAAAGTTCAGTTAGGTCTTTGTAAAGGTAAAAAGCTTCACGATAAACGTGAAACAGCCGCCAAGCGTGACGCTGACAGAGCTATCGACAGAGCAATAAAAGAACAAAACAGATAGATTAACGGACAGTCGTGGACGCATGTCCCTACAACCTCTTCACTATTACCTATTAGTTTTTACTTCAATATACGGGGATGTAAAGGTTTCGACGGGGATTTTGAAGTACTGGAAGCGAGCAGCGGTGCGGAACCGCTTTAAAATCCGTATAAAAAATTAACTAACAACAATAAAGTTGCTTTAGCTGCCTAATTAAGGCGGCTCATCTGACCTGAGAATACCACGGCTCAGGCTCGGGTGTCATTTTAGTGGTGAACGTGAACAGCGGCTTGCTCCTGCTGCTGTCACGCATTGGGAGCTACCGAATAAAGCAGTCCGACACTTGACGGCTTTATAAGGGAATTTAAAGATGTGTCTGCGCTCGGAGACGCCGGTATGAATAGATTTTCGGACAGGAGTTCGATTCTCCTCATCTCCACCAAACAAGTTAAAGGCGAACCCATTTCCCTTGGGAGATGGATTCGCCTTTATCGTTTATTTCTAAATCTACATTAGCAAAGCCACAGGCGGTTTCCAGCCTGTGGCTTTGTGTTTTTTGGTATCCCTTAGTTTTTATCACTATGATTCAGTTCATTTTGCTTCACTTTAAGGCCATCTTGCCCACTGTTAAGCAAAGTGAAGACCAATGCGGTTATGCATCCGGACAACAGGATCACCAACAAATCTATCGGAGCAAAGACGATG
>SVOK01000032.1 GCA_015066445.1 Oscillospiraceae bacterium | reverse complement strand
AACCGTATTTTACATATATTTTCTCATCAACAACTCAAAACGCAACAAGCAGCCGCTTAATTGCGACTGCTTGCATAAAACATTTTCATTTTAACTCTTTACCCCAACTATTGACAAAGAGCCAAAAACTAATAAAAGCGCAAAAAAACAGAGCACTCAAAATGAATGCTCTGTAAATTGTTTCAATATTAGTTTGTGATGGTGAGCTCAGTATCCTTATCGAAGAGATGGATCTTGTTAGTCTCAAGAGCGATCTGGATCTTATCACCAGGCTTAGCAGTGTTAGTAGGAGCAACACGTGCGTTGATAGCCTGACCTTCGCAGTTCATATAAAGGTAGGTTTCAGCACCCATAAGCTCGGTAACTTCAACGTCAGCCTCAACGATACCGTCTTTGTTAGCAGCAATGAGATCTTCCTCATTGTGAACGTTCTCAGGACGGATACCCATAATAACTTCCTTGCCTGCATATTCTTCAAGGCAGTTGTCCTTATTCTTTTCAGCAGGAAGCTTAATCTTGAATTTAACACCAGCACGGGTTTTGGTATCTTCAGAACCGAACTCTACGAAGAAGTCGCTGCCTTCTTTGAGGAGCTTACACTCGATGAAGTTCATCTGAGGAGATCCAATAAAGCCTGCAACGAAGAGGTTGCAAGGATAGAGATAAAGATTGTTAGGTGTATCAACCTGCTGGATAAGACCGCTCTTCATAACAACGATACGAGTACCCATTGTCATAGCCTCAGTCTGGTCATGAGTAACGTAAATGAAGGTTGTACCTAATCTCTGGTGGAGCTTAGAAATCTCAGTACGCATCTGTGCACGGAGCTTAGCATCCAAGTTGGAAAGAGGTTCGTCAAGAAGGAATACCTTAGGCTCACGAACGATAGCACGACCAAGTGCCACACGCTGACGCTGACCACCGGACAAAGCCTTCGGCTTACGCTCTAAAAGGTGAGAGATATCAAGAATACGAGCAGCCTCTTCAACACGACGCTTGATCTCATCCTTCGGAGTTTTACGAAGCTTAAGACCGAAAGCCATATTGTCGAATACTGTCATATGAGGATAAAGTGCATAGTTCTGGAAAACCATTGCTATATCACGATCCTTAGGAGCAACATCGTTAACGAGACGATCGCCGATGTAAACTTCACCGTCAGAAATTTCCTCAAGACCTGCTACCATTCTAAGTGTAGTAGATTTACCGCATCCGGAAGGACCTACGAGAATGATAAACTCTTTGTCCTTAATCTCAAGATTGAAATCAGAAACAGCAGTTACGCCGCCCGGATATCTTTTGTAAACATTGCGCAAAGATAAACTTGCCATTATTGCAGCCTCCTAAAATTGCATATAAATGCTTTTAACGATAGTATTATAACAGAGTATTGAAAAAAATGCTATACTAAATATATCCAATGTTATAAATAATGTTTTGTAGAAATTGCATACTAATTCACAAAAATACACTCAAGTTCTTCTTTCGACAGCTCCCGACAGTCGCCAAAAGCAAGATTTTCGGGTAATTTGAGTCCGCCGAGCGCTGTGCGTTCAAGCTCGTTAACACCCAACCCAACTGTGCCAAACATTCGCTTAATCTGGTGGTATCTGCCTTCGCAAATTTTGATTTCTGCGATGTTTTCTTCCAAAGCTTTAAGCTTTGCAGGACGGCAGGCTGTGCCGTCAGCCAGAGTGATACCAGCGCTGAAGGATTTGATGATATCCTCGGTTACATTTCCGTCAAGAGTCACTTTATAGGTTTTGAAAATTTCCTTTTTGGGCGAGAGCACATTATGAGCAAAATCGCCGTCGTCGGTAATAATCAGCAGTCCCGTGGTATCACGGTCAAGTCTGCCAACGGGAAAAAGTCCGTTCCTTTTAAGCTTTTCGGGAACAAGGTCAACCACCGTCTGGCGTTTTTTATCCTCACTGGCAGAAAGCACACCCTTCGGTTTATTGAGCAAAATATAAATATGTTCCTTAAATTCGAGAGCCTGTCCTCTGAAGCTTATTTCTGCATTTTCGGGGTCAACCGAGAATGCAGGGTCATGAACAACCGAGTCTCCAACAGTTACTCTGCCGTAGCGGATAACCTTTCGGGCTATACTTCGGGACATATTAAACTGTGATGATATTATTTTATCAAGTCTTTGCAAATTCATACATTTTTTGCTTCTCTCTTTAAAATTAGTTTTATCCTACTCTGCAAAGCGGCTTCATTTCGCCGTTAAAGCTGATATCGGCGATATCACCGCCGATTATTTCACCGTCTGCTACGATTATATGTACCAGCATATCGCTGCCGGAAAGGGCATAAGTATATACCGTTGCCTTTTCACCTCTGTGGCGGGCAAGGTCGAAGCCGGCTTTTTTCTGCAAAGCGTTATATTCCTTATAAACCTTGCTGAAATTCTCGGGTATTATTATTTCTTTTGAGGTTACGTTACTGTCATCAGGCTCTAATTTGAGACTTTTTATATACTGTACTCGCAGTGCATTGGTGTTCCCGTTGATTTTGGAGCCCTTTGCAGTTACAAGTTGCCCTAAAATTATTAAAGCTATAATAATTACGGCAAGAATTATTGCTAAATGCTTTTTTGAAAGTGTTAGAAAAAATTTCATATTATCCCCTCAAAAAATTATATGAAAGGGAAAATATAAATATTCTTAATTTATAATACAAACTGCGTGTGCGCTGATACCCAAAAGCTCGCCTGTAAAACCGAGTTTTTCCTCGGTAGTGGCTTTAACATTGATAGAATCGGCATCGGTACCGCAGTCGGCAGCTATATTTTTGCGCATTTCTTCTATAAATGGAGCAAGTTTTGGCTTTTGCGCAATTACCGTGGCATCAATATTACCAACAGAATATCCTTTTTCCTTTAAAATCGCTACAGTTCTGCGAAGCAGAATACGGCTGTCAATGTTTTTAAACTCAGAGTCATTATCGGGAAAATGCTTGCCAATATCTCCAAGAGCGGCAGCGCCTAAAAGAGCGTCGCATATTGCGTGAAGAAGAACATCAGCGTCGGAATGACCCAAAAGACCCTTTTCGTAAGGGATATTCACTCCGCCAATAATAAGCGGGCGGTTTTCTACCAAGCGGTGAACATCATATCCGTGACCTATTCTCATTTGTCTTTCTCCTTTAAAAGATTTTGGGCAATAATTATATCCTCAGGGGTGGTTATTTTAATATTCCGATAGCTACCCTCAACGCACTTAACCTCATAGCCTGCTTTTTCCATTATAGATGTATCGTCTGTAAAAGCAGAAAGGTCATTATCAGCTAAAGCTTTTCGGTATTGCTCGGTCCAGACTCCCTGCGGTGTCTGAACCGCTATAAGAGAGTCTCGCTCAAGGGTTTTAACAACCTTGCCATCGGCAGATACTTCTTTAACAGTATCCTTAAGCTTTATTCCGCAGGTTACAGCAGGATAAAGCTTTAAAGCTTCACTGACGTCTTTTATTATTTTATCTGTAACAAAGGGGCGTGCGCCGTCGTGAATGAGTACGGCGGAATCGTTTTCCGAAAGTCTTGAAAAACCGTTTAAAACCGATTTTTGACGGCAGTCTCCACCAGCTACGATATCGGTAAGCTTTGATATAGAATACTCCTCTGCCAAAAGCTGTAAGGCATAAATATCCTCATTGCGGGTCACTAATATTATACGGCTTATATTCTTGTTGTTTTCAAATGCAAGCAGGCTTCGCACAATAACAGGGATATCGCCTATGCTTAAAAATTGTTTGTTAATCCCCTGCATTCTGGTAGAGCTTCCGGCTGCCACAATAATTACGGGAATACCCTCGTTTTCGTTTTCGCATATTTGAAACTCAAGCTTTAATTCGGTTTCTAACATTTTTTCACCGTCTTTTCAAAAAATATAGGGGGTCAGCAAACGCTGCCCCCTATACAGATTTTTTAAATTATTCTTCGGTTTCTTCTGAGCAGTCACAGCAATCGCAGCAGTCACCGTCAAAATCGAACTCAAGCTCTGTACCGCAGTTAGGACAGGTCATACCTTCCTCTTCGAGCATATCGCCGTCAAGGTAAATAACATCGTTGCAAGCAGGGCATTCGATTTCGTAAACCTCGTCGTCACAGTCGCAGCAGTCATCGCAGTCACAGCAATCGTCTTCATCATCCTCATAGATGATTTCTTCTAAAGAAGCAAGATCCTCGTCAACAGCGTCGATCTGCTCTGAAAGCTCATCGCAGCCGTCTTCAATATCGCAGATTTCTTCGGTAATATCACCGAGAAGATCGATAATAGCGTTAAGGATTTTGCCTTCCTTGGAGCTATCGTCTAACTGCAAACCTTCAGCAAGACCTTTAATATAAGCAATTTTCTCACAAATATCCATTGTTAAATCCTCCTAAGTGGGTGCTTAATTAAGCACGCTCCATATATTCACCTGTACGGGTGTCGATTCTAACCATATCGCCTTCGTTGATGAACAGGGGAACACGGATTTCTGCACCTGTTTCAACGGTAGCAGGCTTTGTAGCATTAGTAGCAGTGTTGCCTGCAAAACCGGGGTCGGTCTGGGTGATAGCCAACTCAACGAATGTTGGGGGCTCTACGCCGAAAACATTACCCTTGTAGGAAAGGATTTTACAAATCATATTCTCCTTAACGAACTTGAAGTTTTCACCAAGCTCAGAAGCATTGATGGGCACCATATCATAGGTTTCCTGATCCATAAAGTAGTAAAGCTCGCCGTCGTTATAAGAATATTCCATATCCTTGCGCTCGATATAAGCGGTAGGGAACTTAGCGGTAGGGTTATAGCTCTTTTCGATAACCGCACCGGTGATAACGTTTTTAGTTTTTGTTCTTACGAAAGCCGCACCTTTACCAGGTTTAACATGCTGAAATTCAACAACCTGAAGAACGTTGCCGTCCTCTTCAAAGGTAACGCCGTTTCTGAAATCGCCTGCACTAATCATAGTTTAAAATTCCTCCAAAAAATGTATTTACACACGCTAATTATACGACTTAAAGAGGGATTTGTCAAGCAATTATATGAATAAAGGCGCTATATTACTTTGTTTCCCATCTTCCGCCGTGGTGACGGTTTTCGCAGTCACGCTTTTTTATGCCTTTGTTATACCCCTGAGCAATAGCGGGATATTGGTTTTCGGTATCTGCGGTTGACTGTATTTCATAAGTGCCGTAACGGTTTATCATATCAAAGGCAGTATCGGGAAGCGAGCCTGCATTTCTTACCGATAGCTCTATTACGGGTTCAATATCGTTTTTCTTTTTATTATTTTTCATTTTTAACACCTCATAAATATTATGTGTAGGTGAAAAATAAATAAAAATTAAAAAAATGGAAAAAAGCCTAACAAAGATTATAAATTGGCAGATTTTTGCTTTTTCTTTACAATTGCAAAATATGTTATAAGCTCAGCCACAAGGGTTATTGACCACGAAACAGGGTATGAAGCAAAAAGCCCTGCTACTGTGTGAAATTGTGGGATAGCAAATACGGTCAACACCCAGAGAACACGAAGCCCGCAAGCTCCCAGAATGGTTATTATCATAGGTTGGAGCGAAACACCCATTCCTCGGATAGCTCCAGTGGTCACATCCATAGCGCCGCAAAGAGCATAGGAGAGGCATATTATTGAAAGTCTTATCATACCAACAGCGATAGCTTCGGGAGAATCGGTTATATAAATTCCTAAAAGCTGTTTGCCGAAAATAAAGCAGATGCTTCCCAAAACAAGACCTGTAACCGAACAGCACAAAAGGCAGGTTTTGAATACTCTTTTAGCACGTTGGTAATTTTTCACACCGATATTTTGGCCTGTAAAGTTAAGCGCTGTCTGATGAAAGGCGTTCATAGCGGTATAAACAAAGTGTTCGATATTAGAAGAAGCAGCACTGCCTGATACAACTGTTTCACCTAAGGAATTAACAGAGGACTGTATAATAACATTGGAAAAAGAGAACATTGAGGACTGTATACCCGCAGGTATGCCAATGCGGATAAATTCTTTCAGGGGCTTTTTGTAAATTTTAAGCCGGTTCAGATAAAGTCTGCAGGCATCAGTACGCTTCATCAAAGCGAAAACCGCAAGAATTGCCGATAAAAACTGAGAAATTGAAGTTGCTAATGCAACGCCCGCAACATCCATATCGAAAAATAACACAAAAACAAGGTTGAGAATAACGTTTACTATGCCGGCGAGGCTTAAAAAAATAAGTGGAGATTTGGTGTCTCCTGCGGCGCGAAGTATGGCAGAGCTGAAGTTATATACCATTGTGGCTATTATGCCGATAAAATAGATCTTAAGATAAAGTGTCGAAAGAGGAAGCACCTTAGCAGGTGTGCCCATAAGCTTTAAAAGAAAGCCCGAACCGAAAAATCCCACAACCGAGAGAATGATGCCGGCTATTAATGATACAGGAATAGCTGTATGAACTATTTGAGAGGTTTTCTCTTTGTCACCCGCTCCAAGACTCTGCGCTGCTGTTATGCCGCAACCTATAGAAACGCCGACAAAAAGCGTGATTATAAGATTTATCAGTGCACTTGTGGATCCAACAGCCGCAACCGAAAGACTACCGCAAAATCTGCCAACAACAATAAGATCAGCAGTGTTGAAGCAAATTTGTAAAACATTTGTTAGGATAATTGGAACGGTATATGCTATCACGCTGCCGAAAATCGGGCCTTTAAGCATATTTACATCTTTCATTTTTGCCATTTGAATCACTTCCGAATTAAAAAGCTTTAAGAATCAGCTCAACTATAAAAACAACTGCACAGGAGCAGACCGCCACTCCAAAAAGGCTAACACCCAGGTATGAAAGCAAAATGCCGGCTATAAGCGCTGCCAGACCCGACCATATACTGCCAGTAGCTTCGAGTATTGCAGGGAAGGTCATAACAGCTAAGGTTACATAAGGCACATAAAAAAGAAAGGAACGAAGTGTTCTGTTTGTTATTTTTTTGCGTATAAGAGTGAGCGGCAAAAGCCTTATAAGATAAATCACTGCCGCCATTATAAATATGTATACATATATATTATGCTTCATTCTTTTCGCCGTCCTTTCGGTTTTCCTCATCATCAACAGGGAAAAGAATTGCAGCTAACAAAGATATTGCGACGGTCAGTATAATAATACGCATACCCTCGCTTATTCCGCTTATCACGGGGAGAATTTTAAAAACAAAGCTTAAAACCATTGAAATAATAACAATACCTGCGATTATCTTATTCTTTCTTGCAGGGGGGATAATAATTGCTAAAAACATACCGTAAAGCCCGACACTTAAAGCAATCACAATACTTTGGGGTAAAATATTACCCATTATAACCCCGAAAAATGTACCAAGCGCCCAACCGGGTATTGCAACGGTCATAGCACCGTAATTATAAAACGGATTAAGTGTTCCTTTAACTGAAACCGAGATGCCGAAAACCTCATCGGTAACATCAAAGGCGATAAGACTACGGTGCAAGGTGGAGGTTTTGGGTGACAGCTTTTGACTTAAAGCGCAGGCCATTAGTAAATATCTTGCATTAACCACAAGCTGTGTCAAAGCCATTTCTAAGTAGCCGGCATCCTCACTTATGAGCGAAAATGCGGCATAGCCTCCGGCTGAAGCATTTGTAAGCCCTGCGGCAAGCATAGCCTGAAAGGCAGTAAGACCCGCATTCTTTGCTGTTATGCCCAATGTAAAGGCAACTGCGAAATAACCTAAAGCTATGGGTATACCGTCCCTTAGCCCCTTTTTATACCATTTAAGATTTTCTGTCAATTTTATCACCTTTAACATTGTACAGCTTTGCAAATAAAAGTCAACCTTGAATTGATGTTTATCTGCGATAAACATTAATTCGTCCCACTAAACGAAACCCCCTCTACCGTTTGGAAGAGGGGGTTTAAGTAAATTAGTTTTTAAGTGGGCTTTCTTTATTCGATTTAGAAGACTTCACAACAATAGCACAAAGAGGAATGAGCGCTAAAACGTTGGGGATTACCATAAGGTAATTGAAGAAATCGGTAAGCTCCCAAACGAGGTCGTTTGAAAGAAGTGTACCAAGGAAGATAAACACAATAGCAATTACTGAATAAATGATATTGGCAATCTTGTTGTTTTTGAAAAGATACTGAACATTGATTTTACCGAAGAAGTTCCAGCCAATGATGGTTGAGAAAGCAAAGAACAAGAGGCAGATAGCAACAAATATGTTACCGATAGAAGAACCAAGCTCTGCACCGAAAACAGTTCCCATAGCCTGACCTACAGCCATCTGCATTGCGCTTGTTTTGGAAACAATGGCTGCGGCACCCTGAGTTGCTATGGAATATTCTTTGCCTGTAAGACCTGCTAAGATACCGTCGCCTGCATAAAGTGAAGAAATTACAACCAAAGCAGTAATGGTAAGAACTATAAAGGTATCAATAAACACACCTATCATAGCAACAACGCCCTGATCGTGGGGCTTAGCAACATTTGCCTGAGCGTGTGCATGAGGGGTAGAACCCATACCGGCTTCGTTTGAGAAAAGGCCTCTCTTTGCACCCTGGCTGATAGCAGTTTTAATAGTATAACCGATACCGCCGCCTATTAAAGCATCAGGAGTAAAGGCATATTTGAATATCATACCAAAGGTTTCGGGAACATATTTAATTCTTACAATAAGAACAAAAAGACCGCCGAGCAAGAAAATTGCAGCCATAAGGGGAACAAGCTTTTCTGTAACAGAAGCCAAACGCTTGACACCGCCGATAAAGATAAAGGCAGAAACAACAGCTAAAATAATACCAACAATCCAGCCGTCAATACCGAAAGCAGTATTGCAGGATTCTGCAATAGAGTTGGACTGTACCATAGAGCCCATAAAGCCTAATGCTAATATGATAGCAATAGCAAAGAAGCCTGCTAAGAATTTGCCGAAAGCACCCTTGTAAGCCTTCTTTATGTAGTAAACAGGGCCACCGTGAATTTCACCATTTTCATCGGTGATGCGTGTATCCTGAGCGAGAACTGCTTCGGCATAAATTGTAGCCATACCGAGGAATGCGATTATCCACATCCAGAAAATAGCACCGGGACCACCGATAAGGATAGCGCCCGAAGCACCAACGATGTTACCTGTACCCACCTGAGCTGCAATAGCGGTGGCTAAGGCCTGGAAAGACGAAAGACCGCCGGCCTGTTTGCCGCCGAACAGCTTTATTCCGCCGAAAACTCTTTTAAGACCTTCACCAAAGCAACGCACCTGAACAAATTTTGTTGCAAAGGTAAAGAAAAGACCTGTGCCCACAAGCAGGATTATAAGAATATAATCCGATAAATAGGCGTTGACCTTCTGCACTATGGGCAGAATGAATTCTGTGATTTTTTCCATTTTTATGACTCCTCTAAAATAAAATACAAAATAAAAAGAGACTACGCCAAAAACGTAATCTCTAAAAAAACAAAACAAAAACAGCCTTTTAAAAGGATATTTAAAACTTTGTCCTTTTGCCTGAGAGATTAGCGCATTTTACGCTTTGCACCTTCGGCACCCGTTTTAATTTCGGGATTCTCCAAAGCTCTATCCGCTTACAGTCCTTATTTCCGTAGAAACGCCTGAGAGTGTTACTCCTTCGGCAGCATTGCTTTTTCTGCAAGCATCACATAGAATTTTTAAATTGTGTGGTTATTTTAACACACTAAAGTATTAAATTCAACAAAAAAAGCGTTTTTTTAAAAATTTGTGTGCTATTAACCTATTTTTTTGCAGTCTGCCCCTGCCTCTTTGGATATTTCGTATATAGAATTGTGGCAAGTGAACATTATAACCTGTGTTTTCTCGGAGTATTCCTTTAAAAAGCTTACTGCGGTTTTCATTCTGCCGTCGTCATACTGTGTGAGCGCATCATCGAGGAAAATCGGAAGCTCCTCGTTGCCGTCCTGCATAAGCTCAGCTAAAGCAAGGCGCATACTTAAATATGCCTGATCGGCAGTACCGCTGCTGAGATAATCTATTTCCCGACTTCCGAAAACATCTTTTTTTTCAACATTTATATCAAGCTCTTTTGAAATACTCATACTGCTGTATTTATTATCTGTAAGCCCCTCGAAGAAGTGGCCAGCCTTTTTTTCTAAAACCGAGCCGTAGCTACGGCGCACTTCAGCAAAGCTTTCTGCAAGAACTGCGGTGGCAACATCAAGGCAAAGACAAAATTCTTTTTGCGAGGCGGTCTTTTCCATAAGAGCGTTAAGCTGTTTTTTAAGCTGCTCAGTATCCTCTGCTCCCGAAAGGGCAGAACGCAACTCTGCTGTGAGAGCAGCAATTTCGGATTTGCGGTCGGTAATGTGGGAAATGAGCTGTTCATATTCAGCTTTGAGCTGACCGAAATCCTCAGAGAGACTAAGCTCGCTCTCTCTAACGGTTGCAAGCTTTTTCTCGGCCTCGGCATAAGAAATTCCGTTCAAATCGTTTAATATGAAATTAAGCTGCTGCTTTAGTTCTTTTTGCTTAGCGGCTTTTTGACCGATTTCCTCTAAAGCGGTTAAAACTTCTTGCAAGGTATCAGCAGGGCGGTATTTTGAAAACTGCTCAAATAAGGTTTTTTCCTCTGAGGATTTTTCCTGCGTGAAAGAGGCAAGCTCGGTTTCACTTTCGGTTAAAAGCTGTTGCTGCTTTTCAATTACTGCTGCGCTGCTGTTAAGGGCTGCGTTAATAGCTTCAAGCTTTATTTTTATATCGAACATTTCTTTTGAAATGCGGCTATCTTCGGCTTCAACCAAGCCAAGCTGCTCTTTGAGTTTTGCTGTGGCAGCACTTATTTTAGCCTTCGCAGATTTAAGTGATATAAGATATATAGGGCAAGCCAATGTGAAAATTGCACCTATAACAGCACAGATAATAAAAGGAATGGTAAAGCTTATAATATTAAGCATTACTGCGGCGGCAAGGAACAGTATTCCTGCAATTAAAGCAATAAAGCCTAAGAAAGGCTTCTTTTGCCTGCCCAGAATTTCGCATTCTTGAATTTTTGAATTAAGCTTGTTTTTAAGAGAGAGATTTTGCTCTTTCTTGCTTTCAAACCCTTTTATTTGTTCCTTTAGTCTTTCGGCGGTTTCGGGGCTTGCATCCTTTGGCGGATTAAGTCCCGCCTCAATGCTTTTGTGAAGCAGCTCAATTTCTTTTTGCTTTGCGTTTATTTTGTCCTCAGCTGCCTGCACCTTGGAAATACAAAACTGCAGCTTGCGTAAATACATTTCGTCTATTAAAGAACCGTCGTTTAGCTTTAAGGTTTCGTTTAAAGAGTCAAGCTGTTTTTTAAGCTCTAACAGCTGACTTAGCTTTTCGGCATTGCGAACATCCTGTTCTGTGCTTATTTTTTCTTTAAGTGCTAAAGCTTTTTTGCCGAAATATTCCATCTCACTTTCAAGCGAAGCGATTTTATTCTTTTTTTCGGTTATAGCCCGAGCGGTTGCCTCGTTTTTTTCGATGCGGTCTTTGATTTCGCCCATAAGCTTTAAATTTTTATCGTATATACCAGCTTTTCCGCTTTTGGACATAAGCGAAAGCTTTGCCTTTTGAAGCCTGCTGTTTACAGCTTCAAAGGAAATACTTTCTTCGCCTGTAAGCGCCATATTTGAGAGCTTTGAGTTGAGCTCTCCCTCTGCGGCGCTATCTTTTTCGGGAAAACCTAACTGACCTATAAACACACTGCGCTCAAAGGCTGACAGCGAAATCCCGAAAAAGGAAGCTCCGATATCACTGCTCACCGCCTGACGTGTGCCCATATCAAGGTCACAAAGGGTGGCTTTATCTGTTGAGTTAGAGGAACGGAATTCTTTTTCTAAACGGTATCTTTTGCCGTTATGCTCAAAATCAATGCTGCCAGCCATCTGCGAGCCGTCCCAAGGGGTGTATTTCAGGCGGGTGTTTTTTGAAAGCTGAGATGAGGCTCGTCCACTGCCGTAAAACATCATTTTAATAAATGTCATTACAGTGGTTTTGCCCATTTCGTTATCGCCGTAAATCACATTGAAGTTATCCGAAAAATCAAGTGTTAAATTTTTAAGCCCACCGAAGGCGTGTATATATAATGAATTAATCTTCATCGTATTTTACCTCCGTTTTGAATGCTTTGAGTCCTAAATTGAGCGCTTTTTTAATAATCTGCTTTTCTTCTTCGGTAGCGTTAGCAGACTTTTCAAGCATTTTCTTAACAAAGATTCCTTTAAGAGTAGGCTCGTTTGCCAAGGCTTCATAGTTAAGCAGAAATTCGGTGCTGTTTTTAAGCTTAACAAAATAAAGCTCACCGCTAAGTCGGCTTAAAATTTCCGCTGTAATAATTTCAGTATCCTCGGAAATTTCACCCGTAAGCTCAATTTTATAAAGGTTATCACGGAAATTTTCACCGTGAACGTTTTCGAGCTGCTTTAAAACAGCAGCAAATATTTCGTTACTGTCATTGCAGGAGCTAACGTCAACCTTTTCTTCAATATGAAGTCTTTTCGATACAGGAGTGAACTTTAAGTCACAATTTTTTTTGCCAACCTCTCCAATATAAACGCCCTTTTGGTCAAGCTCGTCAAAGCCCTGACCTTCAGGACAGCCGCAGTAGGCAAAGCTTGTGCCTTCCAGCTTGCCGATTTCGGTGCGCTTATGTACGTGTCCCAAAGCGATATAATCCATACCTGAATTTCTGACAAACTTGGGAGTTATTGCATTATAGTCAGAATTAAGGTCGCTTTTAAGCTCGCCGTGCTGAACCAACACATTAATATAATTTTCATCTGTTTTAATTGTGAAGCTTTCTTCACCTTGCAAATAACTGTGCTCAAATGATCTGCCGTAAACCTTGGTGTTTATATCGTCAAAGGTTATACATTCGTCAGTTATGCCCAGAACATAAAGGTTTTCGGGCAGAGTGCGGTTAAGGAAAGGCGAATCGGCATTTAAAGGGTCGTGGTTGCCTGCGGCAAAAATAACTTTTATGGGAGCGGCAGATTTGATTTTTTCAAAAATTGCGGTTATAAAACGCTCCTCAACTGTGTTAGAATCAAAAAGGTCGCCTGCAATAGCTATTAAATCGACCTTTTCTTTTATTGCAAGGTCGATTATTTTTTCTGCGGTTATAAGTGTTTCAAAGCGGCGTGCATCGGCGTCAGCTCCTAAAAAGCTTTCGGCGGCACCGATATGCAGATCTGCAGTATGCAGAATTTTAATTTTTTCCATAAATTTAACTCCTTTAGAGTACTTAAAATAATTGTAACATTTTAAACCGCTCTATTCAAGCACTAATATTTACTTTTTTTGACAAACACCGCCTTGTTTTTGAATTTAAAATATGGTATTATAAATTAAAGTTTAGCTATGATAAATATTTAAAGAATATTGTAGGGGCAGGTCTCTGTGCCTGCCCGCTAATTAGTGATTTTTTGCGGGAGGGCATTGAAACCCTCCCCTACAAAGTTTATTTAATTCACACAGCTAAACATTAATTTATCGGAGAAATATATATATGAGTGCATACAACGATTTTGCGGCAGTTTATGACCGACTTATGACCGATGTTGATTATAAGACAAGAACGGATTATCTTTTAAAGCTTTTCGGTAAATACGGTAAAACACCGGCCTTACTTTTGGACCTTGCTTGCGGCACAGGCGGTTTTTCCAACCAGATGGCTAAAAAGGGAATTGAGGTTATCGGTGTTGATATGTCGGAGGAAATGCTCGGCATTGCCCGTGAAAATGCGGCAGCAGAGGGAACGGACGTCCTTTTTCTCTGCCAAAAGGCGGAGGAGCTCGACCTTTACGGTACAGTTGACGGTGCTATTTGCTGTATGGATAGTCTTAATCATATAACCGATATTAAAAAGCTAAAAAAAGCAATAAGCAAGGTTTCGCTTTTTCTTGAAGAGGACTGTCTGTTTATTTTTGATGTCAACACGGTTTACAAGCACGAAAATGTTTTGGCAGATAACACCTTTGTTATTGAGGAAGACGGGGTATACTGTGTATGGCAGAATGAATATGACAGTAAAAAACTTACCACACATATATATTTAGACTTTTTCTGTGAGCAGGAAGACGGCAGTTATCTTCGCTTCGGGGAGGATTTTTGTGAAAGAGCGTATACTGACCAAGAATTAAAGGAAATTTTAGAGGAATGCGGTTTTGAGGTTGTGGAGATTTTTGGCGATATGACCAACTCACCTCTTTCAAGCACCGAAGAACGTGCAATTTATATTACAAGAAAAATCAGGTGACAAAAATGGCAAAGCTTATAAGATGTATCACAAGTGACGGAGCTATTATGGTTTCGGCAATAGACAGTACCGATATTGTAGCAAAGGCTGAAAGTTTGCATAAAACCTCTGCTGTGGTTACTGCGGCTTTAGGCAGACTCCTTACTGCAGGCTCAATGATGGGTAATATGCTTAAGGGTGAAAAGAACAGTATTTCGGTTAAAATTGACGGTGGCGGCCCCTCGGGCGCTATTACCGTCTCGGCGGATAGCACGGGAAATGTTCGGGGCTATGCCGTAAATCCTGTTGTTGAAATCCCTTTAAAGCCTAACGGCAAGCTTGATGTTTCGGGCGCTGTGGGCACAAGCGGCAATCTTTTTGTTACAAAGGATTTAGGTCTTAAAGAGCCTTATAACGGCTTTGTGCCAATTATGAGCGGTGAAATTGCAGAGGATATAACTTCGTATTATGCCACAAGTGAGCAGATTCCCACGGTTTGCGCTTTGGGTGTGCTTGTTAATACTGATTTAACCGTTAAAAAAGCGGGCGGTTATATTTTGCAGTTGCTTCCCTTTACTGAGGACGCTATTATAACCCGACTTGAAGAAAACCTTAAAACTGTTCGTCCCGTAACAGAACTACTCGAAAAGGGCTGGGATATAGAAGAAATTGTGCGTGATGTATTAAAGGGCTTCGAGGTTGAGGTAATATACGAGGAGCACCCAGAATATAAATGTAAATGTAGCCGCAATAAAATTGAGGGTATCCTTTCGGGACTAAGCCAAGAGGATTTAAGCGAAATGGCAAACGACCCTAACGGAACCGAAGTTAAGTGTCAATTCTGCGGTGAAACCTATACTTTTTCTCCCGAAGAATTAGAAAAAATCAAATCAGAAAAAACGGAAAAACCTTAAGAATGTGGTTTTTGGAATATCAAAACCCAATATATTGTGCTCACAAAATATATTGAAAAAACTTTCAAAAATTTTTAAAAAAAGTGTTGACAAAAAGAGAGCAATGTGGTAATATATTGTTCGTCGCCGGTGAGTATACACTCGTTAGCAAGCCAGCGAAGAGACCAGACGTGGGAGCATAGCTCAGCTGGGAGAGCATCTGCCTTACAAGCAGAGGGTCACAGGTTCGAGCCCTGTTGTTCCCACCACTTGGCCTGGTAGTTCAGTTGGTTAGAACGCTAGCCTGTCACGCTAGAGGTCGTGGGTTCGAGCCCCATCCAGGTCGCCATTTGCCTCTGTAGCTCAGTCGGTAGAGCAGAGGACTGAAAATCCTCGT
>SVOK01000031.1 GCA_015066445.1 Oscillospiraceae bacterium | reverse complement strand
GTCCTCTTATTTATTGAATGAGAATACCGGAACCTTTACATAGTAACGCTTTTTCTCGTCAGGATAAATAGCGAAAATTCCCTGCTCTTTAAGGCTCTTGCCCAAAATCACCTCGGTTGCAATATCTGCAAGGCTGTAGCCTGTAGCCTTTGAAAGGAACGGAACTGTACGGGATGAACGGGGGTTAACCTCGATAATAAATACATTATCGTTTTTATCAACTATAAACTGAATATTGTAAAGACCAACAATGCCGATACCAAGACCTAATTTCTTAGCATACTGCAAAATTATGCCCTTAACCTTATCCGAAATGCTGAATGTGGGGTAAACGCTGATACTGTCGCCCGAGTGAATACCTGTACGCTCAACAAGCTCCATAATACCGGGAACAAATACATCCTTACCGTCACAGATAGCGTCAACCTCAACCTCTTTACCCTGAATATATTTATCAACAAGAACAGGCTTGTCCTCATCAATTTCAACAGCGGTTTTAAGGTAGTGGCGAAGCTGAGCCTCGTCAGCAACAATCTGCATAGCACGTCCGCCCAATACGAATGAGGGGCGTACAAGAACAGGATAACCAATCTCAGCAGCAGCCTTAACGCCTGCCTCAATATTTGTAACAGCGCTACCCTGAGGCTGTGGAATATTAAGTGATTTCAGTACTTTTTCAAAGCTGTCGCGGTTTTCGGCTCTTTCAATAGCATCGCAATCTGTACCGATAATCTTAACTCCACGCTTCATTAAAGGCTCTGCCAGGTTAATAGCGGTCTGACCGCCAAGGGATGCGATAACACCCTCGGGCTTTTCAAAGTCAATAATATTCATAACATCCTCTGTAGTGAGTGGCTCAAAATAGAGCTTATCGCTACAGGTATAGTCGGTTGAAACGGTTTCGGGGTTGTTGTTTATAATAATAGCCTCATAGCCTGAATTTTTAATGGTGGTAACAGCGTGAACGGTTGAATAGTCAAACTCAACACCCTGACCTATACGGATAGGACCTGCGCCTAAAACGATAATCTTCTTTCTGTTGGTAAGAACAGATGCGTTCTCGCCCTGATATGAAGAATAGAAATAGGGGATATAAGCGTTTGTGTGACAGGTATCAACCATCTTGTAAACAGGCATAATTCCTGCCTCTTTACGCATATTGTAAACAGCTGTCTCGTCAATTCCCCAAAGCTTTGCAATAAACTTATCGCCAAAGCCCATAGTCTTAGCTTCGCGAAGGACATTTATATCATTTTTACTCTCGGCAACGGTTTTTTCCATCTTAACTATTCTTTCAATAGCCTCAAGGAAATATGCGGTGATTGCGGTAGCCTCGTGCAGTCTGTCAACACCCACACCAAGACGCATAAGCTCAGCAATAGCGAAAATATTATCGTCTTTAAACTCTTTGATATACTCGAAAAGCTCGGCTTCACTCTTACCGTCAAACTTAGGTAAATGGAAGTGGTAAGCGCCTATCTCCAAAGAACGGACAGACTTTAAGAGACATTCCTCTAAGGTAGAGCCTATTCCCATAACCTCGCCTGTAGCCTTCATCTGTGTGCCTAATGTATTGGGAGCGGCTGCGAATTTATCAAATGGGAAACGGGGGAGCTTTGCTATAACATAGTCAAGGCTCGGCTCAAAAGCGGCAGTGGTATTTGCAATTTTAATATCCTCAAGCGCCATACCAACTGCAATTTTAGCGGTAACACGCGCAATCGGGTATCCGCTCGCCTTAGATGCTAATGCAGAGGAGCGTGATACACGGGGGTTAACCTCTATAAGATAGTATTCGCTTGTATTGGGGTTAAGCGCAAACTGAACATTACAACCACCTGAAATCTTGAGTGCTTTGATAAGCTTGATAGCACTGTCATTGAGCATTTTAAGGTCGTGGTCGTTAAGGGTCATAATCGGAGCTACAACCAAAGAGTCACCGGTATGAACACCAACAGGGTCAATGTTTTCCATACCGCAAATTGTTATTGCGTGGTCGTTGGAGTCACGCATAACCTCAAACTCAATTTCCTTATAGCCTTTAACACTTTTTTCAATAAGCACCTGTGATACGGGAGAAAGCTTAAATGCGTTAAGACCAACTTCAACAAGCTCCTCCTCGTTGTATGCAAAGCCGCCGCCTGTACCGCCCAAGGTAAATGCAGGACGGAGAACCACAGGGTAGCCTATTCTTTTTGCGGCTTCCTTTGCTTCTTCAATGTTATATGTGATTTCAGAAGGGATAGTAGGCTCGCCTATAGACTGGCAAAGCTCTTTAAATAGCTCACGGTCCTCAGCTCTTTCAATACTTTCACTGCTTGTACCCAAAAGCTCAACGCCGCACTCTTTAAGAATTCCCTTTTTCTCAAGCTGCATTGCAAGGTTAAGTCCTGTCTGTCCGCCAATGCCCGGAACAATAGCATCGGGGCGCTCATAACGGAGGATTTTTGCGATATATTCTAATGTGAGCGGCTCCATATAAACCTTGTCCGCAATAGTAGTGTCGGTCATAATGGTGGCAGGGTTGGAGTTGCAAAGCACTACCTCATAGCCCTCTTCCTTTAAAGCTAAGCAAGCCTGAGTGCCTGCATAGTCAAACTCAGCTGCCTGACCGATAACGATAGGACCAGAGCCTATAATCAAAACCTTTTTAATATCTGTTCTTTTTGCCATTTTCTTTTCTTCCTCCGTTATATATTAAATGTTAGTATAAACTGATTTTTGTCCGCAAACCGTAAGTCTGCAAACACCGAAAAGCTTTTCACCCTCAAAGGGGGTTGCCTTTCCCTGTGACAGAAAATCGTCAGGATTTACGGTAAACTCTTTTTCTAAATCAAATACGCAGAAATCGTTTGTTTCACCGAGTCCGAAACGGTTTCTCGGGTTAATCGACATAACCTCAATCAGCTTTTCAAGGGTAATAACGCCTGTTTTCACGAGCTTTGTGTATAGCACTGCAAAGGCGGTCTCAATTCCAACAACGCCCATAAGACTTTGCTGGAGTCCCTTACTCTTTTCTTCTGCCGAGTGGGGCGCGTGGTCGGTAGCTATCATATCAATAGTACCGTCCTTCAGGCCTTCAATAAGAGCCAGCCTGTCCTCCTCGCTGCGGATTGGCGGATTCATTTTAAATCTGCCATCTTCTTTAAGCATCATATCGTTCATAACAAGATAGTGGGGAGCGGTCTCACAGGTAACATCCACACCCTCAGCCTTGGCTTTTCTTATCAGCTCAACACTTTCCTTACAGGAAATGTGGCATACATGGTATTTACAGCCGGTTTCTTTAGCAAGCTTTAAATCTCGCTCTATCGGTTTCCATTCACTTTCACTGCAAATGCCCTTGTGACCATGCAGTCTTGCGTATTCACCGTCGTGAATATAACCGCCCTTTAAAAGACTGTTTTCTTCACAGTGAGCCACTATTATTTTGCCTAAAGCCTTGGCTTTTATCATAGCCTCACGCATTAATTCTTCCGACTGCACACCTCTGCCATCATCGGAATAGCCTGCGCAAAGCTCACTCAGGTTTTCAAAATCACTTAACTCCTCACCCTTTTCGCCAACCGTTATAGAGGCATAAGGGTAAACATTTATTACTGCACCTTTTTCAATCAGGCTTTTCTGGATTTTCATATTTTCTGCACTGTCCGGCACAGGGTTAAGGTTAGGCATAGAAAAAACCGCGGTATAACCGCCTCTTGCCGCTGCGCGAGTGCCTGTCTCAACAGTCTCTTTATATGAAAAACCCGGCTCCCTGAGATGAACGTGTACATCACAAAAGGCCGGAAAAACAAAACAATTATTTAAATTAGAAACAATACCGCCACTATTTGAAAAAGAAGAAACAGTGGGGCTTATCTCAAAAGAAAAATCACCGGATTGAAAAGCTTTGTCCTTGAAATATTTAACTTTTTTAAGAGTTATATTCATAACTTTACCGCCTTTCAAAAATACAATGTTTTTATCTAACCTATTTTATCACAGCGGCAATATATTGTCAAGGAAAAAGACATTAAATTTAATCAAGTTTTCACCACACACGCACGCCCTCAATATGAATAAAGCGTATGTTATCATAAATGTAACTGTCAAGCGGACGGTCAAGCGCATCAAAGGTGTGCGCCGCTACAAGAATTGTCGGTGTGACCGTTGTAATAACAGGCGAGTGATAAAAGCTTCCGTCACTGCGCCCTAACTGAGCAATGTCGCCGACTTTAGCATTGTCTCGGCTTACTATTCGGGCAAAAGGACCCACAGAGCGGTTGTTTATAAGAAATTTATAAAGATATTCAACTCCGCTCCAAGCGGCGGTACGGTCGGCTACAGAATTGTAATACCAACCTGTTACAGGAGTATAGTTCATTACTTTGGCGCCCGCATAAATACATTGTGATGCAAAATTTGTGCAGTCTCCGCCAATATTTTCAAAATTATAGTATTCAGGGTTTCTGCCAAGCGCCCATCTTCTGGCATATTCTGCGGCAGCCGCACGGTCAAAAGGTATTACTTTCATAAAATCCCCTCCTATGAGATACTATGCTCTCATAGAGGGAGTGTTAAAATTATCTGAGTTGCTATAGTTTGGCAACAGTATTATAAGGTTTCGCAAATAAGCCTTTCTTTGTATAAAGGCCTGTATGCCCTGAAAGCAAAAAGCTTAAAATTGCTGGAACAAAAATAAATAAAAGGGTATTTGCTCCTAAAAGCTCTGCGCAAAGGAAAACTGTCGCAAACGGACACTTAGTAACACCGCTGAGCAAAGCCGCTAAGCCGATAGCGGCTCCCAGAGCAGGCTCGAGTCCTAAGATTAAAGCAAGACTTCCTCCTAATGAAGAACCGATGAACATTGTCGGTACGATTTCGCCACCCTTGAAGCCTGCAGCGACGGTTACGGCGGTGAAAATTATTTTAATCAAAAAAGCTTCCGGCTGTACTTCTCCGTTAGCGAAAATTTCACTTATTATATTTATGCCGCTTCCGTTGTAAGCATTAGTTCTTGAAATTAAACTCAGAAAAACAAGAATTATTCCGCCCACAAAAATACGGATATAGGGATTTTTAATTGATTTTTTAAAATATTTTTCGCTTAAATGGAGAGCTTTGCAAAAAATAAAGCTGACAATAGCTCCTAACAAAGCAATAACTAAAGCTTTCCATAAAATATTTAGCTCTAATTTATTATTAAAGCTAAAAACAAAGCGTTCGGGTTCCAAGCCGCAATTTGTTGCAACAAAGTGGGAAACAAGGCTTGAGATAAAAGCGGGAAGCAATGCGCTGTAATAGATGTGTCCTATGTATATCACCTCTAAAGCAAATACGCAAGCTCCTAACGGTGTGCCGAAAGCGGCGGAAAAAAGTCCTGCCATACCGCAAACGGTAAGCATTTGCTTATCATTTGCTTTAAGCTTAAATATTTTTGAAATTAATGCAGCAAGACTTCCGCCAAGCTGCAATGCGGCACCCTCTTTACCTGCCGAGCCACCGCACAAATGAGTGATTAATGTGCCTATGAAAATTGCAGGGTAAAGCAAAACGGGCAAATTTCTTTCACCGTTAACGGCTTCTAACACTTGGTTTGTTCCAATATCAGTTGTTTTAAAAAGTTTGTAAGTGAAAACTGAAATCAAACCTAAAAAAGGCAATAAAAATAAAAGCCAACCGTTTTGTTCTCTAAGCTCGGTCACAAAGGTTATGCTTTTTGCAAATATAAAACCTGAAGCTCCGCTTAACAAGCCTATAATGACCGCTAAGCTTAATTGGAGCGGCAGTGACTTTATGTGTTTTAAAAAATATGTTAAAAAGTCTTTTATATTAAAATTCTTATCCGTGATAATCCTCTTCTTTGAAAAAATAAAAAATCGCCAATAAAAAGGATAGCTAAGTCACAACCTGTTTTAAAGCGGTGACCGCTATCCACGTTTTTATTATTAAAGTCGGTTTCCGCAATTGGAGCAAAAAGCAGCCTCAGGGCTTACAGCATTTCCGCATTGTGAGCAGAATCTTTGTGTAACAACCTTAGTACCGCAGTTTGAGCAGAACATTGCCCCCTCAATTAAAGCGGCGCCGCAGTTGGTACAGCTTTTTTCTTGCGCAGGGGGAGTCACAGTTTCTGCTGTAGGGGTAGGAACGAAAGGCTCCGGAGTGGGTGCGGGTTGGGGTGCAGCGGCATTCGCTGACTGGGGAGTCACTTTATTGCTCTCTTTCAAAAATTCTTCAACATCAAGCTTAAAAATCTGAGCCGGAACACCAATAACCGCCATTGCAGCTTCTGTAAGGTCTTTTGCGTATTTTTCATATCTTGCGCCTGCAAGCTGCGCTATAGAAAAGCGCAGGTCAACCGCTGTACCACCCTGATATGGGATAAAGTGAAGTGTGCAGGAGCCACCGTTCATATTATACATCATAGAAAAATTTATTCCGAAATTAATAGTGTGGTAAGGTTCTTCTTTACACTCTCTTCTGAAACGGCTGTTGGTTGCAGCTGCGATATAGCCGTTATAAACCGATACAACATCGGCAGGGAAAAAGTAGCATACGTCTCTTCTCATTTTAACTCTCCTTGAAAAGCTTGTGTATTATGTGCGTTTGTGCCCGCATTCCGAACAAAAGTGGTCTGTGTCACCGAAAGGTTTTCCACAGTTAGAACAAAATTTAGCCGTTCCAACGCTTGCAGCATCTGCTTGTGCAGAAGCAGCTTGTGGGTCTACAGGTCGGTTTATAGCATAAATCTCATTATGTCTTAGCGGTGTATGACATTTAGTGCAATATACAAATCCGTCAGCATACCAAGGACGGAAATCTAAAATCTCATCGGTATAAAGCATAACATTGCCGCAGTTTCTGCAGGTCTGCTTATATGTAAGGCCGCTGCGCCATTCTGCTCTTTTAAAACAACCCATAAAATATCTCCTTTATAATTTATTATTTGTTTTTATCATACAACAATATGATTTATACTGTCAAGAAAAAAGGTTTATTTCACAACATAAAATTTATCGAAAATAGATGCGGTTAAATTATCATTAAAGGTAGTAACTGCTATGTTTGCAAGATAACCGCCACATTTTACAGCTATTGTTGACTGGTACATTTTAATCCCGTTTATCTCTGCTACCGTATTAAGGTTTGCAAATTCCTTGTCGTCTATTCTGATGCTTCCGATTTCATAGGTTACATTTGTATAACCCATATTTTCAAGGCTTTGCTTTATTGTTGGAAAAATGGTTTCAAAATTTTCGGCAATATCCAAAGCAGCTAATTGCAGCGAGCTTACCTTTTCGAGAATAACATTTATGCTGTCTGTCTGATTGCTGTTTATAGCATACATATCGTATACTAAATCAGCATTTTCCAAAGCTTTTTCGTATTCTTCTCCCGCTAAATCGGTAGCAATATTATTAAGCTCTTTTATTTGTTCGTCGCTGTAAAAGCTCCAATTGCTGTCGAGTCTGCAACCAAGACCAATAAACTTATTTTCGTAAGTAAGACCTTCGGTATCGCCTGCAGAAAACTCTGCTGAAGCGGTCTCGGAGTTTTCCTCCTCATTGGAAGAAACAGGATTTTCGTTTTGGAAGGGGGAGCACAAATCCGAACTCCTTTGAATTTTTGACCTATGTGTTCGCACCCTCGTATATTTCTGCAAAGTATTCTTTGCCGTGTTTATCGCAAAACTCTTTTATTTCAAAAGAAAACGAGTCGAAATCTCTTTTTCCAAAATAGATTTCGGGTATGTTATGTATGGTATCTGCAAAATCACAAATTTTGTTTTTATCATTTTCATCAATAATCTGAAGAAGAGTTTTTATACAATATAAAAGAATTTGATGTTCGTTTTGCAATTGATTTTCAGTAATATACTGTTCGTGAATTTTTATTTTTTCTATCGTTTTCTCAAATAAAACACAATCAAGAGAGTTTGTAAATGAACAATGTCGAATTTTAATAAAGCAATCCTGCAAGTCTTGGTATATATCGTTCAACTTCATTTACCATTCTCCTTTGCGGTGTTGATTGAAGCAATAAGAATTCGTTTTACCTCAATACATTTGTTAAGTAATTCTTTATCGCTATAATATCCGCTTTCTAAAAGTAGTTCTATCCAATATTCGCTTTCACTGCATTCTTTAAGTGCAATTTGAAGTTTTGCGATAAAATCGGCTTTTCCGTGCGCATAAAATGCCTCTCTAATATTTGCGCCAATACTTGTTCCTGAACGCAAAAACTGATTTATTAAAGCACTTTCACACTTTGCGTTTCTTAATTCTTTGCACACTTTTATAATAGTAAGTGCAAATTCTTTTGATTTTATCATTAAAGGACTTTCGGTCATAAAAAACACACCTCTCACATTTATTATACTTTCTAAAAATTAAAAAAGCAAGGCAAAGCCTTGCATCTATGTATATATTTGTGCCGTAGGCACACCGAAACTTCTTCACTATTCACTATTACTTATTACTTGCCAAAATCGACTTCTCAGAGAATAGTGAAAAATGATGTGTGATGTTTATTACGCAACACAAAAATAATATGTGGTTTTCACGCAACAAACAGCTTGTGTTATAAAAAAGCAAATTGGAGACGCAACAAAACAAATTGTTACGTCTCCCGTTTTTATTTTTCAGTTTTAGCAGGCTGAACGTTGGAGCCTTTATTTGGAGGCTGAGTAGATACCGATTTTGAAGGTTGATATCCTTCATTAATTCCTTTTTTTGGTTGATAGCCACGCTGTTCACTATTTGGTTGATAACCGAAATTGGTATTCGGATTGGGTTTCTTTGTATCGCTCATTTTGTTGCTCCTTATGTGAAAAATTCTATAGTTTCAATTTCTTCTTTGGCTATGAGTATGCCCTTGCTCTTTTCATCTTCTTCCCAAGTCATATCGTCTTTAATAGTATAAGTTTTTTCAATATAAAGGTCTCTTTCCTCAGCATCAGAAGACGAAAAAGAATGTTCAGAAAATTTACCATATATGGTTTTACCACTTTTCAAAGTAACCACTATCCACGCTTCTTCCTGTTTTGAAAAGTAATAATCCCAAGCGGTAGGTGCGGGATGAATTTTATTGATGTGTAATTTCTCGAACAACCACTCTATTGCACCCTTTTGTCTTATAACTCCGATAATAACGGCAAGTAAGGTTGCACCTATTACAGTTGTAGCAAGCAAGGATATCCAATATATAATTGGATACTTATCGGGAATCTTATTGAGTAATAAATATGCCCAACTCCAAATTGCACAGTTTACAATGCTATACAACAAACAGGAGAAGAAATACTTGGAATCGTTATGCTTAGCAGGAGGTACTAATGTATCCATAACGCTTTTGATGATAAATCCGGGCAAAAGAAATATACATGTGTAGAATACCACTTCCATTGAGTCAATAGTCATATTCCAATACCTCCATTAAGGCAACACGCTTTCAAGCACTTGCCAATCATCACTACCAATATCATCAGAATAGTGTTCCATACAGATACAAAGTTCATCGGTGGTCGCATCGTTTCGCACGATACCGCCCTTTAAGCCGTGTTCGTCAAGGTAGGCTTTCAACACACCAAATTTTTTCGGAGTATAGAGGTCTATATCTTGGCTATTTCCGCCACGGTCAAAGCCGCCCTTTGTTTCGATAATCCACAACTCACCGTTCACGGAAATAATATAGTCGGGATAGAATAATTTTTGTCTGTTGGAATTGTCTACATAGACAATAGAAAAATATTCGTTGCCCTTATCTCCGTTTTTATACCACCATTCCACGCTATCGGAACGCTCGCAGAATTTTTCAAACTTTACCTCCGGCATAGAGCGTGGTGCGGCAGACGAGAGATAATTCTGATACACATTCTTTTTCATAATAAGCTGTGTTTTCGCTTCGCCGTTGTAGGTGAACAAACAAGCCTGTGGAATACGGAATTCATAGAAAGATTTTTGCTGAATTTCAAACTGCATTTGAGCCAATTCATAAGCCATAGCTTCTCGCACTAAATGGCGAAGTCTGTCGGCGTTGTTTATCACGAAGGCGTAAACCTCTCTCGGCTCTAAAGCAAGGATTTTACGGCTATACTTAAAGTTTTTATCAAACAGTTTGCGGATAATGGTGTTCATATACGAATATTCCATACCGATTTCCAAGCCGATCTTACCGACTTTTTGATGGTAATCTCGTCCGTGTGTATGGGTATTCAGTTTTTCAGTAACCGCAATAGCGTTCATATCTGCCGCCGCAAAATCAAGGGTGGCAGTTTCACCCGAAAGGGTATGCTTTACGATATTTTCGCTCAACTCATAGCCTGCGGTCTGCAAGCGGGTACGGTTTTCCGACTTGTCAGTACCAACGCCAAGTTCCTGCCCAGCATAGGCAACAATCGCTTGTAATGCCTTTTGCGGATTACGAGTGCTTGTTACCATCGTTCTCTGTTCACTTGTCAGCGTTACATCTTTATACTCATTTTTTAGGAAAAGAGTACACGCATTTAACGCACCCTTGTCGAGAGCCATTTTTACGCCTGCGGTGAATTTTTCATCGAGGGTGTAAAGATAGCAACTGTCAAGCAGATCGCTTTCGTAGTGCTTCGCTTCGGGCATACGGCGAATACGTCCGATGGTCTGTATCTCAAAGATTTCGTCCATATTATCACGGAGTTTCACAAGGATATGTGCTCTCGGACAGTCCCACCCCGTCGCAACCGCTTGTTTTATGATGACCGCAGAGGTGGCAGCGTTAGGCGCGTCAATGCCATCCAAGTTTTCGTGTTGGTCGGAGAGCCATACCGCAAGCTGACCGTTTTCATAAGTCAACCCCTGCGTTTCAAGATAGCGTTCTACGCCATCCTGCAAGGTTTCCGATTTGTTCGGAATCTGAATTACGATTAAGGGGTTTATATCCGTTCCTCTCTGCAAGAAGGCGGCGCGTAGGTCGCGTTGCTTTGCAAGAGCACGGTCGAGCAGAAATGCCGTTTGGTCGTCGGTCGTCACCGTCTGTGGGAAGTCCTCGTTGATAATCAGCATCTTTTTAATAAGACCTGCGGCGATAACTTCTTCCTCGGGAATTTCAATAATCTCCGCCTTCGCTATGCCTTTCGGAGTAGCAGAGCAACGGATTATCTTGTCCGTGTGAAAATACTGTATGATTTCATCGGCTTTTATCGTGTTGTTTTGGTGACTCTCATCCACGATAATAACAAAGCGGATACCGTCATTGAGGGCGTGCTGAATATGCTCTACAAAGTTGGTGCGTTCACTGTCTTTCAAAGCATTGTTGCCTTTTTTCGTCAGCTTCTCCCAATTTATAAAGCAACTGTCGTTTTCCTCAAATCCCGCTGTCATCACATCGGAGAGCAGTTTTGTTTGCGATGCGTGGATATACTTATCCATTTTCGCCTTGCTCTGTTCCTCAAGGTTGCCCTTGCCGGGCGTAAGCCATACAAAGACAGTTTTCGGGAAAGACTGTATGTATTGGTGCATAAAATAGGTCAAAATAATGGTTTTTCCGCTACCCGTAGGACTTTTGAGAATAATATCACGGGTAGGGATTGCCATTGCTTCAAACAACGATTTTACCGCATTTAACTGAAATTCTTTTAATTCCATTCTATCACTCCTATAAAACGTGGTTATTGATTATAGCGAAATGCTATTCAAACCGCCTTTTAATCTCTTTAGCTGTATATTCAAGTTCTGGGTATATGTAATCGGCTCCAATCCCCACATAGGATAATTCACGAAGGATCTTTTTCTTGCATTTCGAATCTACTATAATACTACAAAAACCATCTTTGATGATCTTAGTGTCTAGCGGCTTTAATTCGCAAGACATTTTAAATCTGTTCTCAAAGTATTTTTTGATTTTATCCCAGTAGCCTTCTTCATATTCTTTGCTCTTGTATGAGTTGTACATAGTCTTGAAGCATTCGCCTGATAAATAGTTATTTCCGTCATTTTTATAGTAGTCAACAGGTTCTTTTGACAAGGCTTCTTTTATAATATCTTCGTCAATTTTTCCACGACCATATTCCTTAATTGCTGTACCTGTACCCATTTCCTCTGCGTGTATCAAAACACTTTTGTATCGGTCAAGCAAATTATTGGGGAAAATCATAAACACACCAGCTTGGTTTGCAATACGTTGATTCCAATATTTTGGCCTTACTACAGTGGTTTCATTATACATATAAGTTCGAGCCAAATATTTATATAAAGTTAAATTTTCATTGCATAGATATTCATCAACTAAAAAGTTTTCTTCAAAATTCTTTCTAATTGCAGCAGTACAAATTTCGCTTATATAAGCCTCAGAATCATTTTGTAGGAATGTATTATGGCATAATATACGTCCGTTTTTTGACATTTTGGATTCACACGCAAAATATAACGCTACAAGTGGATTTATTGAGAAATCCAACAATCTTGTTGGTAAACCGTAGTGCTGCATTTTTGCTAAGATGTCAAAATCAGTCAAGCCACTAAAAGCATCAGGACGATGGGTAAGAAAGTCATTTATCAACTCTTTTTCTGTGTTCTCTTCCACGTTTTTTAATCGTACTAAACCCGGTAATAAATCATATTCAGAATCAGCTATACCTCGAAAAATTACTGTTTCCCCCGGCAAATCATCTTTATTTATAGAAGCAATAGATGTTACCAGTTGAATATATTCGGATAGATTTTTAATAAAAAAGGTTGGATGAGCGTAACACGGCTCATTTTCATAATCAGACTTTTCCATTGCCGAAAACTCTTTATTAACCTTTTTTGCAACTCGTGCAGCAAAATTGTCTTCTTTCATTTTGTCACCATAATCGCATTGGCGTAACGACCAATGCATTCACTTTAATTAGTTTTCCTGTAAATCTCTGTAGTAATAATCCGGAATAATACCGATTTCAATGCCGCCCTTTTTCAATGCACATTCCTGTTCGTCGCTCGGCAAAACATCGTGTCCCATATACAGTTTGCGGCACTTTGCAAAGGCTTCGCCGTTCTGAATAAACTCGGTAAGCTCGTCCTCGGTGAGTACGATGCCGACCTCGGCATTGCCCGTAAAGTTGATGCCGTTTTCAAGTTCTACCAGCTCGCGTATATGGGCAAGCAGCTCGTCGGCATACTCGTAGTACATACGCTCGCTCACGGGTATATAATCGACCTTGAAGTATTTGAGCGAAGCGGCATAAGCCTCTTTGTCAATCACGCGCTTGATACGCTCGTATGTAACCTCACGACAGATGTTGTTCTCGTTGTTCGTGCAAAGGATAAAGCGACGGTTGCCGCCGTCCTCGGCATTGAGATTCATAACTGCGTGTCCTGTTGTTCCACTACCGGCAAAAAAGTCAAGACAAACAGCTTGTTTGCCTGCCCCCGTTAATGAAAACAAATACTGAATTAAACCTGTGGGTTTTGAAAAATCAAATGCCACGCCAAGTTCTTTTAATTCTTTAGCACTATGTCTATTTTCGTATTTACTTATGAAGTTCGTCGGGGTTTGTCCTTCTTCTTTTCTATCACTTAACCATATCTTGGTATAGACATTCCATTTTGATGGTGTTCCATTAGGTTGAACTAAAACGCCGCTTTTTGAAGGGGTAAAAAGTATATTTCCGTTTTCTTTTTCGATTAAGTAACGTTCTTGACTCCATCTCCAACAACCATCACCTTTGTTCGGCAACACTTTTTCACCATCTGCAATTGTTTTCGGGAAAGTATCTCCGGGCGGGATAGCAAACGTTCCATCGGGGCACTCAATATAATATCTTTGGTTAGGTCTTTCATCTAAAGACGATTGATACAAGCCAAAAGGTCTATATCTTTGACCTTTTCTTGGTCCTTCTGTTTCAATTTTGTTATATAGTTTTTTTACGAGTTCTTCGTCCAATTCTCCCTTGAAATCTTTTGCTTCAGCTTCGTTTTTTGCATAAACTAAAACATAATCAATATTAGGGGAGAAAAAGCGACCTTTATTACCACCCGTTTTCATCAAGCGCGGAACTATTGCTAAACAGTTCTTTTCTCCGAAGATTTCATCACAAAGCAACTTCAAATCCGACAGTTCAATATCACCTATTGACAGAAAAATGATACCCTCGTTTTTAAGCAACTTTTTCGCCACTTGTAATCTCACATTCATAAAAGAAATCCATTTGCTATGGCTAAATAAATCATCGGAATTTACGTAGCGATCATCGTATATAAAATCTTGATTTCCTGTATTATATGGAGGGTCTATGTAGATAAGGTCAATTTTGCCCTTGTGTGTCTTTTCAAGCAATTGCAAGAAGGCAAGGTTGTCGCCCTCGATGAGAAAGTTCATTTGGCCGCCGTTGTCGATGAAAAGGCTGCCGTCCTCAGTCAAGACGGGAGTATGGGTAGAAAGCACCTCGTCGATTTCTTCGCAGTGTTCCTCAAAAACAAGTCCGTATTTTTTGCCGTTTACATCCTTTTCGAGATCAGAAAGGTATGTCAAAAGATTACCTGTATTTTCATCCTGCGGTGCAGCAGAAATAAACGTGCGTATTTCTTTTATTTTCGCAAGGAGATCCTCACGTTTTTGCTTTGAAATATTTGTACTCATTTCTTCTCTCCTATCATTCTTCTTGAGAGCAGGGGCAATTATCACAATCGCCGTTACAATCAGACGATTTAGATGTTAGTTGGCTTAAAAGCTCTTTTTTGTATTTCTTATATCTTTTGGCATCAACAATTAAGAATATTACGATACCAACAGTCACCATAGAAACTACAGAGATCATAATCGCAATAAAAATCGTTCTATTATTCCTGAGTTCTTCTATACGATCTGCACGGGTGTTTACTAAAGTAAGATTAGGTACGCCCTCAATTCGTGAATTATATTTGATTCCAGAGGGATTTTTGTTTGTAATAATACTTAGAGTAAATGATTCTCCGGGATTAAGAAAGAAGTCTGAGAAAACAAGTTCGCTACCGTTTATGCTGGAGTTCTCCAAAATCTCGTCCCAAATCTCCTTGTTGCGAGCTTCGATTACACTCGCCTTGATGATTCCTTCGCTGCCGGTGAAGTCAATGGAAAACTCTTTTTTGAAATCTTCGTTTTCTATTGCATAATCACCTGTGTTGCTGATTGTAATACTAAAAATGTATGGGTCCATCACTTCCTTATCGTGATACATTATTTTAAAGCCATCATCTTTAGTGTTTTTCGTTATCAGTTTTTGTGAATAGTTAAGCGTACAAGTCAATTCCTTCTGAGGTAAATTACCCACTTTAACAGGAGGGGATATAAGTATCCAATTTAAACCCCAGGCAATTATTGCTCCAATAAACCCAGATACAATACACGAAATAATAAAATGGTTCTTTAACCAATTGCCTATCTTTTTCATAAGTCACCTTCTTGTTTGATATATCTTACATTTATCTACAAATTTTGCATATATGCTTCCAACAAACATAGGCTAGAAAAAAATATATGCGGGATAATAATTGCGTTATCCAAAATTGTAAGTTTTTAGTTTTTGGGAAGTGGTTATTTATTCAATAACCAGTCTGCCACATCAACAATTTTAACGCCCTCATATTGATATTCGGGGTTTCTTGTTCGTGCTATCACCATCTTGGGATAGGCATCTTTGATTCTTAGCAGAGGATCTACCTCTCGGCTAAAGGTGTCGGGATGGGTTATATTGTCCGAGACCTGAATATAAATTTTCTCGTTTCTCTTAAGTGCTACGAAATCAATCTCTTTTTTATATAAGACACCGACATAAACCTCATAGCCACGTCTAAGCAATTCCATTGCAACGATATTTTCAATCACTCTGCCGTTATCTAAGTTTTTCGTACCGAGCTTGGCATAGCGGAAGGTATGGTCACTTAAATAGTACTTATCATTAGAAGCAAGATACTTTTTGCCTTTAATATCGTATCTGCGGAACTTATAGAAGGCAAAAGCGTTGCAAAGATAATTCAAATAATTGCCAACAGTTTTATGATT
>SVOK01000042.1 GCA_015066445.1 Oscillospiraceae bacterium | reverse complement strand
ACCGTCCCAAGGCTCTAAGCAAATATACGGAGAGTTTGGCTTATGCCATAAAAGGAAGTATTTATCATCAGGGAAATCAACCCTCAAAGCCTTGCCTGTTTTTCTGTTGCGAAGTGTTGCTGATTTTGATTTTAAATCCTTAAACACAAGCGCATCAACGGTAAAATACTTATCATATAAAGGTAAATAATTTTGGTCTTTAATAATCGGCAACTGCTGATTAGATAAAAGATTACCGTAAAGCACATAAGCGTTAAGTGTCTCGTTCTGCGGGAATATTACATCGTAATCCTCTATTCCCTCAGGAGTGTAATAACCCTCATGAGAACCAATGCTGAAATACATTGTATTATCGTTTTTATTGATTACCGAATAATCAATTTTAAGAGTTTTTTCGTTTAATGTATAAATTACCCTTAATTCATAATCAAAAGGAAAATGTTCCTTTGTTTCATTGTCTGATTTATGTAAAAACACGACGCTATCGTCGGTCTTATTTTCAACCTCAAAGGTTTTGAAACGGATATAACCATGCTTTTCCAAGGTATATTCTTTACCGTTTAAAACATATTTATCGTTTTTAAGTCCACCGCATATCGGGAAAAGTAAAGGACAAGAGCCTGCCCATACTTCACTTCTGCCTTCCCATATATATTCAGTATCATTACATACAAGGCTTTTAAGTTCTGCACCAAGTTCGTTTATTTTTGCAGTCAAATATTCGTTTTTAATAGTAACCATAATATTACCTCATTTCAGCACAATAGAGATATGCCCTGTAAGGCATATCTCTATTAACTTATAATTTTATCTGTTAGCAATCCAATCGTGCTCAGGGTCGTTACTTCTGTTAAAGCCCTGATAATCGCCTGCCATTAGCCATAAGAAATATGTCTGATAGCCGGGTGTGGCTACGGTTGTATGATAGCCTATAGGAAATTCTACAAGCTCGTCATTCTTAACTCTGTAAGCTTCGTCAATTTCGCCGTCAGCAGTGTAAAGACACTGAACAGCAAAGCCCTGCTCAGGCGAAAACAGGAAGTAATAAATTTCCTCTGCAATACACTCTGTGGGCATATTATCCTCATCATGCTTATGAGGGGGGAAGCCTGCCCAGTTACCCTCTGTGCAGTAGCACTCACCAATTGTGAGGATTTTAGCGTTTGAATTACCATCAATAAGGAAACTTGTTTCTCTCTGGAAAGGTACTTCACCTAAAACCTTTAATACAACGTGATCCTCACGAAGTACCTGAGGCTCGGTCTTTTCGGCTACAGGAGTACCGCAAACAGCAATCTTAATATGATCAATTGCTTCAATTACTAATTCCTGCTCTTTTGGCATATAAAAGCTTTCAGCCTTGCGGTTTTCAAAAACAGTCATTCTGTTACCGATATTTTCGTAAGTTTCACCGTTAACTTCTACATTACAGTGACCTTCAAGCATAATGAAAGCTACTTCGTTACCCTCAGTATTAAAGGGTAATTTCTGACCTGCATCAAGCTCGATTATACCAAATTCAAGCTTCTTTAAAGAACATTCACCAATTTTGCAAATAGGTGTATAACCGTTACTCGGCACATAAGCCTTTTTATAATTATAACTCATAACCGTTCTCCTTTAAATATTTCTTTGTAGTCTCAAAGTCCGGTACACTTTCTCTGGCACCTACGCCTGTGCATTTAAGACCTGATACTGCACTACTGAAATGACAGCATTTTAAATAATCATAACCCTTGGAAACCGCAGCAGCAAATGCACCGTGGAATACATCACCCGAGCCGTTGGAATCAACAACAACTGCCGGATAAATAGGATAAGCTATAATTTCCTTACCGTCATAAATTATACCGCCACGCTTACCCTGAGTAATTACAACAACCTCAGGGCTATAAGTCTCATAAAGCTTTTTAGCTGCTTCTTCAGCAGTTTTACAGCCTGTATGACCTAATGAAAATTCCTCTGACGGAATCATAATATCAGTAAGAGCCAAAAGTTTTTCAACGCCCTCATAAAGACCGCCGCAATCATAAAGCACCCGAGTACCATTCTCACGGGCAATTTTTGCACCCTCTACAGCGGCATCCATTTCGTTACCGTCAACCATAAGTATCTCGGCATCTTTAATTGCTTGTTTTTGAATATCATTTAACTCGAGTGGTGGCAAATCGCCCTTATCAAAAACACAAGTACGGGTTGTGGTATCTGCGCAAAGCCAAAGCACCGAAGCAAAAGAGCGATAGCCCGATTTTACATCTATAAAATCAGTTTTAACACCGTATTTCTCGAAATCCTCTTTTAAAAACTTACCGCCGTTATCGTCGGATAAAACTCCGATATAAGCGGTATCCTCACCCAACTTCTGAGCTGCAACAAGACCTGTAGCAACAGGACCGCCGCCAGCGGTTTTGCTGGCGGTCGCTCTCATTTTAGTATCTTCTGTTGGGTAAGTAGGGATATTGTAAAGGGTGTCAAATACATTAGCACCTATTCCTACTATTTTAGCCATAACTTATGCCTTTCCGTCTGCACCAACAAGGCGAATTTTATCAAGAGCCAATGCTTTTACAGTATCAATAGGCTTCTTCATAAACAGGTCAATAGCAAGACTTCTGTTAGGATCGTTAAGGGTTTCAAGTGTACCCTCTGCAAATGCACAGCAAACATCAGTACCGATATTCATCTTGCGGATACCTGCCTTAATTGCAGCCTTAACCTGGTCATCAGGAATACCTGAACCACCGTGAAGTACGAGCGGCAAACCACCTGTTGCTTCTCTGATAGCCTTTACTCTATCAATGTCAAGCTTAGGAGTCTTCTTATAGTGACCGTGAGCATTACCGATAAGAACTGCAAGACAGCATACGCCTGTTCTCTTAACAAAATCAGCAGCCTCTGCGGGGTCAGTATACTCTTCCATAGCGTCGTCATTAACGCTGCCAACATGACCGAGCTCACCCTCAACACCAACAT
>SVOK01000030.1 GCA_015066445.1 Oscillospiraceae bacterium | reverse complement strand
ATCTATGGCGGCGGCAACAGCGGTGCAGGGAATAATGTCAAGCGAAAATCTCAGAGTTTACACTTCAGGTGATTTAATCGGTGCCGAGCTTGGTGGCGCACTTAAAAATGTTATCGCAGTAGCTGCAGGCTTTTGTGACGGTTTAGGCTTGGGTGATAATTCTAAAGCGGCACTTATCACAAGGGGACTTGCAGAAATGGCAAGACTTGGAGTGTGTATGGGAGCTAAGGAATACACCTTTGCAGGTCTTACAGGTATCGGTGACCTTGTTGTTACCTGTACTTCTCGGCATAGCCGTAACAATCGTTTTGGTTATAAAATCGGCTCAGGTGTTGCCATTAAGGAAGCACTTGAACAGGTGGGTACTGTTGAAGGCTATTACGCCGCCCGTATGGCTTACGAATTATCAAAAAAATATAATATTGAAATGCCCATTGTTACCGAATGTTATAAGGTCCTTTATGAGGATAAGGATATTAATACTGTGGTTTATGATTTAATGACCCGTCCTAACGGAAGAGAACACTAAAATTTAAAACAGCAAAGCTTTTAAGGCTTTGCTGTTTTTTTAATATCATCAATAATCAACTGTAAATGCTGGATTGAGTCTTCACTAAGACCTGTAACATCTAAATAACGTTTTTGGTCTCTTGAAAGTAAATAATCGGTAGAAACATTAAGCTCATCGGATATTTTTGTAAGCATTTCAATAGATGGCTGAATATTATCATTCTCCCAATTTGAAACACATTGTTTGGTAACGCCCAAAAGACGGGCTAATTCTACCTGACTAATTTTTCTTGCGGTGCGAATTTCTCTTAGTCTTTCATTAAGCATAACAATATCCCCCCAAAACAAAGTATTACAATACTATTGTATTGTAATACTTGACTAAATTAAAATACTATGGTATATTAATTATGTACTTTTTGGCGAAGGGTGTTGGATATGCTATCAGAGCAAGCAATTGGCTTTATATTGCGTAATAAAGCTTTTTTTCCAAATAAAAAAACAGATTATCTGGTGAGTCGGTTAATTGAAAGTAATGGCTTAGATGCAGAATTAGTATGCGGAATAAAGCTGATAAATCCCCGTAAAATTATACTATTATCAATTTTTTTGGGTTTGTTTGGTGTTGACCGTTTTTTAATAGGGGATAATGTTATGGGATTTATCAAGCTATTCTCACTTGGCGGGCTTGGTTTATTGAGTATTTTTGACTGTTTTTACATATCAAAAAGGGTAAAAGAAATCAATTATTTAAAATTACTTGGTTTGTGTTATTATTATAAGCATATTTTTTAACTTTCTTTAAAAAAACACTTGATTTTTGTCGCATAGTATGATATTATATTTCTTGCTATTGTGGTTAGTTTGTTTAGGCTCTTAAGCTTAGTTAAAAACTTTCCGTTTTTAAAGAAGGAGGTGCAGACCATGGCTAAATGTGATATCTGCAACAAAGAAATTGCTTTCGGTATTAAGGTTTCTCACTCACATAGACGTAGTAACAGAACCTGGAAGCCCAATGTAAAAAAGGTAAAGGCAATCGTAAACGGTTCGCCCCGTCGTATCAATGTTTGCACCCGTTGCTTACGTTCAGGTAAGGTTACCAGAGCTATCTAAGATAAATATTTCTTGCAAAATAGACCCTGAACGGTACGTTCAGGGGATTTTTGTTTAAGTATGCTTTAAGTTGGATTCGGAGGGTAATATGATTAAGGCAGTTTTGTTTGATTTAGATGGTACACTTGTTAATTCTTTAGAAGATTTGGCAGCAAGCACTAACTATGCTTTGGAAAAGTTCGGCTTTTCTACTTATGAGGCTGAAAAGTATAAATATTTCGTGGGAGACGGTCTTTTAAAGCTTATAGAAAGAGTTTTGCCCGAGGACTCACGTAGTGAGGATAATATTAATAAGCTGTATAAAACCTTTTGGGAGCATTACAGCACACACTATGTTGATAAAACCACTGCTTATGACGGTATTCCTCAGCTTTTAGCAGATTTAAAGCAAAAGGGATATAAGCTTGGTGTGATTTCAAACAAGCCTCACGAAATGGCTCTTAATGTTGTAAGTGAGCTGTTAGGCGATAATTTTGATGTGGTTTACGGCAAGCTTGATGGTTATCCCACAAAGCCTGACCCCGCTTTAACTCTTAAGGTTATGGGAGATTTAGAGGTTCTTCCAAAGGAAAGCGTTTTTATAGGCGATTCGGGTATGGATGCGGCAAATGCAGTAAATGCAGGCTGTATCGGTATAGGAGTTTTATGGGGCTTCAGAACTGAGGACGAGCTTCGTTCCTGCGGCGCTGATTACATAGTAAGTAAGCCCTGTGAAATTTCTGATATTTTGGAAAAGCTATAATATATTTTAAATTTCAGTTGCAATAATACTTATTTCAGTATATATTAAATTTAAGAGGTGATAGTCTTGAAAAGAGAAGAATATTTAAGCTGGGATGAATATTTTATGGGTATTGCTTTACTTTCGGCTATGCGAAGTAAAGACCCTTCAACTCAGGTAGGAGCTTGTATTGTTAATTCCGATAAGAGAATACTCTCTATGGGTTATAACGGTATGCCCCGTTGCTGCAGCGATGATGAATACCCTTGGGATAGAAGCGAGAATGCACTTCAATCAAAATATCTCTATGTTTGTCACGCAGAGCTTAACGCAATTCTTAACTGCGCTGTCGGAAGCGTTAGGGACTGTACAGTTTATACAACACTTTTTCCATGTAACGAATGTGCCAAGGCTATCATTCAGTCGGGTATTAAAGAGGTTGTTTATATGTCTGATAAATACGCTGAAACTGACAGTGTTTTAGCTTCAAAGCGAATGTTTGATACCGCTGGTGTTACATACAGACTCTATGAGCTGAGTGAAAAGGAAATCAAAATTAATCTTTAAACCAAAAAATTCCCTTGAGCATTTGAGCTTCAAGGGAATTTTTTTATTTGCCTGTAAAATCGTTGTCAAAAGTGATTACGCACATAAAAGTTGGGTTTATGAGCTTTGCCAGACCTTTGATTTTTTCGTCCAACTCCTTGTGACTAAGCTTTACACTACTTGGAACTACCACGTCAAAAATCAGATTTGTTCGTTGGTCACTAATCGGGGTCATACGAAAATCGTGCATTGTAAGTGAGCTATCAATAATTTTAAGTGATTCTGCTAATTTGAGTTTTGTTTCGGTTACGGTTTTATTTTCGGTGTCAATAGGGTCCATATGTATCACAACCGAAATATCAAGCTTTTCATATAAAAGCTTTTCGCAAAGGTCAATTTGTTCGTGGCACTTAACAATATTACTGTTTTGAGGTACTTCAACGTGAACAGAAGCAAACTGTCTGCCTGGGCCGTAGTTATGAACTATAAGGTCGTGAATACCAATAAACTCTTTAAAGGACATTATAGTAGCTTCTATACTTTCAATAAGCTCCTTTTCAGGTGGAGTGCCAAGAATATCATTAAGTGTGTTCTTAGCAGAGGAAATACCTGAATAAAGAATGAAAATTGAAACCAATATACCCATCACCGCATCAAGGTTAAAGGGGAGTGTGAAGAGCATAGAAATACCGACAGAAATTAAAATTACAGTTGTTGCAATACAGTCATTAAGAGAGTCCTGCGCAGTGGCAGTTAATGCCTCTGAGCAGATTTTTTTGCCTAATTTGCGGTTAAAGAAGAACATCCAAAGCTTAATCAAAACTGAAACAAACAGTATAATTGCGGCTGTAACTGAATATTCCGGACTAATCTCACCCTTTATTAAAGCGGTTATTGATGTTTTTAACAGCTCAAAGCCAACAAGCAGAATTAGAACAGCAACAATAAATGCTGACATATATTCGATTCTGCCGTGACCGAAGGGGTGGTCGTTATCAGCAGGCTTGCCTGCCATTTTAAAGCCTATCATAGTAACTATGGAAGACCCCATATCCGAAAGGTTGTTAAGTCCGTCTGCAGCAACTGAAATACTGCCTGTAATAAAACCTACTGTGATTTTAAGGGCGCAGAGTATTAAATTGCATATAATACCAACAACGCTTCCTAAAGTGCCGTAGGACTGTCTAACACGGTTATCTTTAACATCTTCGTGGTTTTTTATAAAAAGGCGTACTAATAAAGCAGAAATCATATTTTACTGCCTTTCGCACCCTTAGCACCGCCAAATGAAACGCCAGAGAGGATATTTGTATCAATAGTGTAGGTAAGGTTATCACGGTTACGCTGTCTCTTAAAAGCCAAATCGATAAGACGGTTTATAAGCTCTTTATAGGGAACACCGGTTGCATCCCATAGATAGAAAGCAAGTGAGCCGGGAATGGTGTTAATTTCATTAGCATATACAGTATCGGTGTCAGTATCAATAATAAAATCAATTCTTACAACACCGTTAGCTCCAATAGCCTTAAAGATATTGCAGGCGAGGGTGCGGATTTCATTGGATTTATCTTCATTAAGCTCAGCAGGGATTTTACGACCTAAAGAAGCCATACCCTTACTCTGTCCGCCGTTTTTGGAGTTGCCCATATACTTATCCTCATAGGACAAAATCTCATCATTCATAAAGGGCTCTTCGCAAACACTGGCTTCGCAGTTGTCGGCATCGCCTAAAACAGAACAGTTGATTTCTCTTATAGCAGTAACAGCGTGCTCAACCAAAACCTTGTCAGCAAACGAAAAAGCAAGGGTTAAAGCTTCGTCAAGCTCTGCTTCGGTATTAACCTTTGAGATACCAACACTTGAGCCTAAGTTTACTGGCTTAACGATAAGGGGAAGACCGATTTTATTTAAAATGCTGTTTGTTATGTTTTCTTTATCGGTCATATATTCACGTGCTCTGTAGCATAAGCAGTCGAGAACGGGAAGTCCTGCATTTTTAAGTACATCCTTGAATACAGCCTTATCCATACCCACAGCGGAAGAAATAATGTCACAACCGACGTATGGCAGGTCTAAAAACTCGAAAAAGCCTTGAATTGTGCCGTCTTCACAGTTGGTGCCGTGAACAACAGGAAAGGCAACATCTATAGCAACAGTCTTTTGCTTTGAGAATAAACCGCTGTTTTCATATTTCATTAAAACCTTGCCGTTTTCTCTTGCAAAGTTAACCTTTTTACAGCTTTTGAGAAGTTCGGGGAGATTTCTGTATTCTTCAATTGTAAACAGCTTTTCTCCTGTGTACATTTCGCCTGATTTAGTAACATAAACAGGGGTAACATCATATTTTTCACGGTCAATTGAGTGCATAGCCTGAACAGCAGAAATAATAGATACCTCGTGCTCAACAGAACGGCAACCGTAAAATACAGCAACATTTGTTTTCATTAATTATCGCCTCTAATTTAAATAGTTATCGGGTAAATCGTTTTCAATAAGCAGAATTGTATTATTATCCGCAAAGCGGGAATAAATTTCCATAGCCTCCATAAAGCTGCTTGCAATAAATAAGTTATCCTTATTAAACCCTGTAGAGTTAACACCGTCAGCCAAAGGCTTGGAGCGATTTTTACCCACAAGAATTATTATATCACAAATTCCTGCAGCTTCAAGTCCCAATGTGCGGTTACATTCGTATTCCTTTTCACCAAGCTCAATAAGACCGGGGGTTATAATCACCTTTTTCATTCCGTCAAACGAGCCCAAAACCCTTACGGCTTCAATAGAGCCTTCGGGATTTGCATTATAAGCATCGTCTATCATAACCGAGCCGTTAAGCGATGGCTTCATTTCAAGGCGGTGCTCATAAGGCTTAAGGGAGGCTACTGCAAATTTAATTTCCTCATTGGAAACTCCAAGAGAATGTGCAATAGCAGCCGCTCCTGTAATGTTGATTATACTGTGAAGTCCTAAAAGACGGGAATTAAGCTTTAATTTTTCGCCGCCTAAAGTAACCTCAAATAGAGAACCGAATTTTCCGTAGGTTATGTTTTCGGCTTTGTAGTCACATTTATCGTCTGTACCGTAAACCGAAAAATCACCATAGCTTATTCGTTTTGCAATCTCATTGCTGTCTCCGTTTACAAAGGCTTTACCACCTTTTGCTTTTACAGCTTCTGCCAATTCAAACTTTGTGTTAAAAACATTATCAACAGATTTAAAGGTTTCAAGGTGCTGCGGGCCTACAGAGGTTATCATTCCAAGGTCAGGCTCAACAATATCACAGATTTCTTTAATATCGCCAACATTTTTAGCACCCATTTCGCAAACAAAAATCTCGGTTTGGGGCTTTAGCATTTCTCTTATTGTTCTTACAACCCCCATAGGAGTGTTAAAGCTTTGTGGAGTGCAAACAACATTGAATTTTTCACTTAATATTCTTGTTAAAATAAATTTTGTGGTGGTTTTACCGTAGCTACCTGTGATGCCGATAACCTTTAAATTGGGATGATTTTTAAGTATTTTTTTGGCATCATTGATGTACCATTTTGTGAAAGCATTTTCGATAGGTTTAGTAACTGCCCAAGCAATGTAAACCAAAGCAGGTGTGATAAAAGATAACAGGAAAAGTAAAACAGATGCAATTTTACCTATTATGTTTTTGGGAAGAAGGATATACACTGCTAATAATAACAGCAGAACAATAATAGCGGCGGTATAAAGCCTTTTAATTCTGCCTGTAAAAACCAATTTTTTAATTGATTTCTTTTGCAAAATTATGGCAGAAAAAATTGAAAAGCCTAAAATAAAGGCAATAAATATCATCTGCAAATAATAGTGCTCCAAGCAAAATAGGGCGGAGGAAATGAAAAATGCGAATACTCCGAGATATGGAAAATTACCCTTTAGCCAAGAGGTATAGCGAGAGGGAAAGTATGAATTTTGTTGCAGCATCTGAAACTGTCTTGTAATGCTGAAAACGGCAGCAACCGAATTCAAAAGCATGGAAATTATAAGTAAGTAATTCAAGATTTAACCTCCTTATTTGATAAAGCTGTTAAGTATAGCAATGGTTTTGCCCTGTTGCTCAAAAAAAGCAAAGTGACCCGCATTCTCAAAAACGCAAAGTCCGGCATCAGGAATAAGACTTTCAAGAATTTTAGCATCGGAAAGGGGAGTATCTGTATCTTTATCGCCCCAAATCAAAAGCGTGGGGCAGGAGATATTGCTTACAATGTCTCTAAGGTCGGTATTAACAAGAGAAACAAGGGTTTTTCGTAAAACCTCAGGCGCAGCATTATAATCGGCAGAGCCGTAATGCTTTCTGGCTTTCTCCAAAAGACCTTTGCTGTGGTTTTTAATAACAGGCAGAGTTAAAATTCTTTTAATTATTTTAAAGCTTTTAGCTCTCATTTTTTTCTTTAAGCTTTTTTTGGGGATAAGACCTGCCGAGTCAAGCAAAATAATTTTTGGTGGAGCTATTTGTTTTTCAGCCACCATTTTAAGAATAGTTCTGCCACCGTGGGAATGACCGATTAAAATCGGGTTTTCAAGACCTACAGCATCAATGAATTTGAGCACAAAATCGCAGTAGTTTTCTAATGCCCAAGGCTCTTTCATAGTCTCAGAATTGCCGCAACCGGGGAAGTTTACCGCAACTGTGCGGCAACGGGTTGAGAGAGCTGTCATTATATTTTCATAAAATTTAAAGGAAGAACCCCAACCGTGCAGAAAAAGGACAGGTATGCCTTCGCCTTTTTCGGTATATTCAATATTTAAACCGTCAATAATTACGTTCATTTTAGAACAAATCTCCTCTGAATGCATATTCAAACATATTATACCAAAAACTCAAGGAAAAAAGAAGTCTTTTTTGAAATATATTGCAATATTTTTCAATTAAACAGAAAACCGCCGACAATTTTGAAAAAAGTCGGCGGTTTCTCATAAATCAGATTTTAAAAATTATCTGTTGCCCTGATCCTTTTTATTCTGATCGTTTCTGTTCTTATCGTTCTTATTCTGGTTATTGTTTTTGTTCTGGTCGTTTTGTTTATTCTGGTTGTTGTTCTGATTTTTATTGTTGTAGTTGTCCATTAAAAATCACCCCTCTTTCACAGATATTGTCTGCAAAAATGGGGTGAAATATTCTAAATACCGAATAATTCTTTTGCGTTTTTAAAACTTAAATTTAAAATATGCTCAGTGGTAGTTTCTCTTAATTCTGCAATTTTTTGCGCTGTTAAATAAATCATAGCAGAATTATTGGTTTTTGACCTGTATGGAACCGGAGCTAAGTATGGAGCATCGGTTTCGAGTAAAATTCTGTTATCAGGCAGCATTTTAACAACATCAGGCAGTTTTTTTGCATTTTTAAAGGTTATAACACCGCCAATGCCTATATACATACCAAGCTTTAAAACCTCTGCCGCCATTTCAGGGCTTCCCGAAAAGCTGTGGATAACGCCTTTGGGTTTGTAGCTTTTCAAAAACTCCAAGGTATCAGAATGAGCTTCTCTGTCATGGACAATTACAGGCAGGGCATATTCAAGACTCAATTCAAGCTGTTTTTTGAATACCTCTTTTTGGGTGGGCTTATTATCCTGTGTCCAGTAATAATCAAGACCGATTTCTCCTATAGCAACACATTTTTTGTGAGAAAAAAGCTTTTCAATTTCGTTTAAATCATCAGGCTTTTCCATATTACCCGGATGCATTCCTACAGCGGCATAAACAAACTTGTGCTCCTCAGCCATTTTTATAGCTTTCTTTGAAGAGGCTAAATCACAACCGCAGGTTATAATACCACCGACTCCGTTTTGATTCAAAGCATCGAATAAAATTTCTCTGTTCTCATCAAAACGGCTGTCGTCATAGTGAGCGTGGGTATCAAAAATAAGTGGCTTTTTAAGGGGTGTTTCGTTTATATATTCTATCATCTTATCTTACTGCCTGCAGGCACATTATCAATAAACAGTACCTTAACATCGTCCTCGGCGCAGTCAGCGGCTAAAATCATACCTGCTGATTCCACACCGCAAAGCTTTGCGGGCTTGAGGTTAGAAACCAAAATTACAGTATGACCAATAAGGTCCTCAGGCTTATACCATTTTGCAATACCTGATGCTACTGTACGGTCCTTTCCGCTGCCATCATCTAAAGTAAGCTTTAAAAGCTTTTTAGCTTTAGGCACAGGCTCGCAGGCAGTAATTTTAGCGGCAGTAAGCTCTACCTTTGCGAAATCATCAATTGTGATTTGTGCTACTGTTGCAACATTCTCGGCCTCGGCAGCTTTTTTTGCAGCTTCCTGCTCGGCTGCAATTTCTTCTAAAACCTTAGCGGCGTCAAGTCTTGCAAAGAGGGGCTTGGCTTCGCCAACAGAGTAATCTTTAACTGCGCCGAATTTAAGCTCGGTATTATCACAGCAAAGCTGAGATTTAATGCTGTCACAGCTGTCAGGAATAATGGGGGTGAGCATAATGCCTAAAAGGCGGATACATTCGAGCAGATTATAAAGCACAGCAGAAAGACGCTCGTTATTTGCTTCATCCTTAGCTAAGCTCCAAGGAGTGGTTTCATCGATATATTTATTGCAACGCTTTGCAAGATTCATTATAGTCTCACAAGCATCGGCATTGTGGTAAATATCCATATATTTATGATAGTTTGCAATTGTTTCTTCAGCGGTAGCTAAAAGCTCCTTGTCACACTCCTCAGTAACAGCGCCCTGTGAAACTTTACCGCCGAAATATTTGTTAGTCATAGCAATTGAGCGGTTTACAAGGTTTCCAAGTGTGTTTGCAAGGTCAGCATTAAACTTTGTAATAAAGCTTTCGTAGGTTATTGTACCGTCCTGAGTAAAAGGAATTTCAGAAAGCAGATAATAACGCACAGCATCAATGCCAAATTTTTTTGCAAGCTCATCGGCATAAATGACATTGCCCTTTGATTTGGACATTTTGTCCTCACCAACAAGTACCCACGGATGACCTAATACCTGCTTTGGCAAGGGAAGGCCTAATGCCATAAGGATAATGGGCCAATAAATAGTATGGAAACGTACAATATCCTTACCAATAACGTGTAAATCTGCAGGCCAGAGCTTGTCAAACTGCTCACTGCTTCCGTCGGGGTCGTAGCCAACACCCGTAATATAGTTGGAAAGTGCATCTATCCAAACATAGATAACATGATTATCGTCAAAGGTTACGGGGATACCCCATTTGAAGGAAGTTCTGGATACACAAAGGTCGGAAAGACCGGGTTTTAAGAAGTTATTTATCATTTCGTTTTTGCGGGAGTCAGGCTTAATGAAATCGGGATTCTGCTCATAGTATTCGAGTAATTTATCCTGATATTTGCTCAGTCTTAAGAAATAAGCCTCTTCCTTTGAGTCAACAACCTCACGTCCACAGTCAGGACATTTGCCGTCAACAAGCTGAGAAGCGGTGAAGAAGGACTCACAGGGCACGCAGTATTTACCCTCATAGTGACCTTTGTAAATATCACCCTGCTCATAAAGCTTTTTAAAGATTTTCTGAACAGCAGCCTCGTGGTAATCATCTGTAGTACGGATAAATTTATCGTAGCTTGTGTTAAGGCTGTCCCAAACAGCTTTAATTTCACCTGAAACGCCGTCAACATACTCTTTTGGTGTAATTCCTGCCGCTTTTGCGTATTCCTCAATCTTCTGACCGTGCTCGTCAGAGCCTGTCATTAAAAACACATCAAAGCCCATTTGCTTTTTATAACGTGCTATCATATCTGCAAGCACAATATCATAGGCGTTGCCGATGTGTGGCTTACGAGAGGTGTAAGCTATTGCGGTGGTAATGTAAAACTTTTTGTTTTCAGACATATTTTATTCCTCCTAAGGTCGTTCGGTTAAATAAATAAAGTAGGAAACAGCGGTTGAAGCTAATCCGTAAATAAGAAGTGTTGTATCACTGAGAAGTGTGCCAGAGCCTCCAAAAGAGGTATAGGCAAATACAACTATACCCAAAACTGCGCTTAAAACATAAAGTATTGTAAGCAGTATGTTAGAACGCTTGATTTTTGTAGCGCAGTTAAGTATTGATGCTAAAGCCAGCGAACTGCCTTTGTAAACTGCAGGCGCTGAGGTCACGGCTGTTGGAGCGACTGTGTTTTTATACATATGACAGCCTGCCGCAGACATAACCTTTACGGAATCCTCATAAAGCCCTAAATAATCGCATATCATAGGCTCAGAAAGATTAGGGTCAGTGTTATTTATAAGTAATGTAACTCCGATTTTTGTAAGAGCTCGCAATTCGTGGGAGATTTTTGGGTCAACGCTGTACTGAATTATAAGCAAAGCACAAGCCTTATCCTGTGTTGCAACATAAACAGGGAAGAAACCCTGACGCAAAATTTTGCGGTCAACCTCAAGACTTGGCACTTCAATACCGTGAGCCTCCATAAGAGTACGGTTTCCGATAAACAACAGTCGGTTATCAACCCAACCTGAAATACCCATTCGGTCCTCGTATTTAACAGTATCGGTATCGGGTAAAATATCAATATTTCCTGTGCTTACGATTTGTTTGAATATAGGCGCTAATGTGCTTCCCATATATTCGGTAAGCGAAGCTGCTCTTACCAAAGTATCATCGAGAGTGTTTTCAGATAAAACCTTCATCTGATGAAGCGTTACAGTACCGTTAGGGAACAGGTCGTTAGAGCTTAGCACCATAGCGTTAGCCATTTCCAAATGCTCTGCTCCTATTTTACCCATTATCATAGCTCCCGATTTACTGAGCTTTTTGGAAGTTCTGTAAAGAGGCAGAACTTCAATAAGGAAAACCGTTGGCAGAGCGGTTAGTAGCTGAACGGCTGTTGCAGCATATATTCCGTAAAAAGCACCGTCAAAATATGCTGTGCCTGCTATACCTAAAACCATAGAAGCTATAACTGAAAAAATTGTAATAATTGGTAAACGGCCTCCTAAAAACGAGCCATAGGTTGAATATTTCATAAAATCTGAAATTTGTTCTGTTTTTTGGGCGGCGGCGATTAATACATCACCCTCAATTGCATTTTTAGCCATTGAAAATGTAATCGCCTGATCGTTTATAAGCTTAACAGCTTTTTTGGTTGAGGCTTTACTTATTTGCCTGAAATTTTCAAGCATATAAGATGCTTTGAAGAATTTTGTTAAACTGCGGAATAAAAGTATTATTCCTAGCAGCAGTAAAATATCAAGTATAATCTCTCTCTTTATAATACCCACAATAGCGTAAACTATTGTGCAAGCAGTAGCAAGAGATGCGGTTATATCTGCATTGTTCTTGCGACTTAGAATTTTTGGAATACTTAAAAACATATCAAAGTTTAAAAGTACCGAAATTAAGGAAACGGAAGAACAAACTATCATACACACAAAAGTATGGCTGAGCAGTAAATCGGACATAAACGGAAGTCGTGCAAAGGCAAGCAAGGCCGTTAAAAGAAAAGTGAAAACTGCCGATAAAAAGGCATTGCGTTTGTCTATAGAAAATTTTCTTTTAAGCTTTTTAATATCGCTGGCACTTGTGAATTCCGTTTTTGGAACAAAGTCTTCAAATTCACTTTGTTCTAACTGGATTTCATCATCATTGCTCTGCGGTGCGGTTTCGGGCAGGGCAACAAGCTCATTAGTAAGGTCGATAGCCTTTGTGTGGGTTGAAACCTTTACCTTTGAGTTTGAAGCATCTCCTGAAGCTATAGGGGTAAAGGTAACAGTTGTGCTGTTATCAAAAGTAATCTCGGGCTTATCAGGTTTTGGAATATCGGTATTAAAGTCAATATCTGAAATAACCTTTGTGGGTTTTTTTGTTTCTTTTGACTCTGTATATTCCTGCTTTATATTTTCTGCATTTTTGATTTCTTTAAAAGCTTCAACCGGCTTTTCTTTTGAATCCTTTTTATCTTCATTATCAGAAATAAAACCTAAGTTTTCAAAGGAAATATCATAGCTTTGCGATAGCTTTTCAACCACCTTTTCGCTATCCGATTTTAAAATATCTGCAACACTCTGCAATTTATAAAGCGGAGCAGTATCAAGTGCCTTTTTGCTTCCGTCCTCATCAATTATATAAGGCATACATTTATCTAAAAGGGAAGAGGCTTTCGGTGTATTATTGCTCAGCGTTTCCTTATGAGTGGCAGTTTCCTCAGCCGGTGCAACAGTTTTGATTTCTTTTTCTGTTTCAGGCTTTATATCTTCTACTGTATCTTCCAAGGAAATGTTCGCAAGACGTTTTTTTAGAGCATCAAGTGCACCTGTTGCATCGTTTTGCTTAACATCATTGCTTTTATTAAAACCAATAATTTCTTCCGACGTTAGTGCATCGGGTGAGTGTTTACTGTTATGAGGAGTGGGTATGGGCTCTTCAAAGATAATGTCATACAAATCTATCTGTTCATCGTTATTGTTTTTCTTAAAAAGCTTCATTTTTGCCTCCTTTTGCGGACTACTTCATACATAAGTACTCCTGCGGCAACCGATGCGTTAAGAGAATTGATTTTGCCGCACATAGGAAGACTTATAATTCCGTCACACTTTTTGGCAGTGAGTGTACCTATTCCGTTACCCTCATTTCCGATAACTATGGCGCAGGGGGTATCAAAATCGGTAAGAGTATAATCCTCACCGTCCATATCAGCACCAAAAACCCAAACACCGTTTTCCTTTAAAAAGTCAATGGTATTTGCAATGTTGGTAACACGTGCCACTTTCATATATTCAAGTGCTCCGCTTGCAGACTTTGCAACCGTTGCATTAAGAGAAGCACTTCTTCTTTTTGGAATGATTATACCGTGAACTCCGCAGGCTTCGGCGCTTCTTATAATTGCGCCAAGGTTATGCGGGTCTTCAATTTCATCGCAAATAATAATAAAGGGCTTTTCGTTTTTTTCTTTAGCTAATTCTAAAATTTCTTCAGGTGTGGAATATTCCTGAGAAGCTACCATAACCGCAACACCCTGATGATTAGCGCCGCCGCAGTAATAGTCAAGCTTTTGAGGGCTTATTTCTTTAATCAAAATGCCTTTTGCTTTGCATTTTGCGATTATAGCGGTAACACTTCCGCCGCTAACTCCGTGGGCTACAAGCAAACGGTCGATTTCTCTACCGGAGCGCACAGCCTCCAAAACGGGATTTCTTCCGCAAATTATACTTCCAACTTGTTCTGTATTTTTATTTTCCATTAATTTTCAACTCTATCTATTACATAATTATACATAATAGATTATAACACATCAGTTCTCTAAATGGAATAGTTAATTTAATAAAATTATTAAATTTTTCCTAAAATTGCAACAAAGAAAACACCGCAGATTTAAAACTTAATCTACGGTGTTTTAATTTATGAAAGATAACTTAGCAATCTTTTATAGCGAACAAGGTCCAAAACATTGATTTTACCGTCGGTCGTGACATCACAAGAGGTGTATTCAGAATAGTCGGTAATACTTTTATCGGTGATAATATTTCGGCAGGAAGATATATCTAACGCATTAAGCTCGCCATCATTATTAGCGTCTGCGTGACCGGTATTAATAATCATATTCTTTTCATTAAATTCGTGGTAATTACCGCTTCTGTCATAATAGAAAATATGGTTATTAGCGTAATGGAAATTGGTTATAAAATCTTGCCAGAAGAAATTATCAAAGAAGGTGTCGTTTGGGGTAGTAATATAATCATAAGAATTATGTCCTGTACTGAAAAGAGCAGAGCTTGAAACTAAAAAATTATTGTGCTGAACATAGTCAGCCGGCTTGCTTGCAGGATTAGCAAAAACAGGGTCGTCCCAAGTAACGTCAACGTGATAGCCTCGTCCTTTAATATATACTATGTTCCAAACATGATTTAAATTTTCTGACCTGCAACGCTCACTTTCAATTCCAACCTTTTCTAAAAGGTATTCATAAGCCTCAGTATAGCCTTGGCAAATTGCTCCACCATCAACTATAGCACCGTATGCAGTGAAGGCAGAATTCCAGGGAGGAGCGGCGTCAGAATTATTGATATTTGCTTCATAAAACGCATTTAATTCATCAGCAGCATCTATATCGTATTCGCATTTAATAGCCAAACGGTCATGCAAAATTAGTGCTTTTTGAACGTCTGTAATATCATCACAATTAAGGTCACTGGTCATCTCATTTGCCACTGCTTCAAACTCATTGTAAATACGCCTGAAATATGCAGAATCAAATTCATAGGTAAAGATAAGCCTTGCAATTAAGCCTGAAGAGGAAAAATAACTATACTTTAAGCCTTTAACAGCACGTAAAAGCTCGGGCATATTATACCGCATCAAATCGGCTACAATATTAATATCGTTAACAGTTAAACCAAACTCTGTTATGTAGAGTTCATTATCGCCGTTGTAAACTGCATTTAAAATTGAATTGCGAAGCCCATTTATATCAAAATCGCAAGAATATGCTGTGCTTGCCGACATTAAAGCGGGCATAAAATCCCCTAACTGTTCATATTCAGCAAGGGTGATTGTCTCAGTTTCCAATTCTTCGGCAGAAGCGTTAACTGAGAAAACACAAAATAACAAGCTTAAAACTGCTAATAAAGCGATTGATTTCTTGAAAAGCATTTAACACACTCCTTAATTAGCTCTATATATTATAATACTATACTTATTTAAAAAAGTAAACTGTATTTTGAGTAAAGTCTAAATTTTGGTAATACTAAGCTTGGAGGTATTTAAAATGACAAATAACAGAATAATCAAGGTTGAAGGATTTCAGTTAATGGATTCAAGAAGTAATCCAACAGTAGGAGCGAGAGTCACTCTCAGTGACGGAAGCGTTGGCTTTGCGATAGCACCGTCAGGAGCATCAACAGGCGAATTTGAGGCTCACGAAAAGCGAGACGGTGATAACGGGAAATACTGCGGTAAAGGTGTGCTTAGCGCAGTAGAGGGTATTAATAACGAAATTGCGACTGAGCTTATAAAGCTTAACACACTTAACCAGCGTAAAATTGATGAGCATTTAATAAAGCTTGACGGCACTGCCAATAAATCAAGACTCGGCGCTAATGCAATACTTGCGGTTTCCTTGGCGGTAGCAAAAGCGGCAGCCGCTTCTTATAATTTACCGTTATATAGGTATCTTGGCGGTATAAGCGGTGTGAAGTTACCACGACCGATGATGAATATTTTAAATGGTGGCGCACACGCAAGTAATAATATTGATATTCAGGAATTTATGATAATACCTGTAAACAGCTGCTGTTTTTCTGAATCTTTAAGAAAATGCAGCGAAATTTATCATACATTGGGTAAGCTTTTAAAGGAGCAGGGAAAGGCTACGGGTGTTGGTGATGAGGGTGGCTTTGCGCCTGACCTTGGCTCGGACGAGGAAGCGATAGAGCTTATTGTGGAAGCAATTAACAAAGCGGGATACACAACAGATGAAATCAAAATCGGACTCGATGTGGCTTCAAGTGAATGGTATAAAAACGGGGAGTATTTGCTTCCCAAAAGAAACAAAAAAATGACCGCAGAGGAGCTTATAAAATACTATGAAATGCTTATTGAAAAATATCCGATAATTTCTATTGAAGATGGCGTTGCTGAGGAAGATTGGAATGGTTGGAGAGAACTTACAAAGGTTTTAGGGGATAAGCTTCAGTTGGTTGGAGACGATTTGTTTGTTACCAATACTGCAAGGCTCAAAAAAGGAATTGCAGAGAGTGCGGGTAATGCAATTTTAATTAAGCCCAACCAGATAGGCACTTTAACCGAGACACTTGATGTTATTGAGTTGGCAAAGGAAGCGGGATATTCTGTTGTGGTTTCTCACCGTTCAGGCGAAAGTGAGGATACAACAATTGCTGATTTAGCGGTTGCAGTCAATGCAGGTCAAATAAAAACCGGAGCACCTTGCCGCACCGACCGAGTGGCAAAATATAACCGACTTCTTGTTATTGAAAGCGAAATATAAAATAAATTTACCCCTCATTTTGTTTTGGCTCTATAATAAATGTTGGGGTAACCAAGTAGAGCCTACGAAGAAAAATTGAAATAGAAATAAAAAAGTAGAGCATATTTGGAAGAAATCCGTTAAAATGGAAAGTGTTCAAGTAACCATAAAC
>SVOK01000029.1 GCA_015066445.1 Oscillospiraceae bacterium | reverse complement strand
AGGATAAAATATAACTTATGGATAAGAATATATGGCTAGTAATTAATAAAATTATATTTTTCTTTGAAAAAAGTTTATTCAAAAATTTTCACCAAACCTTCATCAATAGTTTCTAAATCGACCGATAAAAGTGGACAGAGGAGGACAGGGGACGGTTCCTTGTCCTCGGAATAATAATCAACAAATCGAGCCTAAGACAGAGAATCGTCCTCTGTCTTTCCCTTAATTGCTTCTTTTATTGAAGCAATTGAAATTCCGTTAATTGGAAATAGTATCATATAATTATTTGCAATAGGATTAAAAATATATCTAAAAATAAATATTACGGTAAGGAATAATGATAAAATAATATAGAGAGAAATTATTATATTTTTTACTTTTTTACTTATCATTATATTATATGATTGGATTTTATAAAACAAAGTGGTCAAAATTAAGGTGACTAAAAAAATGAACCAAGAAATAGCAATAAATGCAATCTTATCTTTAAGTATTTCTTTAGATATAAGAAAATATGATATTGTATAAACTGCGAGCAATAGAATAATACATAATATAAATTGTGTATGAAATTTTTTGATTAATTTTATCATATAATAAACTCCTTTAATTAGCACCCATTCTATAATTAAATCTGCACCCCATCCGCAAGAATACCCCATTCTGAGTTTAAAGCCACTTTCAATAGTAGTAAGAGCATGTAGAACAGGGGACGGTTCCTTGTCCTCGGAATAATAACCAACAAATCGAGCCTAAGACAGAGAACCGTCCCCTGTCTTACCGCCATTTTACACGATTTTTGGGGATATGTTTCAAATGTGTTACTTAAAGTCTTTGACTATTACTTTTAGTGATTTTTCTAAAAATAATTGTGAATCATCTATTTCGCAATCAAATTCGATATTAGCGCCTAATTTGATTAAAGCATCAATATCATGAGCATCATTTGTGTATACATAAGCTTCCCTTTCATGCGATGATGAAGAAAACCAAGCATAACCATTTTTATAGAAACATAAATCCATTGGTAAATTCGGATAATCCCAATCGAAAATATCATCAGCAATGCAAAGTGCAGTTTGGGCATTTATATCAGCTTTATATAATACTATTTTATAAATATGGTTATTTTCGTTTAATGTAACCGTACTTGGCCATTGATTACCATTTAATGCAAAAATTTTATATGGCTTAAGAAGATTTTGAATAATCTTTGCCGATTTTTTTGTTTTTTCATTTTCGCAATATTTAAAATATACTAAAGAAAAAGTTTCGCTATTATTGAGCATATATTTTATAAAACTAATATATGAATCTTTATTATCAAATTTATCTATATAATAACTTTTCAATATTAACCACCACTTTCATTAACACAGGTAACACAGAGGACAGCTCTCTTGTCCCCATTCGTTTTATTTCAACTCAGCAATAGTAACTCCGTTTTCGCCCTCGCCGAAAGTACCTAAGCGGTAGCTTTTAATTGCCTTATGGGTACGAAGATGCGCTTGAACGCTTTGTCTTAGCACACCTGTTCCCTTGCCGTGAATAATACGGATTGTCTCAAGTCCAGAAACTATTGCATTGTCAATATAGCTGTCAAGCTCCATAATAGCCTCGTCCGAAGCCATTCCTCTTATATCAAGCTCACCCGATACCTCACGCGTAGCCCTTGACTGCATACCTGTCACCTTGCGTGTTTTTTTAATTTCGGTGGACTGTGAGCCTTTTTTCTTTCGCAAATTGTCAAACTCTACCCACATTTTAATTGAGCCCGACATTACATAAGCTTGCTTTTTATTTTCCTTAACATCAATAACTGTAGCATCTCTGCCAATATCGGCAACAACCACAATATCGCCTTTTTTAATATTTGTTACTGCCTCGCCCGAAACTGTTTTTTCGGTTACAGGGTCGGCAGTCTCTTCCAGCTCTTTAAGGGTAGATTTATATGCCGCTCTTGCCTTTTCTGCCATACTTGCGGCGTTTTCTGCATTAAGGCTCTTCTTTAATTCTTCAAGTTCATTAAGAAGTAATCCCGACTTATAGCGAGCCGCTTCGATAATGCCGTTAGCGGTTTCTCTTGTTTTATCCATAAGCTTCTGGCGTTCTGTTTCAAGCTCGTGTTCTCTTTGTTCAGCCTTGCGTTTTGAGGCATCAAGCTCTGCACGCAACTTTCTTACCCTTTGCTGTTCCCTTTCAGCCGAGCTTCTTGCCCTCTCAAGTGCGGCAACGACCCTTTCAAAACGCATATCCTCGTCGCTTACCTGCTCTTTAGCATTTTCTATAATATCCTCAGCCAAGCCAAGACGCTTAGAGATAGCGAACGCATTTGACCTACCCGGCATACCAATAATAAGCCTATAGGTGGGCTTTAGGGTTGCAACATCAAACTCGCAGGAAGCGTTCTCAACTCCCTCGGTATCAATAGCGTAAGACTTTAGTTCGGGGTAATGTGTAGTAGCCGCAACCTTAGCACCAAAGCTCGCTAACCGCATTAAAATTGCTTTTGCCAAAGCCGCTCCCTCTACAGGGTCAGTACCTGCGCAAAGCTCATCAAAAAGCACCAAAGAATTACTGTCAGCATTCTCTAAAATAGAGATTATGTTAACCATATGTGATGAAAATGTTGAAAGTGACTGTTCAATACTCTGCTCATCGCCAATATCGGCAAAAACCTTTTCATATACTGCAACAAAGCTACCGTCATCGCAAGGTATCATAAGACCGCACATAGTCATAAGGGTTAAAAGACCAATAGTTTTAAGGGTTACGGTTTTACCGCCTGTGTTAGGTCCTGTTATAACAAGGGTATTGTAATCCTTGCCAAGACCTACCGTAATAGGAACTACCGACTTATAATGTATAAGCGGGTGTCTTGCATTTTTAAGATAAGTTTCACCCTTGTTATTGATTTTGGGCACTATGGCTTTCATTTTATAAGCAAGGTGAGCTTTAGCAAATATAAAATTAAGCTTCACTAAAGCATTGTAAGAGCTGATAATTGTATCCGCAAAGTTACCTGCCTCTGCTGATAATTCAGCTAAAATTCTTTCTATTTCCTCCTGCTCACGAAGACGCAATACTCTTATTTCGTTATTAGTCTCAACTACGCTCATCGGCTCAATAAAAATGGTGGAGCCTGTAGCCGAGGTATCGTGTACAATACCGCCAAGCTGACCCTTGTGCTCAACCTTTAAGGGCACAACAAATCTGCCGTCACGCTGAGTTACAATAGCCTCCTGCAAATATTTAGCAGTAGGACCGTGAACAATTTTATCGAGAATATCCCTGATTTTTCCTGATTTAGCAATAATTTTACGTCTTATATCATAAAGCGCAGACGAAGCGTTATCGGAAATTTCGTCCTCGCTTTTAATGGCAAACACTATCTTTTCTTCTAAGTATTTATTCGGGAAAAGAGTGTCAAAAAGGTAATCTATTGTAGTTTCTGTAAGGCCTGAACAGTCTGAACGCCAATCCTTTATGGAGCGTATCACTCTTAATGTCTCAGCAATATCCAAAAGTTCTCTTGGCGATAGCACCGCCGAAGACTGCGCTCTTCTTAAAGGGGAAGAAACATTTGAAGCAAAGCCGAATGAGGGTGCTGTATACCTTGACATAAAGGTATATGCATCCTCTGTTTCTTTAAGAGTCTTTTCCACCAAGGCTATGTCCGTTTCGGGCAATATAGCTCTTGCAAGCTCTTTAGAATCAGCAAGAGAGGCCTCGTTAGCAAGAAGCTCCAATATTTTATCAAGCTCTAAGGTTTTTACATATCTTCCGATACTGTAGTTCATATCTGCTCCTTAATACTATTTAAAAAATCTAATGTATGAAAATGGTATTCGGTTTGAAATGTTATATATTTTTCGGTAATATCTGATAATCGGCGTGCAGCCTCGGGCGGAATTTCAAAGGAATAAAGCTTCGAAAAATCCGAATAAACTATATGCCTCATAGCCGAAAGCAAGGTTTTATCTATAATCATTCCGCTTTTTTCCGTATTACATTCACTGCATAAAAGCGAGCCGTCCTCTAAACGGAAATACATAATATCAGCTTCAAAGCAGCCGCAGCCCTCGCAGGCAACAAGATTAGGACTATACCCGCAAATTGTGGCTATTCTGAGTTCGGTTATAGCCTTGATAAGCTCGCTGTCTTTAAGCTTTTTGGTTATAAAATGTAAGGAATTTAATATTAAACGCAATAGCTCCTCGTTAGGTGAGTTTTCCTCACCGAAGTTATATGCCAATTCACAAAAATACTGTGAAAGAGAGAGTATTTCAATATCACTGCCAAGCTCAAAAAACAAAGCAATGGGGCTTGCCTCATAAATGCGGTAGCTATCCTTTTTCTTTAAAATGGTAAAGCTTGAATATGTAAGCAAAGAGGTTGCTGCCCCTTTTTTTGATTTTATATTCTTAGCTCCTGATGCAAAGGCACGGATAATTCCGTAATCACGCGTAAAGAGAGTAACCAAACGGTCACTCTCCCCTACGTTCATTTCCTTTATTACCAAGCCCTCTGTTGTGAACCGTGTCTGTTGTTCCGCCACTAATCATATTCTCCTTGCAGGAATTAACATAGTTTAAATAATCGGCAACCCTGCCGCTTTTCAGAAAACGTAACCATTCTTTTTCAGGTGTCATAAAAGCACTTCCTTACAATGTAAGTTTATGCTTATTGATAATGAATATAATAGGAAATATTAGTCAAGACCGAATGTGTGAATAAGTCCCTGACGGTTTCGCCAGTCCTCCTTAACCTTTACCCAAAGCTTTACATTCGCTTTAATTCCGAAGAAATTTTCAATATCTCTTCTTGCCATTGAGCCAACCTTTTTAAGGGTAGCTCCGCCCTTGCCTATAATAATACCCTTGTGCGACTCTTTTTCACATATAACAGTAGCTTCCACCTCAACAATGGGCTCACCTGCGGCGGTATCACGTTCTACAAAACGCTCAAGGTCAATTGCTATTCCGTGCGGCACTTCCTTATCAAGAGTGTGGAGCAGCTTTTCTCTTATCATTTCAGCAACCATAACCTTTTCGGGCTGATCGGTTACATCATCATCAGGGAAATAATGGGGAGACACCTTCGCAAAGCCGTTAAGCTCTGCCAACATTCTGTCCACCCCGTCGCCTGTTCTTGCTGAAAGCGGGATAACCGTTTCAAAGGGGAACTGCTCGGTATAACGCAAAATCATATTAAGCAGCTCTTCCTTGTTTTCAAGCAAATCGATTTTATTTATAACAAGCAATGCTTTAAGCTTTCTTTTTTTAAGCTCTTTAATAAGCTCAAGCTCTGCAGGAGGAAGACTGCCGTCCTCAGACTTGAATTTAGTAACCGCTTCTACCACTAAAACTGCGGCATCAACATCTGCCATACCGTCCCCCACAGCCTTATTCATATTGCGGTCAAGCTCATTTCTCGCTTTATGGAAGCCTGGAGTATCAATAAACACTATCTGGGTTTCAGCCTTAGTATAAATACCCATAATTTTGGTGCGTGTGGTCTGAGGCTTGTTTGAAACAATAGCAACCTTTTGACCCAAAACCTTATTCATAAGTGAGGATTTACCCACATTAGGTCTGCCGATAATGGTTATAAAAGCCGATTTTTCTTTCATTTAATTCTTCCTTTTTATATACTGTAAATAATTGCTATCTGTCCGCAATTTAAACCTTATTGATTGCAAGACCCAATGCTTCCAATACACTTTCTTCCTTTTCACGCATAACAGTCTGCTCAAGACCGCCGTTCACGTGGTCATAACCCAAAAGATGCAGCATTGAATGAACTGTTAAAAATGCAATTTCACGTTCAATACCGTGACCGTAAAGGTCGGCCTGATAAAGCGCATGGTCAACAGAAATCACAATATCGCCAAGCATTTTAGCCCCTGTTTCAGGGTTAACATCATAAACACCGTCTGCTCCTAACGGGAACGACAAAACATCTGTAGAAGCATCAATATTGCGGAATTCATTGTTCATTTCCTTAATCATATCATCATTAACGATGCTCACATCTACTTCAAAATTTTCCTCGCCCAGCCCCTCAAATTCAAGGGTAGCAATACAAGCCTTACGAATAAGAAGCTTAGTACCTGTGGGAAGCTTAACCTTTTTTTGCTTTAAGCTTATATTAACCTTTACGCTCATTTTTTTCTGCACTTCTTTCATACGCTTTTATTATTTCCTGAACTAACCTGTGGCGTACAACGTCCTTACCGGTTAGTCTTGATATTGCAATATCATCTATATTTTTAAGGATTTTTACCGCATCCTTAAGTCCTGATTTTTTACCGTCGGGCAAATCTATCTGAGTAATATCACCTGTTACTACTGCCTTGGAATTAAAGCCCAAACGGGTTAAAAACATTTTCATCTGCTCTGCAGTTGTATTCTGCGCTTCATCAAGAATTATGAAGCTGTCATCAAGTGTTCTGCCTCGCATATAAGCTAAAGGAGCTACCTCAATATCTCCTCTTTCCTGACATTTCTGGAAATTCTCCGCTCCCAACATATCAAACAAAGCATCATAAAGAGGACGAAGGTACGGGTCAACCTTTTGTTGCAGGTCTCCGGGCAAAAATCCTAACTTTTCCCCTGCTTCAACCGCAGGTCTGGTTAAAATTATGCGGTTTACCTGCTTTGCCCTGAAAGCGCTCACCGCCTGTGCTACCGCCAAATAGGTTTTACCTGTACCCGCAGGACCAACGCCGATTGTTATTGTATTATTCCTTATAGCCTCAACATACTGCTTCTGTCCTAACGTTTTAGGCTTTACAGGCTTGCCCTTAGCGGTTATACAAATACAGTTAGCATCAGTAATTTCGGTTATTTTACCGTCCTCACCGTCTTCCACAAGAGAGGCCACATAATCAACATTGCGGTCAGTTATCTGCTCACCCTTGTTTATCATAGAGATAAGTCCCTCAATGGTACGGCAGGCAGAAATAACACTTTCTGCATCGCCCTTAACCTTTATGGAGCTTCCGTGAGAGGTAATAGACACATCATAACGCTTTTCAATGCGCTTGATATTCTCATCAAAATTCCCAAAAAGATTTACTATTTGCTCAATTCTTTCAATATCTACAGTTTGCTCGAACAATACCATTCTCCTAAACATAGTTAAATACTATATTAGTATACCATAATCTTACAAAACTTTCAACCGGATTTATGAAATTATATAGGTATTTATCCGCAAATATATTAATTAATATTAAGTTTATGGTATACTAAAAATGCAGAATAAATTGAGCCTTTAAAAGCTTAATAATTTCTAAAATAACGCACCTGCGTATACGCAGGTGCGGAAAAAACCATACAATATTTTTGAGGTGATAAAAAGATGAGCGTCAAGGATGTTGTAACCGACAGATTCAGAAGCATATGCAATGAAAGACGCATAAAAATCAATGAGCTGGCAAACATATCGGGTGTTACTCCCTCAACTGCTTACAGTATGATGGACAACCGCAGGCGGGACATATCAATAACAACCATTAAAAAATTCTGTGACGGATTAGATATTTCCTTAGGTGAATTCTTTTCCACACCCGAATTTGAAAGCTTAGAACAGGAAATTTATTAAGGTGGTATCCCTTTGAAAAAATTTTTAGTTTTCTTAACTATAGTATTTGTCACTTTGTCTGCTTCAGGCTGTTCCGATGCCGAAACAGCAAGCTCAAACGGTCCCGTTAAAATCAATTTACCGAAGAATAATACAGTTAACGGCTACCGTCTTGAAGAAAACGATGATGTCACTGCTGACGGCGAGACCGTAAACGCAGAAAATGTCACTGTGGAATCGGCAGATAGCAAAACCAACAATAATATTACTGACACTAAAACCAAATACTGTGCTAATATTAAAAGCAAGGTTTTTCACAAAGCTGACTGCAGCTCAGTTAAGAAGATGCAGGAAGAAAGCAAATTTTATTTAAGCGACCGTAATCAGTTAATTGAGGACGGTTACACTCCCTGTAAGCAATGTGAGCCTTAAAAAAACAGAGTTGGTAAAATTACCAACTCTGTTTTTGTTATTTTCTGCCGATTTTTGCAAACCATTTAAAGGTGAGTGGCCATACACAGCCTGCAAAAAGAACAATCAACAAATATCTTACACCGTCTGCCAGATAGCTTCCGCCGAAAATAGCATTTAAGGGAAATCTCAATCCCTCTTTTATTCCAAGCAACGGAATAAGACCTAACACAAATTTTAAAATTTGAGAAATCAGGCTGCCGCTTGTATCAAAATTAATAAAACTTTTATCAATTTCAAAAGCAATATATATACCCAATGTACAGCCGAGCATTTTGTAAGCATTTTTTGTCCCGCTTGAAAGATTATTTAAATCCACATCAGAAGGAAAGTTATAGAACAGTACAAAAGCCAAAAGTCCTGCCGAAAGCACTACCATTGAAATCAGCAATATCCGCATAATTTTAGCGTTATCAAAGCACTTTTGTATTAGCGGATAAAGACCGAAAACAAGCATGAGTGACAGTGCCACCGAAACGAACACATCAGCCGGAGTGTGAACACCTAGATACATTCTCGAAAGCGGCACTAATACACAAGCCAAAATGCAGATTATTCTAATCCACAGCTTTTTATTAAATCTGGCTATTCCGCCGAATACTCCTACTGAGGACTGTGTATGCCCGCTTGGGAAAGAATAACCCGTAGCCTCTGCTCTTGCAGACTCAACAATAGTAAAATCCTTATCCTTTACCCACGGTCTCGGCACTCTGAACCACAGCTTTAAAAACTGATTAACAATTGTGCCGATAAATCCTATTGAAAGTAGATAATATCCCTCTTTTTTATTGATGCACCAAAAGAAAATAAGACCGAAAACAATAAAAAATGTTTCCTCGCCCAAATGGGTCACAGTAGAAAAAAATGCATCGCAAAAAGGATTACGCAAGCCTTCCAAAAAATGCAAAAATGACATAAGCTTTTCCTCTGTATTTTAATTATTCACTCTTTCTCAGACGCTTAACAAAGAAGTATATTGCTTTGTTAATACCCGTTCCTGCAATCAAAGTGACAGAAAACTCTATAAAGAAATTAAGTGTTAATGCTGTAAGGAATACTGCCATAAAAGACTTGCCTGCCAAAACGGTATCCCTGTAAAGAAGTATATAAAAGGTCATAAAAAGGGCTGTGTTAAGTACAGGAACCAATGCGGAAGAAATCGCAATAGAAACTATACCTGTTTTGCCACGCTTTTTGAAAATATCAAACACAAGGCCTGCTATAACACCTGTAAGAATTCTTGGAACAAAGCAGGTAACGGTGTAAGCAAGAGGCTTTTCATTAAACAATGCAGCCGCCGAAGGGTCTATCATATATCCTATGCCAAAAGCCTGCAAAAAGCTTGTGAGGCCAAACACAAAGCCCAAAACAGCTCCTCCGCCAACACCTGTACATACAGCTCCTAATGCCACTGGGATTGTCATAAGAGTTATGGAAAAGAGTCCCGTAGTGATATAGCCTAAAGGGGTGAAGTTCATTACAAGCATAATTGATATAAATAATGCAAGTAACACAAGGTCAAAAATCTTTGTCTGTTTTTTTGTCATTCAAATTACCTCCGATGCTGTCCTTTAAGGTACAGCTCATAATAATATATGCAAGCCTAAAGCCTTTATCTGTTTTGTGGTTGGAAATCACTGTCGGCGGCGGTGTTTTTCCACCTTTTCAGAATAAAAGCCACAGGTTATTGCTGTTAGTTATTTTTTTCGTATATCGCTCTGAGTCCGTCCAAAAGCAGATTTTCGCTGTAAATAATATTCTTTTTGCAATGTGCGATTATCTCCTTGGATAGTCCTCCCGTTGCAACCACCGTAGGTGTCTCGCCAAGTTCTTCCTCTATCTTTTCAAGCAGACCGTCAATCATAGCAGCAGTACCGTAAACCAAACCCGACTGCATACATTCAACCGTATTTCTGCCAATTACCGAAGGCGGTGCTTCAATAGGAATTGAGGTCAGCTGAGCGGTATTTTCGGTAAGGGCTTTTAATGTCAGCCTCACACCTGCGGCTATAGCACCGCCTAAAAATGTACCGTTTCTGTCAAGCACGCTTATAGTTGACGCTGTTCCCATATCAATAACAACGCAGGGCATAGTATAAGCATCAAGTGCTCCCACAGCGCCTGCAACAAGGTCAGCTCCTAACTGGGCAGGATTATCTATTTTTATATTGAGTCCTGTTTTAACACCCGGACCCAACATTAAAGGAACAATATGACAAAGCTTTGATACTGCGGCGCTAAGGCTCTTCCCTACAGCGGGCACTACCGAAGAAATAATACAGTCCTCAATTTCATCGGTTCCGATACATTCAAGTGAAAGTAAGTTTTTAAGCTCCACAGCATATTGATCGGCAGTTTTTGCAGTTTCAGTAGCGAGCCTTGCAGTAAAAGCCAAAACACCGCCGTCATAAGCGCCTAATGTTATATTCGTGTTACCTATATCAACTGTGAGAAGCATAAAAATCTTCCTTTCTGCTTTGTCTTTCTATCCTATATTATATAATAATTTCAAAAAAAATCAATAATTTTGTTGACAAGGGTTCTTAAAATTGTTATAATACAGTTTGCTTAATGGAAAAGTATGTTTTCCGTTAGCTCCTTGCTTCGACTATGAGCGAAGCCAAAAGTCCAAAGGGAGGTGCAAAGAGAATGACCAATAAGTACGAGGCAGGCGTTATCTTTTCAGTAGCAGGCGGCGAAGAAGCTACCACAGCTTTAAAGGAAAAGATTAATGACCTTATCGCAAAGAACGGTACCATTGAGAGCGTTGATGATTGGGGCAAGCGTCGTCTTGCATATCTCATCAATGATGAGGCTGAGGGTTACTATGTTTTCTATAATTTTGAAAGCGAGCCCAATTTCCCCGCTGAGCTTGAGCGTATCGTAAAAATTACCGACGGCGTTTTACGCGTTATGGTAATCAAGAAGTAATGGAGGAAAAAAGATGTTTAATTTAGTAGTTTTAACAGGTCGCTTAACAGCAGACCCTGAACTTAAGACCACTTCTAACGGCTTATCTGTCACAACCTTCTCCATTGCTGTTGACCGCCGTTATCGTTCCGGAGAAGAGCGTCAGACCGACTTTATCAATATAGTTGCTTGGCGTCAGTCTGCGGAATTTATCACAAAATACTTCAAAAAAGGCAATCTTATCGGTATTGAAGGCTCTATTCAGACCAGAAGATATCAGGATAAAAACGGCAACAACCGTACAGCCTTTGAGGTAGTTGTAAACAATGTTCAGTTTGTTGAGTCCAAGAGAGATGGCGTAGCTCCTATGGGCGATACAGCCGCTCCCGCTTCTTTCAGCAATGCTGACGTTAATGATTTCGCCGATTTGGGCGACGCTACGGACGACGATTTACCGTTCTAAGCAATTATAATATTAAAATAAGGAGGCTTTTAAAATGGATAACGAGAGAAACGATAGACCCATGCACAAGAAACCTCGCAAGAAGGTTTGCCATTTCTGCGTTGATCGTGTTGAAAGCATTGATTATAAGGATGTAGCCCGTCTTCGCAAGTTCATTTCTGAGCGTGCTAAGATTCTTCCCCGCCGTGCAACAGGCACCTGCGCTGCTCATCAGCGTGAGTTGACCACAGCTATCAAGCGTGCACGTCAGATGGCTTTACTTCCTTATGTTAACGATTAATTTATACGGTTAATATTAAAACCCGCTCTAAGTTAGAGCGGGTTTTGTTTTTTTATTTTATCTCCTCAAAATCGGCAGCTCCGTGCTTGCAAAGCGGACAAATAATATCCTCAGGCAAGGTGTCTCCCTCGTAAACATAACCGCAAATTTTGCACACAAAGCCCTTCTTGCCTTCAAGCTGAGGCTTCGGCTTAACATTTTCAAAGTAATAACTGTAGGTCATAGTCTCCCTGTCGGAAAGTACTCTGGCCTCAGTTACAGAGCATATAAACATACCGTGGGTATCAAGGTCCACGTATTGCTCCACATTAAGCGACATAAACGAATTTATATGCCTTGGCAAAAATACAAGTCCGTTATCCGAACGAAGCGGCTCGCACTCGGCGAATTTATCTGTATTTCTGCCGCTTGTAAAGCCGAATTTTTCAAACACAGAAAAAGGAGCGTCCACAGTCAGGCAATTTATATTCATTTTACCTGTTTGCTTAATTACGTGATGCGAATAACTGTCTTTGTTTATAGCTACTGCAATTCGGTTTGGTGTATTAGTAACCTGAGTTACAGTATTAACAATAAGTCCGTTATCCTTTTTGCCATCATTAGATGTCACCACATAAAGACCGTAACCGATATTGAAAAGTGCTGTTAAATCGTTTTTGTTTGCGGTGGAATCCTGTTGAGCCAGATAATCCTTGCAAAGCTCATCTGCAAGGGCATCCAGCTTAGCGGTGCTTTCCTCATTTAAAGCCGACAAAATTTTTACGGTGTTTTCGGTAAAGGTTAAATTCTTTGACTTTTCAAGCATACCCTTCATAACCTTAGCCGCAAGAGGAGCCCAGCTTCCGTTTTCTATCAAAGCTACTGTACGGTTGCTGAAATTACGCTCAACAAGATGATTTATAAACTCACGCATAAATGGGAATATTTCCGCATTATAGGTTGTAGTAGCAAGAACTATTTTGCTGTAACGGAAGGCGTCCTCCACAGCCTCTGCCATATCACAGCGGGCAAGGTCATTAACAACCACCTTGGGGCAGCCGTTGGCTTTAAGCTTTTCTGCGAGCAGCATAACCGCCTTTTTGGTATTTCCGTAAACTGAGGTATAAGCTATTACAATACCCTCCTCCTCGGGCTGATAGCTTGACCATGTATTATAAAGATTAAGATAGTATCCCAAATCCTTGCTAAGAACAGGACCGTGAAGCGGGCAAATAATCTGGATATCAAGTGTGGCAGCCTTTTTGAGCAAGGCTTGCACCTGAGCACCGTATTTACCCACAATACCTATATAGTAGCGTCTTGCCTCGCAAGCCCAGTCTTCTTCTACATCAAGCGCACCAAACTTGCCAAAGCCATCGGCTGAGAATAAAACCTTATCGGTGCTGTCATAAGTAACAATAACTTCGGGCCAATGCACCATAGGCGCTGTAACAAAGGTAAGGTTATGCTTACCTAAAGAAAGGGTATCCCCCTCCCCTACGATTATCCTGTTATCGGTAAACTCTGTGCCGAAAAAGTTTTTCATCATTTTAAAGGCTTTCTCGGAAGAAACTATCGTAACATCAGGATAAGCCTTAATAAAATTAACAATGTTTGCAGAATGGTCGGGCTCCATATGCTGTACTATAAGATAATCGGGTTTTCTGCTGCCAAGAGTGTTCTGAATGTTATCAAGCCACTCGTGGGTAAACTCAGCGTCAACAGTATCCATAATGGCTATTTTGTCATCTAAAATAGCATAAGAATTATAGGACATTCCGTTCGGCACTACATACTGCCCCTCAAATAAATCTATTTTATGGTCGTTAACTCCAATATACTTGATATCGTTTGTAATAATCATTTTTTGCACCTCTGAATTAGTCATTAAAAATAGTATACCATAAATTACCTTATTTTAAAATATAAAATAATTTTTATTCAATAATTTTACCGTCAGTAGATATTGTAACTACCTGCCAAGGAATAAATTTACCGCTTTTTTGTAAAGCCTGCTTTACTGCGTTCTCAATACCGCCGCAGCAGGGCACCTCCATACGCACTATTTTCACACTTTTTATATTGTTATTAGAGATAATTGCTGTAAGCTTTTCGCTGTAATCCCCATCGTCAAGCTTAGGACAGCCGATAAGTGTAATATGATTTCGTATAAAATCGTTATGAAAATTGCCGTAAGCAAAAGCGGTACAGTCAGCCGCAATAAGCAAATTTGCATTATCAAAATATGGTGCATTAACGGGAACAAGCTTAATCTGAACAGGCCATTGTGAAAGCTTACTTGTAACAACCGGACCCGACCTTATATCCTGAGCGTCGCTCTCCCGTTTAATAGCTTTAGACTGCGTTCCCGGGCAACCGCAGGGCAGCTTAACACCAAAATTTTTCATCTTTGCCTGACGCACCGCCTCCTCATTGTAGGCAGGAGCTTCTCGCTCTTCAAAGCTTATAGCATTAGTAGGACAGGCGGGAAGGCAGTCACCTAAACCGTCACAGTAATCCTCTTTGGTAAGTCTTGCCTTACCGTTCACCATTTCAATTGCACCCTCGTGGCAGGCTGCTGCGCAAGCACCGCATCCGTTGCATTTTTCTTCATCTATTTTAATTATTTTTCTAATCATTATTGATATCCTCCTTGTTTTTCTGAAATCATTATATTATAATAAGCATTATAAGTATGTTGAAATTTCAACAAATGGAGAAAAATTATGAAAAAATATTTTGAAATTTTACGAAAATGTCCCCTTTTTGAGCAAATTGAAGACGAAAATCTAATTAATATGTTATCCTGCCTTAATGCAAAGGTAGTTGCATTTGATAAAAAATATACTATCCTCACCGAGGGAAGTAGTGCTAAATATATAGGGATATTACTTTCAGGCTCAGCGCAGATAATCCAGATAGATTTTTACGGTAACAGAAGTATTTTAAGCAATATAAAACCGTCACAGATGTTTGGTGAAGCCTTTGCCTGCGCCGAAACCAAATCCATTCCCGTAACGGTAACCGCAAATGAGCCCTGCGAAGTAATGTTCATTGACTGCAGCTGTATTTTACATACCTGCAACAATAACTGTAACTTTCACCGCCAGCTGATATTCAACCTGATGAAGGACCTCGCTATGAAAACCCTGCTGTTTCACCAAAAAATTGAAATAATTTCAAAACGTTCCACAAGGGAAAAGCTTTTAACATTTTTGACTGTTGAAGCTAAAAAATCTAAATCCAATTCTTTTAATATTTCTTATGACCGACAGGAGCTTGCCGATTACTTGGAGGTTGACCGAAGCGGTCTTTCGGCAGAAATCAGTAAGCTACGAAAAGAAGGTATTATTAAAAATCGCAAAAATCATTTTGAGCTACTATAATTATCTATCCTTTTTAAGCGCCGCAGAAACTGATAAAAGTCCTGCCATAATAAGCAGCACCGAAATTTCGGGAAGCCATTCTAAAAAAGGAACAGGTGGCTTTGCCAGAACATAAAGCTTCATATCCTCCACAAAAATATGATATAAAAGCGGCAGTCCAAAAAGCGGATACAAAAGCTTTTTGGTGGGGATTATTCCAAAAACAGTAAGGCTATAAATCAAAAGTACAGCTATATAAAGAATTATACAAAGGGCAGTATGTAGAGCGCTATCAAAAGAAAAAGCTTTAATAATAAAGAATATCACGCCCAAAGCTACTGATACCGACGTTGCGGCGGCGTGAGAACGCCCCCAAAACAGTACAACCGCAATAAATATTACGGCTGAAAGCAAGGGCAAAAATAACAGGGTTAAAAATTCAAATGCGTTAAAGCCTTTTACAGCGTAATAAAATATTCTTAAAGCAATACATACGGCCATACATATCACCGATATAATGCTGAAAGCATTTTCTTTTGGTATTATATAAGGTGATTTTTTCATAAAATTATTACTCCTTAAATCCTTAATACATATATAAAATAACATTTTATCTTTAAAAATACAATTACAAACTCTAAAAAGACCAAATTTTTGTGTTTTAGACAAATCTTTTCTGTTTTTAGCTACAAAAAAGCATTTTTTCTTGATATTTTTTAATTTTGATATTTACAAAGCCTTAAAAAAGTGGTATTATAATATGCGTATGAGAGGGTCGATTGTTAATTTTTTGTCATTTTATCGTCCCGACTCAAAATTATTATTTAGGAGGAATTTTCCATGGCCAGAAAATTCAAAACTATGGACGGTAATAACGCTGCGGCTTATGTCTCCTATGCGTTTACTGAAGTAGCAGGTATTTATCCTATTACTCCGTCCAGCCCTATGGCTGACTATGTTGATCAGTGGTCCGCTCAGGGTGTAAAAAATATTTTCGGTACAACCGTTAAGGTTTCCGAAATGCAGTCCGAAGCAGGTGCTGCAGGTACAGTTCACGGTTCACTTAATGCCGGTGCTCTTACCACTACTTATACTGCTTCTCAGGGTCTTTTACTTATGATCCCGAATATGTACAAAATAGCAGGTGAATTGCTTCCCAGCGTATTCCACGTATCTGCTCGTTGCGTAGCTTCTCACGCTCTTAACATCTTCGGTGACCATTCAGACGTTTATGCCTGCCGTCAGACAGGTTTCGCAATGCTCGCTGAGACTAATACTCAGGAAGTTATGGACCTTGGTGCTGTAGCTCACCTTGCTACTATCAAGTCACGTGTTCCTTTCATCAACTTCTTTGATGGTTTCCGTACTTCTCACGAAATCCAGAAGATTCAGGTTTGGGATTACGAAGACCTTAAGGAAATGTGCGATATGGACGCTGTTGACAGCTTCCGCAAGCGTGCTCTTAATCCTGAGCATCCCGTAATGCGCGGTTCACACGAAAACGGCGATATCTTCTTCCAGCACAGAGAGGCTTGTAACAAGTACTATGATGCTGTTCCCGGTATCGTTGAAGAATATATGGACAAGGTTAATGCTAAGCTTGGCACTGACTATAAGCTCTTTAACTACTATGGTGCTCCCGATGCTGAAAAGATCATCATCGCTATGGGCTCTATCTGCGACGTTGCAGAAGAAGTTATTGACTATATGGTAGCTGCAGGCGAGAAGGTTGGTCTTGTAAAGGTTAGACTTTACCGTCCTTTCTCTGCTGAAAAGTTAGTAGAAGCTATTCCTGCTACTGTTAAGAAGATTGCTGTTCTTGACAGAACTAAGGAACCCGGTTCTTTGGGCGAGCCTTTATTCCTCGATGTTGTTGCTGCTCTTGCTAAGACAGGCAGAAAGATTGACACCGTTGTAGGCGGCCGTTATGGTCTTGGTTCTAAGGATACACCTCCTTCAAGCATCTTTGCTATCTACAAAGAGCTCAGTAAGGACGAGCCTAAGGCTCAGTTCACTCTCGGTATCAACGATGACGTTACCTGTCTCTCACTCGAAGAGGAAGAGGCTCCTAACACTGCTGCTGAGGGTACAATCGAATGTAAATTCTGGGGTCTCGGCGGTGACGGTACTGTTGGCGCTAACAAAGACTCTATCAAGATTATCGGTGACCATACCGATAAGTATGTTCAGGCATACTTCCAGTATGACTCTAAGAAGACCGGCGGTATCACAATTTCTCACTTAAGATTCGGTGATAAGCCCATTAAGAGTCCTTACTACATCAACAAGGCTGACTTCGTTGCTTGTCATAACCCCTCTTATGTAATCAAGGGTTACAAGATGGTTAACGATGTTAAGCCCGGCGGTGTATATCTTATCAACTGCCAGTGGACTCCTGAAGAGTTAGACAAGCATATGCCTGCTGAAGCTAAGCGTTATATCGCTAAGAATAACATTCAGCTTTACACTGTTAACGCTATTGACTTGGCAGCTCAGATTGGTCTTGGCAAGCGTACAAACACCGTTTTACAGTCTGCTTTCTTCTCACTCTCTAAGGTTCTTCCTGCTGAAGAGGCTATCGGCTATATGAAGGAAAAAGCTCAGAAGTTTATGAAGAAGGGTATTGAAATCGTTCAGATGAACGAGAAGGCTATCGACGCAGGTGCTACAGCTTATGTTAAGATTGATGTTCCTGCTTCTTGGGCAGATGCTACTGATGATGCAGCTGCTGCAGCTAATGCTGATACCTCTAAGCTTATTAAGATGGTTGACAATATTATGAAGCCCGTTGGTCTTATGAACGGTGACTCTCTCCCTGTTTCTGCATTTATGGACCACGCTGACGGTACATTTGAGCAGGGTGCATCCGCTCACGAGAAGCGCGGCGTTGCAGTTATGGTTCCTGAGTGGAATAATGAGACCTGTATCGGTTGTAACAAGTGTGCATTTGTATGTCCTCATGCTACAATCCGTCCTTATGCTCTCTCTGCTGAGGAAAAGGCTGCTGCTCCTGCAAATACAAAGATTGCAGTTAAAGAAAAGCTCGTTACAAATAAGGGTTACTCTTATGTAATGACAGTATCTCCTCTTGACTGTATGGGTTGCGGCGTTTGCGTTGGCGAATGTCCCACAAACTCACTCAAGATGGTTTCTCAGGAATCACAGCTCAAAGAGCAGGATGTATTCGATTACTGTGTTGCTAATGTTACTGAAAAGGCTGACGTTGCATCTGATGCTAACGTTATCACTTCTCAGTTCAAGAAGCCTTTACTCGAGTTCTCAGGCTCATGTGCAGGTTGTGCTGAAACCGCTTATGCTCGTCTCGTTACCCAGTTATTCGGTGACAAGATGTACATCTCTAACGCTACAGGCTGTTCTTCTATCTGGGGCGGTCCTGCTGCTACATCACCTTACACAGTAAATGCTGAAGGTCACGGTCCTGCTTGGGCTAACTCCCTCTTCGAGGATAACGCTGAGCACGGCTTTGGTATGTACCTTGGTCAGAAGGCTCTTCGTGACGGTCTTATTGCACAGGTTAAGGAAATGGCTGCTTCTGACAAGGCTTCTGACGAGTTCAAGGCTGCAGCTGAGCTTTACCTTGCTACTATTGATGATACCAATAAGAACGCTGCTGCTACAACAGCTCTTATTGCTGAAATCGAAAAGGCTGCAGAGGCTGGTTGTCCTATCGCTCCTGCTGTTCTTGATAAGAAAGAATACCTCGCTAAGAAGTCCATCTGGATCTTCGGTGGTGACGGTTGGGCATACGA
>SVOK01000005.1 GCA_015066445.1 Oscillospiraceae bacterium | reverse complement strand
AGCACCCGTAATCGCTTTTAAAGCGATTACGGGTGCTGAATATAATCACGCTTCTATCGGTCTTGAAGGTGATCTGCAGTATATGTATTCCTTTGGTAGAAAAAATCCTTATAATCCATTTTGGGCAGGCTTTGTTACCGAATCTCCGAATTTTGGAACTTTTAAGCGTTTTCCAGATACTATGGTTAAAATTATTAGTATTGAAATTCCGTCTGATAAACATGAAGCTATAAGCGAGCGTATAAATTATATGCTGGAAAACAAGAAGCAATTCGGTTATAACTATTGGGGACTTTGGTTAGCGTGGTTTAAAATTGTTATTAAATCGAAGAAGCGTTTTTATTGCTCAGAGTTTGTGAAGGATATTTTGGTAAGCTATAATATTGAGGGCGCTGAAAAGCTCGGTGATATACCTCAGCCTGTTCATTTTTTGAATATTCCGAATATCTATCTTGAATATACAGGTAAATTGAAAGATTATTCCGCTGAATTTAATAAAGTACATATTTAGAATTACTTATCCGCTAAATTATCGGATAAGTAATTTTTTTATCCCTTTTATATCGACATATTTTTTAACTAGCTCAATGTATAATAGTTACAGTAAGTTAAGTAAAAAATTCTCAATGCCCGATTCTATAATCATTTTAATATAAACGGTGATAATATTGGTAGTTTATGCTGACATATTAGTTATTCTTAATCTAATTGTAAATTATTTTTTGTTATTGGCGGTAAAAAGTTTTTTAAAGCTGCAGACAAAAACATATCGCTTAATTTTATCGGCAGCTTTTGGCGGGATTTCCGCACTTTACATATTCTTGCCTCAGTCTTTTATACTTTCAGAAATACTCTATAAGCTTATAATTTGCCTTGTAATGGCTTTTTTGGCCTTCGGTTATAAAAATCTTTCGGCATATTTAAAAGCCTCAGGAACGCTTTTTGGAGTTACTTGTCTGTATGCCGGAGTAATGATAGCGGTTTGGCGCATTTTTAAGCCGTCCGGAATGGTAATAAATAATTCTGTAATATATTTTAATATTTCTCCTTTGATTTTAATTTGCTTTACGGTGGCTTTTTATCTTCTGTTCACAATTTTACTTAATATTTTTTCTGCTACTGCTAAAAATGCGGAAAGATGCCAGATAACCTTATCAGCAGATAACACAACTGTTAATTGTGAAGCGATAGTGGATACGGGGAATTCGGTAGTGGATATATTCGGAAAATCAGAAGTGATAATAGCAGATAGATCGGTTTATTATTCGCTTTTTGGGAATTTAAATGTAAATACAGACGATAACCTCAAAAAACGCTACAGGGTTATACCTTGTTCAACAGTTACCGGTGCTGATACTTTAGAGGGCTACCGCTGTGATAAGGCGGATATTAAAACAGAAAAGCAGAAAATCACACTCGAAAAGCCAATACTTGCAATTTCAAAAGAACCTTTGCGAGATGGATACGAAGCAATAATTAATCCACAAATTTTTAATTAAGGCGGTTAGTGTTATGAATATTTCAAATTTAATATTTAAGTTTTTAGTAAAAATTGGTTTTGTGAAGCCGACATATTATATAAACGGCCCTGAAATTTTACCGCCGCCGCTTTCTGCAGAGGAAGAAAAAGAGCTGCTTGATGCAAACAATGATAAATCACGTGATAAGCTTATTGTACATAATCTGAGGCTTGTAGTTTACATCGCACGAAAATTCGATTCGGTTGGTATAAATATTGAAGATTTAATTTCAATCGGTACTATAGGACTTATAAAAGCGGTTAACACTTTTTGCAGTGACCGTAATATTAAGCTTGCAACTTATGCCTCAAGATGCATTGAAAATGAGATTTTGATGTATTTAAGAAAGATTTCCACTCATAAAAACGAAATTTCTATTGATGAGCCACTTAATATTGACTGGGACGGCAATGAGCTTTTGCTTTCAGATGTGCTTGGCAGTGACGGTGATGAAATAGGCAGGGGAGTGGAGATTGAGGACGAACGTATTCAATTAAACGGCTTTGTTAATCAATTGCCTGCACGTGAAAAGCAAATAATGGAGATGCGTTTTGGAATGAACGGTTATGAGGAGTATACTCAAAAGGAAGTGGCGGATACATTGGGTATTTCACAGTCCTATATTTCAAGGCTTGAAAAAAGAATAATAACAAAGCTCAAAAAACAGATTGAAAAAGCGGTTTAAAAATGCTAAAATCAAAGGGTATTATAACCCTTTGATTTTTTTGGAGAAATTATAGTTATGCTTTTTAAAATCGTTTTAGCTTATATTATATTCATTAATCTACTATCTGTAATAGTTTGCATTTTCGATAAACTTTCTGCCATTAAGGGCTCAAGGAGGATAAGCGAACGCAATTTAATGCTTCTTAGCATTTTGGGCGGCAGTGTTTTTATGTTTTTAACAATGCAAATAATTCGTCATAAAACCAGACATAATAAGTTTATGATAGGTTTACCTGTCGTAATTATGCTGCAGGCAGCGGTAATATTACTGTTTTTGAAAATTTTTTCCTAAAAATTAAAACTTTCTATTGACATTCGGGAACAGTCTTGATATAATATTTAAGCTGTCAAAAACAAGGTAGCATTTGATTCATTAGCTCAGTTGGCAGAGCACTTGACTTTTAATCAAGGTGTCCGGGGTTCGAATCCCCGATGGATCACCAAATAAAAAAACCGACCAAACGGTCGGTTTTTTTTATTTCTATGTATTTTGTGATTTCAAAGTAGGAGTGGTAGTGAATGACAGAGCACCACAATGCGAGGGTCGTATTCACGATGAATCACTAAAAAATGACAAATCTCCGAGTAGAATTGTCATTTTTTTAAAATATTCTTTTTTGCTCGATTTTTAAAAACATAACAGCTATATATTTTTTAGAAAATACTGTGAGGTTTTATGCATAGGTTTCGTGTAATAAGTGAAAGGACAAAAAAATAGTGCCTTTCGGAAAGGAGAAGCGCATGGATAACGGTGCAAGTAGTTACCGCCGTTTCCGCGAAGATGGTGATGAAGGTGGCTTAATAGAAATCATAAGGGATTACAAAGATGGTCTCATTCTTTACCTTAACAGTTTTGTCAGTAATTTACATACCGCCGAAGAACTTGCAGAGGAAACCTTTGTGCTTCTAGGTATTAAAAAACCGAAAGATAAAGGAAAAGGTTCATTTAAAACTTGGCTTTACACAATCGGACGGAATGTTGCAATTGACTATTTGAGACGAAATTCTAAACTAACTAATAAGTCAATTGATGATTGCTCAGAGCTTGTTAGTGATGAACACAATCTTGAACTGGCATATATTAAGGAAGAAAGAAAAATTACAGTTCACCAATCTCTCGCAAAACTGAAATCCGAATATAGACAAGTGTTATGGCTAATTTATTTTGAAAATTTCAGCATCAAGCAGGTGGCGGCTGTAATGAAAAGAAGTGTACATAGCATTGAGACCCTTGTGTATCGTGCTCGAAAAGCACTTAAATCACAACTTGAATTGGAGGGCTTCATTTATGAAGAACTATAACGAAATGGCAAGTGATGTTCTCCGCAGAATAGGAGAACACGAAACTCTACAACGAGAAAGGAAAAAAAATATGAAAAAAATAATAATACCCATTTGTTGTTTTTGCTTTGTGGCACTTCTTGGCATAGGTTTATGGCAAGGTGGTTTTTTTGGTGATACACCAGCAGTTGAATTGGAGGATTCGACTATCATCGGTGAACAAGATTATATTGAACCTGAAACTAACAACCAATCAAGCGGTGCGGGCGACGTTATTGGAATGGTTAAGTACGGCGGTGCTAATTATGTTCAGTGCAGTACAAGCACTAAAGCCTACACACCTGATAAATACTTAGGGGAAGCATATGATTTTGAAGGCACTTATCAAAGTCATTTTAGCAATGTTGTGGGAGGACTTTATATGACAAAGGAAGACCCTAATGTTTTAATGGTTGAATTGAAGAACGGTGAGTATAATGACTATGTCATTTTGATTAGAGAGCAAGACAAAAGTAATCAATAAGCTCAAAATTTTAAAAAAGAGATTATAAAATCCCCAGAAACTTAACGTTTCTGGGGATTTTATATGTTTTAGTTAAACTGAGAATTATATAGTGTGCTGTAAAATCCGCCTGAATGGAGCAGTTGGTTGTGATTTCCGCTTTCGGTGATTTTACCGTCTTTAATAACAAGAATTAAATCTGCGTTTTGAATAGTTGATAGTCGGTGAGCTATAACAAAGCAAGTGCGCCCTTTCATAAGCTCGGCCATTGCTTCCTGTATTTTTATTTCTGTTCTAGAGTCAACATTTGATGTAGCCTCGTCCAGAATAAGCATTTGAGAATTGGCAATCATAGCACGTGCAATTGTTATAAGCTGACGCTGTCCCTTAGAAATATTTATACCGTCATCTGTAAGGACAGTGTTATAGCCGTCGGGTAAAGCTTCAATATATTTATCAATTCTCGCTGCTTTTGCGGCGGCTTTTATTTCGTCTTCAGTGGCATTTTCTCTACCATAGGCAATATTATCATAAATAGTTCCGCAAAAGAGCCAGGTGTCCTGTAAAACCATTGTGTATGCTTTGCGTAGGGATTTTCTTGTAATATCTCTCGCTTCTGTGCCATCTACGGTAATTGTGCCTGAATTTACATCGTAAAATCTCATAAGAAGATTAATTATTGTGGTTTTTCCGGCACCGGTTGGACCGACGATAGCGATAGTTTTACCCGATTTTGCTGCAAAAGAAATATCTTTAAGAATTGTTTTATCAGGTGTGTAACCGAAAACAACATTTTTGAATTCTACCTCACCGTTAACATTATCTAATAAAAGAGCATTTGGTATATCTGTTTTTTCCGGCTCTTCATCAATAATTTTGAACACACGCTCAGCCGCAGAAAAAGCAGATTGCAATTCGTTTATGATATTTGCAAATTCATTAATAGGGCCTGCAAATTTACGTGAATACTGAACAAATTGGGAAACTCCGCCCAAGGTTATAAAGAAAAGTGACCCTGCTTTAGCAACTCCGTTTTGGGAGTAAAGATAGAGAATACCACCCAAAATCATTACAAGTGAAATTGATAAATTGTTTATAAAGTTTACAGTGGGGCCCATTGTACAGCCGTGATAATCTGCTTTATAATATGCGTCCATTGAATCGGTGTTGCGTTTGTTAAAGCGGTTGCCGATTTCGTCCTCACGTGCATACGCCTTAATTGTTCTGCAGCCTGAGAGCATTTCTTCGGCATAACCGTTAAGCTCACCAAGCTTTTTGGAGCGTGTGTGGAAAAGGGGACGCACTCTTTTGGAATGATAACGGGTAAAAATTATTGAAGCAGGAACAGTTACTGCAAACACAAGTATCATTGGTTTCGAAATATTCCACATAAAAATCAGCGAGCCGATAACAGTGTAAACACTTGTCATTATCTGCACTAAATCGTGGGAAAGGGAGCTGTTAATAGTGTCAATATCATAAGAAATATGACTGATTATATCGCCTGTGGGGTGGGTATCAAAATAACCTACAGGCAGGCTTGTCAGTTTTTCAAAAAGCTGTTTACGCATAGTGAAAACAATTTTTTGACTTATAAATATCATAAGAGATGCTAAAAGGTAGGATAAAACTGAAGAAAGAACATAACATATAATCATTTTAATAATATTATCGGTTACCGAATTAAAATTCACATTACCTTTTTTAGCCATTGCATCAATTGCGTCACCTGAAAATTTCGGTCCCAAAAGAGATAGCTGATTTGAAACAAGTGTTAAAATAACCGCCGGAATAAACAGATACCAATATTTGAAAATATAGGTGCAAAGGCGCAGAAAAATGCTTTTAAAGGCTTTGCGGTCCAATTTCTTTGGCTTTTTAGGTTTACTCAACGATAGCACCTCCCATCTGAGAATTACTGATTTCACGGTATTCTTCACATTTTTCAAGCAGCATATCGTGTGTGCCTGAACCGATTATTTTACCGTCATCAAGAACAAGAATAACATCACAGTCCTTAACTGAGCTTACTCTTTGTGCTACAGTAATAACTGTTGTATCCTGTAAATTTTCCTTAAGAGCACATCTTAAGGCGGCATCGGTTTTATAATCAAGCGCTGAAGAACTGTCATCAAGAATAAGAATATCGGGTTTTGCGGCAATTGCACGAGAGATTAAAAGCCTTTGCTTTTGTCCGCCCGAAATATTTGTGCCGTGAGGGGAGAGCTGATGGGAATAGCCGTCAGCAAAAGCGGTAATGAAATTGTCTGCCTGAGCGATTTTTGCGGCTTTTTTTATATCAGAAAAAGGAATATCACGTCCAAAGCGTATATTTTCTTCAATTGTATCGGCATATAAAAAGTCCTGTTGTAAAGCGGAGCCGAAATATTCATAAAATCGTGCTCTTTCAATAGTGCGGATATCCTCACCGTTTATGTATATAGCACCCATATCGGCATCATAAAAGCGGAGCAACAGCTTTATCACAGTGGATTTTCCAGAGCCTGTTGCGCCGATTATACCAACCGAGCCGCCTTTTTTAATGCTAAAGGATATATTTTCAATATTATTTCTTTTACCGTTATAAGAAAAAGTGACGTTATCAAACAAAATATGAGAATCGGTTGAAATATCAGGATATTCGGTTTTAGCTTTGAGTGTGATATCCTCTTCAGCAGATAACACCTCAGCAATTCTTTTTGCAGAGGCAGAGCTTTTGGTATACATCACAAACATACGAGTAACCGCCATAAGCGCCATAGAAATTTGGGTGAAATACTGCATAAAAGCGATAATGGTTTCAGGTTCTGAAAGGGAATTTGAAATTCTTGCCGCTCCTATAGCAATTACCGCAACACTACCCATATTCATAAAAAATGTCATTATAGGGTGAACGCTACCCATAATAACGCCTGCTTTGATTTCCTCTTTAACAAGCGCTTTATTAACCTTTTCATAGCGGCGGTGCTCATAATCAATTTTTGAAAGTGCTTTAATAACACGTATTCCTTGAGCGTCCTCACGCACAACTCTTATCATACCGTCAACCGACTGCTGTACTTTTGTATAAAGAGGGACACCCATTCTGCGGATAAAATATACAGTTACGAATATAAGAGGAAGTATCGCTATCATTACAAGGGAAAGATGCATATCCATAAAAAGAGTTATTGCAATTCCGCCCGCAAGCATAATAGGAGCACGCACACCCATACGCTGTATCATATTGATAAAACCGTGAACATTATATGTATCTGTGGTGATTCGTGATTCAAGTGAGGGGATAGTGAATTTATCGGTTTGAGCCGCAGAAAGACGGAGGGTTTTATCAAATAAATCCTTTCGCATATTTTCAGCAAAATTTTTTGAAACAAACGCCGCCATTCTATTTGCAATTATATTAAATATGCCTGCTATCGCTGAGAATATTATCATAAGGATTCCCCAAAATAGAATATCCTTTAAATCGCTATTTATAATATCTTTTAAAATATGACTAAGTATATACGGAAGCATAAGCTCTGCTAATGTAGCGATAGTTTTAATAACAAAACCGATGGTCATACGACCATAAAACCCTTTTAAATATCCGATTATTTTTCTCACTTTTTATCACCTAAAAACAAAATAGAAAATTCTGTTACTATTTTATAACCTATAGACTTATAAGTCAATAAATTTTCTTAGTAAGCTAACTATTTACATTGTATTGATATTATGCTACAATTAAATCATAAAAATTTTGAGGTGTTATATGGCATTATCCGTTAAAAATTTGAAACTTAAAAAACTGGTTCTCGCATCGCTTTTTTTAGGCTTGGGTATAATTTTGCCGCTATTTACTGGGCAGATTAAAGAAATTGGAGACACTTTACTTCCAATGCACATTCCTGTTATGCTGTGCGGTTTATTATGCGGTTGGCAGTACGGTTTAACTGTAGGAGCAATTTTGCCTTTTTTTCGCTCGGTTATATTTTCAATGCCACCAATTTATCCTAATGCGGTCTGGATGGCATTTGAGCTTGCGACTTATGGCTTTGTTATTGGATTTTTATATTCCCGATTCAAGCGAAAAAACACAGTTGGTTTATACATCAGTTTACTTTCAGCAATGCTTTCTGGCAGAATAGTTTGGGGAATTGCAAAAGCTTTTCTACTGGGTATTGGTGGAAATTCTTTTACATTTATGGCATTTATTTCAGGTGGTTTTGTTGACTCAATTCTTGGCATTATACTACAGCTGATTCTTATCCCTTTGATAATGAATGTTTTACAAATAACAGGCCTTAAAAACAGTAAAGGAGAAAACTAAAATGACTCAAATTTCTTTTCCTTACGGTAAGAAAAAATTAATCGGTAGCTTTAAAGATAACGAGCTTATCGGTGTTCTTGAATCGGGAATTAATAATTATAAAACCGAGCTTAGCGGTGAGGAGCTTGTAAAAGAAGCTTTAAAAAATCCTGTTGGCTCAGAGTCTTTATCTCTGCTTGCAAAAGATAAAAAGAATATTGTAATTATCGCAAGCGACCATACAAGACCTGTACCGAGTAAAATTATTATCCCGCCTTTACTCGAAGAAATAAGGAGTGTAAATAAAACTGCAAAAATAACAATACTTATAGCAACAGGGTGTCACAGAGGAACAACAAAAGAGGAGTTAATTGACAAGTTTGGTGAGGATATTGTCAAAAATGAAAATATTTATATTCACGACTGCGACGAGCGTGAGAAGCTTGTGAATATCGGAAAACTACCCTCGGGCGGTGAATGTGAAATAAACAAAATCGCAATCGATGCTGATTTACTCATAGCCGAAGGATTTATTGAGCCACATTTCTTTGCAGGCTTTTCAGGCGGAAGAAAGAGCGTTTTACCTGGAATTGCAGGCAGAAATACAGTGCTCAGCAACCATTGTTCTGAATTTATTAATAATGAAAACGCACGAACAGGTAAGCTTGAAAATAACCCTGTACATAAGGATATGCTTTGGGCGGCAAAAACCGCTAAGCTCAGATTTATTGTTAATGTTGTACTAAATGCAGAAAAAGAGGTTCTGTTCGCTACTGCGGGCGAACCTGAGGCAGCACACAAAAAGGGCACTGATTTTCTGTCCTCGCTTTGCGGAGTGAATACCGAAGCTGCAGATATTGTAATATCCACAAACGGCGGTTATCCGCTTGACCAGAACATTTATCAGGCTGTTAAAGGTATGACCGCAGCAGAAGCCGCTGTTAAAAAAGGCGGGGTTATTATTATGCTTGCGGCATCTTCTGACGGTACAGGTGGAGAACACTTTTATCATCAAGTGGCTGATGAAAAGGATATTGCAAAAAGTATGGCAGATATTCTTAAAAGAGGCAGAAATGAAACTATACCCGACCAATGGGAAGCGCAAATTCTTTTAAGAATTTTAATGAAAGCTACTGTTATTTATGTATCCGAATTACCTGACAGTTTAATTGAAGCTATGCATATGATTCCGTCTTGCAGCATTGATGATGCTTTAATAAAGGCAAAGCAGATTTTAAATAATGAGTCTGCAAAGATTATTGCTATTCCTGACGGTGTTTCTGTAATTGTTAAAAATTAAAGCTTTTAAAAAATACTCCTTATTCTTTGGGAATAGGGAGTATTTGCTAATTTATACTAAAATTTGATATTATTATTGAATATGAAACGTTTTTATGTTAAAGTGAATTTGTAAAAAATTCCAAGAAGGTGTAAAATATGAGCTTTGAAACAAAACTGATTTCCTCATTAACAAAGGTGTATCCCGATATGGTAAACGGCGATGTTTTGTCTCGTGCAACAGCACTAAAAAACGAGCCTTTTTCCTTTCAGGTAGCTTTTAAAAATTCTGATGACGAAAAATGGAATTCCTCTTTTTATATTAAAATAGAAAGTGATTTAGATATTAAATATTTTACACAGTATAAAGTGGGCTATGTTCCTTTGGTTTCGGCGGGTCCTGTAAGAAAAGATGAATTTTATGACCGCACCACTCCCGGACTTTACCCTGATTTGCTTTACAAAAGAAACAATGTGAGCATAGTTGAAAATGACGGTTTTTGGGAGCCTAAATTTTACGAGCAAAACGAAAAACATCAGTTGATATCAATAGCAGGCAGTTATCAGTCGTTATGGTTTACTGTAAACGAAAAGGGCGAGAATATAAACAGCGGTGAATATAAAATTGATATTGTTTTTTGCAGCTGTAGCTCGGGAAAAGAGATTGCAAGAGAAACTCTTGAGCTTAAAATAATTGACTGCCTGTTACCAAAGCAGGAGCTTCTTTATACTTCTTGGTTTCATTGTGACTGTCTTGCTGATTTATACAGTGTTGAAATGTTTTCTGACCGTCATTTTGATATAATTAAATCCTTCGTTGCGGAGGCTGTGAAAACAGGTATGAATATGATATTACTGCCTGCGTTCACTCCCGCTCTTGATACCCCTGTCGGCAAAGAGCGGCTTACAGCTCAGTTAGTTAAAGTTATTAAGCAAAATGATGATTATAGCTTTGATTTTTCTTTAATGAAAAAATTCATTGAGCTTTGTATGTCGTGCGGTATCACTCATTTTGAGCATTGTCATTTGTTCACTCAATGGGGAGCACGCTCAGCACCAAAGATAATGGGTTACGAAAACAGGGAATATAAGCAGCTTTTTGGTTGGGATACTGACTCTAAAAGCAAAGAATACCAAAAATTCTTAAAAAGCTATTTGCGGGCGGTTCTGCCGTTTTTTGAGGAAATCGGTCTGGAAAAAGAAAATGTATTTTTCCATATTTCTGACGAGCCAATGGAAAAGCACCTTGATTACTATAAAAATGCGCTTGAGGTTGTTAAAAAGGAAATTGAAGGCTATCCTTCAGGTGATGCGCTATCACATTACAAGTTTTTTGAGGACGGCAGCGTTTCAATACCCATTGTTGGCGTTGAATCCGCAGAAATGGATAAATTTATTGAAAATTGTGATAATTTCTGGGTTTACTATACAGGAGAGACTTTGCACAGCGGTCTTCCTAACCGAATACTAAGTACAACAGGCGCACGAAACCGCATTTTGGGTACACAAATGTATTATACAGGTGCAAAAGGCTTTTTGCATTGGGGTTATAATTATTACTATGATGTACTAAGCCACGGTTTGTTTAATCCTGTGCAAAATCCATCAGGCTACTCTGCAACACCGGGCACTTCATTTATTGTTTACGCTGACCCTGACGGCACAGCTATACCATCTACAAGAATGAAAGTGTTTTATGAGGGTATCAATGATTACAGAGCTTTGAAGGCTTTGGAAAAGCTAATTGGCAGGGAAAAGGTAAATAAATTTATTGCCGAATTTTTCGGTGGTATGACTTATAGAACCTGCACTGATAATAATACTCTTATTAATTTCAGAGAAGAAGTAAATAAATTAATACTGAATAATATATAAGGTAAAAGCCTTAGGCGGTTGATTTCCGTCTAAGGCTTTTGTTATTTGCTGTTTTTTCTGAAATTAAGATAATCCTCAAGTATTATAACGGCGGCAACTGCGTCGACAACCTCTTTGCGCTTTTTTCCTCGCGTGTTTGTATAGTTAAGCGCTGTATGAGCAGAAATCGTTGTGCAGCGCTCGTCCCACATAACAGTTTTTATACTGCATTGTTCGGTTATTTTTTTTGCTATGGCTTTGCATTCTTCCGCTCTGGACCCCTCGCTGCCGTCCATATTTTTTGGAAAACCGACAACAATTAACTCGGCTTCTAGCTCCTTTGCGCTATCACAAACTTTATTTATAAGCTTTTCTTCATTATATTCAGTTATAACCTTTTTTGGAAAAGCAAAGCTTTCGCTATTGTCCGATGCGGCAATACCTGTTCTGGCTTTGCCCAAATCCACCGACATAATTATCATAAAATCCCTCTTTATATTATTTGGTTGGTATGGCAGCTTCCTTGTTCATAAGCTCATCAGTGATATGAGAAGCATCATCACAGAATTTAACCTTGTAGCTTAAATCGTCCTCAAATTCGATTAAAGTAACTGCCGTATTATATCCGAATGGCACTTCGTTCATTTTGGTAATATCGTCTTTTAAAAGACGGCAATTAAGGCATCTTATAACACCGCCGTGTGAAGCACAGGCAACGGTTTTACCTCTGTTTTCACTCGCTATTTTCAAAATTGTATTCCAAATTCGCTCATAAGCGTGGGGCATAGTTTCGCCATTTTCTGGAGCAAAATCCTCGGGATGATTTTGCCACATATCTTTAAACTCGGGAAAAGTTGTATAAATTTCATTGTAAGTTTTGCCTTCAATAACACCACCGTTAAGCTCAATTAAACCTTGCTCTATTTCAAAGTCGATATCCTTTTTGCCGATAATTGCTTTAGCCGTTTTTTGTGTGCGGAGAAGTGGGCTTGCAAATACTCTATCAAGCAGGATAGCTTCAAATCTTTTAGAGAGCGCCTCTAACTGACGGGAGCCAAGCTCGGTAATATCAAGATCAGTCAGTCCCTGAAATATCTTTTTAATATTGCCAACAGTTTCGCAATGGCGTACTATGTAAATCCTTGTCATAAAAAATCACCTTGCAAATTGTAACATATAATAATACAAATTGCAAGGCAACAAGGTTAAATTTTAATTTCGTTTTTAAGCTCTCTGCCGCTGAAATAATCCTCAAAATTTTTCATTGTTGTATCGGCAATTGCGTTTAAGGCTTCTCTTGTTAAAAATGCCTGATGTGAGGTTACTAAAACATTAGGCATTGAAATCAGTGTGGATAAGGTATCGTCGTGTATTATTTCTTCAGAAAAATCTTCAAAGAAAAGGGAAGTTTCTTCCTCGTAAACATCAAGCCCTGCGGCACCGATTTTTCCCGATTTTAAGCCGTCTATTAGTGCTTGTGTATCTATTAGTTTACCTCGTGAAGTGTTAATGATAAAAACACCCTGTTTCATTTTAGAAACCGTTTGTGCATTAATTATATGGCGGTTTTCTTTAGTTAAAGGGCAATGTAGCGTTATAATATCACTTTTGCTCAAAAGCTCATCGAGGTTTACATAATCTCCATCAAATTCATCAGATTTATAAGGGTCAAATCCCAAAATATTCATACCAAATCCTTTTGCAATTTCGCAAAAAGCACGACCGATTTTACCAGTGCCTATAACACCTACGGTTTTACCGTGTAAGTCAAAACCAGTAAGACCCTCTAAAGAAAAATTGTGGTCACGAGTCCTGATATAAGCTCTGTGTAGCTTGCGGTTTAAAAGCAGTATCATACCAACGGCGTGTTCTGCCACCGCATAAGGAGAATATGCAGGCACACGAACAATTCTGACTCTGCCACGAGCCGCCTTTAAATCAACGTTATTGTATCCTGCGCATCTCATTGCAACAAGACCGACACCGAATTTTTCGAGTTGTTCTATAACATCTTTATCTATACTATCATTAACAAATGCGCAAACAGCATCACAGCAAGCCGCCATGCTAACAGTGTCCTTATTGAGCTTGTTTTCAAAAAATCTTATATTAATATCGTCGTTGCCAAATTTCAAAAAGCTTTCTTTATCATAAATTTTAGTATCAAAAAAAGCAACGGTCTTCATAAAAATTTCCCCCAAATAGATAAATTAGTATTATTATTTTCAAAAAATATTGTCATATACACTATTGTCAATTTTAAAAAATAGCAGTATAATAAAAAACAATAAATCTATATAGGAGGAAGTACAATGTTTAAGAAGTACTTAAATCGTTTGTTTATTGACGGTCTTTCCGGTATGGCGTATGGCCTTTTTTCGACACTTATAATCGGTACAATTCTTTGTCAGATAGCAAAGCTTGTTGGCAATAATATTGTTTCTGATTATTTGTTTGCAATGGGAAATGTTGCCAAAACGCTTACAGGTGCGGGTATTGGTGTAGGTGTGGCTTGTAAATTAAAATCTGCTCCACTTACTACTGTTGCCGCCGCTGTTTGTGGTATGATAGGAGCTTTTCCTAATCTTGCCACAGAAGCATTTGTGATTGGAAAACCTGGTGAGCCATTAGGCGCTTTTATTGCAGCTTATGTTGCTATTGAGGTGGGCGCTTTGGTAGCAGGAAAAACAAAGGTTGATATTATTGTAACGCCCGTTTGCTGTATTTTAACAGGCGCTGTTGCGGGCTATTTTGTAGGTCCTTATATTTCTTTAGCTATGAGATGGCTTGGTAATGTTGTAAATGTTAATGTTGAAAAGTATCCATTCCTCGGCGGTATGGCAATTTCAGTACTTATGGGTATTATTCTCACTTTACCAATTTCTTCGGCGGCTGTCGGAATTTCAATGGAGATTTCGGGTCTTGCGGCAGGCGCTGCAACGGTAGGTTGTTGCTGTAATATGGTGGGCTTTGCTGTTGTCAGCTACCGTGAAAACAAATTCGGCGGACTTGTGGCACAAGGTCTTGGCACATCAATGCTTCAGGTGCCTAACATTGTTAGAAATCCGCTTATATGGTTGCCTTCAATTATTTCGAGTGCTATTTTGGGTCCAGTGTCTTCAGTATTATTTAAAATGGTTAGCAATCCCGAAGGCTCGGGTATGGGCTCAGCAGGTCTTGTTGGTCAGTTTATGAGCTATAACTCGATGGTGGAAAATGGATTTACACCTGTTGTAACACTGCTCGAAATTCTTTTAATGCACTTTATTTTACCCGCTGCATTATCCTTAGCAATTTCTGAAGCTATGCGCAAAATGAAGCTTATTAAACCTAATGATTTGAAATTAGAGGCTGCCAATGCGTAAAAAAGAAAGGGTTTTTGAAGCAGTTGCCAGACTTGAAAGTCTTTATCCTGATGCAATTTGCTCTTTGGATTATACCGATGCTTTTCAGCTTCTTATTTCTACAAGACTTTCGGCCCAATGCACAGATAAGCGTGTGAATATGGTAACACCTGCTCTTTTTAAGGAGTTTCCTGATGCCGAGTCTTTGTCGAAAGCGGAGCTTAGCAGGGTAGAGGAGCTTATCAAAACCTGCGGTCTTTATAAAACCAAAGCCAAAGACTTAATAGGTATCGCTCAAAAATTAATCGCCGATTTTGCTGGCATAGTTCCCGATACTATCGAAGAACTAACAACCTTACCAGGTGTTGGCAGAAAAACTGCAAACCTTGTTTGCGGTGATATTTATAAAAAGCCTGCTGTAGTTACTGATACTCATTTTATAAGAATCTGTAACCGATTAGGTTTTGTAAATTCAACCAACCCTTTGACAGTTGAAAATGAAATGAGAAAGCTTTTGCCACCGCAGAAATCAAATGATTTCTGCCACAGAACGGTTCTTTTTGGCAGAGACGTTTGCACTGCCAGAAAGGCTAATTGCGAAAGCTGTATTTTAAATGATATTTGTCCTAAAAAGAATGTTAAATAAAATTAAGCTCTATTCTGTAATTTGCAGAATAGAGCTTTTTATGTTATTTAAAAATGGTTTCAAATGTGGGGATTAGCGCTTGGGCAAATCTATAAAATCCTAAATCGGTTGGGTGAGTTCCATCAACTGTGCAAGCAAACCATTCATCGCCTGCAAAAAGGGAAGCACCATCAACGAAATAAACATTTCTGTCTCCATCTTTTTTAGCCTTTACAAAGCTTTCCATTACGACACTTCGGCGCCCATCATCTACAGTATTACCAACATTATAATCAGGCCTGCTGAGCATTACTATCGGGAGCTCAGGATTTTTCTCACGGATTATTTTATAAAAATCATAATGAGTATTTGCAAGATGTTCTACTGTTGGCGCGTTGTGGTCATAATCCAGAACAAATGCAGACATTTCCAAGTTCGCAATATATTCCGCCATTGTAGTTTCACCTTTAGCGTTACCGGAAAAGCCTAAATTGATATAATCCATATCGAGGGCGCGTGAAATGAAGTTTTGATAGCAGTTACCGGGTCTTGAAGCGCAACCGCCTTGTGTGATTGAAGAGCCATAGTAAACAACAGGCTTATCAATACTGTAATTGCTTGTCTTTTCAAACTGCGAATCATTTTTAACGCCGATATAAAGCTTTGTTACGCTGTTGTAAAGCGGGAAATTAAGTATGTATTCTTTCATTTCACCGCCGAATTCTTTTACACTTTCATAGCCGTTTTTAGAGGAAACTAACGGAATAAAGGTTGATAAATATTTTTGTCTGCCGTTGGAATATTCGTAAATATCAAATCCGCTGATACCGCAAATCGGCATATGAGGCATAACACACTGAGAATTCCATTCGGCATGTATTGCAATATATGGAGAATTAGTCTTAAAACGAGCTCTGATACCTGCAGTATTATTTTTGAGGGCATGAACACCCTCATTAACATTTACAGAAACCTCATCAGGCATACGCTTGAAAGGGGAGAGGGATGCGGCACCGTATATAACAAAAGGCTCATTGGTGACATCTAACCAAACAATATCATCTTTAGAAATTTTAGTATCAACCTCTAAATTCTTATCAATTTCCGAAATTTTCATAACACAATTCCCCTTTTGTTAATTTTTTAACAATTCTTTTATAAGTCGTTAACATAATAAAAATACCGAGCTCATAAGCGAACTCGGTAAAAGGTGGTGCCGGTGGCCGGACTCGAACCGGCACGGTATCGCTACCGGTGGATTTTGAGTCCACTACGTCTGCCAATTCCATCACACCGGCAAATTAAGTTGACTATTGGATTATACAATATGTTTCTGATAAAATCAAGTCTTTTTTAATATTTTTTAAGAATAATGCAGTATATTTAAGATTTAATAAAAAATCTCATCGAATAGAAATTTTTAAAATGATGTAAGTATCGTCAGAAAAAAACTGAGAGGATGAATTTTTTAAGCAAAGTTCAATTATAAGCTGAATTTAAAAAATCAATCGTTTTGCATTTAAAATAATATAGTGTACAACATTTTTAAAGAACTTAGATAAAATTATTAATAAACATAAGTTATAAAGCATTTAAATACTTAATTTTACAAGATTATATATTATTATCGCTGTATATCTATTATATATGATATTTCTATGCTAAAGGCTATATTGGAGAAAAACATTAAAACCACTTCCCTTAATTATACAAAATATTAATTTAGTACAATTCGCAATAAAATTTTTTTAACCTTTAATTATACTGATAAACTATTTAGTACGACTGTTCCCTTTATTTAATACCAGATAATAAAAACCGACAAGATAAAAATTATCAATCCTGTCGGTTTTATAAATTTCACTAATTAATCACAGCATTCATTTTTTTTTGGCTTGCTGGTAGGCTTTGGTGTTGATTTTGTGGTATCTCCAAGACCAGTGGTTTCTGTAAATATAGCGTTATTTGTAACTGCATTAACAGCATCGGTTGGAATGATCAGCTTTGCAGCTGTTCCATTTGACATACTAACAAGTGCTTCATATTTCTTTAGCTCAAGTACAGCACTGTCTGCGCCTGCTTCCTTTAAAGCTATTAAACCGTCAGCCTCTGCCTTTTTCTGCAAATAAATTGCTTTAGCTTCACCCTCTGCTCTGGCAATTCGAGCATCTCTTTCACCTTCAGCAGCCAAAATCATTGCCTGCTTGTCACCCTCGGCTCTCGTAATTGCAGCAGCCTTATGGCCTTCGGCCTGGAGTAAGGTTTCTCGGCGGTCACGTTCTGCTTTCATCTGTTTTTCCATTGCATTCTGAATTTCTTCAGGGGGTATAATATTTTTAAGTTCAACACGGTTTACCTTTATTCCCCATTGGTCGGTAGCTTCATCGAGGATAGAGGTCATTTTGCCATTTATTGTATCTCTTGAGGTAAGAGTACCATCGAGCTCTAATTCACCAACAAGATTACGCAAAGTAGTCGCGGTAAGGTTTTCAAGCGCATTAATAGGATTTACAACACCATAGGTATAAAGCATAGCGTCATATATACGGAAATATACAACTGTATCAATTCTCATTGTTACATTATCCTTGGTTATAACAGGTTGAGGCGGTGAATCAAGCACCTGCTCTTTAAGGGTTATTTTTTTTGAAATTCGCTCTAAAAACGGAATTTTAATATGAAGACCTGCGTCCCAAGTTGTTTTGTATTTACCCAAAAACTCAATAACATATTGCTGAGCCTGTGGTACCACACGTACGTTTGGAACTATAATAACCAATAAAATTATAACAACCAAATAGAAAATCCACATAGAAAAACAACTCCCTGTTAAGTTTACTTTATAAGTGCGGAAAATATTTTTTTGTTCTTTTGAAATACAGGAATAAAATTAATATAAGATGCGGTGAAATGTGCATCAACAGAAAGCATTTCCTTTACAGCCGCGGTGGCTTTTTCATCGTTATAAGAAGCGGCGCAAAGCAAGGCTATCATAATATTAACAGTGTCCTTATCCCCTTTTACGTATGCTACCTCAAAAACATCATAAAGCTTTTTTATCTGCTTTTTAGTTCCCGTAACAAAAAGGTTATTCATTAAAGGCACCAAATGTTCACCAAAGAAATTAATATAAAGGAAATTGCCGTAAACAGAAATATGCTCTTTATATTCATCTTTAAGGTTTGGGAAAACATCAAGCATCTTTTTAGCAAAGCCTGTAACAGTCATAGCACCGGTTTTTGAAGCTGAAGGTAATTCAATATCATTATTTACAGCTCTCTTAATTTTAATACCTAATTCTTTACGCATTGTATTAACAAAATCAATACCAACTGCCTCTGCATCCTTAGCGTTCTGACTATCATCAAAAAGCCATGCGTTAATCTCTTTAAATTCTGATACAGCTCCGTCCTCATCAATATCAGCAACAGAAAGGATATACATCTGGCGGTTTTCATTGTAAGCTACAGAAAACTGCTTGCTTTCATTAGCAAAAATATCGTTACCTATACTCTTGATACCGTTCTCGTCAAGAAAAGGCTGCATCTCTTTAATTACATTTTCATAATATCTGTTATCCACTAAAATTCACTTCCAAAATATATTTACACTTATTTTATCACATAAATTACGTTTTGTCACCTAAAATTTTATTGCAAGATAGAAAATATTGGAGTATAATCAAATTAAATGATATTTTGGAGTTAAATTATGAATCTTTCGGATATAAATACCCTTAAAAATCTGCTTAGCCGCCATGGTTTTTCTTTTAAGAAAAGCTTAGGACAGAATTTTTTAATTGACAGCAGTGTTTGTCCGGCAATGGCAGAAGCAGCCTGCAATGAAAATACAGGAGTTTTAGAAATTGGACCCGGTGTTGGAGTTCTTACCTATGAGCTTTCTAAAATTGCGAAAAAGGTTGTAGCTATTGAATTGGACGAACGCCTTAAAAAGGTGTTGCCTATAACCCTTGCAGAGTGCGAAAATGTTGAAATAATTTATGGTGATGCAATGAAGCTTGACCTTCATAAGATAATTGAAGAACATTTTTCGGATTGTGATAATGTTTGCGTATGTGCTAATTTGCCTTACTATATTACTTCGCCTATAGTTATGATGTTGCTCGAAAGTCATCTGCCGATTAAAAGCATTACTGTTATGGTACAGCTTGAGGCTGCTCAAAGGCTTTGCGCTGAAGTTGGAAGCCGTGATGCTGGTGCAGTTACAGTTGCAGTTAATTATTATGCTGAAAGTGAAATACTGTTTTCGGTTGGAAGAGAAAGCTTTATGCCCTCCCCTAATGTTGATTCTGCAGTAATTCAGCTGAAAATAAGAGAAAATCCCCCCATTGCCGTAAAAAATGAAAAGAAATTTTTCAGCTTAGTTAAAGCCTGCTTTGCGCAACGCCGAAAAACTTTACTGAACACAGTTTCAAATACCCTTAAAATTGATAAAAATGAGCTTAGAAATGCTTTAAATCAAATTGGCTTATCCGATACTGTTCGAGGAGAAGCACTCACTATGGAGCAATTAGCGGCGCTTTCTGATTTGATATAAAATATTAAAAGTACACCTATCAGACTTTGACAAGGTGTACTTTTCTTTTTATACTTTAATTTCTTTTTTATGGAAGAATGAATATATAATTTTTTGCTTGACAGGCTTTTTGAATATTTTTTCGGCTGCTAAAGCATAAATGTTCAGCTGTTCACCATAGGCCGCTTTCAGTGATAATGGGTCATCTGTTCTATCAGTTTTAAAGTCAAGAATAACTAATCCATCTTCTTCCTCAAAGCAAACATCAACAGCGCCCTGAACAATAATTTTTTCGCTTTCAAAGCTGCTGTCTAATTGTGGGGCGATTTTTTGCACAGGCAGTTCAGTTAAAAATCGCATTTCACGGTTAACCTTTTGTGAATTGAGCATTCTTTTAAAAAGATTGCTTGAGAAAAATTCGTTAATCGCCGCTTTGTTTATCGCATTATATTCATTTTCGCTAAGATATTGCCATTCATAAAGCCTTTCTAATTCTTTATCAATATCATTATACTGCGAAAAATCAAAAAACTGCATAACCTTGTGCATTGCAGAGCCACGTTCTGAAGCTGACAAACCACCGTTGTTCATAAATTCGGGTAAGGCTGTAAAGTTATATTTTGCAGCTTCGGCACTGTTAGCAAGCTTTGAAACTGAGGCTTTTGATTCAATTTCAAGGATTTCGCTAAAAGGATATTTAAAACGGATATTTTCGGCAATTTGCTCAGCTTTTTCTTGGTTGGCAAAAATTTCTACGTCGGTGTTATTATCCGATAAATCATTAATCGCAGTATGGTCGATAAGCTTTATCTTTATATTACTATTAGTTTCTTCGGGTATAATATTGCTTCCGTTTTGTCTGAGTTCACTGCCGTCAGGATGCAATAAAAGGGATAATAAAATCCAATCAAGATAAGACTTTGTTTTACTGAAAATGCCTGAGGTGATTTTTAAATCGGAAGAAATTAAAAGCGATTTAAGTTCATTCACCTTTTTTTCTATTTCAGAAACATTTCCCACAAAAATCAGCTTATCCTGAGTGCGTGTCATAGCAACATATAAAAGACGCAGTTCCTCTTCTAAACGCTCAGCTCGTGCGTTATCAAGAATGACCTCTCTGCCAACAGTTGTGAATTTGGTTTTTTCGATTTCATCGAAATATTTAAGACCAAGCCCCAACTTTGTCGAATAAAGAGAGCTTTCGTGAGCCTCACTGTCATTAAATGATGACCCTATACCTGCTATTATGCAGACAGGAAACTGCAAGCCTTTAGAAGCATGGATACTCATAATCTTAACATTCTCACCGCCAGCAGAAATTGCCGCCGATTTAAGACCTGCGGACAGCTTTTCTATCTGACGCAAAAACTGAGAAAGTGAAAGATTTCCCGAAATGCTGAACTGTTCGGCATAGCTACTTATGAGTAATAAATTATTGCGTCGCTTTAAACCGTCATTAAAAGATGAGACGGTATCGAGATAACCGGTTTTAAGCAGTAAAGAAGAAATTAGCTTTGGTAGCGTATTAGTAACGGCTAAAAGACGGTAGCTTTCAAGCGTTTTAATAAAAGCTTGAGCTTTTTTGTTGCCACTATTCGCCGCAGTGATTACCGTGCTGTAAATATCGCCTTTTCGGTCATTAATACGAAGCTTTGCCATTTCATCGGGGGTAAATGAAAATATTGGTGACATCATAACACAAAGCAGGTCAATGTCCGATTTTGGATTATCAATCACTTTGAGCAATGACAAAAAGGTTGAAACCTCTGTGGTTTCAAGGAATTCTTCCGAATTATAGCTTACAGGTATTCCCTGCTTTATTAGTTCTTCGGCAATAATCGGAGCTTTAAGCCTTGCAGAACGAAGTAAAATTGTAAAATCAGAAAACCGTGCAGGGCGTAAAGTATCATCAGTTTCTTTAATTATATTTCCTGAGCTCATAATTTCATTAATGCACTCTGCAATATGTTTCGCCTCGATAACTGATGAAGCAAGCTCACTGCCTTTTGTTGCTATTAAATGAAACTCGGTGGCAGTATCGTTAGTTTGCGGATAAACCGCTGCAGGGATAAGTTTTTCTTCCTCGTTATAAATAATTTCCCCCGTCTGAGATGTCATAAAATGTTCAAAAAAGAAATTTATAAACTCACAAACTTCGGGCTTACAACGGAAATTTTTACCCAAAATAATCTTTTTTGCTTCTGCTTCCTTTGCATTTTCAATGGGAATATAACGGTTTTTCTTAAGCAGAAAATTATCAGGATTAGCACCTCTGAAGCCATAAATACTCTGCTTCACGTCTCCCACAACAAAAAGCCTGCTCTCATACCCTGAAAGCACATAAAAGAGCATATCCTGTAAATCGTTGGTATCCTGATATTCGTCAACCATTACTTCATCAAAACGGCTTAAAAATTCTTCGGCTTCAGGTTTGATTTTAACTTCACCGTTTTGCTCCTCACAAAGCAATGATAATGCAAGGTGCTCGGTGTTATGGAAAGTATAAGTATTGATACGTGTGAATTCGCCGAATAAGCTTTCATCGAATTCGATTAATATTTCAGTTAAAAGCTCAAGCGGTCCGGAAAGCTTCAAAAATTGACTGTTTATAAATTTGCTATCTGCATAAAACAGTTTTTTAAGTCTTTCAAGAGTTTTTGAGGAAACAGATTTATAAATATCCTTAGCGGCAGAAATTTCAAATAAATCACCCACTCCCCTTATTGTTGGCAGTGATGAAACATTGAAATTTTGCAGTGCGTTATAAAAAGCGTCCCAATCGTTTTCTGAGGCGGTTTTTAAAAGCTTGGTTAAATTCTCAATAAGTTGAGAAAAACTCGGTAGAAAGCTATCAGAGGCTTTTTCTGACACATACAGCAGTTCTTTTGCGTGTTGAACCGAAGAAATCACTTCACTTAAGGTTTTAACGGCGATTTCAAAACAATATTTCCACCAAAGATTTTCTTTTGTAAAGCCCTTAGCATAAGGCGAGCTAAGACTGGAAAACCATTTTTTAGGGAAAGGTAACTGACGGCTGTAGTTATAAATTCCAAGGACAAAATCAGCAAAATTACTTTCGTCAAACTCAGCACCAATAAGGTCGATAAGCTCTGAAAAAATCGGGTTTTCCTCTTCAAGATAACGGTTGATAATAGTCATTATAGCTTTATTTTCAGCAGTAGCTAATGCTGCGCCGTCACTCACTTTGAAATCGGGAGCAATACCCACCTTTTCAAAATTTTCACGTACCAAGTCTATACAAAAAGAGTCAATAGTGCATATTTTAGCCGCAGAAAGTAAATGCTTTTGCATTAAAAAAGCAATATTATCAGGATTTTCAAGGATTATTTCATCTAAACGCTTTTCAATTCTTGAACGCATTTCAGCGGCTGCCGCATTTGTAAATGTAACGATTAGTAATCGGTCGGCGCTTATGGCATTGGTCTTTGAGCAAAGACGTTCTATCACTCTTTCAACAAGAACTGCAGTTTTACCCGAGCCTGCCGCAGCAGAAACTAAAATATTACCGTTAGTTTCAATAGCCTTTTGCTGTTCAGGGGTTGCTTTAAATGCCATTTTCCTTCGCCTCCTTTATCATTTCAAATACTTTATCGTTATTAAACTCCGGTACTTTATCGGGAATTCCGTTTTCAAATCCACACACAGAACTAAAATCACAATATTTGCAGGCAGGTGATTCTCTGCCATCGGTTGGAGAAACTGAAATATCACCGCTTATAAGCTTGTTGCCGGTATTTTTCATTAAAAGCTCAATATAATCGAAAATCTCAGTAAAGTTTTCTTTTTGAATAAAAGAATTGCTCCTTTTTGAGAGAGTACCGTCCTTATTAAAGGATAGCTTTGGAACAAACTCGCCCATGCCGTTTTTATCCATTGCAAAAATAAGCTCAGGGTCTGCCTGCAAGAGTCCGTTCATTGCCATACCGTTATCGTTAATATCTCTGCGAGAGGGCTGGTAAAGTATTCCAGCGGCACTATTATCACTTTTACCGTTACCTCTTATAACCGCATAGAGATAAATCAGCATCTGCAGATTAAGACCAAAAAGTATATCAGGCAATTTAAAGCTTTTTGAGCCAGTTTTATAGTCAATTATTCTGATATAACCGTTATACTCGTCAACTCGGTCGATACTGCCAATAAGAGACATCTCTCCCCCATCAAACGGAAAGCTGACAGATATATCTGAATTCTCAGTTCCGATACCAAGCTCGCAGGCAACAGGTTTAAATTGGCTTTGCCTTAGCTCTGCCGCAATATGATGAATAACCTCTTTTAAAGAGCGTGAGATTCGTGATACCAAAAATCTTGCCCTTGCGTTTTCCTGACTTCTGTATCCACCGATACTGTCTAAATACATATCAATGAATTTTTCGGTAAGGGTATCCAATTCTTCGTTGGTGAGTTTGGAAAACTTATCCGAATATTCAGTTATAAGCCGTTCTAAAACAAAATGAACTATAGTGCCCCTTTGCATAACATTGAATTCAGCAGGAAGCAGTTTTTTGGCACCTAAACCGTAACGGCAGAAATAGGAAAATTTGCAACGGTTAAAGGTATCAAATTTTGTAGCAGATAGCTTGATTTTTGTTCCGTATAAGCTTTTTGCAACGTCTGAAGAAAGCTGCTTTTGTTTAGTAAAAGTAACATTATTTAAATGATTGATTTTTTGTTCGGTTTCTGTAGAAGCTAAGGCAACAGCTATTGTTTTAGCCGCTACAGGCGCAACAAGACGGCTTCTGCAGTATTCAGTAAACGCAGAAGCTTCGGTTTGAGGTAAAGCCTCATCTGAAAGCTCAGCAATATTATAAGAATTGACTTTTAGAGATAACTTGTCCAACGCATTAAGCACAAAGCTTGATGGCTCTAAGCTCTCCCCTGAAACAGTTTGCTCGCTAAAAGAAATATACAATCTTTCAGATGGACAGCAAACATTACAATAAACCAAATATTCCTCGTCTAAAGAGGAATATACCGAATTATCTGCCACATTAAGACCTATGCTAATGAGATTTCTTCGTTCAATAATATTTAAAAGACCGTTATTAGAAACAAATTGCGGGAAAACACCTTGATTAGCGCCGATTATAAAAGCAACTTTGGGGCGTGAAGGTCGAATTCTATCCGCAGAGCCAAAGGTAACCTGATCAAGCATTTGTGGAATTATACCAACATTACCCAAAGAGACGGCAAAATTAAGACTTTCAGAAAATTCGGCTATTGCAATAGTTTTCTCACCGTAACAACGAACAAGACTGCTTAAAATATTTATATATTGGTCATAAGCTGATTTTAAGGAATCAAGTGTGAAATCTGCAGAATCATCTGTTAATTTTTCGGCAAGTGAAGAAAGTTTAGTTGAAAAATCACAGTCACGAAACAGATCAATAACAGCTGTTACCATTGATTTTGCGTTATTACCAAAGTTCTCTTTGAGCTTTAAAATTGGGCTTATTGCACGCAAACGCAGATCATTAATAAACGTTAGCTTTTCTTTAAGTTTAGTTTCATCTATTGGGTCATTTGTGAATCCACGGGGATCCATATCCCAGTTTATTAACCAGCTTTCGCCCTCAATATTCCAAAGGTAAACATAATTTTCCAAAACAGAAATTTCATCAAACTTTAAATTAGCAAAACCAGTTTTATTAAAGCGCAAAATATCCACTGTATTAAGCCTTAAAGCCGATATTGCCGCTTCCACAGCCACCGCCAAAGGAAATGCAGACAGAGGTATTTTGTTATCATAAAAACAGGAAATATCATTACGCTTGCAGGCGTTTATCACAGCATCGGTGCAGGAATCTGCATTACGGGCTATAATTACAAAATCACGGTAGCGGTAGCTTTCTTCTCTTACAAGTCTTCTTATAGTGCGGGCAACTGCCTCGGCTTCCTCGTAAATGGTGTTTTCTTTGCTTATAACAACACTGTTATCATCAAAAAGCTCGCCAACACTTCCGCCTGACATCAGCATTTCAAGATTTTTTAAAGACTCCCCTTTTGAATATGTATCCATAAGAATAATAGGTTCTTCCAAAAATTTATTAGCTGCTAAGGTATATTTCTTAATGCGCTCAGCGGCGGTACGTATATTTGTATAAACACCAAACTGTTTTTTATTGTTAACATCATCTGTAAGGCTTATGTAAACATTTTCAGCTTGACTTATTATTCTTTCAATGATTTTAAACTGTTGTCCTGTAAACCCTTTAAAAGAATCAATAAAAACGTTTTTACCCTCAAAAAAGTTATAATTACCTAAAGTGTTATAAAGCTTTGTGAGATTATCAGCAGGATCAATAAATCTTTCTCCCACAAGCATATCAAAGCGCTCGTATATTAAAGCAATTTCTTTTAACTTTGCTGAAAGTGATGGATTATCTATATTAACTGAAGCTTCGGCTAAAATTTCGGCAGTACAGCCATTAATTTTAAATTCTCCGATGGTATCAAGCATTGTTTTTGCAAAGCTTATTGAAGAAACATATTTTTTCCAAATAGTAAGCTCGTCCTTCAAATCGTTTAAGGCACGGCACATAAAAATAACTTTATCTGCTTCACCAAGAACAGTACCCGCAATTCCGCCAATATTTCTGCCAACTTCGTCGCAAAGGCGGGTAAAGCTCAGCACTGTAACGTTTTGTGAACTGCTGTCCCCCAACTCTCTTAAAACAAGACGCTCGTTTTCAAAGGTGAACTGCTCGGGCACCAAAAGTATCGAGTTTTCGCCTTTTTCACATAAATCTCTTATTTTATTTATAATAGTATAAGTTTTACCGGATGAAGGTTTTCCTAAAATAAACTGTACCATTTTTATCACCTTTTTTATTTTACCATAAAACACATTGCTTTGCGAGTATAATTTAAATGAAAATTAAATTTAAAATTAAAAATCCAATGATTGCAGGAATGCCAAACATAACACCGCCCGTACAAGTGTACCAATTAATCGGTATATGAACATTCGTATACTTGCTTGTAAGATTAATAAGTATAATAAGTACCAGACCAATTGCTGAGCTTGAAATCAAAGTTTTAAGCGGTTTTTTTGAGCATAAAGCAAACACAAATATTAACAGTGCGGATATTACAATTAATATTATATAAAAATATTTAAAAAAATCCAAATTAATCACCAATAAAAAATTATGAATTTTTTTATTAAATAATTACAAAAAAACCGACCGTTTTTCACGGTCGGTAAAAAGTTAATTTTCGTTATCAGCTTCAACTTCTTCGTTTTCTACTGAAGTATTATTAATTTCAACATCTGTGAAAGTTATATTATCGAATGAATTATCCATAATAAGCTCATCTTCGTCAAAATCAGGTATATCCTTGCGGCTAACAATTTTGATAACAATTAAAACTATAAGCGCAATTGCGGCAAGAAGTACCAAAACTAAAGAAATGATAATTATCTTAGCGTTTGTTGTAAGAGTTTTAAAGCGAGAAAGAATATTATCAGGCTTATCTTCAACAATTAAATCCTCTTTATCCAAAAGCTCTAATTCAGGATAACGCTGCATCACATTTTCACGGCTGTCATAACGATAAAATCCGTAGCGTCCGTCAGCAAAGCAATATATATAATAGAAATCTGCAGGAGATGAACTCTTGCCGTAGCAGGTTACTTCGTTTCCGTTAATTGTAGCATTTGTGGTGTAATATTCGTCAGCAAGAGTTTTACCCTCAGGAATATCGGCATAAATATATGAATTTTCACCCTGAGTGAAATAAGAAAGCTTAATAAATAAGTTGTTTTCCTCGTCATAAGTATAAGGAGTTAAAGCATCGCTGTCAGGAGCTTTCAAATAATAAAGTTTATAATTTCCATCACTATCAGTAGCAACGGCAACTTCCTCAGAATTATACTGAGCAGTAGATGCGGTAAAGCCTTTAAATAGTGCAACGCCCGAAATATCAGTTGCAACGGTATATGTAATACCCTCTATTGAAGTTTCAAGTTTATTTTCTTGGGGCTCTGATGGAGTTTCCTCGGAAGAAGTTACCTCATCTGTTTCGCTGCGGTTAATGGTAATAGTGTAAACCTTCTGAGCGCCACTTGGAGCGGTAACTGTAACAGTACGGGTGTTTTTACCGATTTTAAGGGTAGCCTCTCCGCTAACCTCAACCTTGGCATTACTATCAGCTGCTGTAGCGAAAACCTTGCACTCGGTTACAGAGTTTTTAACAGCAACAGTATAGCTCGTTCTTGAAGCTGAAAAACGGGGAGAAAGTGTTCCTGCACTTAATGACAATGCACTCAAATTAGCGTTGGAAGAAAGTGCGGCATCATTAACGGTAAGTGTTGCAGATGCGCCTGAGAGGCCTTTTTCCTCTGCACCATTATTACCGAGTGTTGCATATTTACAGTCAATTACAGAAACTGTACAGCTTCCTGCGGCCATTGCAGTGAATGTTAAAGAATAAGAAACCTTGGTTTCACCGCTTGGTGATTCAATAATGCTGACAGAGCCTGCTCCACCCGAAGCATTACCCGAAGTATAATTAATTACATTGTTATCGTAATTAATTACACAGCCCACAGAATACATTGCTTCGCCAGCATTTAAAGTGACTGTTACGGTAACTGTATCGCCAACAGTAAGGTTTTTCTTACTGAAAGAAATAATTGTACCTGCAGCACTTACATTAAAAACAAAAGCAGAAGTTAAAATTATAATACATAAAAATATTACTGCTGTTCTTTTGAAAATATTACGCATAATATATATCCTCCACAATTTAAGAAATCGTAAATAAACCTAATAAATGCAGTCTTACGTTCGCCAAATCACTTAAAGAAATCTGACCGTCTCCGTTAGTATCTGCCGCAACAGCAAAATCACCGCTTAATGTGAATTTGCCTAAAAGATGTAGTCTTATATTTGCAAGGTCGCTTAATGATATGGAACCGTCCCCGTTAGTGTCACCCTTTTTAACAGTTGGCTTTTGAACCGGCGTTGAAGGTGTATTAGCTCCGTTAATAGTTAAGGTGCAATTGACCGCAGCATCGATATTGATTACATACTCTGTTATATATCCGGTTTCAGATTTAACCTTTAAAGCTATTCGGTTACTTCCTTTTTTAAGAGCATAGCTGCTTTCACCCACATAGGAAGCATTGGCAACAGGAGTAACATTTATATTGGTATTGCCTGCAACATATAAATCATAATTATATGTGAACATATTAAAAGATGGGGTTAAGCCTGAAACAGAAATACTTTTGAAATAATAGTTGTTTGTGCTTGTATTTGAAACTGGCTTTGGAGAAACAGACTCAGGCATTGCGGTAAAAACAGGGATTTTAAAGGTTAGGGCAAAATCCTTTTCGCCTATATATGAGCCTGACATCAGCTTTCCTTTTGAATTGGCATCGTGCACAGCCTGAGCATATTGATGCCAAAGATCGTTAGGATTATGGACGTTGAAATCCTGATAATAATAAGTATCCTGACCTTTTGAGATATAGTTATTGGAAAGGAATTTCGCACCGCCGATTATAGCCTTTGAGCGAGTATTCCAACCTTCATTTTTAGCTCTTGAAAGACCGTTAACCAGAACATCAGCCGCAGTAGTGCCCGAAGCACTTATATTAAAGAAATTGTAATATCCGTAATATAATCCGTCAGCTCCGCTGTATGTACCGGAAACCATATTAGTAACCTTTGTACCAATTTCTTGCCTTATTTTGGAAGCCAAAATATATGGACTTACACCCGCTTGCTTTGCAGCTTCCATAATAACCTTACTATATGAACCGCCGTATGCGGTATCGTTAGGGTCGTTATAATCTTCTGCCATAAATGTTCCGGCTAAAATCTTTTTAACGCCCTCTTCATTTTGATAGGTAGGGTCATAGCCTTGCTGCAGGAACTGATAAATTTCGGTCGCATTAAGAAAATTACGTGGGTCCATATAGTAAGCGGTGATTTCTCTTGAAGCACCTATCCAACCAGCATTATCCTGCATCCATTTGCCTGTATTCCAGTCGTAAGAGCCGGGTGCCATTGAACGCCATGAAACGGGCTGAGAAGTGAAATTAACCTGCTTTCTTTTACCGTTTGCCTGCAATGCCACAGAGTCTGCAAAGGTGGTAGTTACAGGGTCAGGAATAAATTCCCAATTCTTGTATTCAGCCTTTAACTGTCTTAAAGCATCACGGTAGCTTTCGGGAAAAGCTTGAAGCTTTGACTCAAAATCGGCATCAGGGTTATAGGAAACTATTCGTATATATGATGAATCATAAAAAATATAACCCACTATATCCGCAGTGCCGTTATTATATGATATTTTAAGCCAAGTATCGTTATTAACCTTTTCAAGGACAGTAACGCTCCTGTAGGATATCTTTTCTATTATTGTTTCATTAGTCGAAGGGCCTGTTCTAACTCGAACATTATCGCCCTCGATATATGCGGTTGTAACTGTTGCAGCAGTAACGCTTAGATTAACGCCTCCAAAAACAGATGTTATTATAACAACCGCAGTTAAGCACATTGATATAAATTTATTTAATCGGTGCATTTAACTTCCCTTTCTATTAACATAAAGCATTTAAAACAAATACATACTTATTATACAATTTCAAGCATTTTATGTCAACTTAAAATTCAGCAAAATACGACATTACCAATTCTTTTTAAATTTTTGCTACACTTGTTAAAAAAATATTCATATTTTAATGAAAATAGTCTATTAAAATGTATATTTGCGAGGTGGTATAATTTGTCTCAATATATTTTCAAACGCTATGAAAAAAAATATATTTTAAATAAATTTCAATATAAAGATGCTCTAAATATGCTAACATTCAATACTGTTGCTGATAAACACGGTGAGAGTGATATATGTAATATTTACTTTGATACTCCCGATTTCAGGATAATCAGAAAATCCATTGAAAAACCTGTTTACAAGGAAAAACTTCGGCTTCGTTGTTATGGAGTTCCGCAGAACGACAGCAAGTGCTTTTTGGAAATAAAAAAGAAATATAAAGGCATTGTTTATAAAAGAAGAATTTGTGCCGAATATGAGGACGGATATAATTATTTAAATAATATCTGTGATAATGTACCCGATAGTCAGATAAAAAACGAAATTGAATATTTTAAAAGGTTTTATGAAGAACAAATAGCAAAAGCTAATATATTTTACCACCGCATTGCTTTTTATGACAAGGACGATATAAATATCCGCATCACATTTGACACAGATATTAAATACCGTTTTTATGAATTAGATCTTAAAAACGGTATTTATGGAAAAGCGCTTTTACCAGAAAACACATATATTATGGAAATTAAAACCCTGGGAGCAATACCGTTATGGCTTACTAAAATGCTCGACGAATTAAAAATATACCCGACCCCATTCTCAAAATACGGAAATTCTTACAAACAGTTTATCGGAGGAATAAATTATGACAGATAAAATATTTTCATCAATTTTAGAAAGCACGCTTACAACAAAAAGTTTTTTAATTTGCGCCGCTACATCGGTGATTTTAGGTTTTTTATTATCAATTACACATCTTTATAAAAACCGTTCTACAAAAAGCTTTTCACTTACGGTTGCATTATTACCGTTAATTGTTCAGGTTATAATAATGCTTGTAAACGGTAATTTAGGCACTGGCATTGCTGTAGCAGGCGCTTTTTCATTAGTTCGTTTTCGCTCGGTACCAGGAAATGCACGTGAAATTTTAAGTATTTTTATGGCTATGTCTGTAGGTCTTGCTACAGGTGTTGGACATATAGGTGTGGCAATTATTTTTACAATAATACTAATTTTGATGAATTTGTTATACTGCCAGCTTAATTTCGGGGAAACCAAAAAAAATAACCGAGAGCTTAAAATAGTAATTCCTGAAAGCTTAAACTACACCGATGCTTTCGAAGATATTTTCGATGAATACACACATAACTGCAAGCTAAAGCTTGTAAAAACCACAAACATGGGCTCACTTTACAAGCTCGTATATCTGGTAACACTCAAAGACAAAAATAATGAAAAAGAGTTTATAGATAAGCTTCGTACTAGAAACGGTAACCTTGAAATAAGCTGTAACTATTCCCCTACTATAAATGAGGAGCTGTAATTTATGAAAAAAATTTTAGCTGTTTTGCTTTGCATTTGTCTTTTCGCGCTTTCGGGCTGTTCAAAAGGACAGGACAATAAAGTCATTTCTTCCCAAGACGGTGATACCGAAATTCTATCCGAAATAACAGTAACTGAGGATATTGATATAGGCGGTATGGATTTGGAGTTTACCGATAATGATAAAAATTCCGATTATGGTGCCTATAATATAAAATCAACTAATGAAAATGATGAGATTATAAAAATCACTACTGACGGTGTTTACAGGGTAACGGGAAAACATACACAAATTATAGTTAGTGTACCCGATACTGCAAAGCCTAAAATAATTTTAGAAAATGTATCTTTAGCCTGTAGTGACGGTCCTGCCATTTTTATCGAAAGCGCAGACAAGGTGTTTATTTCCCTTAAGACGGGTAGCGAAAATACCATTGAGGACGGTAAAAGCTATGAAAGCTCCTACGATAATGCCGATGGCGCTATTTTCAGTAAATCCGACCTTACAATTAACGGAAACGGCAAGCTAAATATCGCCGGTAATTACAAAAGCGGAATAGTTTCAAAGGACGATTTAAATATTGTTGACGCAAATATTAATATTACAAGTGTTGGTACGTCTATTGAGGGAAAAGACTGCGTTAAAATAACAAATTCTAATATTACGATAGATGCCGGAACGGACGGTATTAAATCTACTAATTCCGAGGACGGAACACGAAGCTATGTGCTTATAGAGTCGGGGGAATTTAATATTAGTGCTCAAAATGATGGTATTCAGGCCCAAACCGCCCTGTTTATTAAAAACGGTAATTTCAGCATAAAAACAGGCGGCGGCGCTGTAGTAAGCAGCAGTAATTACGGAAATGAAGGTAACCGTTGGGGTATGTGGGGCTCATACGGTCAAAATCAAAGCTCCACCAATACAGAAAGTGCAAAGGCTTTAAAAGCTGCAAGCCTTATTGAGATTGTTGGTGGTGAATTTAACATTGATTCCTCTGACGATGCTATACATTCAAACTCGGACCTTGAAATTAAAGACGGTGACTTTAAAATTGCATCAGGTGATGACGGTATTCATGCAGATGACCAGCTGATAATTTCGGGCGGAAGCCTTAAAATTTCAAAGTCATATGAAGGAATTGAAGCTACAGCTATTACGGTTTCGGGCGGTAATATTGATGTTACTTCGTCTGATGACGGCTTTAATGCAGCAGGCGGTAACGATTCTTCAGCTAGGGGTGGCAGACCCGGACAAAATCCCTTTGAAAGTGATTCTGACGCACAGATTAATTTCACAGGCGGATATATTTTTGTAAACGCCTCGGGTGACGGTATTGACTCTAATGGAGATATAACGCTCACAGGCGGTGTGCTTTTAGTCTCGGGTCCCACTAACAGCGGCAACGGTTCGTTGGACTATGGCGGAACAGCAGTAGTAAACGGCGGCCTAGCAGTAATTGTTGGCTCTTCAGGTATGGCTACTACCTTTTCGTCTTCATCTTCACAACCATCTTTTATGTATAACATTGATACAGCTGCTGCTGATAGCTTTGTAGCTGTGACTGTAGTGAATAAGGTAATTGCCTCCTTTAAACCACCAAAGGGATATAGCAATGTAATTGTTACGACGCCAGATTTTGCTATTGGAAAAAACTATACTCTTAACATTGGTGGAACTGTTATAAGCTGTGACAGTAACGGATATACTAACAACGGCACACTTAAATCGGCAGAAAAAACCTATGATATAGAATTAACCAAAGTTTCCGTTTCTAAAGGCGGGGGTATGGGCGGTCCCGGAGGCGACGGAATGCAGCGTCCGGGCGGTAACAGAGGTTGGTAAAATTAATATACAAAAGATTAAAGGCTGACTTAAATGTCAGCCTTTAAAAATTATAACATCTATTTACCTTTTGCCACTTTAACAATATCGCCAACACCGTCAAGTACGATAGTCGGGCGGTAAGCATAGGTATCGAGTGTCTCTCTTGTGGATACGCCCGATAGAACCAAAACGGTGGACATACCGCTTTCAAGACCTGATATTACATCGGTATCCATTCTGTCTCCAACCATAACAGCTTCTGCAGAATGGCAATGAAGAAGCTTGAGTCCGGTTCGCATCATAAGCGGATTAGGCTTTCCGCAGAAATAAGCCTTTTTGCCTGTTGCCATTTCAATTGGAGAAACTAAAGCTCCGCAGGCAGGAGCAATTCCGTTTTCGATAGGTCCTGAAACATCGGAATTGGCTCCGATAAGCTTAGCGCCTTTCATAACAAGATTAGTAGCCTTTGTTAAAGACTCCAACGAATAGGATTTTCCCTCACCTATTACAACATAGTCAGGATTACAGTCGTTCATAGTAATTCCTGCATCGTATAAAGCATTGAAAAGACCGGCTTCGCCGATTGCATAAACTGAGCAATCAGGGGCTTGCTCCTTTAAAAAAGAAGCAGTTGCCAAAGCACTTGTGTAAAAATGCTTTTCGGGAACATCGAGTCCCATTCTTGCCAATTTTTGCTGTAACTCACGGGGAGTATATCCGCTATTATTAGTCAGGAATAAATACTCCTTTTTTTCTTCCTTTAGCCAATTAATAAATTCTGGTACACCTGGTAAAATTTTGTTTCCGTGATATATAACACCGTCCATATCACAAATAAAACCTTTTTTGCTGTTAAAATCCATACTTAAAATTCCTTTTACTTAATTTTTCTTGCTTCAAGATAAAAGCGTTTATCATCAGCACAACCCATTGAAAATGTCTTTCTCGGTAAAGAGCCGTCCTTAGAAACAGCTGTAAACAGCTCAGACTTAGTCATACCGTTAAAAATAAATCCTAATGTGTTGGCACTGTCAGAAAGCTTTTTAGTAGACTCAATTCCATGAATATAATCAAGCTTTATGTTATCGTTACCTTTCATATACTCATCAAGAAAAGTCTGGAGAGTTGCTATCGGCAAACTGCCTTTAGGTTTAACGCTGACAGTCTTTTCAGTATCACCGAAGCAACAGATAAATTCCTGAGCGTCTTCACCATAATATTCTCCACCGCAATAATCTAAAAAGTCACCAATTACGGTTTCGGGATTAACGCCAAATAAAACTCTGTAAATAGGTTCAAATTCAAGCGAAGTATCGTGAATATTGACAACCTCAACTAAAGCGTAACGAGGACCTATCCCCTGCCTGTAGCACTCTTTGGCAGATGCTAATGAATGGTTACCGTCACCCATAGCGAAAAGTAAACCGTCCTCACTTTTGCTGTATAATTCAGCTAATGCGTCCTGCACGCTAACAATATCATCAGCGCCAAGCTTATAGCCTTTAATGCTGCCTGAATTTTGCATTAGTTTGAAATCGTATAACTTTTCAAGCTCGATACTCTTTTTAGCTATTGGCTCAATAACAGTTCTGTCAGCATCGTCAATAAGAAGCATTATATGCGGCAATTCAACTAAAGCATCTTTTCTGATGTTAACTCTCGGAGGTATACGCTCGATAACCGTTTCCTCAGTAGCTCTTATAGGTGTATCAGCGCCCTTTATGTAGCTATAATCTTCTAAATCAATAAGACCTATAATTCCAAGACGCTTTTTACCGTCTTTAAGAGTTCTTTCACAGTATATCATTGTATTTTCATATATGTTAAAAACATCTTTTTCAAGGTAATCCTTCATTGTAGCGTTAATGGCTTTGATTTTTTCGCTGTCATCATTGGATAAATAAGCCTCAGGTAAAATAATATTATAAGCTGATGGTTTATCGCCTACCGTATTTTTAACCTCTGCCCAGTAATCAGGCTGTGATGTATACTGGTCGCAGGCTATAACCGACCATTCAGTAAAATTTTCCTTCGGGAGCAGGATATCGGCAGGATAAAAGAATCTTTTTTGCATTATGTAATCACTCCAAAATATTACTAAAATGGCTGCTCAGAAAGAGCAGCCTTATTTTTACTTGTAATAAGAAAATTCAATTTTAGTGATAATATCGTCAACAGGGTTAATATAAACAGTAATACCGTTGCGTCTATCCTTTTTAGAAATGAAATAATCAAGATAATAGCTGGTATCGGAAATTGCATAAAAATGAGAAGGAGTGCCTAAAACGTGAATAATATCGGTTATTGCCATTTCGTTGGTAATACCGTTAATATTAAATGCGTTATAGTCGTTTGGATTGTTATAATAATCATTCTGAATGCTGAATTTAACAAGATTACATTTAGAAAGCTTTTTAGAAGATTTGGAGGAATTAAAAATCTGAGCCTCTATCTGATGACCGTTTTCATCAACAAGAGTAACATCAATGCTCTCATACGAAAATACAAGTGAATTTTCGTCGTAGCTATTACCCTCTGCCAAAGTCCAACCGATTTTCTTTAAATCGGATAGCTTTGAAGGAATTTCAAATACATCATCATTATACTTTGCGTTAATTTGAAACTTTTTACCGAGATAAATATTAGCATAATTTTCTTCATCAAACAAACTTATATCAAAATAATTTGACATAACTCTATCTAAAGACATAATGGTAGTATCGCCGTTATCAGTTACAGAATCTGTCACCTTTTCGGTGGCGTTATCAGGTGTTACACCGTAATCCTCATCTGCGGGGTCACAGGCAGTAATACCGAGAATAAGCAATAAAGTTAAAATTAAAGCAAAAGCTCTCTTAAATCTAAACAAATCAGCACTTCCTTTCCAATATATATTTTATTATTTAAAAGCCTAAAAGTCAACCACTATTAAGCGGAAAATCAAAATTTTTTATTAAAAAACTGTTAATTTCCTTTTCTACAAGCTCTTTATTGATTAAATAGCTTAATCCGTGGTCAGCGCCCTCTACTAAAACTAAACGTACATTATCGGGATCCGCCTCTAAAGCCGCCTTTGACATCTCACAAGGAACGAATCCATCGTTAGCACCGTGTATCAAAAGTATGGGTAATTTGTTGTTTTTCAGTACCTTGGTGGTATCAGCGCCGTAAATTGAAAATTTACCGAACATTTTGCAGTATAAATTCAAAAAAGGTATAAAAGGAGCGGCATTTATTTTCATTGACTGCTTTGCAACCTTTTTGATTATTGCTATCGGTGAAGAAAAACCGCAGTCTGCTACTATTCCCTTAACGGAGGGTGGCAAATTCAAACCGCTTGCGAGCAAAACAGTCGTAGCTCCCATTGACATACCGCCCAAGAGTATTTTTTCAGTACCGTAATGACCGCTGACAAACTCAATCCATACAAGTACATCACGGCTTTCCTTAACACCAAAGGTGATAAGTCTGCCCTCGCTCCTGCCATGGCTGCGTTGGTCGCACAATAATACATTAAAACCAAATTTCATATACATCTCAACAGCGCAGGAAAAATCTCTTGCCGCAGAAGAACGGTAGCCGTGAAACAAAATAACCGTTTTGTCCGAATTATTGGGAAAATATCTTGCCGCAAGACGAAGACCATCCTCGCTTACGGTATAAACCCATTCGTGTTCTGTTTCAGTAATATATTTAAGACCCTTTGAGATAGCATCTTTATACTTTTCAAGCGGTTTATTAATCGGATCATCTAAATTGTCAGGATTACCGACGTTTAGCTTAACAAAAGCTACTGAGAAAAAATAATAAAGCACCGCTGCAAGAATTAAAATTACAAATAGCAAAATCAAAAATACAACCACAAAATCACCTGATATTTATATTTTGCAAAATAAGAAATAATATCCAAAAATAAATAAATCTAATGGGCGGATATTATCCGCCCATAAATTTTACTTCAAAACAAACTTATTAAATACTTTTTTACCTTTTTTAAGGATAACATCGCTTTCAAAATCGCTTGTATTAAGAGAGAAATTGGGGTCAGTTACTTTGCTGTCATTAATGCTTACCCCACCCTGTTGAACAAGGCGTCTTCCCTCACCCTTTGAAGGGATAAGACCTGCTTTGAGCATCATATCAAGCACACCGATTTTACCGTCGGTTAAATCCTCAGCAGTTAATTCGGTGGTAGGCATATTCTCAGAATTACCCGAGCCTGCAAAAATTGCTCTTGCTGTATTCTGCGCCTTGGTAGCCTCTTCCTCGCCATGAACAAGCTTTGTGAGTTCAAATGCCAAGATTTCCTTAGCGGTATTGAGCTGACTTCCTTCCCATTCGTCCATCTTGTCGATTTCTTCAAGAGGTAAGAAGGTGAGCATACGGATACATTTTAAAACATCTTTATCGTCAACATTACGCCAATACTGATAAAAATCGTAAGGAGAGGTCTTTTCAGGGTCAAGCCACACGGCACCGCCAACGGTTTTACCCATTTTCTTACCCTCAGAGTTAAGAAGCAAGGTAATAGTCATAGCAAAAGCGTCCTTACCAAGCTTTTTGCGGATAAGCTCGGTACCGCCGAGCATATTGCTCCATTGGTCGTCACCGCCGAACTGCATATTACAGCCATACTCCTTGTAAAGATGATAGAAGTCATAGCTCTGCATAATCATATAGTTGAATTCAAGGAAAGAAAGTCCCTTTTCCATTCTCTGCTTATAGCACTCTGCACGGAGCATATTATTAACCGAGAAGCAAGGTCCAACATCACGCAAAACATCAACATAATTAAGGTTTAAAAGCCAGTCGGCATTATTAACCATCTGTGCTTTACCCTCACCAAATTCAATAAAACGGCTCATCTGCTTTTTAAAGCAGTCGCAATTGTGCTGAATTTGTTCTGCGGTCATCATAGAACGCATATCTGTTCTGCCTGAAGGGTCGCCAATGTGGGCAGTACCGCCCCCGATAAGAGCTATCGGCTTGTTTCCTGCCATTTGTAAACGCTTCATAAGACAAAGCGCCATAAAGTGGCCAACGTGCAAGCTGTCAGCTGTGGGGTCAAAGCCAATATAAAAGGTAGCTTTACCGTTATTCACAAGCTCCCGTATTTCGTCCTCATCTGTAACCTGAGCGATAAGTCCACGAGCTACTAATTCATCATAAATTTTCATAAGTTTTACTCCTATCCAATAGTTCCTTTGCGGAATTATATAAATTTTCTGTAATTTCACTGCCGGACATTATTCTGGCAATTTCATTAATGCGTTGTTCTGGTTCTAAAGCTAAGACCTCAGTAAAGGTTCTGCCGCTGCGTTCTTCTTTTTCAATCAGTAAATGATTATCTGCCATAGCGGCTATCTGCGCTAAATGAGTAACACAAATTACCTGACGGTTGCGTGATACACGTTTTAGCTGTGTGCCAACCTTATCTGCAGCATAACCGCTGATACCCGTATCAATTTCATCAAAAATCATAGTATAGGTACTGTCACTATCTGAAAGAGCGCTCTTGATAGCTAACATTATGCGAGAAAGCTCACCGCCCGAAGCAATTTTATGTAACGGTTTAGGTGTTTCTCCTTTGTTAGCGGAAATCATAAACTCAACAGTGTCGCAACCGTTTTTAGTGTATCTTCCCTGTTTAATATCAGCAAAAAATTCAACACCCGGCATATTAAGATAAGCTAATATACCGCAAACATCATTTTTGAATTTTTCTGCCGCATTAACACGGCTTTCTGTAAGCACAGAGCCAAGAGCAATAAGTCTTTCCTTTGAGGCTTCAAGCTCAGCTTCAAGCTCAATAGCCCTTTTATCCGAAAAAGTAATATTTTCGAGCTCTTTTCGGGCATTATCCAAAAATCTGAGCATTTCCTCTTCGCTATTGCCGTATTTTAACATAAGCTTATGCAGAGAGTCAAGCCTTTGATTAATAATATCTGTATTTAATTCGCCGTATTCTTCATTGTAAAGCTTAGAAGTAATAACTGCGGCGATATCCTCTGTTTGGGATATAACCTCATTAAGTTTTAAAAACAGCTCTTTGAATTCGTCATTATCTATTTTAGATATAGATTTTGCTATATTTTTAAGCTGTATTAAAGCGCCGTCGCTCTCATCGCTTCCGTGAAGTAAGGAATCTGACACCGTCAAGGCTTTTTGAGTTTCCTCAAAGGTTTCTGCAATTTTAAGCTGATTTTTAAGAGCATCAATCTCTCCTATTTTAATATCAGCGTCCGTAAGCTCGGCAATCTGGTATTTTAAAAGCTCAATTTTTCTTTGCTTTTCTTCTTCATCAGTTTCTAATGACAATAACTCCTTGCGGATAGCATTAAGCTTTTTAAACTCACAGTAATAATCATCTATAAGGTGAGAATTATTTGCCACAGCATCAATAAAGCCACAATGCTTATCTGGATTAAGAAGTGCCTGATTATCGTGCTGACCGTGAATATCTATTAAAAATTCTGATAATTCACGCAGTGTCGAAGCAGTAAAAGGTTTACCGTTAATTTTAATTATTCCTTTACCGTTGAGGCTGAGAGTTCTTGAAATCAGTATATTACCGTCCTCGTCAGGATAAATATCAAACTCAGCAATTTTATTCAAGGTATCCTCAGAAATTTCACCAAAAAGTGCGGAAACCTCTGCTTTTTCACAGCCAGCCCTAATCAAATCCTTAGAGGTACGCTCGCCTAAAACTGCATTGATAGAGTCAATAACTATTGATTTACCAGCACCTGTTTCCCCTGTCAGAACATTAAAGCCGTCACTAAATTCGATATCCGACCGTTCAATAACGGCAATATTTTCAATGTGTAAGTATTTTAACATAAAATAACCGCCGTTATAAAAGTTTTGTTAAGCTTTCGGTCAAAAGCTTTGACTGCTGCTCGCTTGTTGTAACAATAATTATAGTGTCATCTCCTGCGAGAGAGCCTAACATCATATCCCTGTAAAGCTCGTCCACAGCAACGCAGGCAACCGATGCCATACCGTTATGACATTTTATAACAACATTATTAAGCGAATAGTTCACGCTTTTAACAGCTTTAGAAAATAAATCATTATAATGAGAGGAGCTATGTCCAGCTTTAGATTCGGACTGATTAGCAAGATAGCGGTAGTTACCCTCGCTGTCTCTTCCTTTTACAAGCTTTAACTCTCTGATATCACGTGAAACGGTGGACTGTGTGACATCAAATCCTAACTCAAGAAGTCCGTTTTGTAAATCCTCCTGAGTTAAACAAACCTTGCTTTTTATCAGCTCAAGAATTTTTTCTTGTCTTTTACTTTTCAAATCACACACTCCTTGAATCCTTAAACTTATAGGATAAAGTTTTATAGAAAGAACGGTTGTTAAGCCGTATAAGCTGAGCTACTTGTTCGGACTTTTTAATATAAACCTCGGTATAAGGCTTCATTGCTGCAACCTTTCTGCCGTCTACAGTTAAATAGATATCAGTCCTTTTTTTAGAAAAAGCCTTGACCTTAATCTCATTGTCAGCGCCTAAAAGAATGGGCTTTGCTGAAAGTGAATGAGAGCAAATAGGTGTTATACAAAAGCTTTCGGTAAGAGGGTCGATTATCGGTCCTCCAGCTGACATCGAATAAGCTGTAGAGCCAGTGGGAGTGGATACTATAAGACCGTCAGCACGGTAGCTAATATAATCGTTTCCAACGCCTACTGAGATATCAACGATGCGCGAGATAAATCCGCTTGTAATAACAGCATCATTAAGAGCGGTATATTCATTGATAACATTTCCGTTCTCAACCACGCTGATATTAAGCATCATTCGTTTTTCAATAAAATATTCAGCATTTTTAAGCTTAGATAATAAGCCAAGCTCGTTTTGCTCAATATTTGCAAGATAACCCATTCTGCCGGCGTTAATGCCAAGCACAGGCTTATTATCCTCAGCGGCACGCTTTGCATATCTGATGATAGTACCGTCGCCACCAATTGTAATGATTATATCTGCTATACGGTAAAGCTCATCTTCAGGTGCATGTTTAAAATCGGTACAGCAGATACTGTCAGATATATAAGCTTCAATATTTTGGGACTTTAAAATTTTACCAAGCTTTTCAACAACCTCGGCAGAGCCACGTTTATCAAGATTAGGTAAAACAGCAACAACCATCAAATCGTCCTTTCTTAGTTTAGTGCATTGTACGAAGCTTCCACAACAGCCTCAGCAGTAGTATCAATAAACACTTCGGGAGTCTCGGTTTTTCTTATATAGCACAAATATTCGATATTACCCTCAGGGCCCTTAACAGGTGAAAAATCAAGACCTAAAAGTGAAAAATTATTTTCTTTTATAAGCTCTGTTATTTTATTAATAACCGCAATATGTACCGATTTTTCTCGCACAACGCCCTTTTTACCCACATTTTCTTTTCCAGCCTCAAATTGCGGTTTAATGAGGCAAACGGCTGTGCCGTTATCCTTTAAAAGTGTTCGCATAACAGGAAAAATCAGTGCAAGAGAAATAAAAGAAACATCAACAGAAGCAAAATCAAGCTTATCGGGAACTTGTTCCTCGGTAACATATCTGAAATTTGTTCTTTCAAGGTTAATAACACGTTCGTCGGTTCTGAGCTTCCATGCAAGCTGACCGTAACCCACGTCAATAGCGTAAACCTTAGAAGCTCCGTTTTGGAGCATACAATCAGTAAAACCGCCGGTTGAAGCGCCGATATCTGCGCATACAAAACCGTCTAATTTAAGGTTAAATGCCGTCATAGCCTTTTCAAGCTTCAAACCGCCTCGGCTAACGTATTTAAGGGTTTCTCCCCTGACTTCAATTATATCATCGGGCTTTACTGTGTTTCCAGCCTTGTCCGATTTTTGGTTGTTAACAAAAACAATGCCTGCCATAATCAGTGCCTTAGCCTTTTCACGGCTTTCAGCAAAGCCACGCTCTGTTAATGCAACATCTAATCTTAATTTATCAGCCATATTTTCTCCGTTTAATTATTAATTGAATTTATCATTGAGTTAAAATCAAGTCCGTTAGCTTTTAAAGAGCTGTTTACACTCGCCGCCTGAACAAACTTATTTTCAACTGCGTGTATTATAAATTTACCGCTGTAGCCGTTTTCGGCAAGAATTGAAGCCAAATGCTCACCAATACCACCGCTTTTTTCGGTTTCCTCATAAAAATGAATTTCAGAAAACTCCGAAACTGCCGATACCAAATCATTGCTTAGCGGATAGATTTTATTTAGCTTAATTATATTAACATCATTAACTGTTTTTTTAACTTTTGAAGCTTCAGAGAAAAGCCTGCCATAGGTGATAATTGCTTTTTTGCTTTCTCCTTTTATAACAGAAAAATCTGCAGTTTCATCAAAGGTAAGACATTCACTTTCACAACCTCTGGGATATCTTATAGCCACAATACTGTCAGTTTTAGCAGCTTCAGTAATTCTCTGTTCAAGCTCTTTATATGTTGATGGAGAATAAACAGTTAGATTTGGAATACAGGTAAGATAAGAGACATCAAAAATTCCTTGATGGGTCTCACCGTCTTCACCAACAATTCCGGCTCTGTCAATTAAAAATTTAACAGGAAAACCGCCGATGGCACAGTCGTGTATTATCTGGTCGAAGCCACGCTGTAAAAATGTTGAATAAACTGCAAAAAACGGAATTAAACCCTCCTCTGCCAAGCCTGCCGCAAAGGTAACGGCGTGTTGCTCAGCGATGCCGACATCGAAAAAGCGTTCCTTATATTCCTCAGCAAACCTTTGAAGTCCAGTACCCTCTGCCATAGCTGCAGTAATAGCGCAGATATTACTGTTATTTTCTGCAAGTCTACAAAGGGTTTCTCCTGCCACAGTTGAAAAGTTTTCCTTGCCGCAGATATCAGCACCCTGCTCAATATCAAACGCACCAACACCATGATAACTGTGTGGGCTGTTTTCGGCGTAAGCATAGCCCTTTCCTTTTGTTGTAATCACGTGTATTAACGACGGGCGTTCATAGCTTTCGGCAATTTTAAAAAGTGATTCCATTGCCTTGACATTATGACCGTCAACCGGACCTAAATAGTTAAAGCCTAAGGCAGAAAAAATGTTTTTGCGATAAAAAATGCTCTTTATTACTTCTTTAATTTTAAAAATAAAAAGGTTAAGCGGTTTACCGATTAGAGGTATCTTTGTTAAAAAGCTACTTAGTGCAAACTTAAAATGGTGGTATCTGGGCTTGTTGCGCATTTTGGTAAGTGCACGTGACAAAGCTCCAACATTATTTGAAATCGACATTTTATTATCATTAAGCACAACAATAAAATTGCCCTTGTCGGAGCCTGCATTGTTAAGCGCTTCGTATGCCATACCGCCTGTCATAGCGCCGTCACCAATAACAGCAACTGCAGTACCCGCCTCACCTTTGAGCTTTTTAGCTTTATAAATACCATAAGCCGCAGAGACAGAGTTACTGCTGTGACCTGTGATAAATTTATCGTGCTCACTCTCCGCAGGCTTCAAAAAGCCTGAAATGCCGTTTTCTGTTCTGATAGTTGAAAATTCCTCAAAACGTCCTGTTAAAAGCTTGTGAGTATAGCATTGGTGACCAACATCAAATATAATAGCGTCTTCCGGAGAATTAAAAGCTCTGTGCAGAGCAACAGTTAATTCCACAGCACCTAAATTTGAAGCTAAATGACCGCCGTTTTTAGAAACTGTGTTAATGATACAGCCTCTTATTTCCTCACATAAGGCATTTATCTCACCGATATTCAGTTTTTTAATATCCTCAGGGGATTTTATATTACTTAAAATCGGATAATCCAAAATTTTTTACTTCCTTTAATAGTTTCTGTTAAGTAAATAATCAGTTAATAATGCGATATCAGATGTATCACCGTCAAGCTTTTTAAGCAAATTTAAAGCTTCAGTTGTAAGCTCTATTGCAATTTCCTTAGCCTTTTCTAAGCCAAACAGAGTTACAAAAGTGGTTTTATTATTTTCGCTGTCACTGCCGATAGGCTTGCCTAAAACCGCCTCATCGCCCGTCACATCAAGAATATCATCGATAATCTGAAAAGCAAGGCCTGTATTTTGCGCATATTTACGGGCAATATTAATAGTATTTTCATCAGCACCCGATAAAATACAGCCGATTTCTGCCGCCGCAGAAAGCAAAGCACCCGTTTTCATAAGATACATTCTTTTAAGCGCTTCAGCATCGGGTGAAGCTTTTTCAAAGCTCAAATCCATAACCTGACCGCCAATCATACCGTCAGCTCCTGCCCTTTCTCTTAAAACATCAAGTGCACGAAGCTTGTTTTCAGCATCAGCAGTGGATTTAAGCGCCACACCAAAGCTTTCGGTAAGTAAAGTATCACCCGCTAAAAGAGCAGTATCCTCACCAAATTTAATGTGACAAGATGGCTTTCCTCTGCGCATATCATCGTTATCCATACAGGGCAAATCATCGTGAATAAGAGAATATGTGTGTATCATCTCAAGCGCTACAGCAAACGGAAGAATTTCTGCTTCCTTGCCACCGCAAAGCTTAGCGAAAAGCAACATAAGTATTGGTCTTATTCTTTTTCCGCCCAAAGTAAGGCTATATCGTGCGGCTTCGATAACCGCAGAATACTCTTTATTGCATTGTGGGAAAAACAAATCAATGGCAGTGTCTGTTTTTTGGCGGTAATCGGTCATAAGCTTATTAATCAACTGCATTATCCTCCGCATCAATTTCGGTTAAATCAATAATTCTTTTCTTGGCATTGTCCAACGCTTTGCGACAGCTTTCCGTATGCTTCATTCCCTGCTCAAAAAGAGAAATAGATTCTTCAAGTGTACATTCGCCGCTTTCGAGCTTTGCAATAATCTTTTCAAGCTCGCCAAGAGATTTTTCAAAATCAATTTTATCAAGAGCCATTATTTATACTCTCCGTTTCTTAATTACCTTACATTCGGCATCGCCGTCGGTAAATCTTAAATTCAAAATATCGTCAGCCTCAATATCATTTACAGATTTGACAGGCCTTTCTTCACTTGTTACCCAAGCATAGCCTCGGGTTAAAGTTTTTAAAGGGCTAAGTCCGTCAAGCACCGCAACAGACTTTAAAAATTCGTTTTCTTTACGCTTGTAATTTTCTAAGATTTCATCTTTAATGTTATCCGAAAGTCGGTCTATCAGCTCATAATTTCGCTCAATTAACATTTCGAGAGGATTTTTTATAATTGGATTTGAAGTAAAAGCCGCAAGCTTACTTTCGTATAGCTTATATTTAGCATTAAGCGAATTTTTAAGATATGCTGCATATCGTTGAAGCTTGAGCTTAACCTCTTCCGCATCAGGAACAGCAAGCTCTGCTGCCGCCGAAGGAGTCGGTGCTCGCAAATCTGCAACAAAATCACAGATGGTAAAATCTGTTTCGTGTCCGACAGCAGAAATTACCGGAAAGGGTGATTCGTAAATTTTACGTGCTAATGCTTCATCGTTAAAAGCCCATAAATCCTCAGCAGAGCCGCCTCCACGACCGATAATCAAAGCGTCAACACCCTCAACTTCATATACACGGTCAAGTGTTTTCAGCATTTCAGGAACAGCAAGCTCACCCTGAACAGATACAGGGCACATAATTATTTCAGCCAAAGGCCAACGGCGGGATAAAATATTAAAAATATCTCTGACAGCAGCCCCAGTCGGCGAGGTTACAACCGCAATTCTTTTAGGGAACTTAACAAGCGGTCTTTTGTTATCAGGGTCAAACAACCCCTCTTTTTTAAGCTTTTCCTTAGTCTGTTCAAATTTAAGTGCTATATCTCCTATACCTGCGGGTAACATTTCCTCGGCATAGAATTGATATTGGCCGTCTCGCTCGTAAATAGAGACTCTGCCTCTTAAAATCACCTGCAAACCGTCCGAAGGCTCAAATTTTACAGCACTTGCATTTCCCCTGAACATAACGCAACGAATTGCCGCATCGTTATCTTTTAAAGTGAAATACCAATGACCGCTTGAATAGTGGTTTTTAAAATTGGAAAGCTCACCTGCAACTGCTATATTAGACAGCCTAATATCACCCTCTAAAAGAGAGCGAGCATAGAGATTAAGCTGTTTTACACTAATTACATTATCCTGCATAAATTAAAGCTCTTTAACTATTGTGGATAAAATTCCGTTTATAAAAGAAGAGTCTTCCTTAGTAGCATATTTTTTTGCTAACTCAACAGCCTCGTTAATAGAAACCGAGTTTGGAATATCATCAAAAAACTTAATTTCATAAATTGCCAAACGCAAAACAGAAAGCGCTGTTTTTGATATACGTGACAGCTTCCAGCCCACAGCTTTTTCTGCAATCAAAGCGTCAATTTCATCAACATTCTGGAACACACCGAAAAATACCTTTTCAATATATTCATCAGGCTCTAAATCACGCACTTCCTTGGCTAATTCTAAAATTTCTTCTGTGCTGTTATCGTTGAAGGCTTTTTCAAATATTAAGATAAAGGCCTCTTCCCTTGCCTTTTTACGTGTCATAATTTTACCGTCCTTTACCGCATAGATATAATTATTGATATTATACACGAAAATATGCAGTTTTTCAAGCATATATGCTCTAATTTTGAATATTTTTTAACTAATTCTTATTTAAAAATGTTACGATTATGTGATTTTATTATCTTTCCTTTATTATGTGAGGGAAATCACGTCTTTACATACACAAAAAGAGAGCCTAAAAGGCTCTCTTTTTTACTGCTCGTCGATTACATAGACAACATTTTCTAATTTTAATAAATCTTCAAGGTTTAGTGGCTGGCGGCCGTTAATAACAATATGTATTCCGATATGACCGTCCTTACCGCTTTTGGAGCTTACAATGTGAGTGGAAAAATCAGTACCGATAATGGTTTTGAACTCCTCTAACAGAGCGTTTAACCGATACATATTATCGCACTCAACATAAACGATTTCAAAGCTTTTCTTGCGTCTTTCAAGCTTTGCAAAAAGGATAACTGTTGATAGAAACAGCAAAGCTACTACAACAGCGCCACGATAAAAGCCAAATCCCAAAGCCATACCGATAGTTGCTGTGGTCCACACACCTGCGGCGGTGGTAAGACCTGTTATAACGTTACCATTTTTAAGAATTATCATTCCGGCTCCCAAGAAACCGACACCCGATACTACCTGAGCGGATATTCGAGTTATATCACCTGAACCGAAAACGCTTGATGCGTGAACGCCTATCATTGCGGTAAGCATTGAGCCGAGGCAAACAAGAATATGAGTACGCATACCTGCAGCACGGCCGTGACGGGCACGCTCTGTACCGATAAGACCGCCAATAATTACAGCAGCTATCGAACGGAAAACAACTTGCTCCCATGTCATATAAATCACACTCCAATATTAATATAAAAAACTAAAATGCAAGGATACGCCTTATACGTATTCCTTGCATCTCAAAATTCAGCTTGGTTATTATAACACAAAAAGATTTAACTGTCAACCATTTATTTTGTGAGATTTAAAAAAGAATTAATCACTCTTTTAAGCTTTGCAATTGGCAGACCCACAACATTGAAATAATCGCCGTTAATTTTCTTAACAAATAAACCGCCCTTACCCTGAATACCATAGCTGCCCGCTTTATCAAACGGCTCAGGGCTTTCGGTGTATTCTATAATTTCTTGTTCACTTAACGAAAAAAACTCAACCTCAGTGGTTACAGAAAAGCTGATGCTTCTTCCCTCTTTTACTAAGGCGCAGCCTGTTATCACCTTATGAGTTTTTCCCGATAGTGCTTTAAGCATAGATACCGCATCTGCCTTATCCTTAGGCTTTCCTAAGATTTTTCCGTCAGCAATTACGCAGGTATCTGCACCAATAACAAGGCTCTGAGGATTTTCAGTAGCAATATCTTTAGCTTTAAGCATTGCTAAAAACTCAGGTGCTTCCTCGGCGGGAAGATTTTCAGGCACTGTTTCTTCGGCAGAAGAAGCCTTAACGATAAAATCATCAGTTATAAATTTTAAAAGCTCCCTGCGTCTTGGTGAAGCAGATGCTAAAACGATATTATCAAATTCCATAAGTAAATTCCTCAGCTACAGCAGTTCCAATAATTTTATTATACTCTGCAACTGCAAAACGCACGTGCACCGCATAAGCGGTGAGCATATAAGGCAGAGTGAAAATAAGAGGTATTATTAACAACGACAAAGCTACCCAACCCAAAAAGCTAAAAAACAAGTAGATGAAATCAAGAGATGTTTTTTTTGAAATCACGGTTGACATTAACAAGGTTTCGTGTATATCCATATTTTCATCAGCCACAAACAAAATGGGAGCTAAATAAAATCTAAGCATATAAAACACTAATGCTACAAAAGCAAAAACATCTGCTATTATAATTACAGTATTTAAATTAGCTGTCCAAAGCGGTGTAACAAGACCGAACATCTCATAAAAAAAGCCTTGTGTGAAAAACCAAAATAAGATTATAGGAAAATAAAGAATTAATGCCGCAGGAAGTGCTTTTATTATTATTGCCCATATAAATTTAACAGCCTTGCGGTAAAGTTTTTTATCAGACAAATAGTAAAAAATGCTTACAGGGCTATCATCAGCATCAAACAAAATTCGCCATACAAATCTGATAAGTCCTAAAAGAATAGGCGCAAGTACAAATACAGTAAGTAACGCAGAAATTGCAACCGAAAGCGCATATACACCTGTATAAGACAATATTCCTGCGGAGTAATCACAAATAAAGCAACAGAATAAAAAAGCTCCAACCGCAAAAATCAGCTTCAACCAATTACCTTTTAAAGTGGTTTTTGCAGTGATTTTTACTGCTTTACTGCCTCCTATCATATAAACATCTCCCAACGGTTAAAATTTCACTTTAATATTCTATATTTAAAAAACTTAAAAATGTTTTCTAAACTGTTAATTTTGAGTAATTCGCCATAATTTTCTTTGTGCCAACATTTTCAAAAGCAATTTCAAGAATATGGTCTCCTGCCATTGGAGTAACCGAAATAATCATACCCTTGCCAAAGGTTTTGTGTGTAACCTGCTGACCAACGGTATAAACCGTGGCGGTAGAAGCGGCAGGAGCAGTTTTTTGAGATGCAAAAGAGTTTGAAAAAGCTGAAGCACGTGGTTTTTGAAAACCGGAAGAAAAGGCAGAAGACGGTACTGAAGTCTTTTTAACAGTAAGACCGACAAAGTCGCAAAGCTCCTCGGGAATTTCTTTTGCAAAGCGAGAGGGCATATTTCGGTTGGTGATACCAAACATCATTCGCATTGAAGCATTAGTAACAGTAAGATTTTTCTTAGCTCTTGTAATCGCAACATAAGCTAAGCGGCGTTCCTCTTCAATTTCCTCAGGACCGCCATAAATTGACTGATTACCGGGGAAAATGCCCTCTTCCATGCCAACAAGAAATACATTGTTGAATTCAAGTCCTTTTGCAGAATGGACGGTCATCAAAACAACCTTATCATCACTATCGTTCATAGCATCGATATCACTTACGAGGGCAATTTGCTCAAGAAAATCGGATAATGAGGGTTCTTCGGTTTCGAGCTCATACTGAGCTATTGTAGACGCGAATTCCTTTACGTTATCGAGTCTGTCCTTACCCTCTTCGCCCTCGGCTGAAAGTGCCAGAGTATAACCAGAAAGCTCCAAAATGCTTTCAAACAGCTCGCTTAAGGAAACTCTATCCGATAGCTCGGTCAGCTCGTTTATCATATTGCAAAAATCCTTGATTTTAGCAGCAGCTCTTGAAAGTGCGGCATATTCTTCGATATGGCACATTACTTCAAAAATGGATATTCCAAGCTGTGCCGCAATTTCAGCCGCTTTATTAACTGTGGTATCGCCTATTCCCCTTTTGGGCTCGTTAATAATTCTTCTCAGACGTAAATCATCGTTATTGTTATTAATAAGCTGTAAATAAGCTAAAACATCTTTAATTTCTTTGCGGTCATAGAATCGTGTACCGCCGATAACCTTATAAGAAATACCGCTTCTTGCAAAAACATTTTCAAGCGCATTTGACTGCGCATTCATTCTATAAAGAATAGCATGGTCGCTGAAAGAAGCTCCGTTATGTACATTATCCAAAATGCAGTCAGTGACATATCTTGCTTCCTCACGCTCGTCAGCAGCGGTATAAACAGTTATCTTACTGCCGTCGCCATTGTCGGTCCAAAGAGTTTTACCCTTTCTGCCCTTATTATTTGAAATAACCTTATTGGCTGCATTAAGAATTGTTGAGGTTGAGCGATAATTTTGCTCAAGTCTTATTGTTTTGGCGCCTCTGTATTCGTCTTCAAAATTCAAAATATTTTCAATTGTAGCGCCACGGAAACGATAGATACTCTGGTCATCATCACCGACAACGCAAAGATTATTTCTGCCCGATGCCAAAAGGCTTACAAGAACATACTGCGCATGGTTTGTATCCTGATACTCGTCAACCATAACATAACGGAATTTATTTGAATAGTATTCGAGCACATCAGGATTTTTATCAAGCAGTTCAACAGTATTGACTATCATATCGTCAAAATCCATTGCATCTGCCTTTTTAAGTGATTTTTGGTACAAACTGTAAAGCTCAGCAACAATTTTTTGACGGTAATCAGAGCCTGCAGAAGCGGCAAATTCAGCAGGGGTTATAAGCTTGTCCTTTGCATTTGAAATAGCGGCTAACACAGATTTATGCGGCACAAACTTATCATCAACATTGTGCTGTTTCATTATTTCTTTCATAACACGACGCTGGTCATCGGTGTCATAGATAGTAAAGTGCGAGGAATAGCCCAAAAAATTGGCATATCTTCTTAAAATTTTACCACAAACCGAGTGAAATGTGCCAGCCCAGATATCCTGCGCATCATTGCCCAAACGTGCGGCAATTCGCTCTTTAAGCTCCCCTGCAGCTTTGTTGGTAAAAGTAATAGCAAGAATTTGCCAAGGTCTTGCTGCGTTATAGCAAAAGCTGCCATCAGGAATATCAGAAATTTTACCATCTAAAAAAGCCTCACCGAGAGCAATTTCGTTTTCAGAATATTCAGGCACAAATTCGCTATTATATGCATCACCGAATTTAACTAGATTTAAAATTCGATTAACAAGCACTGTAGTTTTACCACTTCCTGCTCCTGCTAAAACAAGCAAAGGTCCGTTAACAGTAGTAACAGCCTCGAATTGGCGGTCATTCATTTTATCAAAATATTTTTTTATAACTTCACGTCTAAGCTTTAAAAAATCCATAATCTTCTCCATAAAAATATACTAAATTATATATTACTATTTAAGTAGTTAAAAGTCAAATTAAAAAGTTTTTATAAATAAAATTTTTATTAACTCTTTTGCAAATTATATTAATGTATTTAACTTTATGCGGCAATTATTGGAGCAATTCTAATTTAGTATTGTTTTTTATAAAATTTTGTGTTATACTTTAATACACTTTAAAAACAAGGACGGTTTAAAATGGCAGTTGGATTTAAAAAAAGCCTTTTTGGCTTTAATTGCTCAGACGTTATTGAATACATTGACAGAACTCACAAATCTTTTGTTGATAAAGAGAAAAAACTGAATTCTAAGGTTGATAATCTTTTAAGTGAGCTTGATATTGCTAAAGCTAATCAGGAAAAATTAGAGGCAGAAAAGCAAGAGCTCGACCGTAAGCTTAACGAATTTAATGAAAAATACGAAGAAATTGAGCGTTTGTCCGAAAATATCGGCAAGCTTTATCTTGTGGCCCAGACAAATGCTCAGGCTATTATGAGTAATTCTGAGGAAAGCGCACGTATTACAAGCGAGGAAGTTAACCGCAATCTTTATACCATTGATGAAGCGCACACCTCTTTGGAGGAATTACGTCAGCACATTACAAAAACTTCTGAAGATTTTATTGCTGAGGTTGACCGTATGATGAGCTCACTTGTTAACACCCGTGAGCAAATTGCTGCTAACACAGCTGAAATTGATGCCGCTAAAAAAGATTTTACGGAAGTTTACGAAAGTATAGTTGGTTAAAAATTAAAGGGAGTGCAACTTGCACTCCCTTTAATTTTATAAATCACTTACATCAATTATCTTATTTGTAAGACGGGATTTTTCAGCGGCAAAAACGAGTAAATGACTGTAAAGTGAATCATTAATCGTCGGGACAGAAAAACCTTCATATTTATTGTTAAAATAATAATAAATGTCATTGATTAGCCCAGTATCACCACCGCCGTGACCACCGTTTATACCGTCACTTCCAACCATTTCAACGGTTTCCTTCTTCTTGGTTTCAAAATCATAAATCTCAATTGGTGTATCATTATGAAGGGCGGTTCTTATCTCCCCTTTTGTTCCCATTATATGAATAAATCTTCCGCCCTTATTAAACGGATTCATTGTAAAGTTAACAAGTATATCATCCGCAAAGATCATATTAACTGTTTGGCGGTCAACAACATCATTGTCACACTTATAAACACATTTGCCGTATTGTGAATTCTTAATGGTGTAAAGTACATCATCGTCTGTCGGTTTTGGCTTCATAGTAGCAGTAGTTCTGAACCAAGCATTCTTTTTATCATCATAATAAACTTTTACTGCATCATAAGGACATTTTTCGCTATGGGGGCATCCTTCAATACAGTATTGGGGCGCATTTTCGGGCGCATTTTCTTCTTTAAAATAACTCAAGCTTCCAAAGGATTGAATGCTTTTGCATTTTTTGCCGATAAGCCAATATAAGATATCAAGATCGTGACAGGATTTTTGAAGAAGCATCGAGGAGCTTCTTTCGGTATTTCCCCAATTACCTCTTATAAAGCTGTGTGAAAAATGAAGATTACCTACACATTCCTCGTGATTAATAGATACTAACTTCCCTATTCTACCCGACTCAATGACCTTTTTTAAGGTTTTGAACATATTGGTATAACGCAAAACCGTGCATATTACAACTCTTACATTGTTTTTATTTGCAGAATCAACTAATTTTCTACATTCTTCCTCAGTAGGCGCAATTGGTTTTTCCAACAAAATATCATATTTTAAATCAATGGCCTTCATTGTTGCTGCAAAATGGTCTCTGTCCATATTCGCAATTATTACGAAATCGGCAATTTTCCCAAGCTTAAACAGTGGGTTATAATCCTCAAAACACATTTCCTCAGGTATTTCCCATTGTTCTTTCACATAATTGCGACGTTCGGGTATAGGCTCAGCAATTGCCACAACCTCAAACTTATCGGAGCTATTTTTCATTATATTAGAATAGGTTATTCCTCGCTGTCCGCAACCGATTATTATAGCCTTAAGTTTTTTCATTAAAAATTCCCCTTTACAAATCAATTTTATGATATTATAATTATAAAGGTTAACTTTTCATAAATCTATAGTATATTAGCTCAAAAATATATGATATTCGTTCAAAAGCTGGTGGTTTTTTTGCAGAGAAATTTTATTGAGCCAATAAGCGTTTTAACTCTGAGTCGCATATATACTATTTTTGAAAGGGAATGTTTAAACGGATATAGCTTTTCGGGAGAATCACATGATTTTTGGGAATTGGTATACGTTGCAGAAGGGTCTATACGTGTATCAGCAGATGATAGAGTTTATAATCTTTCCGAAGGCGACATTATCTTCCACAAGCCATTGGAATTACATAAATTTACAGTTAACTGTAAAAGTGGTGCTAAGATTAATGTTTTATCCTATCTTGCTGAGGGTGAAATTGCAGAAAAAATGGCAGGCAGAGTTTTCAGCCTTAATGCTGAACAAAAGCTGCTTGCCAAAAAGATTTTTGATTTTTCAGAATTTTTATCTGAAATAGAAATAACTGAACGTCTGCTTGATAACGAAAAGGATTATTATAATGTTTTATTTAAAAATCCTTTAAAAACACAGTTAACCATAGGTTATATTTGTGAGCTGATTATCTCACTTTCAAAGAGCAAAAATAATTTTATGGAATTTGAATCAGAAGAAACTAAGCTTTTTAAAAAAGCTATCGAAATAATGAAGCAACACCTTGGAGACTCTGTTTCAGTTCCAAAGCTTGCCTTTTCAATCGGTACAAGTGAATCAACACTTAAAAGAATTTTTGATAAATACGCAAAGCTTAGTGTTTATAAATATTTTCTACAGTTAAAAATAAACCAAGCAACCATTATGCTACAAAACGGCGTTTCGGTCGGTAAAACGGCAGAAGAATTGGGCTTTTCGAGTCAAAATTATTTTTCCTCGTGCTACAAACGTGAAACAGGACAAAATCCGTCACAAATAAACAAAGACTAAATATTAAATATATTTTTTGTTCGCCGCTTTATTAACACCAAGAATGCCGCCGATTAAAGCAGAAAGCATAATAATTATAAGATGAAAAAGTGTATTGACTGTAATTCCGCCTTTATCGGCAAACAAAGAAATAAATGTTACAATTATAAATTCAGCCCCACCGACTAAAAGTCCTACCAGAAAGCCTTTTTTTGCGATTTTTTTAGCCAAATAAAATGCGGATACAAAACCTCCCGCAGCTAACGAAACAGTTGCGAAAACAGTTGCGTATTCATAGCCGGTTTGAGCAATATACATTACAACCGCAAATAAAAATATAAATACAGCGGTTGTTATAATATTAAAAATTGCAGTTTTTATAATTAACTCGTAATTAAAACCATTCTTTTTTTCATAATCTTGTTTCATAAAAAAATCCCTCCGATACACTAAAAGTGTATTCGTGAGGGATAATTTTTAGAACATTTTATTTAGAAGGAATATCGTCATGAACGGTGTTATTAGCCTGCATAGCCCAACGAGCAATTGTAATTTTGCTGTGGTCGCTTAAAGATTCGATAACAATTGTATCCTCTTTAAGAGAAATTACTCTGCCGTAAATACCGCCGATTGTAACGATTTCATCGCCAACCTGAAGGTTTTCACGCATCTTCTTTTCTTCTTTTTGTTTCTTTTTCTGAGGACGGATAAGGAAAAGATACATTGCGCCGAAAATTGCAGCGTACATAAGTATCATCAAAATTATACCGCCCGCACCGCCTGTTTTAGGCTGAGCTTCCAAATTAATCATATTTAAGTCCATTAAAATTGACCTCCAAAATTTTACTAAACGCTATTATACAATATTTATTCCACATTTGCAAGCAAATTATATTCTTGTTGAGTAAATAATTTCCTTTTCTTTCTTAAATTCGGCAAATCTTCCCTCATCAAGCGCATTTCTGATATCTATCATAAGATGATTATAAAACCACAAATTGTGCATTACAAGAAGTCTCTGCGAGAGCATTTCCTCCGCTTTAAGCAGATGACGGATATAAGCTTTACTGTATCGCCTGCAAACAGGACAGTCACAATTAGGGTCAATAGGAGTCATATCACGGTCATATTTCTTATTATTTATATTAATAATTCCCTGTGAAGTAAACAAATGTCCGTGACGGGCGTTTCTGCTTGGCATAACGCAGTCAAAAAGGTCTACTCCCCGCTCTACAGCATTTAAAATGTTGGCTGGAGTTCCAACTCCCATAAGATAACGTATCTTATCCTTTGGCATATAAGGGGTAACGTTTTCGATCACATCATACATAACCTCTGTAGGCTCGCCCACAGCCAGACCGCCAATTGCATAACCGTCCAAATCAAGCTCCGCAATTTCCTTCATATGCTCAATTCTAAGGTCATTATAGGTACAGCCCTGATTAATACCGAAAAGCATTTGCTCAGGGTTTACGGTATTTTCAAGCGAATTAAGTCTTGCCATCTCAGCTTTACAGCGTTTGAGCCAACGTGTTGTTCTTTCGCAGGAGGCTTTGGAATAAGAATGTTCAGCAGGGTTTTCAACACATTCGTCAAAAGCCATAGCAATAGTAGAGCCTAAATTCGACTGTATCTGCATACTTTCCTCAGGGCCCATAAAAATTCTTCTGCCGTCAATATGACTTGCGAAGGTTACGCCCTCTTCCTCAATCTTTCTGAGTGAGGAAAGCGAAAATACCTGAAATCCACCGCTATCGGTTAAAATGGGACCGTCCCAAGTGGTGAACCTGTGAAGACCTCCACACTCTTTTACAAGCTCGTCACCGGGACGCAGATGTAAATGATAGGTATTTGAAAGCATTACCTGACAGTCAAGTGTTTTTAAATCTTCAGCAGAAACTGCTCCCTTAATTGCGGCAACGGTTGCCACATTCATAAAAGCAGGAGTCTGAACTGTACCTCGGTTGGTTACAAATTCAGCACGCCTTGCATTGTTTTCTTCTTTTAAAAGCTTGTACATTTTATCTTCCTTAATATAAGTTAATCAATATTAGCATTATATAATATTGCATCTCAAATTTCAACACCATAAATATTGAAAAGAGCAAATATGTATGGTATAATTTATCTATATTTTTTATTAAGGTGAAAATAATGAATATTGAAGAATTAAAGCTCGAAAAAATCAACTATATAATAAGTTTTCCTGAAAATTTCAAACCAAACAAAAAATACCCAATAATATTATTCCTGCACGGTGCAGGCAGCCGTGGTAAAGATATGAATGCTGTCATTACTAACCCTTATTTTACAATTACAAACAGCACTCATAAAAATTTCCCTTTTGTAACAGTAGCTCCCCAGTGTTGTGAAAACACTTGGTTTGACCTGTGGGAAAATTTAAAAAAGCTCGTTTTGGAAATTCACAAGCTCCCCTTTGCAGATACCGAACAAATTTATCTTATTGGGGCAAGTATGGGTGGTTATGCCACTTGGCAACTTGCAATGAGTATGCCTGAATATTTTGCCGCTATTGTACCTATATGCGGTGGCGGAATGTACTGGAATGCAAGTAGGCTTATTAATACACCTGTCTGGGCTTTTCACGGTGCTAAGGATACTACCGTTTTATGCGCTGAATCTGAAAAGATGGTAAACAAGGTTAATTCCTTGGGCGGTAATGCTAAACTTACCATTTATCCCGAAAATGCTCACGACGCGTGGAGTGATACTTATAAAAATCCTGATGTTTTCAATTGGTTTTTAGAGCATAAAAATATTAATGCGAAAAAATTAACAGATAACTACAGCAACTCAAAAATATACGGTTAGGTGTTCAAAAATGAAAAAACTGCTTTACATATTACTGACGATTAATATTATCACACTAATTATTGCATTTTTTATGCTGCTTGGAAATTCCTTTATTTACGCAATAATTTTCAGTGTTTTAGGCTTGTTGGAATTAGTGCCGATTTTTGCGCTGATTTCTTCAATTGACAGAATAGAAAGCTTGGAGGATGAGGTTTCTTATCTTTATTATAAGCTTAAAAAATTTGAAGAAGAAAACACCGAAATTCCTGACAGTACATCTTCGCCCATAACTACTAATCCCGACTCGGCTATTGGCACTTGGAAATGCGTTAAATGCGGTACTGTTAACAAAGCAAATACAAACCATTGCTCCAACTGCAAAGCTTCTTATTCCCCTTTGATAAATCCAACCTCTAACCCATACGAAAAGAAAAAAATCAGCCGCTGGGTTAAATACAAATAACAAGCAAAAAGCCTTTCCATAACGGAAAGGCTTTAAATTTATAAAATAAGCATTGCGTCGCCGAAGCTAAAGAAACGGTATTTTTCATCAACCGCTGTTTTGTAAGCATTCATAACATTATCATAGCCTGCAAAGGCAGATACAAGCATTATAAGTGTGCTTTCAGGTAAATGGAAATTGGTTATTAGTCCGTCCATACACTTAAATTCATAGCCTGGGTATATAAATATTTCGGTATCACCCGAGCACTCTTTGATTTCACCGTATTTTGTTGCCACACTCTCTACCGTTCTGCAGCTTGTAGTCCCTACGCAAATAACTCTGCCGCCGTTTGCTTTAGTGGAATTTATTAAGTCTGCAGTTTCTTTTGTTACAGAATAATGCTCAGAGTGCATTTTGTGCTGTGTTACATCCTCAACCTTAACAGGTCTGAATGTTCCAAGTCCTACGTGTAAAGTGACATAAGCTATTTTCACACCTTTATCCTTTAATTTTTCGAGAATTTCGGGTGTGAAATGAAGGCCCGCAGTGGGAGCGGCAGCCGAACCCAACTCTTTTGAATAAACTGTCTGATAACGTTCTTTATCATTCAGCTTTTCCTTTATGTAAGGTGGCAGAGGCATTTGACCAACCTCATCAAGGCAGGCAAAAAATTCGCCGTCAGGAAAAAACTCTAAAATGCGGTTACCGTCAGGAAGAACCTCACGCACTGTTGCTGAAAGCTTATCAGAAAATTTAAAATTATAACCCTCTTTAGCTTTTTTTCCGGGTCCTGCCAAGCATTCCCAAATATTTGCAGACCTCTGCTTTAATAAAACAAATTCTACTATTGCGCCTGTGTCCACTCTTGTGCCGTAAATTCTGGCAGGTAAAACTCGGGTATTATTAAGAACTAAGCAGTCACCTTTATTCAGGTATGACAAAACATCAAAAAAATGCTTGTGTTCTATTTCCCCGCTTTGCTTTCCTAATACAAGCAAACGTGAATTATCACGTTTTTCGAGCGGAGTCTGAGCAATTAGCTCCTCAGGTAAGTTATAAAAAAAATCACTTGTTTTCATTTTCACCAATAACCTTTGATATTTTTTTAAAAAAAATTGCATAAAATAATTTGACAAACATTGTTTATAATGATATATTTAATTGATAGCAATATTATATTGCAACTTGAAATATATATCAAGTAATTTTTTCAAAAAAGGAATGTGATTTAAAATGAAAAAATATAATGTTGGTATAATCGGTGCTACAGGAATGGTAGGTCAGCGTTTCTCTCTTTTACTCTGCGACCATCCTTGGTTTAACGTGACTGCTCTTGCCGCAAGCGCATCTTCTGCAGGAAAATCCTATAAGGATGCTATCGGTAACCGTTGGGCAATGAAAGAGGAAATCCCTGCAAACCTAGCCGATATGACCGTTTTAGATGCTGAAAAGGATATAGAAAAAATTGTTGGTGCAGTTGATTTTGTTTTCTGCGCGGTTAATATGAAAAAGGACGAAATCAAAGCTTTGGAAGAAAAGTACGCAAAGTACGAGTGCCCTGTAGTTTCCAACAACAGCGCTCATCGTTTCACTCCTGATGTTCCTATGATTATTCCTGAAATCAACCCTCAGCATACAGATATTATTGAAGCACAGAGAAAGCGTCTTGGCACAAAGAAAGGCTTTATTGCGGTTAAATCCAACTGTTCTTTACAGAGCTATGTGCCTGCACTCTACCCTCTTGATAAATTTGGCGTTGAAAAGTGCCTTGTTTGTACTTATCAGGCAATTTCCGGTGCCGGCAAAACCTTTGAGCGTTGGCCTGAAATGATCGATAATGTTATCCCCTTTATCGGCGGTGAAGAAGAAAAAAGTGAGAAAGAGCCGCTTAAAATCTGGGGTGAAATTAAAGACGGAGAAATCGTTCCTGCAACCACTCCTAAATTCACAGCACAATGTCTCAGAGTTCCTGTTTCTGACGGTCATATGGCAGCTGTATTCGTATCTTTTAAAAATAAGCCCTCAAAGGAAGAAATTTTAGAGGCTTGGAAAAATTTCTCAGGTGTTCCCCAAGAGCTCAAGCTCCCTCACGCACCCGAGCAGTTTATTCACTACTATGAAGAGGATAATATGCCTCAGACCAACCTCTGTCGTGATTTAGAGGGCGGTATGGCTATTCACGCAGGCAGACTTCGTGAAGATACTCAGTATGATTACAAGTTCGTTTGCCTTTCACACAACACCCTCCGTGGTGCTGCAGGCGGCGCTGTTCTTCTTGCCGAATTGCTTTGTGCGAAAGGCTTTATGGACTAATATTATTTTTACTAATTTCCGTTAGGAGTGAGCTTTTATGAAAAAACTTATTTTCAGCGGCGCAGCAACTGCGCTTATTACCCCTATGAATGAGGACGGAAGTGTAAATTACAAAAGACTTGAAAGTCTTGTAAACAACCAAATTGAAGCAGGTATTGATGCCCTTGTTATCTGCGGTACAACAGGCGAAAAGTCAACCCTTCGTTACGACGAGCACTTGAAGGTTATTGAATATGCCGCAAAGGCTGCTGCAAAAAGAGTTCCTATTATTGCAGGTACGGGAAGCAATGATACTGTGTATTCGGTAGAGCTTTGTGACGATGCCGAAAAAATGGGCGCTGATGCCTTTTTGATGGTTACTCCATATTACAATAAAACCTCGCAGGAAGGCTTGGTAGCTCATTATAATTATATTGCAGACCGTGTAAACAAGCCAATTATCCTTTATAATGTTCCCTCAAGAACAGGCGTTGCAATTAAGCCTGAAACCTATCAGAAATTATCTAAACACCCGAATATTGTTGCCACCAAGGAAGCTAACGGCGATATTGCTTCTGTTGCTAAAACAAGATATTTGTGCGGAGACGATTTGGCAATTTATTCAGGTAATGATGACCAGATTGTTCCGATGATGTCTTTGGGAGCTCAGGGTGTTATATCTGTGCTTTCCAATATTCTCCCTGCCCAAACACATCAGATGTGCGCAGAATATTTAAACGGCAACTGTAACGAGGCTTCTGCAATGCAGATAAAATATTCAGGTCTTATTGAGGCTTTGTTCTGCGATGTTAATCCTATTCCCGTAAAGCAAGCTATGAATCTTTTAGGAATGAATGTTGGTCCATGCAGATTACCTCTTTATCCTATGAATGACAGTAATCTCAACTTCTTGAAAGAAAAACTTACAGAGTGCGGTCTTAAAATTTAAATTTATTAGGAAGTGAAAAAATGATAAATGTTGTTCTTTGCGGCTCCGGCGGCAAAATGGGCGGCTTTGTAGCAGAAGCACTCAGGGATGACAAGGAAATGCAAATAATCGCAGGTGTTGATAAGTTTAATAATTCACAAAGCTTCCCTGTTTTCAAAAGCTTTAATGAAATTAATATTCCCTGTGATTTAATTATTGATTTTTCTAACCCCGTTTTACTTGATGATATGCTTTCATTTGCATTAAATAAAAAAATCCCCTTGGTAATCGCTACCACGGGTTACAGTAAAAATCAAATAGAACAGATTAATAACGCTTCACTTGAAATCCCGATTTTCTTCACCTTTAATATGTCTTTAGGCGTTAATCTAATATGCAGCCTCGCAAAAAAGGCGGCCAGCATTTTAGGAGACGGTTTTGATGTTGAAATTGTTGAAAAGCATCATAATCAAAAAATTGATGCTCCCTCAGGTACTGCTATAATGCTTGCTAACAGCGTTAATGAGGTTTTCGGTGATACTAAAGCTTACGAGTATGACCGCCATTCTAAAAGACAAAAGCGTTCAAAAAATGAAATTGGTATCCACTCTGTAAGAGGCGGTACAATTGTTGGCGAACATGATGTTATATTTGCAGGTCACGATGAGGTTGTAACTATTTCACATTCGGCATATTCAAAGGAAGTTTTTGCAGTTGGAGCAGTAAAAGCTGCCAAGTTTTTATACGGTAAAAAAGCAGGACTTTATGATATGAACTGCATAATGAGCTTTGAATAAAAATTTAATAAAAACAAAAACTAAAAACACGGTGATACTTTCACCGTGTTTTTTGCATATTTTTAAATTTTTTGAACATTATATTAACGGAAAAGGAGTTGAAATCAATGTTTGATAAAATTTGCTTGATTCTCGTAATTATCGGTTCGCTTAACTGGGGTCTTGTGGGTCTTTTTCAATTTGACCTTGTAGCGTGGGCATTCGGTGGCTCTGCCGCAATTATCAGCAGAATTATTTATACTGTAATTGCTCTCGCAGGTATCTGGTGCATTTCCCTGCTTTTTAGAAAAAACAGCGAAGTCTGAGATTTAAATGCGCATAAAAAAACCTCGATGCTATCATCGAGGTTTTTGTTTTTAAGCAGTCTTTTTAGCTGTTATGAATTTAATCACAAACAAAGTTCCAAGCATTAAAACTAAGCTTATTGGTAAGGTTATAAACCAATTTGGAATAAAACCGGCGATTATATATGACACAAAAGAAACTCCGGCAACAGTTATTGCATAAGGTAACTGTGTGGAAACGTGGTTGATATGGTCACACTGAGCACCTGCTGATGCCATAATAGTAGTATCTGAAATCGGTGAGCAATGGTCACCGCAAACAGCACCAGCCATACAAGCGGAAATTGCAACAATTGTAATATTGCCATCATTTGCGCCAAACACGCTCAAAACGATAGGGATAAGAATACCAAAGGTACCCCAAGAAGTGCCGGTTGCGAAAGAAAGACCAACTGCAATAAGGAATATTATAGCAGGCAAGAATGACATAAATGAACCTGCACTACTTTCAACAAGCTGAGAAATAAAGATTTTTGCACCAAGACTGTCAGTCATAGCTTTAAGTGTCCAAGCACAAACAAGTATCATAATAGCAGGAACCATTGCCTTAAAGCCCTCAGGAACACATTCCATACATTGTTTAAATGTAATGACTCTGCGGCAAAGGTAAAAAATTACGGCAAAAATCAAACTGATAAAAGAACCATAAACAAGACCAACTGATGCATCACTCTGTGAAAAAGCAGTTACAAAATTTTTATAACCTTCAGCAGTTTTGTCAAAGAAACCACCCGAATATATCATACCAAATACACAAGCAATTATAAGAAATACTACCGGAATTACAAGGTCACAAACTCTGCCCTTTTCGTTCTGTGACATTTGTTCAACAGTTTCCTGAACTTTCGTTGTGAAAATATCACCATTTTTTGCATTTTCCTCATGCTTTTTCATTGGACCGTAATCAAATTTCATTACTGCCAATGCTATCATCATCAAGATGGTAAGTAATGCATAAAAATTGTAAGGTATAGCGCTGATAAATAATGATATACCACTCTTTGCCCCTGAACCTTGTGCAAAACCTGCAACTGCAGCTGCCCAAGAAGAAATTGGAGCAATAATACAAATAGGTGCTGCTGTAGCATCTATGAGATACGAAAGCTTAGCTCTGGAAATATTATTTTTATCAGTTACAGGGCGCATTACCGAGCCAACCGTTAAGCAGTTAAAATAGTCATCAATGAAAATTAAAACGCCTAACGCAATGGTTGCTAACTGAGCTCCAAGACGTGTTTTTATATGCTTAGCAGTCCATCTGCCAAAAGCTGCAGAACCTCCGGCTTTGTTCATCATTGCCACTAAAGCACCTAAAAGTACAAGAAAAATCAAAATACCGGTATTATATGAATCAGCAACACTTGAAACAAAACCGTCGCTAAACACATGAACCATTGTTTTTTCTAAATTAAAGCCAGAGTAAATTAAACCACCTGCTAAAATACCAATAAATAATGAAGAATAAACTTCTTTGGTAATCAATGCAAGAATGATAGCAATTACAGGCGGAATTAAAGACCAAAAGGTTGCATAAAAATTAATGTCTTCCTTGACCAAACTCAAAGCTTCAGGTTGGTGTTCTTTAAAATCAGGATCGTATGTAAGATTATTTGCATAATTGTCTACATAATCCTGAGGTGTGCAAGCTTCTTCATTCTTGCCAGAGAAATCATAAACTATTTCTTCAGCATCTTCTCCGGTACCTACAACAACTGTAAATTCTTTTGAAACCGATTTGTTTGTTACAGAATCATCACCAGTTGCAGCAGCGTTAAATACAAACACTGAAGTAAGGCACAAAAGAATCGCAACTGCTAAAATAGCTAAAATTTTTTTAGTATTTTTCATTTTTAAACCTCCGTTTTTTATAATAATAAAACCGTAATGCAAAAGCACTACGGTTAATTATAAAATCCCGATAGCACTCCACAAAATTGTGACAGTCTGTTACATATTCTGCAACAGCCCAACAAAAAGCCCCGAACAGCGGACTCTTTGTTTCGGCGGTCACTCCTTTCATATCCTTTGACCTGTTCATCAAAAGCAGGATATTACTATTAGTAAACCGCACCTCTATCATATTCAATATCAAAATCATAACACACTGCAAAATTATTGTCAACAAAAAGTTCATAATTAGTTAATAAAATAATTTTTAATATTATTTGCTATAGCTTCGCTTATACCTTTAACCACAGTAAGCTGTGAAATATCGGCTGCCTTAATTTTTTTAATACTACCAAAATGCTTAAAGAGAGCCTCTGCCTTAGCTTTTCCCACACCCTCAATTTCCAATAGCTCGGATTTGAGCATATTTTTCGACTGCAGTTTTTTATGATAGCCAATAGCAAAGCGATGAACTTCGTCCTGAATTTTAGTAATAAGAGTAAAGCAACGTCTGTTAGATTTAATGGAGATATCTCCGCCCGTTGTGGCAATTGCTCTTGTTCGGTGTTTTGAGTCCTTTACCATACCGAATATCGGAACATCAATACCGTATTTTTGCATAACGGGTATAACGGCGTTTATCTGTCCCTTAGCGCCGTCTAGTAAAATAAGGTCTGGCAGGTTTTTGAAATAAGGGTCTGTTCCCTCTTCGTACTCAGTAAATCTGCGTTCTAATACCTCAGCCATTGAACGGTAATCGTCCTGACCGATAAAGCTTTTAATTTTAAAACGTTTATATGCAGGCTTATAGGGCTTTCCGTCCTTAAATACTATCATCCCTGCAACATTTTCGCTTCCTGCGGTGTTAGAAATATCGTAAGATTCAATATAAGACGGTGTTGTGCTAAGCCCCAAAAGAGTTCTAAGCTCGTTTAAAGCGGACATTTCTCTACCGGTTTGCTCAGTCTTTTCAGAAAGATTTTCTGCTGCATTATTAAGACACATTTCAAGCAGCTTTAACGGTTCTGCGGATTTAGGAACAATAAAACTCACTTTATGACCTGATTTTTCGGTGAGCCATTTTTCTGTGAGGCTGTAATCATTTTCACAGTCAATAAGAATTCTTGTGGGTATATCTGCTTTTTCTAAATAATACTGCTGTAAAAACTCGCTGTAAACCGCAGCTTTATCCAAAAAGCCCTCAACAAAATAGTGCTGTTTGTCATTAAGACGGTAATTCCTGAAAGAAATAACCGCAACACAAGCCTTTTCACCTAAAAGTGCTGTTGCGATGACATCCTGTGATTTATGGCTGATGCGTACAACCTTTTGCTTTTCCCTGATTTTTTTAATTGCGTTTATTCGGTCTCTTAGTCTTGCAGCGGTCTCAAATTGCAAATTTTCTGCAGCATTAAGCATTTTTTCTTCTAAGCTTTCTATAGAAATACCCTCAATATCGCCACGTTTTATGAATTCTTTTGCAGCTTCAATTGTTTCCATATAGTCACTATGGCTGATTTTACCTTTGCAAGGAGCCTCACATAATCCAATATGAAAATTAAGGCAAGGCTTGCTTATTGTGTCAAAATTGCGGTTGCAATCAGGCAATTTAAAAATCTTTTTGGCTTCTGCAACAGTTTCCTTAACAATAAACCCAGAATTAAACGGACCTATATACTCACCGCTCTTATCGGTCATTTTTGCAGTAGAAATCCTTGGCCATTTTTCTTTTGAAATTTTTACATACGAATAACCTTTGTCATCTTTTAGCAAAATATTGTATTTCGGTTTGTTTTGCTTTATAAGCGAGTTTTCAAGTATCAAAGCTTCAAATTCACTATCGCAAATTATATACTCAAAATCATCAACATTTGAAACCATTCGCATAACCTTTTCGGTATGCTGATTTCCTGAACCGAAATACTGCGTTACACGGTTTTTAAGTGCCTTTGCTTTACCGATGTATATAATCTCGCCCTTATTATTTTTCATAATATAAACGCCAGGGTCCAACGGCAGACGGTTTGCTTTTAGTTTTAATTCCTTTAGTTTTTCTGCATTAGCATAGCGGTTCAAAAAATCACCTCTTTTAAAGTTTACTTTTAAAAAAGCCCCTCTTTGCAGAGAGGCATTAAAGTATTAATTAAGGTCTTGCCTTTTCAATTTCGCTGATTAAATATCTTCCAACCTCACAAGCGTACTTATAAGCTGCGGGTATAAGCTCCAAAGGCTTGTTTCTGAAGAAATTATTTGCTTCGTATGTAAAATCTCCTTGATAATCGATTTCACCCAAAGCCTTAGCAATTGCATTATAGTCCATTAACTCGCAGAAAGGAACGGTATGGCTGTCATCTCGGAAATCTGTATCGTGTACATGAAGAGCAGCAATACGCTCCTTCCCCATATCTTTAATAAATTCGGGGATTTTTTTGGTTACCAAAGCAACATGGCCCAAATCAAGGCATCCTGTTATCCATTCGGAATTTACAGCATCAATATACTTGTTAAACTCCCAGCTTCTCGAACAGGTACTGTCAGTTATAGCACCCGAACAAGGATTATTCTGCCACATATTTTCGGTTGCAACCTTAATACCAAACTTTTCGCAATAAGGAATAAGGCATGTATAGAACTCAACATTAAGTTTAAAGAGCTCTTCAATATTATCGGCATAAGTAAGGTGCTGTTTGGGGTGAACAACAATAATTTTAGCACCTAAAGTAGCAGCAATTTCCATAGCACGAACTATCATATTAAAGGTTTTTTCGTCCTTTTCAGGGTCGCCGCAGCTTGAATGATAAGGTGCGTGAGCCTGATTACAAGGAATGCCCAAGCTATCTGCATACTCTCTTATAGACTTTGCTTCCTCTAAATATTTATCTGTATTGAAAATATTGTTCGGGTTGTACATCATTTCGCAGAGTGACATATCATAAGCATCAAAGCCTGCTTCTTTGATGATACGTATAGCTTCTCTGTCAGAAAGACGGACATTCATTGGACTTGTGGATACTGAAAGTAACATTATTATCCCCTCTTATAATAATTTTTTATATAAATATTATATATTTGTTTTTTTGCAAAGTCAATAATTATAATCTTTCTTGACAATTATTTTGTAAACTATTAAAATTACTTTGAGGTGTAAATATGGATTTGTGGTATCAGAGAACTGAACAGCTGTTTGGCAGTGATAATATAAACAAGCTTAAAAATGCCCGTGTTGCCGTTTTTGGTATTGGCGGAGTTGGCGGATATGCTGTTGAAGGCTTAGCCCGTACAGGCATTGGTGCTATTGATTTAATTGATGATGATACTGTAAGTATTACCAATTTAAACAGACAGATTATTGCAACGCACAACACATTAGGCACTTTAAAAACCGAAGCCGCCAAGGAGCGGATTTTAAGCATTAATCCCGAAATTGATGTTATGACTCATAATCTGTTTTATAATGCAGAAACTGCCGAAAGCTTTGATTTATCGGTCTATGATTATGTAATAGATGCCATAGATACCGTTTCTGCTAAGCTCGAGCTTATATCACGCTGTGAAACACTAAGTATTCCTATAATAAGCTCAATGGGAACAGGAAACAAATTAGATGCAACAAAGCTTGTGGTTACGGATATTTTTAAAACCTCTGTCTGCCCGCTTGCACGTGTAATGCGATATGAACTTAAAAAGCGTGGTATAAAGAAATTAAAGGTGGTTTATTCAAAGGAAGAACCGATGAAGCCAACCGTTCAAGGCGAAGAACACGGCAGACACATTCCTGCAAGTGCAGTTTTTGTACCTGCAGCGGCAGGGTTTATTCTTGCGAGCGAGGTTGTAAAGGACATTATCGGATAATATTTTCAAAAAAATATTGACAAATTTTTTTTTAGCTTTATAATTAGTATATAAAATTTGCAGAGTAGACAGTCGAGCGTTAAGTGCTGTCAGGACGGGGAGTTGCCTGACAGACGAAGGATTTTTCCCGCGGTTCGGCAGTCGCATCCCGCTGCCGTATAATATTGAGAATTAATTTTACCTCCTTATTATTCGGAAAACGGGTAATAGGAGGTTTTTTTATGTCAAAAATAATTTCAAAAAACAAAAAAATTCTACTCAAAATTTGCATTATTAGCATATTTTCTGCACTATATTTTCTGCTAAATATGTTAACTGTAAAATTCGGCAATTATTTGCAGATTTCACTAAATGCACTACCGATAATTTTGATTTCAATTTTTTTAGGACCAGTAAGCGGTATGGCGGTTGGCTTTATTGGTGAATTTTTAAGTCAAATTCTGGAATACGGTTTGTCAATATCAACCCTTTGGTGGACAACACCCGCAGTTCTTAGAGGTCTATCAGTGGGTTTACTATTTATTTTATTTAAGCGCAGTCAAAAAATAGTTCCGTTAAGTATTAACATAATAACTTCTTCCCTTTTAGTTACAATTCTTAATACATTCTTATTGATAATGGAAAGTAAAATTTTAGGTTATTATGCAATTACACTTTCAACCACTTTTTTTGTTACAAGGCTTACTTCTTCCATTGCAACGGCTGTTGTAATGATTGTTATAATATATCCTGTAATCAATGCACTTAAAAAACAAAATCTTATTAATATATTAAAATAATGTATTCTTTTAATAATAAAACTTTGAGGTAGTAAAATGGCAAAAGAAAAAAGATTTATTAAAACCTATTCGCAGGGCTGTGGAAGTATGGAAATTTGGGTAGATACCAAAACAGGTGTGAATTATATCTACCGTTGCGGTGGCTACGGCGGTGGTCTCACTCCCCTGTTAGACGCTACAGGTAAGCCTGTTGTTACTTCTACTGTAAACGGCGATAATTAATTTATTCTAATAAATATTAAAAATCAAACCCCGAGTTTTTAGTAACTCGGGGTTTTTAATCGCTTGTATTTAATTAATACATTCCGCCTTGTGCGGCAGCTGCGGCAGCGGCTGCATTTGCTGCAGCGGCGTCCTCAGGCTTATCTGCCACAAGACTCTCGGTTGTGAGAACCATAGCTGCAACAGAAGCAGCATTCTCAAGTGCAGAACGTGTAACCTTTGTAGGGTCAACGATACCTGCATCAAGCATATCAGTATAGGTTTCATTGTAAGCATCAAAGCCATAATTAACCTTATCGCTTGAAATGATTTTATCAATAATTACAGAGCCCTCAAGACCTGCATTTAAAGCTATCTGCTTAATAGGAGCTTCAAGTGCCTTAAGCACAATGCTGACACCAGTCTTCTCGTCGCCAGAAGTTGTATCAAGTAAAGCCTTAACAGCGGGAATTGCATTTATAAGAGCAACACCGCCACCTGCAACGATACCCTCTTCAACAGCAGCCTTGGTTGCTGAAAGAGCGTCCTCAATGCGGAGCTTCTTTTCTTTCATTTCGATTTCAGTAGCAGCGCCAACCTTAATTACTGCAACACCGCCTGCAAGCTTAGCAAGTCTTTCCTGAAGCTTTTCACGGTCAAAATCAGAAGTAGTATTTGCGATTTCGTTTTTAATCTGACCGATTCTGTCCTTAATAAGATTACCGTCACCAGCACCGTCAACAATGATAGTGTTTTCCTTGGAAATCTTAACCTGACGAGCTCTACCTAACTGAGCAACAGATGTATCCTTAAGCTCAAGACCTAATTCCTCAGAAATAACCTCACCGCCTGTGAGAATAGCGATATCACGAAGCATTTCCTTGCGTCTGTCACCAAAGCCGGGTGCCTTAACTGCAACACAGGTGAATGTGCCACGAAGCTTATTAACAATAAGAGTTGAAAGAGCTTCACCCTCAATATCTTCAGCGATAATAACAAGCTTTTTGCCTGACTGAACAATCTGCTCTAAGAGAGGAAGAATTTCCTGAATGCTTGAAATTTTTTTATCTGTAATAAGAATAAGTGCATCGTCAAGCACAGCTTCCATTTTATCTGTATCGGTTGCCATATAAGGGGTGATATAACCACGGTCAAACTGCATACCCTCAACAACCTCTGAATAGGTTTCAGCAGTTTTTGATTCTTCAACAGTAATAACACCGTCAGCAGTAACCTTTGCCATAGCTTCAGCAATAAGGGTACCGATAACCTCATCTCCTGAAGAAACGGTAGCAACACGGGCAATATCCTCACTGCCGCTTACCTTTTTAGAATTGTTAACAACAGTTGCAATTGCGGTATCAACAGCAGTCTTAATACCCTTTTTAACTACCATAGGATTAGCTCCTGCTGCAACATTCTTCATACCCTCGTTAATAAGAGCCTGAGCCAAAACTGTAGCGGTTGTAGTACCGTCACCTGCGGCATCGTTAGTCTTAACGGAAACTTCCTTAACAAGCTGAGCGCCCATATTTTCGAATGGGTCATCAAGCTCGATTTCCTTAGCAATTGTTACACCGTCATTTGTGATAAGGGGTGCACCGTATTTCTTATCAAGTACAACATTTCTTCCCTTAGGTCCTAATGTTACTTTTACAGCATTTGCAAGCTTATCAACACCTGCTTGTAAAGATTTGCGAGCGTCCTCACCAAAAACAATATTCTTTGCCATTGTAAAAAACTCCTTTATTCAACTATAGCTAAAATGTCAGACTGACGAAGGATTGTATATTCCTCACCGTCAATTTTAACCTCTGTACCTGAATACTTAGCGATTAAAACCTTGTCGCCAACGCTTACGGTCATTTTAACCTCTTTGCCGTCCACAAGACCGCCAGGACCTACTGCTACAACTTCAGCTACCTGTGGTTTTTCTTTAGCGGTTGATGTTAAAACAATGCCGCTTTTGGTTGTTTCCTCTGCTTCTGTTGCTTTTATAACAACATTATCAGCTAAAGGCTTAATGTTCATTTTTAGTCCTCCTAAAATATGATATATTTGATATTGTAAAACATATTAAACTAAAAGTCAGGAAAAGTCAAGAGTCGTTTCCAACTTTTTAAATTTTATTAATAATTTTTACCATTTTTATTCAAATTAAAGCTTTTTAAGAGCTAATTCAAGCGATTTTGCGAGTATAGCTCCCCTACTTGTAACAATTAACCCTTTTTCAGTATATTCAGCTAAACCTTTTCCGCATAACTGTTTTACGGAATTTTCGTTAGCCGAAATTTTATTTTCGGGATAACCATATATAGAAATCAGCAATAAAGCACTGCTGCTATCAAGTCCATTCTTTTTAGCAACTGCATCCATTTTATTTTCAATTTCAGGCAATGCATTGAAAAAAGCATCAAATATATTATATAGTTCTGTCACCAAATCACCTCTTACATATTTTACCTTTTTATTTATCAAAAGTAAATAGTAATTTAAAATTTATTGACAGAAAAAATATTGAATACTATAATGTAAATAATATATTATGTTAATAAAATTTAGGTTGGTGTTTTTTATGCAAAAAATATTTGACGCAGTTGATAAGCATAGGCAATTAATACTCGATGCGGAAAGGTATATATGGAAAAACGCTGAAACCGGATATAAAGAATTCAAAACCTCAAAATACCTCGAAGATTCTTTTGAAAAATTAGGTTATGATATTACACGCGCTGAAAATATAACAGGCTTTTATACTGATATTGACACAGGAATAGATGGTCCAACGGTTCTTATTATGGGTGAGCTTGATTCAGTTATTTGCCCCTCCCATCCTGAAGCAAATAACGAAACTGGCGCTGTACATTCCTGCGGTCATAATGCGCAAACTGCCACCCTTTTAGGTATTGCAGCTGCACTTAAGGAAGATGGAGTTACTGATAATCTGTGCGGAAAAATCCGTCTTTGTGCTGTACCTGCAGAAGAAATGCTTGAAATTGAATTCAGAAACGAGCTTAAAGCTAAAGGTATTATTAAATATTTGGGTGGTAAAACCGAATTTTTATACCGCGGCTATTTCGATGGTGTGGATATTGCCTTTATGGTACATACCGCAGACACATACAACTGTGTTAAAACTAACGTTGGTTTTATGAATAAGAATATAACCTATAAGGGTGTCTCTGCCCACGCAGGCGGAAGTCCTTGGGAAGGCAAAAATGCGCTTTATGCCGCAACTTGTGGTATAAATGCTGTTAATGCTATCCGTGAAACCTTTAAAGAAAACGATGCCGTTAGAGTTCACCCCATAATCACGAATGGCGGGGCCATTGTAAATGCAATTCCCGAAACCGTAACCATTGAAAGCTATGTCAGAGGTAATTCCTTTGACGCCATTATCGATGCCAACCAAAAGGTGAACAGTGCACTTGTAGGCGGAGCGCTTTCTTTGGGCACTAATATTGAAATTAAAGACGCTTTCGGTTATGCGCCTCTTAATAACGATGATAATATGATATCCTTAGCAAAAGAGGCTGCAGAAATCGCTATACCTGAAGAAAATTTCAAATACACAAATATTTGCACATCTGCAAGTACCGATATGGGTGATTTATCCAGCATTATGCCGGTTGTTCACCCTTATGCCGGAGGGAGTGTTGGAACATCACACGGAAATAACTATTATATTGAGGACCCCGAAAAAGCCTGCATTAAAAATGCAAAATGGCAGCTTACAATGCTTAATTTACTGCTTCGTGACGATGCCAAGCGTGCAAAACAGATAATTTCGGAATTTAAACCGCTTTTTGCAACAAAAAATGAATATTTAAGTTATATTGACAGTCTCTCATCTGATGCCGAACGAATTAAATATAATGATGATGGCACTGCCAATGTAATTATAAAATAAAAATATTATCAAAATAAACAAAAAAATTATCGACGGAAAACAAATATATAATATATACATAAAATTATAAATGTTACGTTGACAAAATATAAAGTGTATGATAAAATATCAATGTACAATATATGGTTCTTTGTGACTGACGGATAAGCAGAAAAACTGCATGGAGCAAAGAACGTTTTTTGCCGACCGTCTGGGCACACTTTACCTTTATGGGTTTAGTGCGCTCTTTTTGATTTAGGAGGTTACATTTATGAAAAAAGTCGGAATAATTATGGGCAGCGACAGCGACTTACCAGTAGTTGAAAAAGCGGTTAACACGCTAAAAAGCTTCGGTGTACCATATGAAGTTCACGTTTTCTCTGCGCACAGAACTCCTGCAGAAGCCAAGGAGTTTAGTATTAATGCACGCAAAAATGGATTTGGCGCAATTATTGCCGCAGCAGGTATGGCGGCTCATTTAGCCGGCGCGATTGCTGCTAACACTACCCTACCCGTTGTTGGTATCCCCATTAACTGCGGTAAATTAGACGGTGTTGATGCTTTGCTTTCAACTGTTATGATGCCTTCAGGTATTCCTGTTGCTACAGTTGCTATTGACGGAGCTGTCAATGCCGCTTTGTTATGTATAGAGATGCTCAGCATCAGTGACCCTGAGCTTGCAGAAAAGCTTGACAATAAGCGTATAGAGGACTCTAAAAAGGTGCTTGAAAAAAATTCTGCAATTGAAAATCAGTTTAATAATTAATTTTAAATAAAGGGAGTAAATCAAAATGGAAAACAAGCTTGTTTACAGAGGAAAAACTAAGGACGTATTTGCACTTGACAATGGCAACTTTTTGCTTAAATTCAAGGATGACTGCACAGGTAAAGACGGTGTGTTTGATCCTGGTGAAAATCAAGTTGGTATTACAATCGAAGGTGTTGGCGATGTTAACCTTCGTATGTCTATTTATTTCTTTGAGAAAATCAATGCTGCAGGCATTAAAACCCACTATGTAAGCGCTAATCTTGATGATACAACTATGGAAGTTCTTCCTGCTAAGGTTTTCGGTAAAGGTCTTGAGGTTATCTGCCGTTATAAGGCTGTTGGTAGCTTCTATCGCCGTTACAGCGATTATATTGAAGAAGGTGCTGATCTTCCCGCCTATGTTGAAACAACATTTAAGAACGATGAAAAGGGCGATCCCCTTGTTACCAAAGACGGTCTTGTTAACTTAGGCGTTATGACTGAAAAGCAGTATGACGATATTAAGAAAATGACTCAGGATATTACTAAAATCGTAGCTGACGACCTTAAAGAAAAAGGCCTTGATATGTATGATATTAAATTTGAATTTGGTTACGATGCAAACGGCGATGTAATGCTTATTGATGAAATCGCCTCAGGAAATATGCGTGTTTATAAAAACGGCGAATATATTGATCCTATGACACTTTCTAAACTTTTCTTTGCATAAAATTTAATTATAAACTATCACCAAAAGGAGTAAACCATGGGCGGATTTTTCGGCGTAGTCAGTAAACATGATGCTATATCCGATGTATTTTTCGGAACTGACTACCATTCACATTTAGGCACTCGCCGCGGCGGTATTGCAGCTTATGACAGTAAAATTGGTCTACAAAGGGAAATTCATAACATTCAAAATTCACCCTTCAGAACAAAATTTGAAGATGTTTTTGATGAAATGAATGGCAATTCCGCAATTGGATGTATAAGCGATTTTGACCCTCAACCACTGCTTATTCGTTCTGATATAGGCACTTATGCTATTTGTATAATTGGTCTTATAAATAATGCCGACGAGCTTATTAATAACTATTTATCTACAACAAACGGTCATTTTGGAGCTATGACAGGCGGTAAGGTTAATTCCACCGATTTAGTAGCAGCATTAATTAATCAAAAATCCAGCTTTGTTGAAGGAATAAAATATGCGCAGGATGCGATAGATGGCACAGCCTCTATCCTGATACTTAAAAATGACGGTTCAATAATTGCAGCGCGTGATAAGGTTGGCAGAATACCTGTCCTTATTGGCAAAAATGAAGACGGTTATTGCGTTTCGTTTGAATCGTTTGCATATTTAAAATTAGGCTATGAAGATGAAAAAGAATTAGGCCCTGGTGAAATTGTCGAACTAACGGCAGACAGTATAACTCAGCTTTCTCCGCCACGCGAAAAGCTTAAGATTTGTTCTTTCCTTTGGAGCTATTACGGTTATCCCACCTCCTGCTATGAGGGTATCAATGTTGAAGTAATGCGTTACCGCAACGGTCAGATAATGGCAAGGCATGATAATGAAGTTGGGTCTGCTCAGGATATTGATTATGTTGGCGGAGTGCCTGATTCAGGCACTCCACACGCAATAGGTTATGCTAATGAAAGCGGAAAGCATTTCGCACGTGCTTTCATTAAATATACTCCTACCTGGGCACGAAGCTTTACACCCACTAAACAAAAGGAACGCAATAAAATCGCTAAAATGAAACAGATTCCTGTTCACGACCTGATAGTTGATAAAAATTTACTTTTTGTTGACGATTCAATAGTTCGCGGAACTCAGCTTAAGGAAACTGTAGATTTTCTTTATAATAATGGAGCCAAGTCCGTTCATATGCGTTCTGCTTGCCCACCCATTATGTACGGTTGTAAATACCTTAACTTCTCAAGAGCTACTGATGATATGGAGCTTATTGCCCGCCGTATCATTATGGAGCTTGAGGGTGAAGAAGGCTTTAATCACATAGAAGAATACAGCGACTGCCATACAGAGCGCGGTAAAAAATTAAGACAGACTATTTGTGATAAAATGGGCTTTGCCTCACTTGAATTCCAATCGATTGACGGTATTATTGAGGCTATCGGATTACCACGAGAAAACTTATGTACTTATTGCTGGAACGGCAAAGAATAAAAAAGAAAAGGAATTACTTATTATGAATAACTCACAATCTAAATCATACGCCGATGCTGGCGTTGATATTACAGCGGGCTACAAAGCAGTTGAGCTTATGAAACAGCATATTAAAAGAACCAAAAACGAAGGCTGTCTTGATGATGTTGGCGGCTTTGGCGGTTGCTTCGGTCTGCCTGTTGCTGGAATGGAAGAGCCAGTTTTAGTAAGCGGTACTGATGGTTGCGGCACTAAGGTTAAGCTTGCAATTCTTATGGACAAGCACGATACAATAGGTGTTGACGCTGTTGCAATGTGTGTTAACGATATTATCTGTGTTGGTGCAAAACCTTTATTCTTCCTTGATTATATTGCTTGCGGTAAGAATATTCCTGAAAAGATTGCCGAAATTGTAAGCGGTGTGGCTGAGGGCTGCGTGCAATCTGGAGCAGCTTTAATCGGCGGTGAGACTGCAGAACACCCAGGTATGATGCCTGTTGACGATTATGATCTTGCAGGCTTTGCTGTTGGTATTGTTGATAAAAAGAAAATTCTCGATAACACCACAATGGAAGAAAATGACGTTATTATTGCTCTTCCCTCTTCGGGTGTTCATTCAAACGGTTTCTCCCTTGTTCGCAAGGTATTTGATGTTGAAAACTGCGACCTTAATAAAGCTTATGATGAATTAGGCGGAAAAACCTTAGGTAAAACACTTTTAACTCCTACAAAAATTTATGTAAAACCTGTTTTAGCACTTCTTGATAATGTTAAGGTTCGTGCAATTTCACATATCACAGGCGGCGGCTTCTATGAGAATATTCCTAGAAGCTTACCTGAAGGCTTTGCAGCAAAAATCAAAAAATCTGACGTTAAAATACTCCCAATATTTGACCTTATTGCTAAGGTAGGAAATATTCCTGAGCGTGATATGTTCAATACCTTTAATATGGGAGTTGGTATGAGCATTGTTGTAGCAAAAGAGGATGCCGAAAAAGCTCTTGAAATCCTTAAAAACGCTGGCGAAGAGCCTTATATTATCGGCTCTGTTATAAAGAGTGACAGAGGTGTTATCATTGAATAATACCAAAAACGTTGTGGTTTTGGCTTCGGGTGGTGGCACTAATTTGCAGGCTTTAATTGATGCCGAAAAACGTGGTGAATTAGGTTGTGGCAAAATCAGTTGCGTTATAGCTTCTAAAGCTGATGCTTATGCACTGACCAGAGCCGAGCAAAACGGTATTAAAACCCGAACACTTATCCGCAAGGATTACGATAATGTTGATAAATACAGCGAAGATATGCGTGATATTTTGCTTGAAGAAAAGGCTGATATAATCGTATATGCCGGGTTTATGACAATACTCGGTAACGCAGTTTGTGATACATTTCCCAACAAAATGGTAAATGTTCACCCAGCACTTATTCCAAGCTTTTGCGGTAAAGGCTATTACGGTTTGCACGTTCACGAGGAAGCACTTAAAAAGGTGTTAAGGTTTCGGGTGCTACCGTTCATTTTGTAACCGCTGAATGTGATGCGGGTCCCATTATTCTGCAAAAGGCTGTTGAGGTTTTGGATGATGATACACCTGAAACCTTGCAAAAACGCATTATGGAGCAGGCTGAATGGAAAATCCTTCCAAAAGCTGTACAGCTTTTATGCGACGGTAAAATTGAACTTAAAAACGGAAAAACATATATAAAATAGGAGGATTTTTTTAATGGAAATCAAAACTATTGAACAGGAACTCAATTCTTTAGCCTATCACGGCAGAGGTATCATTATAGGTAAAAGTCCTGACGGTAAAAAGGCTATTACCGCTTACTTTATAATGGGCAGAAGCGAAAACAGCCGTAACCGTGTTTTTGTTGAGGACGGTGCAGGCATCAGAACTCAGGCTTTTGATGAATCTAAAATGACAGATCCCCACCTTATTATATATGCTCCTGTAAGAGTATTGGGAAATAAAACTATTGTTACAAACGGTGACCAGACCGATACTATTTATGAGCTTATGGATAGACAGATGACCTTTGAACAGGCTCTTCGTACACGTGAGTTTGAGGACGATGCACCTAATTTTACACCTCGTATTTCAGGCATTATCCGTTTGGAAAACGGTGATATGAATTACGCTATGTCAATTCTTAAATCTGCTGAAGGTGACGGTTCTTCATGTCAGAGATATACATTTGCTTACAGCAATCCTATTGCAGGTAGAGCTAAATTTATTCATACCTATAAATGTGATGGTAATCCTCTGCCTAGCTTTGAGGGTGAGCCTAAAACACTTGAATTACCTAATTTGAATATTGACGCATTAACCGATTTAATCTGGAAAAATCTTAATGAGGATAATAAGGTTTCTCTCTTTGTAAGATATATTGATTTAGAAAACGGCGCGTATGAATCAAGGATTGTTAACAAGAATAAGTAAGGAGAAGTAAAAATGAAAGAATTTGAACTTAAATACGGTTGTAACCCCAACCAAAAGCCTGCTAAAATTTTTATGGCAAACGGCAGCGATTTACCTATTGAAATTCTTTGCGGCAGACCCGGTTTTATAAATTTTCTTGATGCTTTTAACTCTTGGCAGTTAGTCAAAGAATTAAAAGAAGCATTAGGACTTCCCGCTGTTACTTCTTTCAAGCATGTTAGTCCTACAAGTGCTGCAGTTGGAACCAAGTTATCAGATAAGCTTAAAAAAGCTTGCTTTGTTGATGATATTGAAGGACTTGACGATTCTCCCCTTGCTTGTGCTTATGCACGTGCCCGTGGTACTGACAGAATGTGTTCCTTTGGTGACTGGGTAGCATTATCCGATGTTTGTGATGTTACAACCGCTTTACTTATCAAGCGTGAGGTTTCGGACGGTGTTATTGCTCCCGGTTACGAGCCTGAAGCTCTTGAGATTTTAAAATCAAAGAGAAACGGTAACTATAATATTGTAAAGATAGACCCTGATTATGTACCTGATGCTATAGAGCATAAACAGGTTTACGGTATTACTTTTCAGCAAGGCAGAAATAACTTTGAGATTAACGAAGAATTACTTTCAAACCTTGTTACCGAAAACAAAGAATTACCTGACAGCGCAAAGCGCGACCTTATAATTTCTCTTATTACCTTAAAGTATACACAGTCTAACTCTGTTTGCTTTGCGGTTGACGGTCAGGCAATAGGCGTTGGTGCAGGACAGCAGTCAAGAATACATTGTACCCGTCTTGCAGGCTCTAAGGCAGATACATGGTTCCTTCGTCAGCACGATAAGGTATTAAATCTTCCTTTCCTCGATGAAATCGGCAGACCTACAAGAGACAATGTAATTGACGGTTATATTAACAGAAACGAAGAAGATGTTTGTGCAGACGGTAACTGGCAGAAGTATTTTAAAACTCAGCCCTCTCCCCTTACAGATGCAGAAATTAAAGAATATCTTTCTACAATTAAGGGTGTAGCGCTCGGTTCTGATGCATTCTTCCCATTTGACGATAATATTGAGAGAGCTTACAGAAGCGGTGTTTCTTATATTGCAGAGCCCGGTGGCTCTATCAGAGATGATGCCGTTATTGATTGTTGTAATAAATACGGTATTGCAATGGCATTTACAGGAATGAGACTTTTCCACCATTAATAAACTTTAGGAGAAAAATAAATGAACTTTTTTGAAGAACTTAAAAATTTTGATAGCGAAGTTGCTAATGCTTGTGACTTAGAGCTTCAAAGACAGCGTCATAATATCGAACTTATCGCATCCGAAAATATAGTTTCAAAGGCTGTTTTATTAGCTGCAGGCGGTGTTCTTACCAATAAGTATGCAGAGGGCTACCCTACAAAGCGTTATTACGGTGGCTGTCAGTGCGTTGATATTGTTGAGGAAATTGCTCGTGAGCGTGCTAAAAAGCTTTTTGGCTGTAATTTTGCTAATGTTCAGCCTCATAGTGGTGCTAACGCAAACCTCGCTGCATTCTTTGCACTTATTCAGCCGGGTGACACTGTTATGGGTATGAATTTACAGCAGGGCGGTCACTTATCGCACGGTTCACCTGTTAATATTTCAGGTAAATATTTTAACATTGTACCTTACGGTGTTAATGATGAAACTGAAACTATTGACTATGATGAAATGCGTAAAATCGCATTAGAGTGCAAACCTAAGCTTATTGTTGTAGGCGCTTCTGCATATTCAAGAATTATCGATTTCCCCCGTTGTCGTGAAATTGCTGACGAGGTTGGCGCATATTTAATGGTTGATATGGCTCATATTGCAGGTCTTATTGCTGCAGGAGTTCATCCCTCACCCGTTCCTTATGCCCATGTCGTAACTACTACAACACACAAAACCTTAAGAGGTCCTCGCGGCGGTATGATTCTTTGCAATGACGAAGAAATTTACACAAAGATTAACAAGGCTGTTTTCCCCGGTACACAGGGCGGACCTTTAATGCACATTATTGCGGCTAAGGCTGTAGCTTTGGGCGAGGCTTTAACACCTGAATTTGTTGAGTATCAGAAGCAGGTTGTTAAAAATGCTGCTGCTCTTTGTGACGGACTTAAATCTGAAGGTTTTGAAATTGTTTCAGGTGGTACTGATAACCACTTAATGCTCTTAAAGCTTATTAAAAACGGTATTACAGGTAAAGAACTTGAACACAGACTTGATGAAGTTCATATTACTGCAAATAAAAATACCGTTCCTAATGACCCGCAAAGTCCGTTTGTTACAAGCGGTGTAAGACTTGGCTCTCCTGCTGTTACAACACGCGGCTTTAAAGAAGCTGAAATGCAAAAGGTGGCTAAATGGATTTCTTTGGCTGTTAACGATTTTGATGTTAAAAAGGCTCAGATTTCCGAAGAAGTTCAGGCGCTTTGCGCTCAGTTCCCTATTTATTAATATATTTAAATTTACCTCCCTCATTTGAGGGAGGTGTCTGTGCTTTTTAAAACTTAAATTTAAAATTCCAAGGAGCAATAAAATGAAGGTAATGGTTGTAGGCGGCGGCGGTCGTGAGCACGCCATAATTAAAAAACTTAAAGAAAATAAAAACATAACCGAAATCTTTGCATTACCCGGTAACGGCGGTATGGCAAATGATGCAACCTTAGTCGATATCGGAGCTAAGGATATTGAAGCTCAGGTTAAATTCGCAACCGATAATAGAATTGACTATGCTGTGGTAGCTCCCGATGATCCGCTTGTTTTAGGTGCTGTTGATGCACTGACAACTGCAGGTATTCCCTGCTTTGGTCCTAATAAAGCGGCGGCTATAATCGAAGGCAGTAAGGTTTTTTCAAAAAATCTTATGAAAAAATACGGTATTCCTACTGCAGAATATGAGGTTTTCAGTAACGCTGAGGATGCAATTAAATACCTTGAAACCGCGCCTATTCCCACCGTTATCAAGGCAGACGGTTTAGCGCTCGGAAAAGGTGTAATCATTGCAGAAACCCGAGATGACGCTGTTAATGCTGTTCGCTCTATGATGGAGGACAAGGTATTCGGAGATAGCGGTAACAACATCGTTATTGAAGAATTTTTAACTGGACCTGAGGTTTCAGTTCTTTCATTTACGGACGGTAAAACCGTAATACCAATGGTTTCTTCAATGGACCATAAGCGTGCCTTAGACGGTGATAAAGGTCTTAACACAGGCGGTATGGGAACGGTTGCTCCTAACCCCTATTACACAGATGATATTGCTAAAACCTGTATGGAAACAATCTTTATTCCTACAGTTGAGGCTATGAATAAAGAAGGCAGAAGCTTTAAGGGCTGTCTTTACTTCGGCTTAATGCTTACACCTAAAGGACCTAAGGTTATTGAATATAACTGCCGTTTCGGCGACCCTGAAACACAGGTTGTTCTTCCCCTTTTGGAAAGCGATTTACTCACAGTTATGCAGGCCACAACCAATGGCACTTTAGCTGATACCGAGGTTAAATTTAAAAACGGCGCGGCGGCTTGTGTTGTAATGGCATCTAAGGGTTATCCTCAAAAGTACGATAGCGGATTTGAGCTTAAAATAGATGATACTGTTGCTGATAAGGTTTATGTTGCAGGTGCTAAGCTTGACGGAGACATTCTAAAAACTGCAGGCGGACGAGTTTTAGGCGTTACAGATACTGCAGAAAATCTTGAAACCGCACTTAAAAAAGCATACGAAAATGTAAAGCTTGTAAGCTTCCAAAATGCTTTTTACAGAAACGATATCGGTGCTAAAGCATTAAAGGCAATTAAAGGAGAGTAATTTATGGTTTACCGTATATTTGTTGAAAAGAAAAAAGAGCTTGCTAATGAAGCTAAAGGTCTTTTAAAGGATATTAACGGTCTTTTACAGATAAACTCTGTAGAAGATGTAAGAGTTATTAACCGTTATGATGTAGATAACATTGAAAAAGATTTGTTCGATTATGCTGTGGGCACTGTATTTTCCGAGCCTCAGCTTGATATTGCTACAAATGATATTAACACCGACGGAGCTACGGTTTTTGCTGTTGAGTTTTTGCCGGGTCAGTTTGACCAGCGTGCTGACTCTGCCGCACAGTGTATACAGATTATATCTCAAAAGGAGCGCCCCCGTGTAAGGACTGCTAAAGTTTATTTGCTTTACGGTAATGTGACCGAGGCAGAGCTAAATGAAATTAAGAAATATGTTATTAACCCTGTAGAAGCAAGGGAGGCTACACTTGAAAAGCCTGAAACCTTAGAAACAAAGTATGATATTCCTACTACTGTTGAAACTCTTGACGGCTTCATTGAATTAGATAGAAAAGGTCTTGAGGACTTTGTTTCAAAGTACGGTCTTGCAATGGATGCTGACGATATTGCTTTCTGTCAGGACTACTTTAAATCTGAAAACCGCAATCCAACCATTACTGAAATCAGAATGATTGATACATATTGGTCTGACCATTGTCGTCATACTACCTTCCTTACTAACATTGATGATGTTAAATTTGAAGACGAGCTTTTACAGAGCACTTATAACGAATATATTGAAACCCGCAAATCTTTAGGCAGAACAAAGCCTGTTTGCCTTATGGATATTGCTACTCTTGCAGTTCGTCAACTTAAAAAAGACGGTAAGCTTGAAAAGCTCGATGAATCCGAAGAAATCAACGCTTGTACCGTTAAAATAAAGGTTGAGGTTGACGGAAAAGAAGAAGATTGGCTCTTACTCTTTAAAAATGAAACCCACAACCACCCCACAGAAATAGAACCTTTCGGAGGTGCAGCAACCTGTATCGGCGGTGCTATCCGTGACCCGCTTTCAGGCAGAAGCTATGTTTATGCGGCAATGCGTGTTACAGGTGCTGCTAACCCCTTAAAGAGCGTTGCAGAAACTATGGAAGGTAAGCTTCCACAAAGAAAAATCGTTACTACCGCGGCTGACGGTTATTCCTCTTACGGTAACCAGATAGGTCTTGCTACCGGCATTGTTGATGAAATTTATCACGACGGTTATGCTGCAAAGCGTATGGAAATAGGTGCAGTTATTGCCGCTACACCGGCAGAAAATGTGCGCCGTGAAGTACCCGCCCCCGGTGATGTTGTAATTCTTCTTGGCGGTTCTACCGGCCGTGACGGTTGCGGCGGTGCTACAGGCTCTTCTAAATCACATACTATCGAATCGCTCGAGTCTTGCGGTGCTGAGGTACAAAAAGGTAACGCACCAGAGGAAAGAAAGCTACAAAGACTTTTCAGAAACTACGAAGCTTGCCGTATGATTAAGCGTTGTAACGACTTTGGTGCAGGCGGTGTTTCTGTTGCTATCGGTGAATTGGCAGACGGTCTTTTAATTGACCTTAACGCAGTTCCTAAAAAGTATGACGGTCTTGACGGTACCGAGCTTGCAATAAGTGAGTCTCAGGAAAGAATGGCTGTTGTAATTGAAAAAGAAAATATCGACCGTTTCTTAGAGCTTGCAAAGAAAGAAAATTTACAGGCTGTTAAGGTTGCTGATATTAAAGCCGAGCCAAGACTTGTTATGACCTGGAACGGCAAAACAATAGTTGATATAAGCCGTGAATTCTTAAATTCCAACGGTGCTGAAAAGCATATTACAATTACTCCCGCTAAACCTGAGGATTACAGCAAGATTGTTGAGGGTGGCTTTGCTGAAAATATGCAAGCCTTAGCAGATGACCTTAATATCTGTTCAAAGCGCGGTCTTTCCGAGCAGTTTGACTCAACTATAGGCGCTGGCACTGTTCTAATGCCCTTTGGCGGTAAAAATCAGTTGACACCTATTCAGGCTATGGTACACAAAATCTCGGTTGAGAAAAAGCACACACTTGACTGTTCACTTATGGCTTGGGGTTACAATCCTTTTATCACTGAAAAGAGTCCCTATCACGGTGCTTATTTAGCTGTTGTTGAATCAGTTAGTAAGCTTATTGCATCGGGTGCTGACTTTAAGGATGTTTACCTTACATTCCAAGAGTATTTTGAGCGTCCCGGTAAGGACGGTAAGCGTTGGGGCAAGCCTTTATCTGCACTTTTAGGCGCATTCAAAGCTCAGCTTGAGTACGGTATCGGCTCTATTGGCGGTAAGGACTCAATGAGCGGTAGCTTTGAGGATTTAGATGTTCCACCTACCCTTGTTTCCTTTGCAGTTACTACTGATAAGATTAAAAATATTGTTTCTCCTGAATTTAAAAAGGCAGGAAATAAAGTTGTTTTACTTTGCCCATTGTATGACAGTGAAACAAATCTTCCTGATACCGCTTCTCAGATTAAAACCTTTAACCGTGTAACCGAGCTTATGCGTTCAGGTAAGGTTGTAGCTTGCTACACACCTACTATGGGCGGTATTGGTGAAGCTGTTATGAAAATGTGCTTCGGTAACGGTTTAGGCTTTGAGTTTGACAGTAATATGTGCAATAAAGCCATATTCGGTTATAATTACGGTAGCTTTATTCTTGAAGTTACAGAAGATATAGATGATGCAATTGTTATTGGTACTGTAACCGATAACGGTAAAATCACTTTAGGTGACGAAGAAGTTGACCTTAACAAGCTTTTAGGTATTTATGAAGACAAGCTTGAAAGTGTTTACAAGTGCAATATTGAGGACAGAAAGACTCCTATGGAGAATTTCTCATTTGATACCGAATCAAGAGTTGCTCCTGCAATAAAGGTAGCTACTCCTAAGGTGCTTATCCCAGTATTCCCAGGTACAAACTGTGAATTTGACTCTGCAAAAGCTATGGCTGACGCAGGCGCTGACCCTGAAATTTTTGTTATTAACAATCTTTCAGCCGATGGTATCAGTCGCAGTGTTGAAAGCTTTGCTGAAAAGGTTAAAAACGCACAGATGATATTTGTTCCCGGCGGATTCTCAGGCGGTGACGAGCCCGATGGTAGTGGTAAGTTTATTACCGCTTTCTTCCGTAACGGTGCTATTAAAGAACAGGTTACAGAGTTACTCGAAAAGCGTGACGGACTTATGTGCGGTATTTGTAACGGTTTCCAGGCTCTTATAAAACTCGGTCTTGTTCCCTACGGTAAGATTATTGATACTGATGAAAACTGTCCTACACTTACATTTAATACAATTGCCCGCCACCAGTCAAGAATTGTAAGAACAAGAATTGCTTCTAATAAATCTCCGTGGCTAGCTGATACTAATGTTGGCGATATTTACAATGTTCCGATTTCTCACGGTGAGGGACGTTTCTTAGCACCTGAGGCTCTCATAAAAGAACTCGCCGCTAACGGACAGATTGCAACACAGTATGTTGATTTAGACGGAAATGCCACAAGTGATGTTCACTTTAATCCCAACGATTCTATGTACGCTATCGAAGGTATCACCTCGCCTGACGGAAGAGTATTCGGTAAGATGGGACACAGCGAGCGCTGGGGTGACGGTCTTTATAAGAATGTTCCCGGCAACTATGACATTAAGATGTTTAAGTCGGCTGTAAAATACTTTAAATAAGAGGTAATTAAAATGGCATATTTAACCGATATTGAAATTGCACAACAGTGTGAAATGAAACCTATTACAGAAATTGCAAAAAAAGCGGGTATTCCTGAGGAAAATCTCGAGCAATACGGTAAATACAAGGCAAAAATCGACCTTTCTTTACTTAACAAAAACGAGAATGAAAACGGTAAGCTTATTCTTGTAACGGCTATTACCCCCACCCCTGCCGGTGAGGGTAAAACCACTACAACCATTGGTCTTGCAGACGGTATGAGCAGAATCGGCAAAAATGTTTGTGTAGCTCTTCGCGAGCCATCCTTAGGACCTGTTTTCGGTATTAAGGGCGGTGCTGCAGGCGGCGGTTATGCACAGGTTGTTCCTATGGAGGATATTAATCTTCACTTTACTGGTGACTTCCACGCAATAGGTGCCGCAAACAACCTTCTTGCCGCCATGCTTGATAACCACATTCATCAGGGCAACGCATTGGGTATTGATGTTCGCAGAATTACCTGGAAGCGCTGTGTTGATATGAATGACCGTCAGCTAAGATTTGTAACCGATGGTCTTGGCGGTAAAGTAAACGGCGTTCCCCGTGAGGACGGTTTTGATATTACAGTTGCAAGTGAAATTATGGCAGTTCTTTGCCTCGCTTCTTCTATTACCGACCTTAAAGATAGACTTTCAAGAATTATTGTTGGTTACACCTTTAATGATGAACCTGTAACTGCAGGTCAGCTTAATGCCGCAGGCGCTATGGCAGCACTCTTAAAGGATGCATTAAAGCCAAATTTAGTACAAACCCTTGAAGGAACACCCGCTTTAGTCCACGGCGGACCTTTTGCTAACATTGCTCACGGCTGTAACTCGGTAACTGCTACTAAAATGGCAATGAAATTAGCTGATTACGCAATAACAGAGGCAGGCTTTGGAGCTGACCTTGGCGCTGAAAAATTCCTTGATATTAAGTGCCGTATGGCAGGGCTAACCCCATCAGCCGTTGTTATGGTTGCAACTGTCCGTGCACTTAAAATGCACGGCGGTCTTGACAAAAAGGCTTTAGGCGAAGAAAACTTAGAAGCACTTGAAAAAGGTATTCCAAACTTGCTCCGCCATGTTTCAAACATTAAAAATGTTTACAAGCTTCCTTGTGTTGTTGCAGTTAACCGTTTCCCCACCGATACTGATAACGAAATTAACTTCATAATTGAAAAATGTAAAGAATTAGGCGTTAATGTTGTTCTTTCAAATGTATGGGCAGAAGGCGGCAAAGGCGGCGAAGAATTAGCCCGCGAGGTTGTTCGTCTTTGTGAAGAGGAAAAGAGCGACTTTACCTTTAGTTATGAGCTTGACGGTACTATTGAGGATAAAATCACTGCTGTTGTTAAGAAGATTTACGGTGGTGACGGTGTAGTTCTCACTCCAAACGCTAAAAAACAGGCACAGAAGCTTGCTGAAATGGGATTTGAAAACTCACCTATCTGTGTTGCAAAAACGCAGTACAGCTTCTCTGATGATGCGACAAAGCTAGGTGCTCCCACAGGCTTTACCGTAACAGTAAGAAATATTAAAATTTCTGCAGGTGCCGGCTTTATAGTTGTTCTTACAGGTGATATTATGACTATGCCGGGACTTCCCAAAGCTCCTGCCGCAGAACGCATTGATATCGATGAAGACGGCAAAATCACAGGTTTATTCTAATAAAATTTAATTAAAAAAAGAGCAATGCCTGCTTATTTAGGACATTGCTCTTTTTTTAATTCACAAAATACAGTTTTATTTTAAAAAATTAAGGAAATTTTTAAAACTATATGTTATAATATAGAAAAACTTATTTTATTAGGAGAGATATTATGCTGAAAATTAAAAGACTAATTTCACTTTTTCTTTCTTTCTTATTGCTTGTAACAGTTTGCGGCTGTAAAAAGAATGCTGTAAATAGCGATAACAGCTCATTTATTGAAGAAGTAATAGTTTATGAGGAGGAAGAAAGCTCTACCGAAACTGTAACTTCTGATAACCAAGCCAGCAACGATAACGTCTCCTCTGAGCCTGAAGAAAGCAAACCCGAAAGCTCTAAGGTTACAGAAAGTGAAGATAATTCTTCAAAATATGATGATGTTAATATCGATAGAACCATTCCGGGACAAAATGCCCTTGCTATTACTATGTATCACTTCAATTTAAGTAAGGCTACAAACTATGACGGAACCGGCTTTACCCGTTTTGATGAGATAGAGGATATTTTTTATAATGGATACTGTAACAATATCATTATCGGTGTTGATAGCTTAAAACAGCAGAAATTTACCGATATGCTGATAAAATACAACGTATCGTTCTGGATATCTGCCTGGAGCTACTATGACAGTCAATATACAACTATTGAAAAATATGTAGACAAATTCTCTTATCTTGACCAAATAAGGGATAATAAACAGCTTTGGGACTTATTCTTAGGCTTCCATTACGACGAGAACATTTGGCGAGGGCAAAGCAATGCTGACTTTTTAACTATGACTAAGGCATTTTATGAAAAATACGGAAAACGCAACTTCCCTGTTTTTGCAACTGGTGAATTTACAGGCTATGAAGGCAACCAAAATCAAATTGATATGGATGCTGCTAATATGAAAAAAATTAATCCTGCGGCATTAAAATATGTTACCGACGTTGCTTTTGACAGCTATAGTGTTGATGTTCGTGACGGTTACAGCAACGGCACATATATTGATAAGCTTAATAAAACCTATCCGAATATAACCGACGGTAAGAGTTATTATTCGGAATACACAAAAATTCTTTTAGCACTTTTTGACCACGATGTTAACGTATGGTATTTCCCCTGTGCTTATACAACCTCTCTTTGGAGTGGAGGCAAAGCTGATGAATCTTACTGCGTTGCGCATCTTAAATACCTCACAAACCTGTTAAAGCAACAGAAATATCAAGGTGGTATCTGTTTATATACATATCTAAGCGGTAACAAAGAAAGGGGCCTATCACAAAACTTGGTTGTTAAAGCCAAGAAAACAAACGAGCAGATTTTATTCCCTCAATACGGTAAATGGAAAATTTATTCAACAGTATTTAAGGATATAACAACCGAATTCCGCAAAACTCAGGCCCCTCACGCTACCTTTAATTTTAAGGCTCTATAATAAATGTTGGGGTAACCAAGTAGAGCCTACGAAGAAAAATTGAAATAGAAATAAAAAAGTAGAGCATATTTGGAAGAAATCCGTTAAAATGGAAAGTGTTCAAGTAACCATAAAC
>SVOK01000041.1 GCA_015066445.1 Oscillospiraceae bacterium | reverse complement strand
AATATCCGTGACGTTATTCTTTACCCCAGAACTGTTGGTAGTATTTATTAATTGGAAGTGTTTTAAATGGAGAAATATACACCCTTGCTAAATGAATTTGATACCCAGAGCGCAATAGCTTTGGTAAAGGATAAGTTTGCAAGTGAATTATGTGACTGTCTCGATTTATCAAGAGTATCGGCTCCCTTATTTGTAAAGCAGGGAAGCGGCATAAATGATGATCTTAACGGTGTTGAAAGACCTGTTTCCTTTGATATTCTTGAAACAGGCGAAATGGCTGAGGTTGTTCACAGCCTTGCTAAATGGAAAAGAATGGCTTTGCTTAAGTATGGCTTTAAACTCCACACAGGTCTTTATACCGATATGAATGCCATTCGCCGAGATGAAACCTGCGATAATATTCATTCGCTTTATGTTGACCAGTGGGATTGGGAAAAAATAATCACCGCTGAGGACCGCACAGAGGATTACTTAAAAGCTACTGTAAGATGTATTTACGGTGCAGTTCTTAGAACAGCAAAGGCTGTAAGTCAAAAATTTCCTTGCATTGAATGTGATTTGCCTAATCAGATAAGCTTTATAACAACGCAAGAGCTTGAGGATAAATATCCTGATTTAACAACTAAGCAGCGTGAGTATGAAATTACTAAGGAATTGGGCGCTGTCTTTATTATGAAAATTGGCGGCAGGCTAAAAAGTGGTAATAAGCATGACGGTCGTGCCCCTGACTACGATGATTGGGAATTAAACGGCGATATAATGGTTTACCACAAAACGCTTGATATCGCTTTGGAAATTTCCTCAATGGGTATCCGTGTTGATAGAGATAGTCTTATGAAGCAGTTAAAGCTTGAGGGCAAGGAAGAACGTGTTAATTACGAATTCCATAAGCTTTTATTAGCAGGCGCTTTACCGCTTACTGTTGGTGGCGGTATCGGTCAGTCAAGACTATGTATGTTATTGTTACATAAAGCTCACATTGGCGAGGTTCAGGTTTCTATCTGGCCTGAAAAAGAAATTAAGAAATGTAAATCCCAAGGCATAAATTTATTATGATAGGAGATATAACATGGTTAAACGCTATTTAACATTGCTGTTTTTCCTCGTTTGCGATTTTATTTCGGTTGCGGCTTCCTTAGCAATTTCCTTACTCATTGCGGGTCGTCCGGTTTTTAATACAGAGTCGGGAATAGTAGAATTGACTTATCTTATTCTACCAATTGTTGTTATTATAATTTTTTATATATTTAAAATTTATAATATTCTTTGGCGGTATTCCAATATAGCAGAATTTGTGCGAATTGCGGCAGCTACCTTTATTTCTATGGGTATTTTGTTTATTGCGCAAATGGCTATTTTTAATAGGCATTTTGAATTATCGGTTTATTTTGTCACCCTGTTACTTATGAATTGCTTGATCTTTGTGCAGCGAATTGCATTCAAAAAATTTGCTGTAAGCGCATCTGATGCGGTCGATAAAGAACAGGATAAAGACTTTGACAACGAAAGCACCATTATTAAGGGAAATATAATGATAATCGGTGCAGGTAGTGCAGGGCAGACCATTATAAACGAAATGCACCGAAAAAAGGAATATGCCGGTTGTAAAATTAAGTGTGTTATTGATGACGATTACTATAAGCACGGTCAGTATATTTCAGGTGTAAGAATTATCGGTGGCAGAGACTGTATTGTTCAAGCGGCTGAAAAATACGATATTTCATTGATTGTTTTTGCAATACCTAACTGTAAAAACAGCGATAAATCTGCAATACTTGATATATGCCAGAACACTAAGTGTAAGCTCAGAATAATACCCTCAGTTTGCAAGATGTATAACCTTTCTGAATTGGCTCCAACAATACGCAAGGTTGAAATTGAGGATTTATTAGGACGTGACCCTGTTGATATTAATTTAGGGGACGAGCTTAACTATGTTGAGGATAAGGTTGTTTTGGTTACAGGCGGCGGTGGTACTATCGGTTCAGAGCTTTGTCGCCAAATTGCGGTGCACAACCCCAAAAGACTTATTATTTTCGATATATATGAAAATAATGCTTATGAAATCCAGCATGAGCTTATTCATAATTTCCCGAGACTTGATATTGTGGCGCTTATTGGCTCTGTAAGAGATAGTCGCCGTATGGATTATTTGTTCCGTACATATAAGCCTCAGATTATTTATCATGCTGCAGCTCATAAACACGTTCCTTTGATGGAGGACAGCCCTAACGAAAGTATTAAGAATAATGTTTTTGGTACTTTAAAAACTGCTCAATGCGCTGATAAATATGAGGCAGAGAAGTTTGTTCTGATTTCAACTGATAAAGCTGTTAACCCAACAAATATTATGGGTGCTAGCAAGCGCATTTGCGAAATGATAGTTCAGTCTTATAATTCAAGGTCAAAAACTGAATTTGTTGCTGTACGCTTTGGCAATGTTTTGGGTTCAAACGGAAGTGTAATTCCACTCTTCAAAAGGCAGATTAAAATGGGCGGTCCTGTTACGGTTACAGACCCCAATATAATAAGATATTTTATGACCATTCCTGAAGCGGTATCGCTTGTTTTGAGAGCAGGTGCAAATGCTAAGGGCGGCGAAATTTTTGTTCTTGATATGGGAAAGCCTGTGAGAATTCTTGATCTGGCGGAAAACCTGATAAGACTTTCCGGTTTTAAGCCTTATGAGGATATTAAGATTGAATTTACAGGACTAAGACCCGGCGAAAAGCTTTATGAAGAGCTTTTGATGTCCGAAGAAGGCTTAGAGGCTACCGAAAACAGTCTTATTCATATAGGAAAGCCTATTGAAATGGATGAGGAAAGCTTCCTTGAAACTCTGGATAAAATGAAGGACGCTATGTATGATGAGCGTAACGATATAAGAGGTCTTGTTAAGAGCATTGTACCTACTTATATGCCTGATAATGCACCTCATTCTAAGTATGATAGTGCAGTTTTTAAGGGCAATTAAAACAATTAAATAAAATTGAAAAAAAGTGTTGCAATTTATAGTATTTTGTGGTATTATATGTTGTACGTGAGTTAAGTACAATAGTTGTACTATGTGTTAGGAGGTGTCATGATGCCGAATATTAAATCTGCAAAGAAACGTGTTTTAGTTAGCAAAGCTAATTACGAACATAACAAGGCTTACCGTTCCGCTTTAAGAACAGCTGTTAAGAAGGCTGATGCTGCAATTGATGCTAAGTCTGAAGATATGTCTGCTGTTGTTACTGCAGCTGTTAAGAAGATCGATCAGGCAGCTTCTAAGGGAATTATTCACAAGAATAATGCCGCAAGAAAGAAATCTGCTTTGGTTACTCGTTACAACAAAGCAAACGCTTAATTTGATTAATGTTGAAAAAAACGCCGGATACGTTAAGTATCAACGGCGTTTTTTAATGCAATAAAACCTCAGAGTAAATTTTACTCTGAGGTTTTTGTTTAATTAAAATTGGCTCTTTGTCAATAGTTGGGGTAAAGAGTTAAAATGAAAATGTTTTATGCAAGCAGTCGCAATTAAGCGGCTGCTTGTTGCGTTTTGAGTTGTTGATGAGAAAATATATGTAAAATACGGTTTC
>SVOK01000028.1 GCA_015066445.1 Oscillospiraceae bacterium | reverse complement strand
TTAATCAGACGGCTTTATTTCACTTATTGTACTTGATGGTAACGCCATTATTAAGTGGAATGATGGCGAAATAAATGCTAAAAAAGGAGATAGCATTTTCATTCCTGCAAATCTCAAAACAGAACTCAAAGGGAACGCTGAGATATTATACAGTTATATATAAAAAAACTTTATTAAATATGGGAAATGATGTTTGAGCCTCCTAAAAATTTGAATGTCACGCTCCGTATTATAAACAAGGCACTCGATAACATTAGTTATTCGGGTGCCTTAAAATATTTTTTAAAAAATATACTTTTACACTTGACAAAACTATATTTATGTGCTATATTAAATCAAAATTGAAGTAATTTACCGTTTCTTGTGGTTGATTAGGAATATATGTTTTATGCATATATGTGTGTTTAGGGAGCAAGAAAAATTCCGAAGCATAGTGCATAAATTATGTATTGTAACTATCACAAAACATAAAGGGGATTTAAGCATCTATCTTCGGATAGGTGCTTTTTTGTTATGTAGGGGACGTAATAATAAGGCACAAAAATAATTATTTCAAAATAATTTATAAAGAGAGGTTATTCTATACGGAAAATAAAAAGGAAACAAACAAAGAATTAAATTATATTGCATCATATATTTTAGCAAAAAGAATGCTTAAGGCTGGACTTATCAGCTTTGAAGTGTTCAAAAAAATAAACCTTGCTAATGCCTGTTGCTTTGGCGTTGCACCTATCTTATATAATCCGCACATTTGTAAATAAGTGTTTTCTTTCGTAGAATTAGGTCATCAACTACGAAAGAGGGAAAGATATGGAAGAATTAAGACAGGTATTTGTTATCAAAGCAACAAAGGATATTTCGCCTGACGATAAAATTAAGGTTGCTGCATACTGTAGAGTAAGTACAGATTCCGACGATCAGCTTAATTCCTTTATTGAACAGGTAAGATATTATACGGATTTTATAAACCAAAATCCGAATATGAAGCTTGTGGATATTTATGCCGATGAGGGTGTTACCGGAACGAGTATTGCCAAACGTGATGAATTTAACCGAATGATGTCGGACGCTAAAAAGGGGAAAATAGATAAAATCTATGTTAAAAGCGTCTCACGTTTCGCAAGAAATTCTAAGGAATGTTTGGAAAATATCAGACTGCTTAAAAGCTATGGAATATCTGTGTTTTTTGAGAATGACGGTATAGATACCAAGATACTTAACCACGAAATCATTCTGTATATCAAAAGTGCTTTTGCTGAGGCAGAATCCAGGAATGCATCAAAAAGAATGTCACGCTCCAATCAAATGCGAATGGAATTAGGTGAGTTCGCTTTTGTTACAGCTCCTTTTGGATATAAGATTGAGGATAGAACTCTTGTACCAATACCCGAAGAAGCAGAGGTTGTTAGAAAGATTTTTAAATACTATTTAAGCGGTATGGGATTCGGTAATATAGCACAGACACTCAATAATGATAACGAAGTGGGTAAGCCTTGGTCTAAGGATACAATAAGATATATGTTATCAAATGAGAAATATATAGGGGATACACTTCACCAAAAAACATATACACCGCCTGTTTTGCCGCTAAAACAGGTTGAAAATAAAGGTCAGGTTCCAAAATACTATGTTACAAATACACATGAGCCAATTATAGATAAAGAAACGTTTAATTCCGTAAAGGAAATGTTCGACCGCAACCATAATTTGAATAAAGAAAAATCTAAAATTAAAAAGTATCAGTTTACAGGATATCTGTATTGCGGGGACTGCGGTTGGGTGTTTAAGAAAAGGAAACTGAATAATCGTGTATATTGGCAATGCACTAAAGACGGACAGGCAGGACAACGGTGTTATTCGCATCAGATTAGTGAAGAGGTTATTAAAAGGACTTTTTGCAGGTTCTATAACCGTTTAAGGTATTATGAAAATGAGATTTTAAGGTCTACTTTGTTTAAGCTTGTAGAACTAAAGAAAACATTAACTAAAGTGAATTCGGGTATATCTGAAATAGATGCAGAAATGTTACTGCTTAACGATAAATTAAAGTATTGTTATAAGCTGCTTGAATCCAATACAATCAATAACGAAGCTTTTCTGAGCCGAGAAACAGAGATTAAGAATAAAATGTCAAGGCTTCGTAATAAGCGCCTGAAATTGCTTTCGGAAGATGACGATGAAGTGTGTATTGATGAATTGAGGAATTTGATTCATAATCTTGAAAAAAGACCAAAGGCAATCATAACCTTTGATTACAGTATCTTTAAGGAAATTCTTAATAGGATAATAGTTGAAGATGATCATTTCGTATTTGAACTTAAAGGCGGATTATCTCTTCGTGAGGTGATAGCATGGAATTAAGAAGAATACTTTACGGATATAAAAAAGAACAGTTTGAATACCAAATAGAGCCACATGAAGCAGAGATTGTAAAAGGTATTTTTAATGATTATGTTTCGGGTAAAACGCTTCTTGCTATTGCCGAAGATTTAACTTTAAATAATGTTGTGTATTTTAAAGATAAAACTGTATGGACCAAAAATGCTGTTAAACGAATCCTTGAAAACGAGCATTATATGGGAGATGCCGAATATCCTAAAATCATTGAAAAAGAAACATTTTTGAATGCAGAAAAGGTTAAATTGGGTAAGGGCGGCGGCAACAGACCTACAGATACAGAGGAAAATAAATATCTTAAACAATACTGTGTTTGTAACAAATGCGGTAAAAGATTTACCAGAAAAGCAAAGCATAAATTAAGAGAACGGTGGTACTGTTCCAACGGTTGCTCTTATACAGAAAAGTATCTTGATGATAAAGAACTTAAAAATATGATATATACAGTATTTTCAAAGATCAAAGCAATGCCTGAAATCTTAAACATAGATGAAGAAAAAACTGTTGATTTGCCGCAGGAATTGTTGCGTAAAGATAGAAACATAAAAAATCTAATGCTCCAACCTGATGCTTCATTTATGCCTGTAAAGAAGTTGTTATTTGATTTTGTCAAGCAAGAATTTGATACTATGCAGTCAGAATTTTCTTTGGGTATTACTTCGGAACTTACAAGATATATATGCGAAACAGAAATCAGTCAGGATTGCTTGGATGTTGAATTTATGAAGAATACAGTATCTAAAATCATAGTATTGTCAGACGGTAATATTAATGTAAGGTTTATAAACGGAAAAGAAATCTCTAATACAAGTGAGGAATTAAAATGATGCAAAATAATGAAAGGACAATAACAAAAATAGAAGCCAATCCTTTATTGGATATAAGAAAATGCGAGGACAGACCGTTAAGGGTTGCGGCATACTGCCGTGTTTCTACTGATTCAGAGGACCAGATAAACAGCTATAACGCTCAAAAGAAATATTATACCGATTTTATTAAATCTAATCCCAAATGGAGATTTGTGGATGTATACGCAGATGAAGGGTTATCCGGTACACGTGTTAAAAAGCGTGAAAACTTTATGCGTATGATAAGAGACTGCGAAAAGGGAAAAATTGATTTGATTTTAATAAAATCAGTATCAAGATATTCGAGAAATACCTTAGACAGTATTTCATATCTGCGCAGACTTAAAAGACTTGGAATCGCTATATATTTTGATGAACAGAATTTAGATACTCAAAAAGAAGAAAGTGAAATAACCATGGCGCTCCATAGTGCTATGGCACAGGCTGAAAGCGAGAATATTAGTGCCAATGTTAAATGGGGAATAAATAAACGAATGCAAAACGGTACATACCGCTGTAATATGAATATGTACGGTTACAGGAGAGATAAGGATACTAAAGCAATTATCGTAATCCCCGAAGAAGCAGAGATTGTCAAAAAAGTTTTTTCTATGTTTCTTGACGGCAATAGCACCCATCAGATAAAAAAGTATCTTGAAGAGAGTAATATTAAAACCTTTGCAGGAAAAGATACCTGGAGTCATTCTACAATAAATAAAATGCTGCAAAATGAAAAGTATGTAGGGGATATAATATATCAAAAGACATATTGTGAAGACTGTATTTCCAAGATCATTAAAGTCAATAACGGACAGAAAGACAAATATTATGTTAAAAACAATCATCCGGCGATTATTGACAGGGATACCTTTCAGCGTGCTCAGGCAGAAATGGTAAAGCGAACTGCAAGGAATATAGCTTCTGAAAGCTCCATTACCGGAATAGGACGGTATAGCAGTACTTATGTTTTATCTCAACTGCTTGTTTGTGATGACTGCGGTGGAATATACCGAAGAAAGTATAAAAAGAAAAAAGACGGAGTATTCCATTATTGGCGTTGTAATAGCCGATTGGAAAGCGGTGATAAGTATTGCGATAATTCAAAAGGTCTTGAAGAGAAACAGCTTCAAAGAGCAATTTGCGGTGCTCTTTCTAAAGTTATAGCACAACAGGAAGAGGGTTATGCTGTAATAAGAAGTCATCTTTTGTATGCAGTAACAGGGGATAAAAGCACTGAAGAACTTTACGCTATTGAAAAATCTATAAGAGATGAAGAAAATCATATGAATGAGCTTATAGATTTAGCCGTGTCAAGTGAAGGCAACTCTGATAAATATGAATTAGCCATAAAGGATTCAAATAATAAAATTTCCGTTTTAAAAGAAGAACGGAATAAACTTATGGAGTTAATACAGGATAATAAGAAAGCTAAACTCGAACTTGAAAGACTCCAAACCTTTTTGTCGGAAAATAGGGCAGTCATAGATGAGTTTGACGAGGCTACTATTTACCGTGCAATAGAGTGCATCCGTGTAACCAAGGATATGAAATTAATAATATCTATTAAAGGAAATATTAAGGTTACAGAGGATTATTCTTTGTATGCCGAAACTTCAAAAACCGCATAAAAATGAAGCTGTTTTTCAATTATTTATGTTGAAAAACCGGCTTTTTTATGGTATAATATACTCATAATAAAAATTCAGGGTATATTTTGAACTGTTCTGAATGGTTCGCTTTTGGCTATGAATCACAAAAATCCCGAATGCGAAAGCGTTCGGGATTTTACTTTTTCACTATTCACTTTTCACTCTTCACTAAAAAAACGCATTCGGGATTTTTGGGAAGTAATAAGTAATAGTGAATAGTGAAGAAGTATTGCGGCTTCTTCGCTTTTATGCTATAATACATTTAAAGGCGGTGGTGATATGTTCGGTGCAATATATGGCGATATAATAGGTTCGTATTATGAAACACATTGTACAAAGGATTATGATTTTGAATTTCAAAAAGACAGTACATTTACTGATGATTCCGTTTTAACGGTTGCTGTTTGCAAAGCGATATTAAATAATTCTGAATCTATCACTCGTTGGACTGTCCCCAAAAGAGGGCTAGAATATGCAGGACAGTTCCGCCAATATTATTCATATTATCCGAATGCCGGCTTTGGCAATATGTTTTTGGAGTGGGCAAGGTCCGATACGTATAAAATAAACCGAAGCTATGCTAATGGTGCTGCAATGCGCGCGGTGCCAATTGGTTATGCTTATGAAACTGCTCAACAGGTTCTTCTTCAAGCAAAAGCCAGTTGTTTTTATACGCATAACAACAATGAAGCAATAAAAGCGACGCAAGCGGTTGCAACAGCGGTATTTCTCGCTCGGAATGGTGAAAGTAAAGGTAGAATTTGTGGTTTTTTGGAAAATAAATTTCATTATGACCTTTCAAAAAGTCTTGGTGCGATACGAAAAACTCATATGTTCAATAGCAGAGCTTCTTATAGTGTGCCGCCGGCAATTATTGCATTTTTGGAATCCAATGATTATGAAAGTGCAATTAGAAATGCAATATCTCTTGGTGGCGATGCCGATACTGAAGCATGTATCGCCGGAGGAATTGCAGAGGCTTATTATAAATCAATACCTAAACACATATCTGATTTTTGCGATAGAAAAATAGATTATACTCTTAAAAAAGTTGTTTTGGATTTTAAGGATAAATATTGTAAATCATTGTAAATGATCAGGTTTTAGACCGATTCTCTTTTGAGTTCGATTTATTACTGATGCTATATTATAATGACCTTAAGGCGGTGATGATATGAAAAAAATCAGCCAAGGCAAATTTGAAATTTGCACCACAAAGATAGATGCAATAGATAAGTTTATGCAAATGCAGGGTCTTTGTAGAGAAGAAATTAACGGCTACCAACGAATTGAATTTTACTGTACTAAAAAAGGTAAAATTACTATCACTAATCCGCCTTCAAAACATATTGAACACACATACTCTACCGCTCTTTACGGAGAGGTTATCGAGCAAGACGGGAAAACCTATGTTTCATATTATACCGTTTATAGCCATTACAATAATGTTTTAAAGATAATTAGTCTTGTAATGTTGACCGCAATGTCTGTATTTGCGATTGTTTCCGCTGTTGCTGATTTTGGCAAAAAATCTCCTTATATTATTTTTGTTTTATGTTGTGCTCTTTTTGTTTTCCAACTCATCAATACGTTGAAAGAAAAAAAGAATGCTCCGAGAGATTCTAAAATAATGGTAGAAGAACTTGAGAAAAGGGTTGAGGCAGTAAATCTATGGGATAAATAAAGAAATTGACGGTTTTCAGTCTCATTTAATTTTTGCCACTAAGTTAAAGATACCCCCCGAATGCTTTCACATTCGGGGGTTCACCTTTATACATCTTCAGGTTTACTGTATGTAAAGCCTGATACATAATTTTTGTACCATATAAAACAAACAAAGATTATTACGCATTTGCGTAGAAGCTTGAGTTAATTGTTGAATGGCTGTAACGAGTTGAAATATGCTTGAAAGGAAAATAAAATTGTAGTATAATTATTAAAAATCTTTTGGGGTGGAAATATGCAGTTTAGTTTAGAACAGATTAAAAATATCTCAATGGGTGCGGTCAGGGTGACACAAGAGCAGGACGGCTTTCACTTTTACCGTTTTACGAGTATTCAGGAAGAGCTTTATAAAGTGAGGAGCGACGATTTTTATAAAAAAACGTTCGGCACCTCGGGTATACAGTTGGCTTTTAAAACTAATAGCAGTCACCTTTATATGAAAGTGTCGGTGTCGGCAGGGAGCAGTAGAAAGTATTTTGCTTTTGAAGTGTTTGTTGACGGAAAAAGAATTGGAACTATTGATAATTTCAGCGATGTGGAGCTGCCGCAAAATTATGTAGGGGTGTCACTGCTGTTAGGTGAGTTTGAGAAAAAGTTTTCATTAGGCGACGGAGAAAAAGAAGTGCGTGTTTATCTGCCGTGGTCAGTTAATGGCGTTATTAAAGAGTTTGATATTGACGACGGCGCATTTATTGAGCCTTTAAAATATGATAAAAAGCTCCTTTGCTTCGGAGACTCCATAACCCACGGATATGATGCTTTGTTTCCGTCACATAAATATGCTTCAAGGCTGGCACGTTTTTTAAATGCGGAGGAATTCAATAAAGCTATTGGCGGAGAAATATTTTTCCCTGAACTTGCAAAATCAAAAGAAGATTTTGTTCCCGATTACATAACCGTAGCTTACGGTACGAATGACTGGAACCGAATCACCAGGGAAGAGTTTACCCAGAACTGCAAAGACTTTTTCGCAAATCTTTGTGCAAACTATCCCGAATCTAAAATTTTTGCTATTACACCTATTTGGCGCAAGGATTATAAAGAAGAGAGGCCGTTCGGGGAATTTAAAAAAGTTGAGCAGATAATCAGTAATGTTATAAAAGATATTCCAAATGCGGTTGCTATTTCAGGCTTCGACTTTATTGAACACGATGAGAAGTTTTATGCAGACTTGCGACTGCATCCAAACGATCAGGGTTTTGCGCAATATTTTGAAAGCCTTGCAAAGCAAATTCCTTAATTATATGTGTGGCGAAAAAATGATAATAGCCGCCTTTTGGTGTTACCGTCATTCATATCATATAAAAAAGAAAATTTAATTAAACTGCTATAAATTACGGGAAATACTGTGTACTACGTAGTTGGGTTTTATGGCTAAAATTGTGCCAAATGCTGAAAAAACGTTTGATTTTAATTTTTTTGGAAAATATTTTGTTGGTTTTGCATAAAAATAGAGCAATTTATAGTCATAGATAGTACTTGCAAAAATGAAATGAATATTGTATTATTGTAAGTGAATAATAATGATATATTAAAATGAGTAAGTATATATTGGAGATGTTACGATGGCAAAATATACAGTAGCTAATATTGCAACTATGATTGAGAAAAAGCTTTCGCACAATTTCGGTGTTACTCCGAACTTGGCTTCCGATGAGCTTTTTTACAAGGCCTGTGTTTTAGTTCTGCTTGAAATTATGAACGAGCGTCGTGCTGAATTCAAAAAAGCGACCGACGAGCAGGAGGCAAAAACCGTATACTATATGAGTATGGAGTTCCTTATGGGACGTTCGCTCAAAAACAACCTCTATAATCTGGAGCTTACCGATACTATGGCTAAGGCTCTTGCTAAATTTAAGGTTAAGCTTGATAAGCTTTACGATTTGGAGCCGGATGCCGGTCTTGGAAACGGCGGTCTTGGCAGACTGGCAGCCTGCTTCCTTGACGGTCTTTCCACAGGCGGTTATCCTGCAATGGGATACTGTATCCGTTATGAGTTAGGCATTTTCCGTCAAAGATTAGTTGACGGTTGGCAGACCGAAATGCCCGATTTCTGGCTCCCAGGTGGCGGCGTTTGGCTTGAGGCTAAGCCTGCAAGCGCTGTTGAGGTTAATTTCGACGGTGAAATTGACGAATGGTGGGACGGTAACTATCACCATATTGAGCATAAAAATTATCAAACCGTTAAGGCTGTGCCTTATGACCTTATGGTTGCAGGTAAGGACGGTAAGACTGTCAATGCGCTTCGCCTTTGGAGTGCTGAATGTCAGGACTTTGATATGTCGGCATTTAATCAGGGCGACTATGTGCGTGCTCTTGAGCAAAGGGCTATGACCGAGACTATCTCTAAGGTGCTTTATCCTGAGGATAATCATATTGAGGGTAAGTCTTTAAGACTTCGTCAGCAGTATTTCTTGGTTTCAGCATCTGTTCAGGATATTTTAAAGCGTCACCTTAATAAATACAGCACTCTTGAAAATCTGCCCGAAAAGGTGGCTATTCATATTAACGATACTCACCCAACCCTTTGCATACCTGAGCTTATGCGTTTCTTGCTTGATGAATGTGGCTATGCTTGGGACAGAGCTTGGGATATTGTTAAGGGCACAGTAGCATATACTAACCATACTATTATGGCAGAAGCTCTTGAATGTTGGCCTGAGTCTCTTATTCACCAGAGAATTCCGAGAATTTATCAGATAATTAAAGAAATTGACCGCCGCTATAGAGCTGAGGTTATCGGCAAGACAGGGGATACACAGCTTGCAGAACGTACTGCGGTTATAAGCAATGGCTTTGTAAGAATGGCTAACCTTTGTGTTGCAACCTGCCATACAGTAAACGGTGTTTCAAAGCTTCACAGTAAGATTCTTGTTGACGAGCTTTTCAAGGATTATGTGAGAATGACTCCTGAAAAGTTCACAAACGTTACTAACGGTATCGCTCACCGCCGTTGGCTTTGTCAGGCTAACCCTGAGCTTACCAAATATCTTACCGAGCTTATCGGTGACGGTTTTATAAAGGATGCTTCACAGCTTGAAAACCTTATGAAGTTTAAGGATGATAAGGCAGTTCTTGACAAGCTTGCTGAAATTAAACACGGTAACAAGGTGCGTTTCGCAAACTATGTAAAGGAAAATTGCGGAATAACCCTTAACCCTGACTCTATATTTGATATGCAGGTTAAGCGTTTGCATGAATACAAGCGTCAGCATCTTAATACACTTAATATTATAAGTGATTACCTTTATCTTAAAAATAATCCTAATGCTGATTTCACACCCAAGACCTATATCTTTGGCGCTAAAGCAGCGGCAGGCTATCTCTTTGCTAAAGAAATTATCCAGATGATTTATAAGCTTTCTACTGTTATTGATAATGACAGAGCTGTAAGCGACAAGCTTAAAATTGTTTATCTTGAGGATTACCGTGTAAGCCTTGCAGAGCTTATGATTCCCTCTGCTGATATCAGTGAGCAGATTTCTCTTGCTTCTACCGAAGCCAGCGGTACAGGTAATATGAAGCTTATGATGAACGGCGCAATTACCCTTGGCACAGAGGACGGCGCAAATGTTGAGATTCACAAGGCTGTAGGTGATGATAATATTATCATCTTCGGTATGCAGACTCCTGAGGTGTTAAGACTGCAGAAGACAGGATATTCTCCTATGCAGTATTACAATAATAACGATGAGCTCAGAGCTGCTCTTGACTTTATCGGCAAGGGCATTGCAGGTCAGCCGTTTGATAACATTTATAATTCACTTAAGAATAATGACAGATATATGGCGCTTGCTGATTATGCAGATTACTGCGCAGCTCAGAAAAAAGCAACCAAGCTTTACAAAGACCGTGATGTATGGAATGCTATGTCACTCACCAATATTGCCAAGTCGGGTATTTTTGCTGCCGACCGCTCTATTGAGGATTATGCAAGAGACATTTGGCATGTAAAGCCTGTAGAATAATAAAACAGGAATAATATTTTATGAACTATTATCCGTTTGATTCGAGAAATCCTTTATACAGAAGTAAAATCGGAGCCTTAGCCGAGGGGGAAACCCTTCGGCTAAGGCTTTTGCTTCATAAGGATGCTCACGTGCATACGGCTTTTTTGGTTTTGAGAAGTGATAATGATAACAGCCTTCAGGAATCGGTAATGACCCCTGCTGAATGGTTAGAGGAGTATCGATTTTATGAGTGCACTCTTTCGCTTAAAGAGGGTCTTTATTGGTACGGCTTCAGGTACACCAGCGATTACGGTGAGTTTTCTGTTACAAAGACCGAAACCTCATTAGGTATAGTATCAAGCGACGGTGCTTTCTGGCAACAAACGGTATACTCTGGTGACTATAAAACGCCTGACTGGTTAGGCGGCGGAATAATTTATCAGATTTTTCCTGATAGATTTTTTGCATCAGGACAGGAGAAAAAGGATATACCTGAAGACCGATATATATGTACCGATTGGTCAAAGCAACCTGAATACCGTCAGCCTGTGGGCGAAAAATGCCGTCTTGGAAACGATTATTACGGCGGCGACCTTAAAGGAATTGAGCAAAAGCTTGATTATATAAAGAGCTTAGGAGTTAGTTGCATTTATTTAAATCCTATTTTTGAAGCTCATTCAAACCACCGTTACAATACTGCTGATTATTTAAAAATTGACCCTTCTTTGGGAACACAGCAGGATTTATGCGATTTAATAAAGGCGGCAGAGCAGAGAGGTATAGGCATTATTCTCGACGGAGTTTTCTCTCATACGGGGGACGATAGCGTTTACTTTAATAAATACGACAGGTACAAGTCGGTCGGTGCGTATCAGTCTAAGCAGTCACCTTATTATAAATGGTTCAATTTTACTGATTATCCTGAAAAATACGAATCCTGGTGGGGAATTTCCACTTTACCCGAAACGCTTGAAAATGAGCCTGCGTTTTCGGATTTTATCACAGGTGAAAACGGGGTTATAAGATATTGGCTTAAAAAAGGCATTAAAGGCTGGCGGCTTGATGTTGCTGATGAGCTTCCTGATGAGTTTCTTGACAAGGTGCGAATAGCTGTAAAAAGTGAAAGTGAAGAAAACTTCCTTTTGGGCGAGGTTTGGGAGGATGCTTCTAACAAGGTGAGCTACGGTGTACGCAGACGCTTTTTGCGTGGGCATCAGCTCGATTCGGTTATGAATTATCCCTTCGCTAATGCCATTGTCGATTTTTTAAAGGACACTAATTCTGAACGTTTCATAAATACGGTTTTGGGCATTACCGAAAACTATCCGCCTGAAGCGTTAAAGCTTTTGATGAATCATATAGGTACTCACGATACCGCAAGAATACTCACAAGACTTGGAAGCGATGAGGACTTAGGCGGTGACAGGGAGCGGCAGTCCAGGACAGAGCTCTCGGCTGAGCAGTATGAGCGAGCTGTAATACTTTTGAAGCTTGCGGCAGTATTGCAGTATACATTGCCCGGTGTGCCGTCGCTTTATTATGGCGATGAGGCTGGTATGACGGGTTATGGCGATCCCTTTTGCAGAGCGACCTATCCTTGGGGATACGAAAATATTAAGCTGCTTGAGTTTTATAAACAGCTTGGCGGTATAAGAAGAAATTGCAATGCATTTGTTTCGGGGGATTTTATTCCGTATGTTTGCGGCGAAGGTTTAGTCTCATTTATGCGCAAATGTGATAACAGCGCAGCGCTTATTGCTGTGAACCGAAGTAACAAAACTGCAGAGATAGAAGTGCCTTATGATATAAGGAATATTAAATCGGCATTTGGAACAGAGGTTAAAAACGGTAAAATCACCATTGAGCCTTTTGGTTTTGCTGTGCTCACAAAATAATATGTATCAGAGATAAAAGCTTAGCGGATTACCGCTAAGCTTTTTAAATAATAAAGTAGAAAGAATAAATAATAAATTAAAAAATAGGTGTTTCGCTTTGCGAAACTGATATATAAAATGTTTTGGCTATGACAAAGCTTGATTATATTTTTTAATGATTATTGCAGATAAATGCGCATTTTATTCAAGATATTGTGGTCTGAAAACTACGGTATACAAGTCTAAAAAAATATTTTAAAAAGTTTAAAAAAAGACTTGATTTTATGGAGCTTATGTGTTATTATACGTGAGTACGCTGTGAAAATGCGTAAAAAGCATGCGATGATGCGGGAGGTGGCCCGTCTTGAACGGGGAAATTTCCGCGGAGTATGTCCGATTTTAAACCGGGCGAAAGAATTAGGAGTATGTGAGGAAACTTGCGAGCCTTACGTACAACGGCGAAGCGATTCGCCGTCCGGAATTGACTGCGACCCCAGCCAGTGCCGGTTTTATAATGTACCGTGATGAAAAACACGGCACGTTGTAAGTTTTGCCCGCCAACTATTTAAGGAGGCGAAATTCACATGGCAGTGAAAGAAAAAATCCGCATCAGAATTAAGGGTTACGACCATGCACTTGTAGACCAGTCCGCTGAAAAGATAGTGGAAACCGCTAAACGTACAGGCGCACGTGTTTCGGGACCGGTACCGCTCCCGACCGAGAAAGAGATCGTAACAATCCTTCGTGCTGTTCATAAGTATAAGGACAGCCGTGAGCAGTTCGAGATGAGGACCCACAAAAGGCTCATTGATGTTATCAGACCTTCCAACAAAACTGTTGAAGCTCTGACCGGTCTTGAGCTTCCCGCCGGTGTTGAAATCGAAATCAAGCTTTAATATATATTAAGGTGTTGAGATTTCACACAGACAGGTCATGTTGGTGTAAACCAACCAATAACCAATAGGAGGAAAAAACAATGCAAAAAGGTATCGTTGGCAAGAAGCTCGGTATGACTCAGCTTTTTGACGCAAACGGAAACGTTGTTCCGGTTACTGTTATCGAAGCAGGCCCCTGTGTTATCGCACAGAAGAAAACAACCGAGAATGACGGTTATGAAGCAATTCAGGTTGGCTATGGCGACCTTAAAGCTTCTAAGGTTAACAAACCTATGAAAGGTCACTTTGGGAAAGGTGACGTTGCTCCGAAGAAGGTTCTTCGTGAGTTCCGCCTTGACGATATGAGCGCTATGAATGTTGGCGACATTATCAAGGCTGATGTTTTTGCTGAAGGCGACTCTGTTGATGTAAGAGGCACTTCAAAGGGTAAAGGCTATGCCGGCACAATTAAGCGCTGGAACTTCGGCCGCCTTAAAGAGTCTCACGGTACAGGCCCTGTTCACCGTCACGGTGGTTCACTCGGTGCTTGCTCCAGCCCTTCAAGAGTTTTCAAAGGCAAGAAAATGGCAGGACACCTCGGTAATGAGCGTGTAACCGTTCAGAACCTGAGTGTAGTTAAAGTAGACGCTGAAAAGAATATCATCGCTGTTAAGGGTGCCGTTCCCGGTCCTAAGGGCGGAATCGTAGTTCTTTTCGACAGCGTAAAGGCTTAAGGGAAGGAGTGTTTTGAATTATGCCTAATATAGCAGTACTCGATATGGCAGGTAAGAATGTGGGCGAAATCACATTAAGCGATGCTATTTTCGGAATTACTCCCAACGCAGTTGTAATGCACATGGCAGTTATCAACTACCTTGCAAATCAGCGTCAGGGAACACAATCCACTCTGACTCGTACCGAAGTTTCCGGTGGCGGTAAAAAGCCTTGGAGACAGAAGGGAACCGGTCACGCAAGACAGGGCTCCACAAGAGCTCCCCAGTGGAGACACGGCGGTATTGTTCACGCACCCAAGCCGAGAGATTATTCTTATTCTCTTAATAAGAAGGTTCGCAAGTTAGCTCTTCTCTCTGCTTTGTCTGATAAGGCTCTTTCGGGCGACATCATCGTTCTTGATGAGTTGAAGCTTGAAACCTACAAGACAAAGGTTGTTGCTGATTGCTTAAAGGCTATCGGCGCTGGCAAAAAGGCTCTCATCGTTCTTGAGAACAATGACGCTTTTGCTGTTAAGAGCATTGCAAACATTGCAGGTGCTAAGTCTGCTCAGGTCAACACAATCAACACCTATGACATTATCAATGCTGATACTTTGGTAATCGTTAAGGGTGCAGTAGCAAAGCTTGAGGAGGTATACGCATAATGAAAGCCGCACAGGATATCATTATTGCTCCGGTTATTACCGAAAAGAGCATGTCAGGAATTGCTGACAAGAAATACACCTTTAAGGTAGCTCGTGATGCTAATAAGATCGAAATTGCAACCGCAGTTGAAAAGCTTTTCAAGGTTAAGGTTGCTAAGGTGAACACCGTAAGTGTTCGCGGTCAGGAAAAGCGTATGGGCCGTTACAGCGGCTACACCGCTTCTTGGAAGAAAGCTATTGTAACACTCAAGGCTGATTCCAAGTCTATCGAGTTCTTTGACGGTCTTATGTAATTGACCGAGCTTGGAAATCGCTACAATTAATATCCGTTTTTTCGGCGACAGGTGCGGTGAAAAAACACCCTATAAGCGAAAAACGCTTGATGCGTTTTTCAAGAGGACAGGGGAGATATTAGAGGGGACAGAGTGCAGTCAAAATCGCAGATTTTGCGAGCGGCGTCCCATCTAAATAGCGTAGCGAAATTTCCGGTGATGTATGAAGTCGCAAAGGCGGCTTCGCTAAGCCAAAATAGGAGAGTGAAATTAAAATGGCTATTAAACATTACAAGCCGACTACCAACGGCCGCCGTAATATGACCACTATGGATTATTCCGGTCTTTCTAAGGTAGCTCCCGAAAGAAGTCTGCTTGAGCCTATTAAGAAAAATGCCGGTAGAAACAGCTACGGCAGAATCACCGTTCGCCACAGAGGCGGCGGAAACCGCAGAAAGTACAGAGTTATCGATTTCAAGAGAGAGCGTTTTGGAATTCCCGCTACTGTTCTTACTCTTGAGTACGATCCTAACCGTTCTGCATTTATCGCCCTCGTTCAGTACGAGGACGGCGAGAAGCGTTACATTATCGCTCCTCAGGATTTAAAGGTTGGCGATACTATCGTTAGCGGACCTGACGCAGATATTAAGCCCGGTAATGCATTACCCCTCGTTAATATCCCCGTAGGTACTTTTGTTCACAATGTTGAGCTTCACCCCGGTAAGGGCGCTCAGCTTGCACGCTCTGCAGGTAACACTGCTCAGCTTATGGCTAAGGAAAACGGTATGGCACTTCTTCGTTTGCCTTCCGGCGAGCTTCGCAACGTTCCTGTTAACTGCATGGCAACTGTTGGCGTTGTTTCAAATCCTGAGCACGCAAACGTTAACTACGGTAAAGCAGGCCGTAAGCGTCATATGGGCTGGAGACCTACCGTTCGTGGTTCTGTAATGAACCCCTGCGATCACCCCCACGGTGGTGGTGAAGGTAAATCACCTATCGGTCGTCCCGGACCTGTTACCCCTTGGGGTAAACCTGCTTTGGGTTACAAGACCCGCCAGAAGAATAAGGCTAGCGATAAGTATATCGTAAAACGCCGTAAGTAAGTCGACGAAAGGAGATAAAATCAATGGGAAGAAGCATTAAAAAGGGCCCTTATGTGCAACCCGTTTTGCTCAAAAGAGTCAAGGAAATGAATGAAGCCGGCGAAAAGCGTGTCCTCAAGACATGGAGCCGCTCATCAACCATATTCCCCGATTTCGTCGGACACACTTTTGCAGTTCATGACGGTCGTAAGCACGTTCCGGTTTATGTAACTGAGGATATGGTTGGTCACAAGCTCGGTGAGTTTGCACCGACAAGAACATTCAAAGGCCACGCAGGTTCTAAGACCAGCGGTAAGTAAGCGGCTGAAAGGAGAGTATAACAATGGAAGCAAGAGCAATACTTAAATATGCTCGTATTTCACCCCGCAAGGTGAAAATTGTTATGGATTTAATCCGTAATCAAGATGCTGACAAGGCTATGGCTATACTCAAATTTACTCCCAAGTCCGCTTGCGAGTATTTGGAAAAGCTTTTAGCATCAGCTATTGCAAATGCAGAAAACAATCACAATATGGATGTTTCCCGTCTTTATGTTGCTGAGTGTTTTGTTTGCCCCGGACCTACTCTTAAGAGAATTCGTCCTAAGGATCACGGCAGAGCACACCGCATCTTAAAGAGAACAAGCCATATGACTATCGTTCTTAAAGAACGCGAGATTTAAAGAGGAGGTTAAATTATGGGCCAGAAGGTTAATCCCCACGGTATGCGTGTGGGCATAATTAAAAACTGGGACTCACGTTGGTTTGCCAATGACAGCGTTTTCGGCGATACATTGGTTGAGGACTACAACCTCCGTAAATACCTGAAGAAAGCACTCTTCACTGCAGGTATTGCTAAAATCGAAATCGAACGTGACGATAAGCGTGTAAGACTCCACATTCACTGTGCAAAGCCCGGTATGGTTATCGGTCGTAACGGCGCTGAAATCGAAAAGCTCCGTGCAACCTGCCAGAATATGCTTGGCAAGCCTGTTGTAATCAACATTGTTGAGATTAAGAGTCCTGACACTAACGCTCAGCTCGTTGCTGAGAACATCGCTATTCAGCTTGAAAAGCGTATCTCTTTCCGCCGCGCTATGAAGCTCGCTATCGGCAGAGCAATGCGTCTTGGCGTTAAGGGTATCAAAACTCAGGTTTCAGGTCGTCTCGGCGGCGCTGAAATCGCAAGAAGCGAACAGTATCACGAGGGTACCATTCCCCTACAGACACTCCGTGCTGACATTGACTACGGTTTTGCTGAGGCTGACACAACCTACGGTAAGATCGGTGTTAAGGTATGGATCTACAAGGGTGAGGTTCTTTCTGATAACCGTCGCAATAAGAAGGAAGGAGGCGCCCGCTAATGTTAATGCCTAAGCGTGTTAAATACCGCAGAGTGCACAGAGGTCGTATGACCGGTAAGGCTCTCAGAGGTAATACTGTAACTCACGGTGATTACGGTCTTGTGGCTTTAGAACCAGCGTGGATCACCTCTAACCAGATAGAAGCTGCCCGTATTGCTATGACTCGTTATATCAAGCGTGGCGGTAAAGTATGGATCAAGATTTTCCCCGATAAGCCTATTACAGAAAAGCCGGCTGAAACCCGAATGGGTTCAGGTAAGGGTTCACCCGAATATTGGGTATCCGTTGTTAAGCCCGGTCGTGTAATGTTTGAAATCGGCGGTGTTAGCGAGGAGTTGGCTCAGGAAGCTATGCGTCTCGCAGCTAACAAGCTTCCTATTAAGTGCAAGTTTGTAAGCAAACAGGAAATGGGTGGTGAGCAGTAATGAATGCAAAGGAAATCAGAGAACTTAATTTAGCAGAACTTAACGATAAGCTTGCAAAGCTTAAAGAAGAGTTATTTAATCTGCGTTTCCAACTCGCCATTAATCAGCTCGAAAACCCTATGCGTATTGTTGCTGTCAAGAAAGATATCGCTCGCATTAAGACAATTATCCGCGAGACCGAAATCAAAGACGGCGAAAACGCTTAAATTATGGGAGGTAGCTGAAAATGAGTGAAAGAAACCTTCGTAAAACAAGAGTGGGTAAGGTTGTAAGCGATAAGATGGATAAAACCGTCGTTGTTGCTATTGAGGACAACGTAAAGCATCCCCTCTATAAGAAGATCATCAAAAACACTATCAGACTTAAGGCTCATGATGAGAACAACAGCTGTGGCGTTGGCGACAGAGTTCAAATCATGGAAACAAGACCGCTCTCCAAGGATAAACGTTGGCGCGTGGTTGAGATTATCGAAAAGGCTAAGTAGTCTACAAGGAGGAAAACACTGTGATACAACAACAGAGTTACCTCAAGGTTGCCGACAATACCGGTGCAAAAGAAATTATGTGCATCCGTGTTCTTGGAGGCTCCAGAAGGAGGTATGCCAACATTGGCGACGTTATCGTGGCTTCTGTTAAAAAGGCCGCTCCCGGCGGTACTGTTAAGAAGGGCGATGTTGTTAAGGCCGTTGTAGTTCGTTCTGCTAAGGGTCTTCGTCGTAATGACGGCACATACATCAGATTTGACGAAAATGCGGCTGTAATCATCCGTGAGGACAAAAACCCCCGTGGTACCCGTATTTTTGGACCTGTAGCCCGTGAGCTTCGTGAGAAGGATTACACTAAGATCCTTTCTCTTGCTCCGGAAGTACTTTAATGGGAGGTAGTAACAGTTATGAGTAAGCTTCACATTAAAACAGGTGATACTGTAGTTCTCCTTACAGGAGATAAAAAGGACCGCAACAAGACCGGTAAGGTTCTTGAGGTTAGCCCCGAAGAGGGTAAGGTAATCGTTGAGGGCATCAATAAAGTTAAGAAGCACGTTAAGCCCCGCAAGGCAGGCGACCCTTCAGGCATTATTGAGACCGAGAGCGCTATCTACGCTTGCAAGGTTCAGGTAGTATGCCCCAAGTGCAAAAAGCCCACCAGAGTAGGCACTAAGATCTACGAAGACGGCAAAAAAGACCGCTGCTGCAAGAAGTGCGGCGAGACTTTCTAAGAGTAGGAGGAACTGACAATGTCAAATTTAGCTAACGAATATAAAGCTTCTGTTGCACCTGCACTGATGAAGAAATTCGGCTATAAGAGCGTTATGCAGATCCCCAAGCTCGATAAGGTCGTTATCAACGTAGGTGCCGGCGAGGCAAAAGAAAATTCTAAAGTTATTGACGCTATTATCAATGACTTAGGTAAAATCACCGGACAGAAGGCTATCCCCTGTAAAGCTAAGAAGTCTGTTGCAAACTTCAAGCTTCGTGAGGGTATGCCCATCGGTGCTAAGGTTACACTCAGAGGCGAGCGTATGTATGAATTTGTTGAGAGACTTTTCAATGCAGCTCTCCCAAGAGTAAGAGACTTCAGAGGTATTAATCCTGATGCTTTTGACGGTCGTGGCAACTATGCTATGGGCGTTAAGGAGCAGCTTATATTCCCTGAAATCGAATATGAGAAGATTGACAAGGTTCGTGGTATGGATATTATCTTCGTTACCACAGCCAACACGGATGAAGAAGCCCGTGAGTTATTAACACTTCTGGGCGCTCCGTTTGCGAAGTAAGGAGAAGGTATTATGGCTAAAACTGCTATGAAAGTAAAACAGGCAAGACCTGCCAAGTTTTCTACAAGAGAGTATAACAGATGTAAAATCTGCGGCCGTCCCCACGCTTATCTTCGCAAATACGGCATTTGTCGTATATGCTTCAGAGAGCTCGCTTACAAAGGCGAGATCCCCGGAGTGAAGAAGGCTAGCTGGTAAGGCGCAGAGTGTTACACTAAGGAGGTTTACGGTATGCAAATCACCGATACAATAGCTGATATGCTTACAAGAATTCGTAATGCATCTTCAGCAAAACATGATTCGGTAGATGTTCCCGCATCCAAGGTTAAGAAAGCAATCGCTCAGATTCTTCTTGATGAGGGATACATCAGCAGCTTCACCGTTGAAGATGACGGTAAGCAGGGCATAATTCATATTACTTTGAAGTATGGCCAGAACAAATCGCAGATCATCACCGGTATTCGCAGAATATCAAAGCCCGGTCTGCGTATCTACACCAATGTAGAGGATATGCCTAAGGTTATGAAGGGCCTTGGCATCGCAATCCTTTCCACCTCTAAAGGCATTATGACAGACAAAGACGCTCGCAAAGCCAATGTTGGCGGCGAAGTCTTGGCTTTCGTTTGGTAAGGAGGTAGTTTAGGATGTCAAGAATAGGAAAGAAACCTATCACAATTCCTGCAGGTGTTGATGTTAAAATCAACGGTTCCGAGGTTACAGTAAAGGGTCCTAAGGGTGAACTTAAAAACACCTTCAATGCTGATATGAATATCGCTGTTGAAGGCAGCGAAATCATCGTTACCCGTCCTACTGACAATAAGGAACACCGCTCACTTCACGGTCTTACCCGTACTCTCATCGCTAATATGGTTGAGGGTGTTACCAAAGGCTTCACTAAAGAGCTCGAGGTTAACGGTGTAGGTTACCGTGTACAGAAGCAGGGTAAAAATCTTGTAATGAACTTAGGTTTTTCTCATCAGGTTATAATGGAAGAGATCCCTGGTATTACAATTGAAGCTCCCACTCCTAACAAAATTGTTATCAGTGGTGCAGATAAGCAAATGGTTGGCCAATTTGCAGCAGAAGTTCGTGAGAAACGTCCTCCCGAGCCTTATAAGGGCAAAGGTATCAAGTACGTTGACGAGTATATCCGCCGTAAAGAGGGTAAAGCAGCCAAGGGTGCTAAGAAATAATAAAGGAGTGTATATAAAATGGTTAGTAAACCTAACAGCAATGCGGCAAGACTTAAGCGTCACCAGCGTGTTCGTGCTAAGATCAGCGGTACAGCAGCTTGCCCCAGACTTGATGTATTCCGCTCCAACAGCAACATTTACGCCCAGCTTATCGATGATGTAAACGGCGTTACTCTTGCTGCCGCTTCTTCTAACGAGAAGGATTTTGAAATCTCAGGCGGTAACTGTGAGGGTGCTCGCAAGGTTGGACAGTTAATTGCTAAGCGTGCCGCTGAAAAGGGCATCACCGAGGTTGTCTTTGACCGCGGCGGATACATTTATCACGGCCGTGTCAAGGAGCTTGCCGAAGGTGCCCGCGAGGGCGGCCTCAAGTTCTAAAAGGGAGGAATACTTTTGGCTACAAATATTGACGCATCAACATTAGATTTAAAAGAGCGCGTAGTTGCCATCAACCGTGTTTCTAAAACTGTTAAGGGCGGACGTATTATGAAGTTCTCCGCTTTGGTTGTAGTAGGTGACGGAAACGGT
>SVOK01000027.1 GCA_015066445.1 Oscillospiraceae bacterium | reverse complement strand
AACCGTATTTTACATATATTTTCTCATCAACAACTCAAAACGCAACAAGCAGCCGCTTAATTGCGACTGCTTGCATAAAACATTTTCATTTTAACTCTTTACCCCAACTATTGACAAAGAGCCAAAATTTAAACCCCGAACTTAATGTTCGGGGTTGTTTTTTAATATCCGATTATTTAAAGAATAACGGAAGCTTTTCAAGGAAAATTATATCATCTCGGTCGGCAGCATCGCCCTCGGCTAAGAATGCGCAGGCTGCAGCCTCAATGCCTCCCGCTTTTTTAACCAATTCTCTGACAGCTGCTAAGGATTCACCGGTGCTTATAACATCATCAATTATAAGTACCTTTTTGCCATTTATTTTATTTGCCTCAGTTTCGCCTAAGAAAAGCTTCTGCTCGTTTTTTGTGGTAATAGATTTAACACACACCTCAATAGAATTTCGCATATAAACCTTCACAGCTTTTCTTGCAATAACATAAGGCTTGCCTGACTGTCTTGCCATTTCGTATGCCATAGGAATACTTTTAGCTTCAGGAGTGAGTATAACATCAAATTCGGGAACTTTTTTGAGTAATTCTTCGCAACCTTTAACTGTCAGCTCAACATCACCGAAGATTATAAAAGCAGCAATATCCAATTTATCATTTACAGGAAACTTTTCAAGATTTCTTTCAAGCCCCGCAATTTTCATAGTATAAAATTCTGACATATTTTTTTACTCCTTAAATTTTCATCAGCCCGGAGGCCACTGCAGATTTCTGCGGGCTAACAGATGGAAATGAATATGGTGAACAGTTTGTCCTCCGTCTTCACCGCAATTGTTAACAACACGGTAGCCGTTTTCTAATTTTTCTTGCTTTGAAATTTTAGCAACAGCCTCGAAAACCTTGCCAATTAAAAAGCTGTTTTCTGCATTTATTTCATCAGCAGAGGAGATATGCTTTTTTGGAATTATAATTGCGTGAAAAGGCGCTTTGGGGTCAATGTCGTTGAAAGCGTAAATGTATTCATCCTCATAAACTTTTGTTGATGGGATTTCGCCCGCAACTATTTTGCAAAATAAACAGTCAGCCATTTTTTTAGCCTCCTATCTGAGTTTTAACTATATCAGCAACAGTATTAAGTGCTTCGTCAACCTTAGAAGCATCCTTACCGCCTGCCATTGCGCTGTCAGGCTTGCCGCCGCCGTTACCGCCGCAGATTTTGGCAATTTCACGCACTAAGTTGCCTGCGTGAGCACCATTTGCAATAGCATTTTTACCACAAGCAGCGCAGAAGGTGAGCTTTTCACCGTTTACAGCAGCTAAAACGATAACAGTATCTTCGTTTTCAGCCTTAACAGTATCGGTCATTTTGCGAAGCTCGTTAGCATCTGTACCGTCCAATCTTGCAGAGGCTACCTTAATATTTCCAATAACAGCAGCAGAGGAGAGTATATCTACGATTTTAGAGCCTGCAAGCTTAGCTTCCGCCTTTTCAAGAGCCTGCTTTGTTTCTTTAAGCTCGTTCATAACTGCAGTAGCACGCTTTGCAATATCAGCGCTGTTCTGAGCCTTTAAGTTAGCTGCAGTTTCGTTCATAAGAAGTGTGTTAGCATAAATCACATTCATAACACCAAGACCTGTCACAGCCTCAATTCTTCTTACACCTGCGGCAACACTTGATTCGGAAATAATATGGAAAAGACCAATTTTTGCGGTATTATCAACGTGAGTACCACCGCAAAGCTCAATAGAAGTATCATCAGCGGCAACAACACGAACAACCTCACCGTATTTCTCACCAAAGAGTGCCATAGCGCCAAGCTTTTTAGCTTCAGCTATAGGCATTTCTTCGTTTTTAACGGTAATACCATTTAATATTGCGTTATTTACAAATGCTTCAACCTTAGATAATTCCTCAGCAGTAAGACCTGAGAAATGAGTGAAGTCAAAACGGACAGCCTTTTCGTTTACTAACTGACCTGCCTGCTCAACGTGAGTGCCAAGAACAGCACGAAGTCCTGCCTGTAAAAGGTGAGCCGCTGTATGGTTGCGGCGAATTTCATTTCGGCGAATTTCATTTATTGCAACAGTAACATTATCGCCAACAGAAATAGAGCCCTTTGCAATTTTACCGCTATGAGTGAATATGCCGTCAACAGTTTTCTTAGTATCAGTAACTGCAAAGAAATTTTCACCAACTATAATGGCACCTGTATCACCAACCTGACCGCCGCTTTCAGCATAGCAAACAGATTTATCAAGCACGATAATTGCATTTGAGCCTTCGTTCACAGCAGCAACATGCTCGCCTTCGCTTACAATATCAAGCACAGTAGCAGTGCAGGTATTTTCACTATAACCTAAAAATTCAGTAGCAGGAATATTTTCAAAGGCAATACCGTCACTCTTCCAGCTTTCACCGTCAGAGTCTTTACGTGCATTTCTTGCTTTTTCACGCTGTTCGTTCATACACTCTTTGAATTTATCTTCATCAAGTGTCATACCTTTTTCGGCTAAAATATCCTTGGTTAAATCAACAGGGAAGCCGTATGTGTCATAAAGCTTAAAAGCATCCTCACCAGAAAGCACGCCGCCGTTTTTGGTAAGAGTTTCAAGCATTGCAAGACCTTGGTCAATAGTTTTGTTAAAGCTTGCTTCTTCGTTAGTGATAACCTTAGAAATTAATTCCTTCTTTTCGATAAGCTCGGGGTAGCCTGCTTTATTTTCATTTATAACTGCCTCGCAAAGCTCCATAAAGAACGGACGGTTAATGCCAATAAGCTTACCGTGACGCACAGCTCTGCGGATAATTCTTCTAAGAACATAACCTCTGCCTTCGTTAGAGGGGATAATACCGTCGCTTATCATAAAAGTAGAAGCTCTTGCGTGGTCGGTAATAGCACGGATAGAAACATCTGTGTTATGTTCTTTGCCATATTCTTTGCCTGAAATTTTGCAAACAAGATCAAGTACATTTCTTATGGTATCAACCTCGAACATATTGTCAACGCCCTGCATTACGCAAGCAAGACGCTCAAGTCCCATACCGGTATCAATGTTTTTATGTTCGAGCTCGGTGTAAGTACCGTCACCCATATTGTTGAACTGTGAGAATACGTTGTTCCAGATTTCCATATATCTGTCACAGTCGCAACCGGGCTTACAGTCAGGTGAGCCGCAACCGTATTTCTCACCACGGTCAAAGTAAATCTCACTGCAAGGACCGCAAGGACCAGTACCATGCTCCCAGAAGTTATCTTCCTTACCCATTCTCACAATTCTTTCTTCGGGTACACCGATAACATCACGCCATAAAGCATAAGCCTCGTCATCTTCCTCATAAACAGAGGGCCACAAAAGCTCAGCAGGAATTTCAAGTGTTTCGGTTAAAAATTCCCAAGCCCACGGAATAGCCTCGTTTTTAAAGTAATCTCCGAAAGAAAAGTTGCCGAGCATTTCAAAAAATGTACCGTGTCGGGCGGTAATACCAACACGCTCAAGATCAGGTGTACGGATACATTTCTGGCAGGTTGTAACTCGGTTGCGGGGAGGGGTAACCTCACCTGTGAAGTATTTTTTCATAGGAGCCATACCTGAGTTTATGAGCAAAAGAGATTTATCGCCCTGAGGAACTAACGAAAAGCTTCCAAGACGCAAATGTCCCTTAGATTCAAAAAATTCAAGATATTTTTCTCTTAAATCGTTAAGTGAAGTCCATTTCATAATAAAACATCCTTAATTTAAAGTATTTTAACCTATATATTATACATTCATAGGATTATTTTGTCAATTAATAAAGGTGGAAATTTAACTGTTTTTATCGGCTTGTGTTTCTTGCTCCTCAAGCCTTTTTGCAACCTCTTCGGGTGAATAGTAATTTCTTTCAAAAATAAAATCCTCGATTTCGGTTTTGGCTTTTTCTATATCATATACATAATACCAAACACCCCGTATTGTTTTACCCGAGGCAGGAATGTTATCGTTAGGAATACTAAGCTGTTCAAATTCAGGAGTTGTAAGCACAGCCCACATACCAAGCTTCATAATTTTATCGGTAGTTAGTGATGTCTCACATTCGTTAAGTATCATTGTTGCAAGCTCGGGCAGTTTAAAAGGATTCATTTTTTTAATTGCCGCAAACATTGCAGTTATAACTTCCTTTTGACGGTTGCCTCTCTCAACATCGCCATCTGTATGCCTGATTCTGGCATAGCACACAGCCTGCGCACCCGAAAGAAGCTGTACTCCCGGAGCTGTTAAATTTTCACAGGGTATATCGCCAAAATCTGTTGTAGGGAATACATAGCCGTTAAGCTCATTGAATTCTGCCTCATCAACATCAAGCGTTACACCGCCGATGTAATCTATTACACGGGCAAGACCAAAGAAGTTCATTGTTACATAATCGGTAATTTCAAGCCCGAAATTCTGGTTGAGCGTCTTAACGGCTAACTGCGATTTTCCGTAAGCATAAGCGTGGGTCAGCTTATCATTTTTGCGTCCCTCAATTGCAACATAGGAGTCTCTTGCGATGGAAGTGAGCTTGATTTTTTTGTTCTTTTTATCAATAGTAACAATAACATTAGCGTCCGAGCGACCCGAGTTATTATCTTCTCTGGAGTCAAGCCCTAATAAAGCTATATTCATAACCTCGCTGTAGGTATCGGTGGTTATACCTAAATCTTCACTGTCAAGAGGCACTCGGTTTATTTTATCAATAAGCTTGTAGGCGTAGGCATAGAAGCTGATGCCGAAAGCTATTATAAGCACTAATAATACTGAGATAATTTTAAGCGCAATATGCTTTTTTCTGCGTTTTTTCTTTTTTGCTTTAATAGGCTGAGTATCCTCAGGCTTTGACGAGGAAGAAATATCAGTATAATTTGAAGAAATATCTTCGTATTTATCGTTGTAAATATTGGGGTCATCATAATTAAAATCAATTTTAAATCCGTTGTTATTTTTATTATCCATTTTTTTAACTCCTAAAAAAATAAGGTAGAATTAACTACCTTATTATATACCAAAAATATTAAATTGTAAAGTTAAGGATAAATTAAATGCTATTTAACGGTACTACCTCGCATTATGCTGTTTTTTCCGAATTTTTTGCGTAATTCGTATACAGAGTCATCAATTTTTTCAAGCTCTTCATATTGCTCATTTTCGCCGAAAAGATCCTGTTGAACAGCGCTTTTTGAATCTTTGATATTTATGGCTCTGAGTCCAACAGACCGAAGTGGCTCACCGAATGTGTAATTTCGGCAAAACAGCTCAAAACCACGCTTGGCAAAGGTCAGTGAGCAGTTGGTGGAGTCATTAAAGCTGTGGCTGAATTCTTTAACACTGAGTGCCGCAGTTCTTATATGCACCTGCACTCCTCCTGCATACAGATTTTTTTGCTTTAAGCTGTCACATATATATTCCGAAAAGCTTAAAAAAGCTTTCCATACCTCGTCGTTATTATAAAAATCCTTAGCTCCTGTTACAGATTTTCCAATACTTTTAGGTTTATCGTTTTCGGTTGGGGTAACAACAGGGGAGTTATCTTCTCCTAAGGCGTTGCGTTTTAAATCTAATCCGTTTTTGCCCAAAAGTCTTTTTAATGTGCTGTCATCACACAATGTAAGGTCGCCGATAGTATTAATGCCGCTGCTTTTTAGCTTATCGCAGGTTTTAGCGCCCACAAAAAGCATATCTCTTATTGGAAGCGGCCAGATTTTTTCTTTAAAATTTTCTCTGCTTATAACTGTAACAGCATCGGGCTTTTTCATATCCGACCCTAATTTTGCGAACACCTTATTAAAGCTTACTCCAATTGAAACGGTTATACCAAGCTCTTTTTTAATATCATTTCTGATTTTTTGCGCAATTTCTTCGCCGTTGCCAAAAAGCACAGTACTGCCTGTTACATCAAGCCAACATTCATCAATGCTGAAAGGCTCGATTATATCGGTATATCTTTCGTAAATTTTAAATCCCATTTTTGAATACTTTTCATATTCGTTATAAAGGGGAGGCAGGGTTATAAGCTCAGGGCATTTGGCTTTGGCTTCAAAAATCGGTTCAGCGGTTTTAACTCCGAATTTTTTTGCAACCTCGTTTTTAGCGAGAATAATTCCGTGGCGATTTTCCTTGTCTCCACACACCGCAACTGGAAATTCCTTAAGCGTGGGGTTTTGAAGCAGGGATACGGAAGCGAAAAAATTATTAAAATCACAGTGCAAAATAATTCTGTCTTTCACTCAAAAGCCTCCCGAACAAGTGTTCTAAAAATATTATACCGCTTTGCTTTAAAAAAGTAAATAGTAAAAATCACAAAATTAATTTTTCCAATGCCTTGCGGTGTAATCTTTCGGTTTGGCGTTTGCTGTAATTGATGATATATCCAACCTGTTCCAAGGTGTGCCCGAAAACATACTTTTGGAATAATAATTCTGATAATAGCTCGTCATCTACTGCGGATATTTTTTCTTCTATTTCGGTGCGTATTTTTTGAGACTTTTCTATATATTCTTTATAAAGCTTTTCGTTTGCGGGGTTTTTATCTATCATTCTTTTAAGGCGTTCAATTTTTGCCTCTTGTAAAAGATAGGCGCTCAGGTATTGCTTTTTTTGTTCTTGCTTGTCCATTCGCTTTTGCTCCTGTTAATATATAGAAGTGCCACATACTGACCATAGCTATAGTTAGTTCCGTTTTTAAAGTTATAAGCATTTTTTTCACGTAGAATTTTATTAATCGGACTCTCAAGCATCATTCTGTTTTTAATACTTTGCTTTAACCATAGCTTTTCACCTTTGATTTTGCAGGCTTCACTGCAATATTCTTTTGCGCCGTTTTTAAGCCTTGCACCGCACATTCGGCAATGAGTGGATTCCTTTTTAGAAAATTCGGTTGAACGGCAAAAAGGACATATATACAGCGTTTCATAAGGCGTGTATGATTGACCGTGCATTTCATATATTCTTTGCGGAGCTTCAAATTCTCTCCCACATTCTTTGCAGTAATACATTTTAATCGCTTCTCTCAATTTAAATTTTTTTATATTTATAAAAACTCAAAAGAGGTAAGAAGTGTAAACTTTATAAAAATGGGTTCTGTAACAAATGTTGTGGTAGAAAAATATTCGAGATATGTTTCTGTCATTGCGAAGGTGCGGTAGCACCTGTGGCAATCCGTTTTGAAAACTTACGGATTGCTTCGTCACTTAGTTCCTCGCAATGACATCACAACATTTGTTACAGAACCTAAAAAAGAAAAACTGCCTTGTATTAATGCAAGACAGTTTTAGTTAAGACAGAGTACAGTCTCTGCCTTAATGGACTGATGATTTTTTAAGGGGCGGTAGGCGATTTCGTATGCTCCTTTTAAAACCTAAAATTGACATTTAATCCCAAAAAGAGTATAATTATATATACGATCAGTGAAGAATTATCAGTTTATATAAAAAAAGAGACAATAGAACCGTCCCCTGTCCTACATAAAAATAAAATTGAAACCGATAGTATTCTTGACACAACAAAAAGATTAAGCAAAATTAAAATAAAAGTTTATAGGAGTTAACATTATGAAAAAATTATTACCGTTACTTATTATTTTAGGTGTTATATTCATAATAATTATGTCCGTATTAGCTTTTTATTCTTTGCCTTATGTTCGATTTAACGAATGGAATAATAGAGTTAACCGTAATAATATTGAAGAAAATATTCCCGATATGGATTGGATAAGCGGAGAGAATTATAAAAGGCTAAGAGTTATTGATGAATTAGCAGATAATGAATTCGCACAGCTTAAAACTAAGAAAAACTTCAAATTTGACTCTTTGACTGAAATGACAGTGACCTGTGATATATATGTTACCGTTAGCAATACTGATGTACACGTAAAGGTAAAAGAGTTTGATGGAAAAAGAACTATTAGATTTAAATTTGAAGAATTTAAATGGAAAGTAATAGAAGTGTGGTAATAAAGGAGACAAGGTAAGAGGAGACAGGGTAAGACAGGGGACGGCTCTCTGTCTTAACGAGCTGTCTTTTTATATACAAAAAAGTCAGACAGTTATTAACGCAATATGGGCTGCAATTGCCCACCTCGTTAAAACTATCTGACTCTGACATTTATGTACCACAAAATGATACAGTTGTCAATAATAATATAACAACAAAAACAAAGAGCAAGAAAAAGGATTTTTCCTTTTCTTGCTCTTTATGTTTAAATGAAGCTTTAAATTATATCACAAATCCACCATTAACACCCAGCACCTGACCGGTTATGTAATCAGATTTGTCTGAAGCCAAGAATTCAATTGCGGCGGCGATTTCGTCAGCATTACCCATACGGCCTAAGGGGATAGTCTCAACAAATTCGGCTAATTCTTCAACAGTAAGGTTGGAATTCATACCTGTTTCTATAAGACCGGGGGCTATGGCGTTAACAGTAATTCCGCTTGGGGCTAACTCCTTAGCTAAAGCCTTTGTAAGACCGATTACACCTGCTTTAGAGGCAGAGTAAGCTACCTCGCAAGAAGCTCCAACCTGACCCCACATTGAGGATATGTTAATAATTTTGCCCGACTGCTTGCTTACCATTGAGGGTATGACCGCTTTACAGCAGTTAAAAACACCTTTGAGGTTAACATCAATAATTTGGTCAAAATCAATTTCATCAGTTTCTGTAACCAAGCCCTGATGAGCAATACCTGCATTGTTAACAAGAATATCGATGCTTCCAAATTTGTAAAGAGTTTCTTTAACCATCAGCTCAACCTCAAGTCGGTTAGCAACATTAGCCTTATGAGTCATAACGGAATAACCGTTTGAAACTAAAGATTGGCAGAGCAGGGAAGCAGACTGATAAGAATTATTGTAATTGATTACAACATTATATCCCTTTGTTGCAAATAGAATTGCAGTTGCGGCTCCTATGCCTTTTGAAGAACCTGTAATTAATACTGTTTTAGCCATAATAGTCACCATATCCTTTCAGGACACAAAATTTCATAAATTTTATTCATTATAACATATCTTATAAAAAAATTAAAGACATTTTTTCACAATAATTTGGGTTTACATAAAGTTAAGATACGCACATATTGTGTGGTTTACATAAAAGGTTAACATAATATTGGAAAGCTTAAAAATTAGTGGTTGACATAATTTGAAATATGTTGTATAAATATATTGTCAGGGTTTTACAAAGCCTGATTCAAGGTTTTTTTAATATAATTAGCTCCCAGTTTTTGGGTAGCTGATTTTTTTCGCCCTTTAAGACTTTGTTTACATAATCTTGTATGATTTCAATATTTTGTGGTTGTGGTATCAGTGTGACCCTAAATATTGAAAACGGTTTTAGAGTAATATCTTGTCCTAATAAAGCATATTATTTCTTAGCAAAAAAGAAATAGGTGATGTATATGCGTAAAGGGACGGTAGTCAGCCTTAAAAGCTGCAATAAAATTTTTTATTTTCTTAAATTAAACCGAGTTCTTTTAATTTTAACTTTGTGTTTTATTCTCGGTTTTTTGATAGGAATTTTCACGGCCGATAAATATGAAGCGGTAAATAATTTTAATTCAACAGTTTTTGAAAACTTTATTGCGAACAGAAGTGACAGGAGCTTTTGGCAAATAGCAGTTAAATCTTTTTTTAATTCGATGCTGTTTATTTTGCTTGAATTTGCTTGCGGAACTTCGGCGCTGGGTGTTGTTTTTGTGCCGCTCTGTGTTGGGGCAAGAGGCTTTTTATACGGTGGTACAGCGGCATTACTCTATTCAGAGCATTTGCTTAAAGGTATTGCTTTTCATACCGTTCTTATATTACCTGCGGCGGTTATATTTATATTCGGATTTTTGCTTGCCGCACGTGAGTCGTTTGATTTTTCGCTTATGCTTGCTCGGCTCACATTGCCGCAAACAATGCCGATGAATATTTCATTTCAGTTTAAAAGCTACTGTATAAAATATATAGCAGTATTGATTATTATTGTTTTTTCTGCCGTTATAGATGCTATTTTGTGCGGAAATTTTTTAACGGTTTTCAGTTTGTAAAAAAATAAAGAGGAGGTGCAGTATGAAGGATTATATCGATATTTTTAAAAGCTATCTTTTAAATGAAAAGAAAGCTTCAAGCAATACAGTTGAATCTTATTTGCGAGATATCAACCAGTTTTCTGCCTACTGCGCCGCTTCAAAGATAAACGATACTGCCGAGCTTAATTCAGAGTCTTTACAAAAGTATCTTGAATATTTAACCGTTATCGGCAAGTCTGACGCTACTAAAAGCCGAATTGTTGCCTCACTCAGATGCTATTACCGTGTGCTTATAAGCAAGTCTATTGTAACAGATAATCCCGTTAACAGCATTAAGGTTAAAAAAGCAGAAAGAAAGCTTCCGGGTGTTTTAGACTCCAATGAGATAGTTCTGCTTCTTTCTCAGCCTGACAGCAGTGATTATAAGGGTATTAGAGACAAAGCAATGCTTGAATTGCTTTATGCCACAGGCATTAAGGTTTCGGAGCTTATCGACCTTAGGGTTTCGGATGTTAATTTGCAAATTGGAATTATTCATTTACATAACGATAAAAAAGAACGCATAATTCCTATTTATCCTGCGGCTGTTAAAAGCATTGCGGATTATTTAGTTAATGTAAGACCTGCTATTGTGCTTGAAGAAACAGAGGACAGGCTCTTTACTAATATGACAGGCACCAATATGTCGAGACAGGGCTTTTGGAAGATAATTAAGCATTATGCAGAAACTGCGGGTATTAAAAAGGATATAACTCCACACACACTCCGCCATTCCTTTGCAGCTCATCTGCTTGAAAACGGCGCTAAGCTTTCTGATATTAAAGAAATGCTCGGTCATACTGATATTTCTTCTACTCAGATATATGCTCAGCTTATGAAAAGTAAGTATACTTCGGCTTATGCTAAATTCCATCCGCTTGCAAGATAATTAAATATTTTGAATTTTCCGCCTTATTACTTAAAATAAGGCGGATTTTTTAGTATTTAGGTGTTGCGAAATTGCTTTAAATATGGTAATATATAATGAATACAAATTTATATATTTATATGTAAATTTATTTAAGGAGCTGTTTCTATGAGTGACAGACGTGCCATAGGCGTTTTTGACTCGGGACTTGGCGGTCTAACAGTTGTGAAAGAACTGCGTCGGGTTTTGCTGAATGAGGATATTGTTTATTTTGGTGATACAGGCAGAGTGCCTTACGGGACTCGAAGCCGTGATACAATAAGAAAATATGCCGCTCAGGACGAGCGCTTTTTACTGACACATAATGTTAAAGCAATTATTGCGGCTTGCGGTACGGTTTCGTCGGTAGCTTCTGATTTAGCCAAGGATTTGCCTGTGCCTTATTTTGAGGTGGTTTCCCACGCTGCAAAATCTGCGGTGAATGCAACTAAAAACAGAAAAATCGGCGTTATTGGTACAGCGGCTACTATAAACAGCGGTCAACACGAAAAGCATATTAAAGCGCTTATGCCTGAAGCTGAGGTTACCGCCTGCAGCTGTTCAATGTTCGTACCCCTTGTTGAGGAGGGCTGGTACAGCGCAGAGGATATTGTTGTTACGGAAACTGTGAGAAGATATTTGGAGCCCATAATGAAATCGGGTGCGGATACGCTTATTTTGGGTTGTACACATTATCCTGTTTTAAGCGGTGCTATAAAAAAGGTTTTAGGAAACGATGTTACACTTATTAACGCCGGCGTTGCTACAGCAGAAGCAGTAAAAGATTATTTGGATAATCAGGGCTTACTAAATAACGGCGAAAAAATTGGTGATACTGATTTCTTTGTGAGCGATAAACCCGATTCATTCAGGCGAATAGCTTCGGTATTGCTTGACAGTGATATAGATGACGGAAAGGTAGAGCAGGTGAATATCAGCAGTTTATGATTAAGGATGTTATAATTGATATTAAGGGTGTTCAGGGAATTGACTCCGAGACTGATACCATTGAATTTACCACCGATGGAAGATTTGGTATTAATAACGGTGAATATTATATCGCTTATGATGAGGGACAGATATTTGGCGGAAATGACAGCGTAAAAACCAAGCTGTTTATCAAGCCGGACGATACTGTGCTTTTACAGCGAAGCGGAACACTTTCAAGTAAAATGCTTATTGAAAAGGGTAAACGCAATACCTGTTTTTACAGTACTCCTGCAGGAGAGCTTGTAATTGGTATTTTCGGTGAAGCCTTGGATTATGATTTGACCGAAAAGGGCGGTCGTATAAATTTAAAATATACTATTGATTCGGATTTGCGTGTTATCAGCCGCAACAGTGTAAATATTTCTATCAGAGAGGTTAATTAAAATGTCATTAATAGTAGGAAATGCAAAAGAACAGATTAAAAATGTAATAATCGGCGCTGTAGAAAAAGCAATGAGCGAGGGTACTCTCGAAAATGCCGAGCTTACTGCCTTTAATGTTGAAGTGCCGTCTAACAGAGAGCACGGTGATTATGCTGTTAATGCGGCAATGGTTTGGGCAAAGCTTTTCCACAAAGCTCCAAGACAAATTGCTGAAATTATAATCACTAACTGTGATTTTGATAATACTTATATAAAGTCCTGCGAAATTGCAGGCCCCGGTTTTATCAATTTCTTTTTGAGTGACAGCTATTATGCTGATATTATCACTGATGTTGAAAACAAAGGCGAGGATTACGGTAAGAGCAATTACGGCGAGGGCAAAAGAGTTTTAGTTGAATTTGTTTCAGCTAACCCCACTGGACCTATGCACATTGGTAATGCCCGTGGCGGCGCTTTGGGTGACTGCTTGGCCGCTGTACTTTCCGCCGCAGGTTATTACACCGAGCGTGAATTTTATATAAACGATGCAGGTAACCAGATTAATAAATTCGGTTTATCCTTAGACCTTCGTTATTTACAGCTTTTTAAAGACGGAATTGAAATGCCTGAGGATTCATACCACGGTGACGATATTATAGCTCACGCAAAGGCTTTCGCTGAAATACACGGTGACAGCTTTGTTGAAAAGAGTGAAGAGGAGCGCCGTGCCGCTTTGGTTGAATTTGCATTGCCTAAGAATATTGAGGGCTTAGAGCGTGACCTTTTAAAATACCGTATTAAATATGATACTTGGTTTAAGGAGAGCACACTTCACGCAAGCGGTGAAACAAAAAGAATTATTGAGCTTTTAAAGGAAAGTGGATATACCTACGAAGAAGAGGGTGCGCTTTGGTTTAAGGCTACTGAATTTGGCTGTGATAAGGACTTTGTGCTTGTTCGTGCAAACGGTGTGCCGACTTATGTTGTACCCGATATTGCTTATCACTATAACAAGCTTGTAACCCGTAATTTTGATAAAGCTATAGATATTTTGGGTGCCGACCACCATGGTTATGTTCCCAGACTTAAAGGTGCACTTACAGCTCTTGGTGTTGATGCAGACCGTCTTGATGTTGTATTAATGCAGATGGTACGTCTTGTTCGTGACGGTGAGGTTATCAAAGCCTCAAAGCGCTCGGGTAAAGCTATAACACTTGTAACCTTGCTTGATGAAGTGCCTATTGATGCGGCAAGATTTTTCTTTAATCTGCGTGAGCCTAACAGCCATTTTGATTTTGATTTAGACCTTGCAGTTAATGAGTCTAACAGTAACCCTGTATACTATGTGCAGTACGCATACGCCAGAATTTGCAGTATTATCAGAAATTTAGCTTCCGAGGGTATCGAAAAGCGTGCTTGCACAACCGAAGAACTCGAGAAGCTTACAGCAGCAGAGGAACGCGAGTTAATAGTTCATATTGCGGCTCTTACAGATGAAATTATAGTTTCAGCCAAGGCTTATGACCCTGCAAAAATTACTCATTATGTTGAGGAGCTTGCAACCAAATTCCATAAATTCTATGCGGCTTGCCGTGTAAAGGTGGAGGACGAGGCATTAATGCAGGCAAGACTTTCTCTTTGCTCAGCTACTGCTACAGTAATTAAGAATGTTCTTACTCTTATGAAAATTGATGCACCTGAAAAGATGTAAAATGGATATAAAGAGTAGAATTTTTTGGATATTAGGCTCATTTGTTTCAGTTTTTCTCTTGTTTTTTTCAATTCTTTTTGAAAATGCAATGCTCATTATGCTTGATGGTTTAATACCTTTAGCATTTATTATTTACAAATATGTTAAAAGAGAAGAATATCCGTTTTATTATTATTTTATTTGCAGTTGCGGTTTGTATTTTTTATATTGGATTGTTTTCCTATTTCCTGACTTTGAGCAAGAAAGTACAAATTTGAGTAATGAGATAAATTTACCTACAATATTAAATAGTTTGGGTGAAATTATTACAATTGCAATCTATTTGATTTTATTATTATTAGTAATTATTTTGATTTTTTCAAAATTTAAAAAAATACACATTACTAAAAACGATGGACTTGTTTTAACTATAATAGCGGTATTTGTTTTACTTTTTTCTATGTTTGCTTCATTGAATATAGTTTTAGATAAAACTTCTACTGAAACATTGGCTTATGTTATAGATAATGAAGACCGCAATATGCAGGTGATTGGTAGCAGACCGAGAGTTCCAAATGTAGGTGGAATACTTCATTATAAATATTCGATTGATAGTGAAGAAGAATATTTTATTGAACATAATTTTAATTTTAATCCAAAACATTATGATGACAACGGTAATCCCATTGTGAAAATTGAAAGTGGTAAAGGTGCTTTTGGTTTAGAATGGCGTAGAATCGTTAAATAACTGTGAGAAAGGATAATCAAAATGGAAAACAAAAAGCTTAATCTTACAATGATAATGGACCTCTATGAGCTTACAATGTCTAACGGCGTGTTTGACAGCGATATGCGTGACACGGTTACATATTTCGATATGTTCTTCCGCCGTGTTCCCGATAAGGGCGGATACGCTATTATGGCAGGTTTAGAGCAGCTTATAGAGTATATGAACAACCTGACTTTTACTGATGAAGATATTGAGTATTTAAAAAGCCTTAATCTTTTCAGAGAGGATTTTATTGAATACTTGCGTAACTTTAAGTTTTGTTGCGATGTATGGGCAGTTCCTGAGGGTACTGTAATATTCCCGCAAGAGCCGATAGTTACGGTAAAAGGTCCTATAATGCAGGCTTTGATGGTTGAAACAATGCTCCTTCTTACAATTAACCATCAGTCTTTAATAGCCACAAAGGCTAACCGTATTGTCCGCGCGGCAGACGGTAGAGTGGTTATGGAATTCGGTGCTCGCCGAGCTCACGGCTACGGCGCTGCTTACTACGGTGCAAGAGCTGCTATAATTGGCGGTTGTACAGGAACCTCCTGTGTGCTTACCGCAAAGGATTTCTGTGTGCCTGCTTCTGGTACAATGGCACACAGCTGGGTACAGCTTTTTGAAGATGAATACACAGCATTTAAAACCTATGCTGAGCAATATCCCGACAGTTGCTTCTTGCTTGTTGATACTTATAATGTACTGAAATCAGGTATTCCTAATGCAATTAAGGTTTTTGATGAGGTTTTAAAGCCTTTGGGCAAGCGTCCTAAGGGCATAAGAATTGATAGCGGTGATATTACTTATCTTTCTAAAAAAGCCCGCAAAATGCTTGATGATGCAGGCTATAGCGACTGTAAGATTTGTGTTTCAAACTCGCTTGATGAATATCTTATCCGTGATATGATTTTCCAAGGAGCAAAGGTTGATAGCTACGGTGTTGGCGAACGCCTTATCACAGCTTCAAGCGAAGCTGTTTTTGGCGGTGTTTACAAGCTTGCGGCTGTTGAAAAGAACGGTGAGATAATTCCTAAAATCAAAATCAGCGAAAACGCCGCAAAGGTAACATTGCCTGGTGTTAAAATTCCGTGGAGACTTTATGACAGAGAAACAGGTAAGGCTATTGCTGACGTTATAACCTTGGGTCACGAAAAGATTGACAGTAGTGAGCCTTATGAAATTTTTGACCCTGTTCATACATGGAAACGCAAGGTTGTTACAAACTTTGTAGCTTGTAAGTTGCAGGTTAAAATATTTGAAAAAGGTAAACAGGTATATGAAAATCCTGCTGTATCTGAAATCTCAAAATACAGAGCTGAGCAGGTTGATTCTCTTTGGGACGAGGTTACCCGTTTTGAAAATCCCCATACCTATTACGTTGACCTTTCTGAAGAGCTTTGGAATTTAAGAGACACTCTCTTGAAAAAACTTAATAAAAGCAACAATAAGGAGTAAAAAATGAAAAGATTATTTTCTTTAATACTTGCTGTTATTTTGGTTTTCACTTTTGCCGCCTGCGGTAAAAAAGATGATACTTCAAAAGACGGTGGTATTGATTTAGAATATTATGCAGAGCTCGGCTCAATACCTGAGTGTGAGTATTCTTTAGGTCAGGATATAGCCACACTCAAAGCAGAGCTCGAAGAGCTTTATAATACCGAGGAAGAGGCAGTTTATAACTTTGTTCAAAAGGATGATTATGCTGAGATAGACAGCTTGGGTTTTCAGTATTATTATTTGAATGACAAGGAAAGCGAAGGCGTTTCTTATATTGTTGCTCTTGATAAAGCATTTGGCTTTAATCCAAATACTGTTAGCGTTGAAATCACCGATGCTTTCAAGGGTTATGATTATACTGAGGAAGCGTTGAACGATAAAAACTCTTTCTTTATATTAGGTGTCGCAGAGGGCAAGGTTATTAAATACAAATTTAAAAAGAATACAGTTTCTTTTGTGTTTATTAACGATGCTTTATTTGCTACGGCAATTTATAAGACTGGCGATTGGGAGTAGAATATTTTGCAAGGAATTAATGAAACAGCGGTAACTATGCCGCTTTTAGCACTAAGAGGGCTGGTTGTTTTTCCAAAAACAGTAGCCTCTTTCGATGTTGCCCGTAAAAAATCGGCTAATGCGCTTAAAGCCGCAATGGAAAGCAACCGTTTGCTTTTTGTAGTAACTCAAAAAGATGCTTATGCTGAAGATCCTGAGCGTGGCGACCTTTATGATATCGGTTGCGTGGTTAAGGTTAAGCAGATTTTAAAGGTTTCGGATAATCTTGCCAAGGTTTTGGTTGAGGGTATTTGCCGAGCTGAATACAAAAATTTCATAAACGGTAAAAATTTTTATACCGCAGATGTTACCGAATGCTTTGAAAATGGAACATCTAACCGAGAAGTTTATAAAGAAACATTACTCAGAAGAATCAAACAGCAATTCCGTAAATATTCTGCAATTCTACCGAGTATTGCACCCGATATTCTTATGACTGTTGATAATGCAACAGACCTTGGATATATTTCAGACTATATTGCTTTTAATATTCCTGCGCCTTTTGATGATAAGCAGTATATTTTAGAGCAGATTTCACCTGTAAGCAGGGCTAAGATTCTTCACGAATTATTGGTTAAAGAGCGTGAAATAGGGGAAATTGATAAAAAAATCAGCGAAAAAACCCGAGCTGCTATAGATGAAAATCAGCGTGAATATTATCTGCGTGAGCAGATAAGAGTTATAAGCTCTGAGCTTTACGGTGATGAGGCAGCTGATGAAATTAATAATTATTATGTTAAAATCGAAAATTTAAGCGCTGATGACAGCGTTAAGGAAACCTTGGCACATCACGTTGCAAAGCTTTCTAAAATGCCTCAGGGCTCACACGAGGGTACGGTGGAGCGAGGATATCTTGATACTTGTCTTGAGCTTCCTTGGAACGCTTTTACCTCTGTTACTACCGATATTAACCGCGCGGCTAAAATACTTGACCGTGATATTTACGGTATGAAAAAGGTTAAAGAACGCATTTTAGAGCTATTATCGGTTTATGCGTTATCGCCCGATATTAAGGGTCAGATAATTTGTCTTGTTGGTCCTCCGGGTGTGGGTAAAACCTCTATCGGAAAAACTATTGCCGAATGTATGGGAAGACGCTTTGCAAGAATTTCTCTCGGCGGTATTCATGATGAAGCTGAAATAAGAGGTCATAGAAAGACCTACATAGGTGCAATGCCCGGTAAAATTATTACTGCTGTAAAGCAGGCGGGTAGTGGAAATCCTCTTATTTTATTAGATGAAATTGATAAATTGGGTAACGATTATAAGGGCGACCCTGCTTCAGCATTGTTAGAGGTTTTGGACCCAGAGCAGAACAGCACCTTTGTTGACCATTTTATTGAAATTCCATTTGATTTAAGCCGCGCAGTGTTTATAGCAACTGCAAATAATCTTGATACCATTCCTGCTCCTTTGCGTGACAGAATGGAGATTATTGAGCTTTCAAGCTATACTCGTGAAGAAAAATTCAACATTGCTAAAAAGCATTTAAGTCTTAAGCAAATTGAGCGTCACGGTCTTAAAAAGTCACAGCTCAAAATTGCTGATAGTGCCTATTATTCTCTTATTGATTTTTATACAAGAGAAGCAGGTGTCAGAAAATTGGAGCGCAGCATTGCTTCACTTTGCCGTAAATCTGCCAAGCTCATAGCTTCAGGTGAAAAAGCAAGGGTAACGCTAAAGGATACCGATGTTGAAAAAATGTTGGGACGCCATCGTTATAAACCGGAAGTAATATTGCCGCAGAATGAAGTTGGAATTATTAACGGTCTTGCATGGACAAGTGTTGGCGGAGAAATAATGCAGCTTGAAATAGCTTCAATGTCGGGCACAGGCAAGGTTGAGCTCACGGGCTCTTTAGGCGATGTTATGAAAGAGTCTGCAAGGGCAGCGGTAAGCTTTGTCAGAGCTAATGCTGAAAAATACGGTATTGACCCTGATTTTTATAAAAATACCGATATTCATATTCACGCTACTGAAGCGGCTGTACCTAAGGACGGTCCGTCAGCAGGTGTAACCATTACTACGGGTCTTATTTCTGCACTTACAAACAAGCCTGTTTTGAGAGATATTGCAATGACAGGCGAGGTTACTATAAGAGGTAGAGTATTACCTATAGGCGGTTTAAAAGAAAAATCTATGGCGGCTTACAGGGGCGGTGTTAAAACTGTATTTATTCCAAATGATAACATTGCCGACTTAGAAGATGTTGACGATAAGGTTAAGGAAAATGTTGAATTTATACCTGTGAGCAATGTTAACGAGATTATCGAGAGGGCTATTGTAAACGATTTTACTGAGCCTGTTAAGGAATGGGATGTGGGGAAGGAGTTGCTTTCTAATACCGCTCGTCCCACTTTGAGGAGGATCTGATGAACTATAATAATGCGCAGTTTGAAAAAGCTTACGCTACGCTCGCTCAGTTAGATAATTCTGACCTGCCCGAGCTTTGCTTCAGTGGCAGATCAAATGTGGGCAAATCCTCGCTGATTAATAAGGTTTTGGGTAGAAAATCTATTGCAAGAGTAAGCTCAAAGCCAGGTAAAACTATCACTATAAATTTTTACAAGGTGGATAATATACGCCTTGTGGATTTACCCGGTTACGGCTATGCTAAAGTTGCTTATTCCGAAAAAGAACGCTGGGCAGAGCTTATGGAGGGATATTTTGGCAGTGGGCGCAATATAAAAATGGTTTTTCAGCTTATTGATATGCGTCATCCTGCAACTGAATTTGATATTTCAATGCTTGAATTTTTAAGGCACAATGAAATACCGTACACCGTAATCTTAACTAAGGCTGATAAGCTTAATAAGAGTGAGACCGAAAACCGTTTAAGGCTGATTTATGAGGAATTAGGCGAATTTGCTGAAAATACGGAAATAATACCTTTTTCCATTCAAAATGCAATTGGTGTGGAAAGAGTGCGGGAAATAATTTCCTCTTTTTGTTAATATTTAATTGGTTGACTTTTATAAATATTAATGGTATAATTTATTTGTTAAAAGCTGTGATAAAGAGAAGTAGCATTTGAAACTCCTTTTAGAGAGCTGTGCGGAGGTGGGAGCACGGTAGGAGACAGATGTGAATAACACTTTGGAGCTGCAATCTGAAAAGCTACCCGCTTAGTAGGTGCGCCGTAGAGATGCGTTAAATCGTTTTGAGTGACTGCTTTTGCGGTAAATTAGGTGGCACCACGGATTAATGCGTCTATTCGTCCTAATGTTTTTTAGGAAGAATGGGCGCTTTTATTTTGGTTTTAATAAGGAGTATTATTTATGAAGCATACTGATATTATTGAAATTTTTGAAAACAGTGAATTTATTGGCAAAAAAGTTACTGTTTGCGGTTGGGTAAGAACTTCAAGAGATTCTAAAAATATGGCTTTTATTGAGCTTAATGACGGTACTTCCTTTAAGCATTTGCAGATTGTTATTGATAAGGCTGTTTTAACTGAAATTTCTGATTTTATGAAGCTTGGTACCTCATTAAAGGTTGAGGGTGAAGTAGTAAAATCTGCAGTTGCGGTTGATTCTGTAGAAATCAATGCTGAAAAAATCGAGGTTTTAGGCGAATGTCCTCCTGAATATCCTTTACAGAAGAAACGCCATACCTTAGAGTATCTTCGCACAATTCCTCACCTTAGAGTCCGCACTAATACCTTTAATGCTGTGTTCAGAGTGCGTTCGGTTGTTTCTAACGCTGTTCACGAATTTTTCCAGAGCCGCCGTTTTGTTTATGTTCATACTCCGCTTATCACCGCAAGTGACTGTGAGGGCGCAGGAGAGATGTTCAAGGTAACAACTATCGGTTACAGCAATGACTATAAATCTGAGGAAGACTATAATGCAGATGATTTCTTCGGTCAGCGTGCTGCACTCAGCGTTTCGGGTCAGCTCGAGGGCGAGGTTGCCGCAATGGCATTAGGCAAAATTTATACCTTCGGTCCCTCTTTCAGAGCTGAGAAAAGTAACACACCCCGCCACGTTGCAGAATTCTGGCATGTTGAGCCTGAGGTTGCTTTTGCAGAGCTTCCTGATATTATCGAAATTGCTGAGGATATGATAAAATATATAATCAATGCAGTTTTGGAAAAATGCCCCGAAGAATTAAAATTCTTTAATGCTCATTTTGAAAAAGGGCTTATTGAAAAGCTTCAAAGCGTTGTTAGCAATGATTTTGCTGTTATGACCTACACCGAAGCTATCGAGCATCTTTTAAAGGCAGACGTTAAGTTCCAGTACCCTGTTGAGTGGGGCTGCGATCTTATGACCGAGCACGAGAAATATATTTCCGAGGTTATCTGCAAGAAGCCCGTATTCTTAACAGATTATCCAAAGGATATTAAATCCTTCTATATGAAGCAGAATCCTGACGGTAAGACCGTTGCCGCAACCGACCTGTTAGTACCAGGGGTTGGCGAAATAATCGGTTGTAGCGAACGTGAGGCTGATTTAGATAAGCTTTTGGAGGCTATGAAAGTCAGAGGAATGACAATTGAAGATTACGAGCATTATATTGCGCTTCGTCGCTTTGGCTCTGTTCCTCACAGCGGTTTCGGTTTGGGACTTGAAAGAATTATTATGTATGTTACAGGTGTTCAGAATATCCGTGACGTTATTCTTTATCCCAGAACTGTTGG
>SVOK01000026.1 GCA_015066445.1 Oscillospiraceae bacterium | reverse complement strand
CGATGAGGAGGGCAGCGAAACAAATAAGCCTGCCGATGGTTTTTCTGTTGTGTCACCATCGGCAGGCTTATTTGTTTCGCTGCCCTCCTCATCGGAAGAACCGCCAGATTCGCCATCTTCATCTTCGTCAACAGACGGTTTGCTTGTTTTATCATCCTCATCATCACCGACAGACGGCTTTGAGCTTGTTCCGTCTTCCTCCAAATCAGATGAATTGCTTGAATTTCCTTCAGATGGGGTATCCGAAACATCGGGGTCGTTTCTGTCACTACCGTCCGAAGAGCTATTTCCTGACTGGCTTGAGCTGTTGCTTGTTACAGGATTTTTAACGGATGAGCTACCGCCCTTATACCAGTTATTCTTTTGTATACCATGCTCTGCAATATAATCTTCAAAGGTAATATCATCATAAATGTATGAATGAATAAGAGTTTTAGCAAACTCCAGATCGTAATAAACCACAGAGCCAGCACTTGTTTTAGGACTTGGCATTAAAAATTCCTGCTGCGGCATTCTCGCCTGTGAAAATGTTGGAGATTTAAGCAAAATATCGAATGCAAGACCAATGATTTCGCTATAGGAAAGTGAGGTTTCACTACACGGAATAAGTGATTTTGCAAGCTTGATATACTGCGTTTTTTCAAGAGTGAGTGCTTTGTTGAAAAGCTGTTCCATTACATAACGCTGGCGGTCTGTTCTGCCGTAATCGTTGTTAGTGCCCCAGACATTTGCAACATAACGAATACGTGAATACGCAACCGCCTGAATACCGTTAAGGTGATGCACACCGGGTTTTATTATATAATGCTCAGAAGGCTTTTTACCCATATTCTCGCTAATTTCCTTAATGCAGGCGTTAAGAGCGTACATATTTTGAGAAGCTGTGGCAACCTCTGCCTTAGTAAGTTCAGCTTCAATGCCGCCTACAGCATCAATAATATCGACCATACCATAGAAATTAACAGTAGCATATTCGGAAATATCCAACCCGAAATTGGTGTTAAGCACCTTAATTGCAAGCTCAGGACCGCCTTTGGAATAAGCACTGTTAATCTTGGAATAGGTAGTTTTGCCATTATAAGTAATGGGAACAAAGCTGTCTCGCATTACAGAAATAATCTTAACCTTTTTAGTATTAGTGTTAAGACTTAATATCATAATACTATCCGAATTGCCCTTAAATGAATTGAGATTTCGTGTATCAAGACCAAAAAGCGCTATATTAACAATATTCTCATTAAGAACATTTTCAAAACCGAGCTCCTCGGTATCCTCGGTTATATCATTGTAATTATAATTAAGCAGGGATAGTATTCCTGTGCCCCAAAGAACAGAAAAAGCTATCACAAAAACAAGCAAGAACGAGGTTGCTGAAATCAACAATCCCTTTTGCCAGCCCTTGCGTCCTTTCCACCAGCTTTTAAATTTCCCGAAAAATCCATGGCTTTTTTTACTGTAACCCGAATGTGCTCTGCCTGCAAACGAGCTTAAGGAAATTTCGTCACCGTTGCCACCGCTTTTTGCAGAGGAGTTTGAAAAGACATCTTCAAATTCTTCCTGATTACTTTCATTTCCACCGATATAAAAATCGAATTCCAAATCCTTATCCTTCATAATTAACTTTGAAACCTCACTCTTCTTTTAAGATTTCCTTATATATATTGCCTTTTTTTATTCCTGTGATTTCGGCGGTTTCCTTTGCTGCAGCAGAGGTAGAGCTACCTTCTGCAACAAATTTTCTTGCTAAAGTGACCGCCATTTCTAAGGTGTATTCTTCTTTTTCTTCCCGAGCACCCTCAACTATAAGCACAAATTCACCCTTTGCAGCATTTTCTTCATAATATTTTGCTGCTTCAGAAAGCGACCAATGCGCTACCGTTTCGTGAATTTTGGTAAGCTCTCTTATAAGAACTATTTTTCTTTCGCCAAAATAGCTTAGCATATCCTTTAAGGTCGCAGGCAATTTATGCGGAGCCTCATAAAAGACCATTGTTCGTTTTTCTGTTTTTAAATCCTCTAAATGCTGTCTTCGGCTTATTTTATTCATAGATAAAAAGCCTTCAAAGCAAAATCTTCCGCAAGGAAAGCCCGAAATACTGATAGCGGTTATAAGCGCACTCGGACCCGGCACCGATTCAATTTCAATACCGGCTTCTCTTGCACTTCTGACTAAATCTTCACCTGGGTCTGATATTGCAGGCATACCTGCATCTGATACAACAGCGCAGGACTCACCCTTTAACATTCTTTCTATAATAAGGTTTCCCTTTGCATTTTTATTATGCTCATAATAAGCGAGCATTTCCTTTTTAATTCCAAAATGGTTAAGTAATTTCACAGTAACACGAGTATCCTCAGCCGCAATAAAATCAACCTTGCCAAGGGTATCCACCGCACGTGGACTCATATCACCAAGGTTACCTATGGGCGTACCCACAACATAAAGCTTACCACTCATTTTTTATAAATACGCCTCCTTATAAGGCCCGTAAATTTCTAACATTTCGGCTGAAAATTCACCGTTTTCTTCAACATAAAGCGTAGGCTCAATTCTTAGCCCCACTTTGCCGCACCGTCTACCCTCTAAAAGCACAAGCCAAGGCTCCTCGCCCTTTCTCTGACACACAAGACGAAGTCTTTTAGGTTCGATTTTATATTTTGACATAAGGCTCATCAGCTCTGCAAGCCTTTCGGGACGGTGGCACATACAAAGCCTGCCGCTTGTCTGCAAAAGCTTTGCCGCAACCCCGATAATATCCTCTAAAGTGCAGGCAACCTCATGACGGGCAACCATTTCAACACTGTCAGGATTTTTCAGCCCTGCATTTGGTGCTTTATAGGGCGGATTGCAAGTAACAAGGGTATTAGCGCCAAATTCTACCTTACCCTTAAGCTCCTTTAAATCACTGTTTATAACCTTAAAATTATTAATTTCAAGCTCTTTTACGGTCATTTCGGCTAAATCGGTGGCTTCTTTACTTATATCCACACCAACGGCAGTTTGAAGCTTACCGTCACGCAGCATAAGTAACGGAATAATTCCACAGCCTGTTCCCAAATCAACAAGCTTGTCCCTTTGTTTTGGATTTGCAAAATGACGCAGAACCACCGCATCAGTACCAAAGGTGTGATGCGGTGAAACATTTATATGCCAGCCTTTTCCTAAAGGCTCTTTTTTTAGCTTCTGCTCCATTTTACGCCCTGAGGAGTATCCTCTAAGATAATACCCATCTCTTTAAGTTGGTCACGAATAGCATCAGCTGTTTTGAAATCTTTGTTTTTGCGAGCTTCGGTACGCTTTTCGATTAAAGCCTCTATCTCACTGTCAAGTGCTTCGGTCTTGCGGTTATAAACAAGACCTAAAACCCATGTGAGCTGATCGAATACATCAGCACAAGCTTCAAGAGTAGATTTATTAGCACCGTTAGCAATAGCAGTATTAATATCACGCACGAGCACAAATACAGCAGCTAATGCATCAGCTGTATTAAGGTCATCCTCCATAGCAGTAATGAACTTCTGCTTATGCTCCTCTAAGAATGCAGGAGCTTCCCCGCCGTCTGCAGCATTTTTAAGCGCAAAATCAATGTTATCACGGCAAGTGTAAAGACGCTCGATAGCATTTTTAGCCTGCTCAATAATATCAACAGAGTAGTTTATAGGACTTCTGTACTGAGAAGAAATCATTAAATAACGGATAGGCTCATAGCCGTATTTCTCAGCAACATCACGAACAGTAAAGAAGTTGTTTAAAGATTTTGACATCTTATGGTTGTCAACATTAATAAAGCCGTTGTGCATCCAATAATGCGCAAAATCACAGCCGTTTGCAGCCTCACTCTGAGCAATTTCATTCTCGTGGTGAGGGAATATTAGGTCAAGACCGCCGCAGTGAATATCAATAGTCTTACCTAAATATCTGCCTGCCATTGCTGAGCATTCGATATGCCAGCCAGGTCTGCCGTTGCCCCAAGGTGACTCCCAATAAGGTTCACCCGGTTTTGCACCCTTCCAAAGGCAGAAATCCATAGGGTCCTCCTTAATATCGCCTGTTTCAATTCGGGCACCTGCCTCCAAATCCTCTAAAGGCTGATGTGAAAGCTTGCCGTAGCCATCAAATTTCTTTGCTCTGTAATAAACATCACCGCCGGCCTCATAAGCATAACCATTTTCCATAAGCGAAGAAATAATACCCTGAATCTGCTCAATATTCTCGGTAGCTCTCGGGTGAACGGTAGCCTCACGCACATTAAGCCCCTTAGCATCGGTCCAGAATTCCTTAATATATCTTTCTGCAACCTCGGGTACAGTTATACCCTCCTCGTTAGCTTTCTTTATAAGCTTATCATCAATATCGGTAAAATTCTGAACAAAGTTTACCTTAAGGCCGCGCCATTCAAAATACCTACGCAAAACATCGAAAACACAAAGAGGTCTTGCGTTACCAATGTGAATATAGTTATAAACTGTAGGACCGCAGGCATAAATCTTAACCTCGCCCTCAGTAATTGGCTTAAATTCATCTTTACTTCTTGTTAATGTGTTAAAAATTTTCATTATTTATTCTCTCCTATAGTGGAAATCAAGCTTTCAAGCTCAGCAATTCTTTGCTCCATATCGTCCATTTTCTGCTTTACAGGGTCGGGGATATGAATCTGGTCAAGGGGCTGACGCACCTTTTTACCGTCCTGACGGACAACACGTGCAGGAACACCCACAACGGTGGAATTTGGCGGCACTTCTTCAAGCACCACTGCGCCTGCCGCAACACGTGAGTTATCCCCGATTTTAAAGGGGCCTAAAACCTTAGCGCCTGCACTTATCATAACATTATTGCCGATAGTCGGGTGACGCTTTCCTGTATCCTTACCTGTACCGCCCAAGGTAACACCCTGATAAATCAGAACATCGTCACCGATTTCTGTGGTCTCACCTATAACAATACCTGTACCGTGGTCTATAACCAAGCGTCTGCCTATAGTGGCGCCGGGGTGAATTTCAATACCCGTTTTTCTCGCCGCTCTCTGCGAAACATAGCGAGCTAAAAACATAAGTCCGTGCTTATAGTAAAAATGAGCACGTCTGTGCATTCTGATAGCCTTGACACCCGGATAAAGCAAAAAAACTTCCCAAAAGCTACGTGCGGCAGGGTCTCTGTCCCTTACAGCGTTAACATCCTCAATAATTCGTTTAAACAATACTGTCACCTACAGTTTTTATTTAGCATTGGCGATATACTGTCTTCCGCCGTAGATATAAATTGCGCCCGAAATAACACAAAGCAGAGCCGAGAACCAGAACAACGCAATAATTACTATATCAAGAACTGCAAAAACATTTGAAGGAACAGTAACCAGCTCATTTAAAGCATATACAGCCAAGGCTAAAATAATACCTGCCATCTGGCTTACGGTCTTGCATTTACCCCACATATTAGCGGCAACAACCTTTCCGCCTGCGGTAACCGCAACCAAACGAATGGAAGAAACGGCAAATTCTCTGAAAAGAACTATAAAGGTTATAACAACTATATGCCAAGCAAACTTGGTACCGCCATAGATAAACATAAATCCAAGATAAGCAGAAGTTGTAAGCATTTTATCTGCCAATGGGTCCATAAACTTGCCAAAATCAGTTACCATATTGTATTTTCTTGCCATTTTACCGTCTATCATATCGGTAAGAGATGCGGCAATAAACAGCACCAAAGAAATAAGGTAATGAAACTTAAAATCAATAAGCATTACAGCCATAAAAATCGGGGTTGCTATCATTCTTGCTAAGGTTAATTTATTTGGTGTATTCATTCTTCTAACTCTCCTAATAAATCATAGTCTATACAGTCATTAATTCTCACTTTAGCAAAATCGCCTATTTTAAGCGGTCTTGTTGACATAAAGAAAATTTTTCCGTCCACCTCGGGAGCATCGGCGGCTGTTCTACCAAAATAGCATTTGATATAATCGTCCCAGCCTTCGATTATAACCTCTGTGACAGTGTCGGCCTTTTCCTCGTTTTTCTCTACGGCAATGGTCATTTGCATTTCCATTATATTTTCCATACGGTCATTTTTAGTCTGCTCATCTATCTGACCGTCAAGCTCGGCGGCAAGAGTGCCTTCCTCTGCTGAATAGGGGAAGCAACCCAACCTATCGAAGCGTTTTTCCCTTACAAACTCAGCCATTTCGCAGAACTGCTCCTCTGTTTCTCCTGGGAAGCCTGTGATAAGAGTAGTTCTCAAGGTGATTTCGGGGATTTTAGCTCTTATTTTATCAATAAGCGCAGATAAGCTTTCTTTATCGCCCTTGCGATTCATTTTCTTTAAAATCTCACCGTTTACGTGCTGAATAGGAATATCAAGATATTTAACAAGCTTTTCTTCTTTTGCGATTACATCTAAAAGCTTATCTTTAATACGGTCGGGATAAGTATAAAGCGTTCTTATCCAATGAAGTCCGTCAATCTGGCACAGCTCGGTAAGTAATTCGGGCAATTTAGACTCGCCGTAAATATCCACACCGTAAGCGGTGGTATCCTGAGCTACAACAATAAGCTCACGAACGCCCTTTTCGGCTAAAGCTTTAGCCTCGTTAACGCATTCCTCAATAGTGCGGCTTCGCATTCTGCCCCTTATCTTCGGTATTGCGCAATAGGTACAGCAGTTATCGCAACCGTCAGCCACCTTAAGATAAGTGCTGAAAGGATATCCTCCTAAAATACGCTCGCCGTTTAAATTCAAATCAGCCTTATCGCCGTAAGAGTTTTCTCTTTTGCCCTTAATAGCATTTATAACTATTTCGGCAATTTTGCTGTTAGAACCAATTCCAACGCAAACATCAACCTCGGGTATTTCCTCGGTCACATCGTCTTTATAGCGTTCTGCAAGACAGCCTGTTACTATCAGTGCTTTACAGCTACCGTCCTTTTTATATTCGGCGGCTTCAAGTATATTCTCAATAGCCTCCGCCTTTGCAGACTCTATAAATCCGCAGGTGTTGATTATAATCGCATCAGCATCGGCCTCGGCGCTTGTAATCTCAAGTCCGCCGTCGCTCAAAAGCTTTAGCATCATTTCGGCATCAACCTGATTTTTAGGGCAACCGAGTGATACCATACAAACCTTATACATTTTATATTATTCCTCGCAAAATTCAAGTTGTTCAGTATATTTTTTCATAGCGCTTCTGACAGAGCTATAGGAAAAGCCCTTGCGTACCAAAGCGGCATAAACCTTCTCGGCACCTTTTTCCTGAGTTAGCTTATAGGCATATTTACCCTCTAACAAATTTTTGATTTGTTCTTCCTCATCGGTGTCAGTTTCTTCGAGCATTTCCTTTGCTAAATCATAAGGCACACCCTTTAAAAGCATTTTGTGCATCGCTTCCCGCTTGGAAATATTATTTTCCTTGCACCTTTCAGCCATTCTTTCGGCATAGCGGCGGTCATCAATAAGCCCGAACTCGCAAAGCTTGGCAAGCACAGCAGCGGAGGCTTTTTTTGAAAAGCCCGCCTTTAAAAGCTTTTCGTAAAGTGCCTTTTCGGTGTAATCCATTCTATCCAAATACCAAAGTGCTCTTGATTTAGCTCTTTTATAATCGGAATTGAATTTTAATTCTTTAAGCTCCTCTGTGCTTATATCCTGACCCACAGCAACCGAGCCTTCTGCCAAAACATCGTTATCCAGAAGCTGTTCGCCGCCATCATCAAAGATAAGCCTTGTTAAATGCTTTTTATCGGGTTTTATAGTTGTAATAATCATTATTCGTCAACAGCTATATCAATATCTACTGTTTTTCTCGGTCGAGCGGTTGGCTCCTCGGGCATAATTGCAATATCATCATCGCCATCGGTATCAGCCTGAATCGCAATTTCAGTGCCCTCTTTTACAGCCGCCATAATTTTCTCTTCAATTTCAGCCGCAAACTCGGGGTTATCCTCAAATAGCTTTTTAACATTGTCTCTTCCCTGACCGAGTCTTGTCTCACCGTTATAGAACCATGCGCCTGACTTTTTAAGCACGCCCAATTCTACACCCGCGTCAACAATTTCGCCTGTGTGTGAAATACCAGTGCCGTACATAATATCAAATTCAGCGGTCTTAAAGGGAGGGGCCACTTTGTTTTTAACAATTTTAGCTCTTGTGTGAACACCAATAATATCGCTGCCATCTTTAATAGTGTCGCCCTTGCGAACATCGATACGAACACTTGCATAGAATTTAAGCGCACGTCCACCTGGAGTGGTTTCGGGGTTGCCGTACATAACACCGATTTTTTCACGCAACTGATTTATGAAAATTGCGGCGCAGTTCGATTTTGAAAGGGCGCCTGCCAGCTTACGGAGTGCCTGAGACATAAGTCTTGCCAACTGACCAACGTGGCTGTCACCCATTTCGCCATCTATTTCAGCTCTTGTAACTAAAGCCGCTACCGAGTCCACAACTATAATATCAACAGCGCCTGAGCGAACAAGTGCTTCAGCAATTTCCAAAGCCTGCTCACCCGAATCGGGCTGTGAAACTAAAAGGCTATCAATATCAACGCCTAAGTGCGAAGCATAAACAGGATCAAGTGCGTGCTCAACATCTATAAATGCGGCAGTACCGCCCGCTTTCTGAGCCTCTGCCACGCAATGAAGAGCAACAGTGGTTTTACCCGAAGACTCAGGTCCGTAAATTTCAACTATTCTTCCCTTTGGAATACCGCCTATACCAAGCGCTATATCAAGCATAAGCGAGCCTGTTTTAATACACTCAACATTCATTGCGGCATTTTCACCAAGACGCATAACTGCGCCTTTACCGAATTTCTTTTCTATCTGGTCCATAGCCGTTTTAAGGGCTTTTTGCTTTTCTTCATCCTCAACTTTTCTTACAGGAGCCTTTGTGTTTTGTGCCTTAGCCATTTTTTAAATTCCTCTCTTTCAAGTTATTCTTTTATCGCCGAGACTGAACGATTAATTCCGTTAAGGTCTTCTTTTACTGATATATTCTTATAGCCGGCATTCTTTAAAAGCTCGGATACCTGCTCACTTTGGCTGAATCCAACCTCAAAGCAAAGCATTCCGCCTTTTTTTAGACTGCTTGTGTAATTCTTTATAATTTCCTTATAAAATTCCATTCCGCCGTCCCCTGCAAGCAATGCGGTTTCAGGCTCGAATTTAGTTTCGGGTGATATAATACTCATTTCCGTTTCAGGAATATAAGGAGGATTACTTACAATTAAATCATAAGTTTTATCCGCTCCCGCACTTTCAAAAACATCTCCCTTTAAAAGCTTAACGTTGTAGGCATTATTATGAGTGATATTTTTTTCAGCATAGGAACACGCTTCTTCATACTTTTCGACCATATCAACCTCTGCCTTAGGGAATTCCTTACCAAGCGTTATTCCTATACAACCGCTACCTGCACAAAGGTCTAAAATTTTTGCATTCTCTTTGTCTTTAAGATATTCCTTGCACTCATCAATTACCGTTTCGGTATCCGCTCTCGGTACTAAAACACCGGGGCCTACAAAATATTCACGTCCGTAAAATGCCCATTTTGTAAATATGTACTGCAAAGGGTAACGTACTTCTCTTTGGTGCTGGATAGCTATTAAATTATTTTGCTGAAATTCGCTTAATTTTCTATTATAATTAGCTAGTATCTGTGCCGAGGAAAGTCCTGTTATGTGCTTTATAATCTCTCTTGCTTCAAAAATATAATCCTCAACGCCTGCTGCCTCAAGCTTTTTCTTTGTGGAATTATATGCCTCAAATATTGTCATCTGTTTCTTCACCGTTTGCTTCTATTTTGTCTATACTGCGGTCAACATCGGGATTCTCGGGCTCACAAGCCTTTAGTGCCGCAATAGCAACCTCTATCATACCGTCATCAGGCTCTTTGGTGGTTATTCTTTGCAGCCATAAGCCCGGAGCTGAAATAACCCTTGTAAACCAGTTGTCATATTTCCCGCAAAAACGAAGTACCTCAAAGCCTACTCCGCAGGTAATGGGCACTAACAGAATTTTAACGCCCGTCCATATAAGCTTGTTATCACGCACATCGGGGAAAATGAGCACCGCCGCAAGCGAGATTAAAATACTTACAGTTATCATAAGTATCATAAACGAAGTTCCGCATCTTGGGTGAAAACGTTTTTGCTGTCTTACATTCTCCACATTAAGCTCCAAGCCCTTTTCATAGCAAAAAATGGTCTTATGCTCCGCACCATGGTACATAAAAACCCTCTTTATATCCTTCATAAGCGAAACCAAAGCAACATAGCCCACAAATATCGCCATTTTAATTATCTGCTCAATAACGATAAAAATCGGAGAATCGGGATTTTTGATTTTAAATACCCAACCGAAGAAATCTGCAATATAGCTCGGCACATACATAAACAGCGCTATCGCTAAAAGCACTCCTAAAACAGAGCCTATTACCATAATAACGCCAACCAATGCACTGTTTTCTTTCTTTTCGGGCTTAGCATCTGCGGTCTGCTCTGCTGAAATATCATCTACAGAGTCTGCCTCAGGCTCAGTACCTTCTGCCGTTTTTTTCTTTTTATCTGCTTCCTCCTCTAAATCGGTAAAGCCCGATTTATCTGCCGAAATCATCATAGCCTTATAGCCCTGTATCATAGACTCTGCAAAGCCCACAATACCACGGATTATCGGAAGCCTTAAAATTTTATGTTTTTCACGGATGCTTTTTCCGTTAAAATCTGAAACATCAATCGAACCGTCAGGCACTCTTACTGCCAAAGCTGTTTTTTCGGGGCTTTTCATCATAATACCCTCGATAAGAGCCTGACCTCCAATGCTTGTGTATTTACCCATTTTCCTGCTCCTTTGTTTCATCTGCAACTGTTTCCTGCTCAGGCTCAGGCTCGTATAATGGCAGAACGATAGTAGCGTTTGTTCCAACACCCTCGGTACTTTCAATAAACAAAAGTCCCTGATGCTGTTTGATTATTTCGTCGGCAACGGCAAGTCCTATACCTGAGCCTCTTACCGTTTTATTTGCCTTATAGAATTTTTCCTTAACACGGTCAATATCCTGAGCGGGTATTCCCACACCTGTATCTTTAACCGAAATTCTCACGCAGGCTTCCTCAATTTGTTGAGTAATAAGCACCTGACCGCCACTTTCGGTATATTTTACTGCATTATCTATAATATTTATAAACACCTGCTTTAAGCGGTTAGTATCACCCAGAACCTGATACTCCTCTTGCGGTTTTGTATATATCAGCTCAATACCCTGCTTTTTGGAAAGCTCAACATACATAGCAACCGATTCGGACAAAAGCCACGAAATATTAAGCGGTTGGGAAACCACCGTCATTCGTCCTGTTTCCATTCGGGAGAAATCAAGCAGTTCTTCAACAAGGCTTGATAAGCGGTCCGCCTCAGAGAGCACAACATCAAGCCCTCTGTTCACAAGCTCTTCATCAGTTCCTACCGACATTTTAGCCGTCTCGCCCCAACCCCTTATAGCGGTAAGAGGGGTGCGAAGCTCGTGCGATACGGAAGAAATGAAATCGTTTTTAAGATTTTCAGCCTGACTCAGCTCCGAAGCCATATAATTGATAGTATCACAAAGCTCGCCTATTTCATCGTTACGGTTTATTTCTATTCTTGATTCAAAATCGCCCATTGCAATTCTTCTTGCAATATTACTTACGTCTCTTATAGGCTGAACTATTGATTTTATGAAGAAAATTCCCGAAATAGCACTTATCGAGAGTATAAGCAAAGCGATAAGCGCTATCATTATCACAAAATTCCCAATAAGCTTTTCGGTGGCTTTAAGAGAAGTTATCCACCTGTAAGCACCGAGATAATTATTATCATTATCATAAATAAGAGTGGTTGAAGCCATAATGGGCTCGCCGTCAGGTGTGGCTATTTTTTTTGTGACAGTTGTCTTAGTCTCCACAGCCTCCGTATAATCAGGCATGGCCTGTTCAGAAGACGGGAAGCCCGAGGTTGAAACTATAACTCTGCCGTTACGGTCGATAACCTGAACCTCAACCTTGTTTTTATATTCGAACTCACCTGCAATGCTTATTGCAGTATCCTTAAAGGTTGCCCGATTAGTGCCTGTAAGAGCGTAAAACTCATAAGCATAATCGCTGGCAAGGTCTTCAACTCTTTCGGTATTTATGTTGCTGTATACTGCGAAGGAAACACCTGCAACCGTGCAGACTACAATAGCCACAATAAGAAAAATATTTAAAAACCATCTTAGCGTAATGCTTTTAAATTTTATTTCCAGCTGCATTATGTTTTCCTCCTTTCAAAATTCAATATATCTGACTATTTAATCACTGCTTGTATCCCATTTGTAACCAAGACCCCAGACCGTTGCGAGTCTTTTGGGATTTGAAGGATCAACCTCAATTTTTTTGCGAAGTCTTCTTATATTAACGTCAACAATTTTTTCTTCGCCGAAATAATTGCTTCCCCATACTCGGTTAAGAATGTCAGTACGGTTTAAAATCACGTCGGGATTTGTGAAGAAATATTCCATCATCTGGAACTCAACCTGAGTGAGCTCAATATCCACACCGTTTTTAAGTAATATCCTACGGCGCAAATTAAGTGTGAAATCGCCCAAGGTTATACTATCAGGTGTTTGGGGCACAACCTTTTGGTTTTGCATCTCAACTCGTCTGTAAAGAGAGTCAATTCGAGCCAAAAGCTCTGTGGGACTAAAGGGTTTGGTTATATAGTCGTCCGCTCCAAGCATAAGACCACTTATTTTATCCATTTCCTGCGTTCTTGCAGTAAGCATTATAATTCCTAAAGTCTCACTTCTTTTTCTTAGTTCCTTACAAAGGGTAAAACCGTCCATACCCGGCATTGAAATATCAAGCAAGGCAATGTCAAAGCCTAAAACATCATTGTCATAAATATCAAGCGCTTCTTCGCCTGAGCCTGCCTCTTCAACCGTGTAACCTACACGTTTAAGATTTATGGCTTCAAATTCTCTTATAGCAACCTCATCTTCAACAATAAGAATACGTTTCATAAATTCTCACCTATTCTGCAAGTTTAAAATTATCTCTCACATTTTCCAAAGTAAGCCCCTCAGCAGCGGCATCCTCGGAAATACGGCAAATATAAGAAACCTTGCCGTTGTTCATAATCTCATTAACACCCGAAGCTTTATATTTACCCTCGTCCCAGTCCTTTTTCTTGACCGCTTTAATATAAAGCAAGCTACTTCCCACAGTCATATCCTCAGGGTTATATTTATAAATCTCTCTTAAATTATTGTCAGTATCCTTTAAAACTGCAATGCTGCCCACCCACTTCTGGGGGATAGTATAGTAATAACCGTCATTAACATTTATCATTGTTGTCATCTGAACAGTGAGCTTTTCTCCGTTAAAGGAGCACCAATTGGTAAGATAAAGCTTTTCGTTCACATCAGACCTTGTTACTGATGGTATATTTTCCTGAACAGGTATTTCAACAATACCGTCCTCATTAATATCAGCAATAGTAAAGGAGGCTGACCTTAGCGTGGAAGTGGTTTCCTTAGAATCGGGATCGTAAAGCGGGTTTACAAGTGTCCCCTTTTCAAAAAACAGCACCTCGGTAACAGCTCCAACGCCTTTTATCTCATCAAGATAAACCGCAGGCTTACCAGTTGAAAGCGAAGCTATCAAAGGCTCGTTTACAGTTTTAGCAGAATTATCAAGCTCACAGGAAGAAACCTCCGTAATACCGTCCTCAGACAATGCAAACAGCAGCGCCGAGTTATTCTGTTCTGCTGTAGCTGTTTTAATTATAAGGATTTCGTTTCGCTTATCCTCATCAAGATTACAGGTTGTAAAATGAGTGTATTTCTGCAAAAGCCTCTGTGTGAGAGAATTTTTACCAAGGCTATAAACCGCAAGCTGCATTTCGCTTGTGCCGTAAATCTCCCAGCCTACCAGAATTTCCTCAACACCGTCGTTATCAAGATCGCAGAATTCTATACGGTCAACACCGCCTGCTACTATCTTTTGTGTTGCTATAGATTTCCAGCCTTCCGAGGTTTCGTCAATAACATTTATGTTCATAGTAACGGTCTCACCGTCAGTAGTGCTGTAAAAAGCAACCGCTTCAATACTGCCGTCACCGTTAATATCCTCTGTGACAACCGCAGAGCGGTAATCCCCACGTGACGGATATTTTAATATATATTCACTTCCTGCGCTACTGCTTATAACCTCTGCAATAGGAGAAAGCTCACCTGAAAGGGCAGGCGGACTTAAAAGCTCAGCGGTATCAGCCGTGTAAAAATCACAGCCGCTAAGACTTAAAATAAGCATAAGAATTACTATACAGCTTAAAATTTTCTTTATCACAGAGTTTCACCTCGCAAGCATAAATATACATAATAGATTATATCACAACCTCAAGCAAAAATAAAGATATTTTGTTAATAATTTAATTATTTTTATAACAGAAAATTATATATTTCTTTTAAAGCTCAATAAATATAAAAAAGGAGAGGTAAAAACCCTCCCCTTAATATAATATTAAATAAATTTTGAGGCTGAAATACAGTTAAATGAGTACGCCTCTTTTACATGCCGACTTACACTTGCCGCAGCCGTCACAAAGGGCTTGGTCAATAACAGCAAGATTGTCAACAATACTTATTGCACCTTTATCACACTGCTTAACACACATTCCGCAAGCAATGCAGGAAACCTCACAGCCCTTAACAACAGCCGCACCCTTAAGCTTGTTAGAGCAGGCCACAAGGTTTTTATGCTCTTTAGGCACAAGTACCACTGTACCCTTGGGGCAAGCTTTAACACATGTACCGCACCCAACACAGAGCTCCTCGCAAACTATAGGTTTCCCGTTTTCAACCGTAATAGCTCCGAATACGCACGCCTTGGCACAGTCGCCAAAACCAACACAACCGAATTTGCAATCAAGCGGACCCGCATGTAACAAAGAAGCGGCAGAACAGCTTTTCATACCGTCATACTCATATTTAAGCTTAGATATCTCATTATTTCCATTGCAGGCAATAAAAGCCACTTTAGGCTCCACCTTAACCTCAATGCCGAGTATTTTTGAAATAGCCTCGGCCGTTGAAGCTCCGCCCGCTGTACAGCCGTCAGGCTTGGCTTCGCCGTTGGCTAAAGCGGCGGCATAACCGTCACAACCCGAATAACCGCAGGCTCCGCAGTTAGCACCGGGCAGTGCTTCACGAAGCTTTTCCTGAGTTTCGTCCACAGGAACTGCCATAAACTTGGAAGCCAGCGAAAGACCTATAGCCGCAATAAGACCAATAACAGCCACAATTATAACAGGAAGTAAAATTTCCATAATTAACCTCCTATTCCCGCAAAGCCCAAGAAAGAAAGTGAAACCAATGCAGCAGCCACAAGAGTTATGGGAAGACCCTTTAAGAACTCAGGCACATCTGCCGTTTCCATACGCTCTCTTACCCCTGCAAACAAAAGCATTGCAAGCATAAAACCAAGACCTGCCGCCAAAGCATTAACAATAGACTTAATAAAATTAAGCTCATTTGTAATATTAAGCATTGTTATACCGAGTACTGCGCAGTTTGTGGTAATGAGAGGAAGATATATGCCAAGCGCATTATAAATAGGCTTTATAAATTTTTTAAGGAATATTTCTATAAGCTGAACTATAGCGGCTATTACCAAAATAAACACGATAGTATCAAGATATGTAAAATCAGGATACAGAATATAATGATAAATAGGCCATGTTACAGCCGTTGCCACAACCATAACAAAGGTTACAGCGATACTCATTGAAAAAGCTGTTCCTGATTTTTTGGAAACACCCAAAAACGGACAAATTCCCAAGAATTTGGAAAGTACCATATTATTGGTAAGAATTCCCGCAAGAATAATTGAAGCAATAGTTGTTGTACTATTCATTTATAGCTTCCTCCTTTTCTTCGGGAGAAAATTTCCCGCAAACTCCTCTTGAAGGACAGTTTGCACAACCCAAATGTTCCACAGGCTTTTTACCGTTTTTCTTAGCTATTGCATTTGAAGCTGCAACAAGCATACCGAAAACGAAAAATCCACCGGGAGGAAGCAGGAAAATTACCATAGGATCGATAACCTCTGCTGTTATGGGCAAAGTGAACAGGGTTCCTGCGCCCAAAAGCTCACGAATAGCTCCCATAAGAGTAAGCACAGCTGTAAAACCGATACCCATTCCAAGACCGTCAAGCACGCTTAAAACAGGAGCATTTTTTGAAGCAAACATCTCAGCTCTTGCCAAAATAATACAGTTTACAACTATAAGGGGCAAAAATATACCGAGAGATTTATCAATAGCAGGCAAAAACGCCTTTACAAGCATCTGCACAACGCTTACAAAGCCTGCAATAATGGTAATGTAAGCCGGAATACGCACCTTATCGGGAATGATATTTCTGAGCAGGGATATTACAAGATTAGAACAAACCAGAACTATAGTTGCAGAAACACCCATACCGATACCGTTTATAGCGGCAGTAGTAACCGCAAGTGTGGGGCAGGTTCCAAGAACTAATCTTAAAACAGGATTTTCCTTGATAAGACCGTTAGAGAAAACACTTAAGTATTTGTTTTTCATTCTGCCACCACCTCACCTTCAGCATCGCCTGATACAAGTGCATAATATTCGAGTGCCTGACTCACAGCCTTATTGACAGCTCTTGAGCTTACTGTAGCACCTGTGACAGCGACCACCGTATCCTTACCTCCGGCACCGTTTTTAACAACCGTAACACCGTCGCTTTTTCCTGCATACTGACTGTAAAACTTTTCCTTTTTCACATTTTGACCAAGTCCCGGTGTCTCGCCCGAAGCATCGGTTATAGCAATTTCTATTACCTTGCCGTCTGTACCGACTGCAGTCATTACCGAAACATCACCGCCGTAGCCCTTAGCTGAGGTCACAAATATGTATCCTAACACCTCATCATCTTTTTTGGCGACATTGTATTCGAAAGCAATATTGCCCTCTGAGTATGCGTACTTGGGGAACTTTTCAGCTTTAATAAGCTCGAGCATTGTTTCCTTTTCGTTGCTTCTTGCAAGCTGTTCTATTCTATTTTTAGTAACCTTATTTGTGACCGCCAAAGCAAGCGGTATTATTACACAAATCGCCAGCAATACCGCAACCGGCTTTATGATATCATTTTTGTTAGCCTTAAAAAACTCTATTATTTTATTCATCAGCCTTAACCTCCTTTTGAGGTTTCACAAAGCCGAAGGGCTTTTTAAGGGTTAAACGGTTGATATAGGGCACTAAAATATTCATAAGCAAAATTGCATACGAAACGCCCTCAGGGGAAGCGGCAAATTTTCTTATAACAAAGGTTATAAGACCGCAGCCAACACCAAAAATAAGCTTGCCAAGTCTGGTAACAGGAGTTGTGGTATAATCAGTAGCCATAAATATGGCACCAAGCATAAGACCGCCACCGAAAACCGCAACCGAAAGCTTATCTCCGCTAATAAGCGACAGTAACGCTACCGTTGCTATAAAGCTTAACGGTGTCTCAACAGAAATCACACGGCGCATAACAAGATAAAGTCCGCCTATGATAAGCAAAAACGCCGAAGTCTCACCTATACATCCGCTTCGCATACCAAAGAACATTTCTTTTAAGCTAAGTGGCTCCAAGCCCTCTACCTCACCGCCAAGACCTGCTAACGGAGTAGCTGAAGTAACAATATGCCTTATAGGTTCAACAAATCGAGTCATAGCCCCGGGGAAAGAAACCAGCAACACTATTCTTGCCGCAATAGCAGGGTTAGCAAAATTGCAGCCTATTCCGCCAAACATCTGCTTTACTACGATTATTGCCACTGCGCTACCAATAGCCGCCATCCAGAACGGTAATTCAGAGCTTAAATTCATTCCAAGTAAAAGTCCTGTTACTACCGCCGAAAGATCGCCTATGGTATTTGGTTTTTTAAGAATCAGGTTCCACAAAAACTCACACAAAACAGAAGTGACAACACAAGTAACAAGTATCACAGCCGCTTTCCAGCCGAACAATATGCAACCGTAAACACAGGCAGGAAGTAACGCAATTATAACATCAAGCATTATTCCGCTTGTAGTGTCAGGATGCTTTATATGTGGTGAGGAGGTAACATTCAATATATTTTTCATTTGCCTGTCTCCTTCCTCAGGTTTGCTTTTGCAAGACGCATAGTCTGTGTAAGCGGACGCTTAGCCGGACACACAAACGCACAGCTTCCGCATTCCATACAGTAATTAACATTAAGCTTTTTAAGCGCATCGTTTCCGCTGTGCTTAAGTGCAGAATCTACCGCCGCAGGATACAACTGCATAGGGCAAGCCCTTGAACATCTGCCACAACGGATACAAGCTGTTGTAATCGGTTTTTTAGCATCGCTTTTCATAACCGTTATTGCATTGTTACGCTTTTCTATTACTGCATTTTCGTTATAAATATCAATACCCATCATAGGGCCGCCCATAATGATTTCGTCGGCCTCTGGGTCAATCCCGCCGACAAATTCAAGTAGCTCATTTATTGGAGTTCCTATCGGAGCAATAACATTTTTGGGCTCTGCCACAGCATTACCGTCCACAGTAACACGCTTTGAAACTAACGGCATGCCTGTTTTTATGAATCTGTAAAGCGTTGCCACACTTGTAACATTCATTACAATACAGCCCACATCACTCGGAAGCTTTCCTAAAGGCACCTTTCTGCCTGTCGCAGAATATATAATCACCTTTTCCGCTCCCTGAGGATATTTCGTTGGGAGCTTCATAAGCTTTACGCTATCATCAGAGTCACGCTTATCAGTAGCAATTTCATAAAGCTTTTCTATAGCCTTGCGCTTATTGCTTTCAACACAGATAATAACCTTAGGGATATCAAGGATATCCTTTAGAAGGTATACTCCCTCGATTACATCTTCATAGCTTTCCATACACTCATGGTAGTCACTTGTAATATACGGCTCGCATTCAGCCGCATTTATGATGAGTGTGTCAATATTGCTGTCCTCTTTTAGAGTGAGCTTTACCTTTGCAGGGAATCCTGCTCCTCCGAGACCTACCAGTCCGCACATTTCAGCCGCCTTAGCAATATCACCTTTTGATTGAACCTTAAAAGGTTTAAGCTCAGGGTCTTTTTCCATAAGTCCGTCAGATTCTATTACAACACATTCTCCGCTTCCGTCTAAAACAGAAATTTCCTTTACCGTTCCCGAAACACTCGAATGTACAGGTGCGCTGACATATCCGCCCGCTTCTGCTATAAGCGTGCCAACAAAAACCTTGTCTCCTTTTTTAACGATAGCCTTTGCAGGCGCACCGATATGCTGCTGCAAAGGAATTCTCACTACATCAGGCGCAGGCATTACAATCGTTTCTGTTTCAGCTGAAGCCTTTAAATGGGGTAAAACAGCTCCGCCTTTAGGAAGGCCCACCGTTCCCAAAATTCTCTCTTTCTTCGCCATAAATTACTCCTTTTGAATAAAATATGTAAATATATATTTTATAATACAACAATCGGCGCCTTTTTTCAAGAGGTTACGAGTTGTTATATTTTTAACATATTCCTTGTAAAAATTTCTAATTACCCCTTGAATATTAAAATAATATATGTTAGAATTGTTGAGGTAATTTTTAAAATTTTTTTAGTATTTACGGAGAAAAAAATGTCTACTAATACAACGCAAAAAACGATAACATTAAAAGGCTTGATTGCCACCGCTTTAAGATATTGGCGTTTGCTTGCAATAATCGTAGCTGCAAGCTTTATTATCTCGGTTGTTTATTCAGCTTTTATAGTTACCCCTATGTACACATCTACAGCAAAGCTTTATGTTATTAATAAGGCATCTGCTTCAAATCAGATAACCTCTACTGACTTCAATATCTCAACCTACCTTACTAATGACTTTAAGGATTTATTACGAGACGAAGCAATTTTAACTGAGGTTGCAACCGACCTTAAGGATAAATATACTACATCTGCTCTTCAAAGCTTTATTGAAATTGATTCTCCTGAAAGCACACGTATTATTGAAATAAAGGTGAAGTCTCCAAACGCCAAGGACTCTAAAAAAATTGCGGACAGCATCTGCCGTATTTCGGAAGAGAAATTGGCTGAGATTATGGGTCTTGACCGTGTAAAGGTAATAAGAAACGGAAGCTTACCCAAAAATCCTTCTTCACCTAACACCTCATCTGATGCTTTCAAGGGAATTATATTAGGTTTCCTAATTGCCGGAGCAACAGCATTTGCAATTATGATTTTGGATAATAAAATTTCTTCCTCCGAAGATGTCGAAAAAATATTAGGTCTTAATGTCCTTGCAACTATCCCCTATAACGAAACTAAGCTTAAAAAGAAATAATAAAAATACTGAAAGGGCTTTCAAATGGATATTGAAAATTTAAACTCCGAAGGTTTGGAAAACTACGCTTCAGCCGGCAAGGTTAATTTCCACCCTGCTTCTGCAAGAAATGATTTTGCAACTGTGGAAGCTTATAAAACACTTCGTTCAAATCTGCTTTTCAGCGGTTCTGATATCAAAACAATTGTAATAACATCTACATTTGAAAACGAGGGCAAAAGCACCGTTTCGGCCGAGCTTTCAAAAAGCCTTGCTGAAATTGGCAAAAAAACTCTTATGATAGATGCTGATATGCGCAAATCGGTAGTGTTAAGACGCAGCCTTAAAGCGCAGAACATTCTTGGTCTCTCTGAGCTTCTATCCGATCAGGCTTCTATCGATCAGGTGCTTTACAATACTCAGCTCCCCGAATTCGATATTATTTTCAGCGGTCATTTCCCGCCCAACCCCGTAGAACTTCTCAGTTCCAAAAAATTCTCGGAGCTTTTAGAGGATTTCAAAAAAGTATATGATTATATTATTATTGACTCTCCTCCTCTATCCCCTGTTATTGACGCTGCAGTTATTTCCGCTATTTGTGACGGCGCTATTTTGGTAGTCTCTCCCGGAAAAGCCAAGATGCGTGAATCACTTGCCGTTAAAGAACAGCTTATTAAAAGCGGCTGTAAGATTTTGGGTGCTGTAATCAACCAGACCGATTCAAAGCACAGAGACTTGAGCCACAAAAAGAATTATTCTTATTATGGTGACAAAAAGAATAAGTAACTTAATAACAAAAAACTCTCTGCTTTAAGCAGAGAGTTTTTTCGTTACTCTAAAATATAAATTTCCATATTGCGCACCCCAAATGATACGCAAGCACTTCTTGTAGCCATAAACAGATCTACGCCTGTTGGGTGCTTCCTGATAAATCCACCGGTGTCAGCTGCTACAGCATAGCCGTAAACCACGCTTCCGTCAGGAGACTTGATATAAAGCTTTGTTCCATAAGGAATAACCTTAGGATTAACTGCTATATAGCCGGGAGCTGGAGCAACACCTGTAGCGCAGTTGTTGCCGGTGTAGGTATAAGCTGTGGCTCTTACTGTCATTTTGGACTTAAAGCTTATAGGATTACCGTTTGCATCAAGCTCAATAGCTTTAGCAGGTGTTAAAACAGAAATCGATTTAACCTCTGCACTGGTTTTAACAGCAGTAGGCGCATTCAGCTTTGTGCCAACCTGTTGCTTGGCGTTTACAGCTTCGGTGATAACCGCAGTACCTGTAACATTCTTCTCAACTGAAACACCGTTTACAAGCTTTTCGGTATAATAAACCTCTTTAACGCCATTGCATCCTGCACTCAAAGTTTTAACCTCACCCTTAGGTGCGTTGTTGGAATATACCGTTTCAGTGGCAAAGGGGATATTTTCGGTATAGCTGCCGTTTACATAGTCAATATCTGTGTAATCGATATAAACCGTATCAGTAATTTGAGTTTCAAGGTTCGGTTCTACAAAATCGTGCTCATCAACTTCGATTCCCGCTTTTTTCAAAGCCTCAGCAACAGTACCACCTGTAAAGGAAATTTCTGTTGTTTGGTCAGCGCAAGTGATATATACCGGATAAGTATATGCAATCTCAATTAAAGTGGTTCTGCCTGCAACTGTGGTTGTTTCAATATTGTAGCTGTTAGATTTAAATTCCATACCGCTAAGTACAGAATTAACATTTCTGTTCAATGTGCGAACTGTATAGGTGCTTTCGCCGTCAAAAATATTTACTGTATAAACAGAGTTGCTAAGTAAAGTACCTGCCGCAATAGTAATAGCAATCATAACTGCTATACAGCCTATTCGCATTTGTCTGCAAGAGAAAAACTTGCTAAGACAATACTTTATTTTCTCTATCATCCAATAACTCCTTTGAATAAAATCTGGGTACAATTTTTGGACCGTTGTGTATTGTACACAAAAAAGCCACCTATGTCAAAGCCTAAAAAACAGACATTTTTGTCTCTTTTCACCAAAAGAAAGGAATATTTTAAAAAGTTACAAAGCTGTAACCTTTTAAAAACAGCATCGTTTTGCCATTTAATGACAATTAACTTGTGCACATCTACAAATTTTGCATAATGTGGAGGCTCCAAACCCTTGAAAACCCATTTGTCACACTAAAAGTGGTGGATATTTAGCGTTTTTAAATGTATTTACACTAAATATCGTGGCTGAAAATTTTTGATTATTTTATTATTTCGTATCGAAATTTCTTTAAAAAACATATTTTGTCCTAAAATATATACCTATATATATTATATGTGTACCATTATTATAATATTCCGCTTTAGTATAACACCGAAAGCTTCCTCTTGCTTTTCGTGTTTAATGCACCAAATTAATATTACACGGTCAGGTCTCTGCACCCAAATAAAAATTATATGTCTTTTTTTGGAATCGAAACCTATGTTCGGTAGCTCGAACATAGGTTCTTTTTTTGGGGCTCACTTCGTTCGCCCTCCTTGTGCCGAGCTCCCGCTTTTGATATAACGCTGGGATAGCCCCCCTCTCTTTTTCTGTTTACTCAGGAAGGTTTTGGGGTATTATTTAAATTTTGTC
>SVOK01000025.1 GCA_015066445.1 Oscillospiraceae bacterium | reverse complement strand
ACCATATCTTGTATTTCTTCCACGCTTAAGGAACGGTTCATATTTGCTGCGGCGCTTTCAACGTCCTCTGCAATTCTCTTTATCTGGATTTCGGACATACGCTCGCTGGGAACAACGCTATCGTTAGCCTTAGTTACAGCTATTACGATTTTTTTGGGGTCAAACTCAACTTCTGCCCCACTTCTCTTGATAATTTTCATACTTTCACTTCCCCAAAATATGTAATTTTTTCTATTTGTATCATACAATATATTGTGTAGCAGATACTATTATATCATAAGACACAAAAAAATCAAGAGCTATTTTTAAAAACTTAAAATTTTCTGTCTTTTTGGTATTTTCGACATATTATTAACCCTTAATTTATCGTTTTCACCAAAAACCGACATTTTATATTACCGGATACTAAAAAACAAACACAAAAAAACCGTACACAATATATTGTGTACGGCAAACTGTTAAAAACAATAATATTAATATCCTACAATTTACCTTGCTGTGGGTGTAATTATACCGCAGGCGATTTTTTCGCCCGCATTTCCCGAAGGCTGTGTGGTAAAATCATCAGGCAAGGCATGAATAATAACCGTTTTGCCAAGAATTTGGGGTACTGAAAATCTATCGGTAAGAAAAACCGAAAACGCCCTGCCGTTCACCCCGAATAAGGGCGGCATATCGCCTGCGTGATACGGGTGCGGACAGCTTTTAGGATTAAAATGTACTTTCGCATTGGCAAATGGGTCATTGTCATTTCCGCTACAAGAAGTACCGCTATGAATATGATAAGCAAATATAGGGCTTCGGCATTCGCCGTCACCCTTTGGCAGACTTATAATTTCAGTGCAGACCATAACACTGTCTCGTCCGCCGAAAAAAAGCACACTGCCCTCAATATCCGGATACTTACTGCTACCCTTTATAAACGCCACCGCATCGGGTCTTCTGCCTAAAACAGAACTTAAATCATTGAATTTTTCCATATATAACACTCCGTTTCGGAACATATATTCAAATATAATATATGCTCCGAAACAAAAGTGGGTTAAAATGTGCTTTATTTTTTAAGCGCACGCATCGAATTAAGCACAGCGATTAAAGCTACCCCAACATCTGAGAACACCGCTTCCCACATACCTGCTATTCCAAACGCACCCAGAACAAGAAAAATGCCCTTAACGCTAAGCGAAATTATAATATTCTGAATTACTATGCTTTTTGTATATTTCGCAACCCTTACAGCCTCAACAAGCTTTGAAGGCTCATCGGTCATAAGAACTACATCGGCAGCCTCTATTGCGGCATCAGATCCAATTCCTCCCATTGCAATGCCTATATCTGCTCGGGCAAGCACAGGCGCATCATTAATTCCGTCACCAACAAAAGCCAGTTTTCCGCCTTTTCTATTTTGGCTTTCAAGTAACTCAAGCTTTTCAACCTTTTCATCAGGTAACAGCTCGGCATAATATTCATCGAGCAAAAGCTCCTCCGCCACAGACTTTGCAATGCTTTGGTTATCACCTGTAAGCATAACCGCTTTTTGGACACCCGAGCGCTTTAAATCTGCAACAGCCTGCTTGCTGTCGTTTTTAATAATGTCTGTAATAAGAATGCAGCCAACATATTCACTTTCAACCGCAACATAAACCTTTGTGCCTGCTTTATCTGAAGCTTTAAAATCAATATTCTGTGCCTTCATCAGCTTATCGTTACCTACAAATACGTTTTTACCGTTTATATTAACAGCTATTCCACAGCCGGAAATCTCGTTATAACCGCCAACCGCTTTGTTTTCTGTTTCCTTGCCATAAGCCTTTAAAACCGATTTGGCTATCGGGTGATTTGAAAAGCTTTCTGCCTTTGCGGCAAATTCCAAAACCTGTTCTTCTGTAAAGCCAACAGACGGAATGATTTCGGTAACAGAGAATACCCCTTTAGTTAATGTTCCGGTTTTGTCGAAAACCACTGTGCTGATATTGTTAAGTGCTTCAAGATAGTTGCTCCCTTTTACAAGAACGCCTCTCTTAGATGCTGCACCTATTCCGCTAAAGAAAGCCAAAGGAATTGAGAGCACCAATGCGCATGGGCAGGAAATAACAAGAAATACCAGACTTCTGTGTATCCACTCGGCAAAGTCGCCGAAAAATATGGGCGGAACAAATCCGAGCAAAGCCGCAAAAATCACCACAGCAGGAGTATAATATCTTGCGAATTTAGTTATAAAGCTTTCAGTGGGTGCTTTTCGGCTTGAGGCATTCTCAACCAAATCTATAATTTTAGAAGCGGTAGACTCGCCAAACTCCCTTGAAACCTTAATACTAAGTACACCGTTTTGGTTTATACAGCCCGAAAGCACCTCATCTCCCACGCCGACAGCTTCAGGTACAGCTTCGCCTGTAAGCGCCCTTGTATCCAAAAAAGAAGAGCCTTCTATAACAATACCGTCAAGAGGTATCCGCTCCCCTGCTTTTACAGTTATCACCTCACCCACTGCAACCGCTTCGGGTGAAACAACGATAGGTGCGCCATTACGGATTACAGCCGCAAAATCAGGTCTTATATCCATAAGCTCGGTGATAGATTTTCTCGACCTTTTAACCGATAACTCCTGAAAAAATTCACCCACCTGATAAAACAGCATAACCGCAACCGCTTCAAGATTTTCGCCAATCAAAAATGCGCCCACAGTGGAAATACTCATAAGAAAATTCTCATCAAACACTCTGCCTTTTACAATATTCTTAACTGCCTTTAGTACCACATCTGCGCCAAGAATAACATAAGTTGTTAAAAGAATTATGAGCTCTGCCGTCTTTGGTAATGTGAAAACATTTCCTAGAACTATATATATAAGGAATAAAACCGCTCCCGTTATCAAACGCATAATAATTTTTCCGTTTGCGTCAGCCTCAACCGTTCCCTTTTCTTTATCAGAATATTCAAAAACCTCAACATCAGGCTCGTGGCTGTTAACTATAGCCTTTATCTGATTTGTTACCTGCTGAGTTTTATCAGAGTTTATATTAACGGTAAGAGTTTGCTTCATAAGATTAACTTCCGAAACGCTGACACTTTCAAGATCTCCAACCTCACGTTCAATTTCCGCCGAACAATGCGGACAGTCAAGCCCCTTTAATATAAATGTCTTTTTCATATCAATACCTCTTTAGTATTTTATTAATTGCTCAACCATTCAACTAAGCTTTTCTAAAAAAACAGCAAGTTCCCTTGCCGTTTTTATTTTATTCAGAAATGTGCTCCAAGCCCATATCGATAATCAGCTTTACGTGGTCATCTGCCAAAGAATAATAAACAATTTGCGCTTCCTTGCGGAATTTAACAAGGTTTGCAAGGCGCAAAGCCTTTAGCTGATGCGAAACCGCAGATTTGGTTATTCCAAGCAGTACTGCAAGGTCGCAAACGCACATCTCACCCTGCTCTAAAGCGTGAAGTATCTGGATACGGGTACCGTCACCAAACATTTTATAAAGTGAAGACAACTGCAAATAGGTATCACGGCTTTGCATTTTAGAACGCACTTCGTTCACAACTTCCTCGTGAATAACCTCACAGTCGCAGGTATAATTCCCACTCATTGCTATCACTCCATTTTTATTAGTTGAATAACTGTTCAACTATATGATATATCTCTAAACCGCTTTTGTCAAGCCAATATTTTAAAATATGTATTTATACTGCCAATGTAAATTCGGTTACTTTATCCTTAAGATGACCGTCATAGCCTATTAAAGTAAGCTTTGCGGTATCGGTTTCGTTATCATATTCTGCCACAGTAACAGAAGAGTTAGAAACGTGGGGAACGTTTTTCATTTCACTTAGCGGAATTCCAAGCCAGTTGCATCTGAGTGCTCTTACAACGCCGCCGTGAGTTGCAATAAGTACAGTTTTACCCTCGTTTTCTCTTGCTATTTTTTTAAATACCCTTTCACAGCGTTTGCTTAATTCTTCTGAGCTCTCCCCATCACCGCAACGTGCAAGACCGACATCTGTAGCCCATTTTTCAAAGGCTTCTGGATATTCCACCTTTAAATCTGCAATATATCTGCCTTCCCAACAACCTGCATTTATTTCCCTTAAATCGGGGTCTTTATTTATAGGTAGACCGAGAGCCTCTGCCACAGGCTTTGCTGTATCAATAGCTCTTATAAGGTCACTTGAATAAATCTTATCGATTTTATAATTTTGTAAAACATATTCACCTGTGTCCTTTGCCTGCTCAAAGCCAACCTCATCAAGAGGTATATCCGTCTGACCTGTGAATTTTTTCGCTTTATTATAAATACTGTATCCGTGACGGATTATAACAAATTTCACCATTTCAAAAGACCTCTTCATTTATATTGAATTTTTTGTTTATTATACTATTCTGCTTTCAAAAAGTCAATTTTATAAATAAAAAGTCTTGAAAGATATAAAAATTGGTGCTAATATACTTATATTGTTTTACTTGGAGGATTAACAAAATGCCTTATTTGTATCTGCTTTCTGCCATAGTGTTTTCTGCCTCTTTAAGCATTTTAGGCACCTGCTTTAATGCTAAAAACAAAGGCAAAAAGCATATATCAAATCTATATAATTTGCTGATATGCTGTAGTGTGACTTTAAGCTGGTCAATAATTTACATATTCGATTTTTCGTTTGAGCCTAAGGTTTTGCTTTATTCTGTTGGTTACGGCATTTGTTATACCCTTGCAATGATAGGTCATATAAAAGCCTTGAAAAGTGGCTCGGTAGCTCTTACCGCCTTTGTAAAACAGCTTTCCTTGGTAGGCGTTTCCTTTTGGGGCTTTGCTTTTTGGGATACTCCGCTCACCACAAACACCGTAATCGGCTTGGTATTTATAGCTATAGCCTTAAGCCTTTGCTTCTTTACAGGGCACAAGAAAGCAGAAGAAAATTCAGCTCCCTCAGTAACGCTTAAATGGCTTATTTACGCCGCTCTTCTTATTGTAGGTAATGCAGGCTGTTCTATTGTGCAAAAATATGAGCAAATGGCATTTGACTATAAGCACGGCAGTATGCTGATGGTTTTTGGAACGCTGGTAGCATCAATCACCTGTCTTATACTATTTTTGCGTGAGGATAAACCCAATTGGCGTGAGGTTGTTAAAACCTCTTGGCACTTCCCTACTGCCGCTGGTGTGAGTAGTGCTGTTCTTAATTTGTTTATAATACTTATGGCTTCTACCACCCTGTCACCAAGTGTAATTTATCCGGGCATTGCAGTAGGCGGTCTTACGCTCACCACATTAGCTTCGGTAGTTTTCTTTAAGGAAAGACTTAAATGGAGCCAATGGATAGGGCTTGGCGTTGGTGTTATAGCCTTAGTCTTTTTGAATTTTTAATTTTGTGAGGCGTTTATAATGAAAAAGGTTTATTCCCACGATTATTTCTATTACAGCCCGGAATTCAAAAAGGAGCATACCGATTTCACAGGAGATAATAGCTTTTCTACCCTTAGACGTATGGACTTTTTAAAGCACTATTCAAAGTTTTTAAAGAGTTACTATAATATCCCTGACACTCCCAAAGAGGTTGTTGACGATACCGAATTAAACGAAGCTATGACTTCGCTTGATTTGAGTGTTCCGTTGCCCGAAATATCCAAAACCCTTATATTCAACACAATGACCGCCTCATTAAGTCCTAAAAACGAGGTTTATAAAGGCTGGCAGCTTTATACAGACAAAGCCACCGTTAAAGAAAGCTACATAGATTTTCAAAGTGATAATCTTCCTCCAACAGCAGCTGCGGCATATAGCTTTGACAGCTCGAAGCGTGTGAAAGAATTTTGCTTTTCGTTTTTTATGGACAGCGAATACAAGGCCGAAATACCTGGAGGTATTCTTGACACCACTTATGGCAGAACGGTTGAACTGCGTTCAGGAATAGAAGATGTTATAAAGCTTCAGTTCTATTCCGACGGCAGATGCTTTGCCCGTCTTGGTAACAACTGTCCTTATCATCTTAAAAATATCTTTGTTGGTGATTTTTCTTTTAACGAGTGGCAGAATGTTACTGTTACTATTTTTGATGATACCTTTACTGTGAATGTTAACGGTGTTGTTACCGAAAAGCTGGCACTTTCCTCTGCACTTAATCCTGATACTCTTTATATTGGCTGTGGCGCATTCAATGTTGGAAGTTGGAGCTTCAAGCCTTTAACTCTAACCTTTAACGACACTGTGTTAAACAAATTTTTTATTAAAGCCGCAGACAAAAACTTTGCTAAAGCACGCATAGGCGAAGTGTCGCTTCCCTACTCTGTTGGCGGATACCAAAACCGCAATAAATATCTTGTTTTAGAAAAAGAATTTTCAGTAACTGAGCTTAAAACTGCCTTTCTTAGCATTGAAACTCTTGACCCTTGCGGCAGAGTTTATCTTAACGGCAGTATGATAGCTGATACCAATAACTTTGATTCATTCAGAACCGAAATTACAAAATATTTGCAGCTTGGTAAAAACGAATTAAGAATAATCGTTGACCCACGTGCGCCCGAGGTACTTTTTAACTGGCACCGCCAAAAAGATGCTTACAACGGTTGGTTTTCGGGATTAGTCCGAATAGATTTTTATAACAAGGCACAAATCACCGATATGGAAGTATCTACACTTGAAGTGGACGAAGGTCAGGTTAAATGTAATATTAAAGCTAATATTACAGATGATTTTGCAATAAAGGCATATATCAAAAAAATATTCCCCATAAAAGAAAAATCCGAACACCTGATAGGCGAATTTAAAGCCACTAACGGCAAAATTAACGAAACCTTAAGCTTTAAAGCTGATTTATGGTCACCTGATGAGGCTAATCTTTATGCAGTAAGACTTGAAGCCATTGACAAGAGCGGAAACGCTACTGACGACGCTGTATGTGAAACAGGATTTCGCACCATTTGCCAAAAAGGGGGCAAAATCCTCTTAAACGGCAAGCCTACGGTTTTAACAGGTGCACTTTTGATGCAGTTCTTGCCTCCTCACAGTGAAACTTCCATAACCCACATATGCCCCTCAACAGAGCAGGTTTTGTGGCAGGAATTAATGGTAAAAAGAATGAACGGCAACACGATGCGTATTCATATTTTAGGCTACGGTACTAACGACGCACGTTATGCCCGCATTGCCGACCGATTGGGGCTTATGCTTATCTGGACCACACGCTATATAGACAGTGTTGAGCAAATGGCTTTACAAAGCTATTGGGCCGCAAAGGACAGCTATTTAAAACAGATAAAAGAACGCATAAATAACCCGAGTATTATTATGTGGGAAGGCACTAACGAATACCACCCCACTTTAGATGATATCGACCGCATTTACGAAGCCTTCGTGCCTGCAGTAAAAGAGGTGGATAAAACCCGACTTATATGCCCGATTTCGCACCTCTACTATGCAGGAGATATGATACCAAAGCCCAACTGCGCTTTTTATAATGATAAAGGAACCACTGACCACGCAGGTAATAAAGCTACCGCTTCAAAATACTGGACAGATGAATTAGTGGTGCGCTCTGCTCACACCTATGAGGTTTTATTAGGCTATGGCACTCCTTGGAAAAAGATGCGAAATCAGGAATGGTCTATGCAGGACGAGCTGTTTGAAAGTCAGAGTCACGCATATATCGTTTCGGAATTTGCTGTCACCGCAAGACAAAATCCAAACTCCATAAAAGCACAGAAGTTTTTCAACCATTATTCCTATGAATTCCCCGATGAGGACGTGTTAGGCTTCAGATTCAAGGAAGAAGAATGGGAAGAAAGTCAGGCTTATCAGGCATTAGCCGCTAAGTTCAATGTAAAGGTTATGCGTGAAAAAGGTGCTGACGGTATGCTCTGGTGCTGTCTGATGGGCGGAGCTAATGATTCCGGCTACCTAAAGCCGCCTATTGACTGCTACGGATATCCTAAATTTGCTTTCTATACTTTAAAAGAGGGCTATCGCAAGCTTTACGCCGCTGATAGTAGTCTTGATGCCATTCGTGGAGAGGGTTTTGAAATTAATCCCACCCTTTTCGGAGCAGATAAAACCAGAGAATATAATGTTACTGTTCGCTTAGTTAACCAAGACGGAAACGAGCTTCAAAAGCAAAGCTATACTAATATTTCTGGCGGCGACGATATTATAAAATTACCTGCCTTTAAGCCTCAGAATTTAAAAGAAGGCTATTATGCTCTTCTTTTTGAGACCGAATAAACTTAAAAAACCTGCATTTTAATGCAGGTTTTTTCATTCTATAAATTCAAATCTTTTATATTCCTTACCGTCTCTTAAAACAGTTTCGTTCCACATTGAAGCCGGTCGCACCCAAAGTCCGCCGTCGCCATAAAGCGCACGGTAAACCACTGTTTCCTCCAATGTTTCAGAATTTTTCGCTATTCCTATCACTTCATACATATTGCCTTTAAAATGACGGTATTTGCCAAGCTTTATTTCGGTCATTTTATTCACCCTTTAAAATAATATCATTAAATTCAGCGCCTATATATTCGCAAAGAGCGTTGGGATTTACCTTAATCTGTCTACCCACCTTGCCTGCGCTCACATAAAAGAATTCCTTATCCTTAGCAGAGCTGTGGAAGACTGTTTTAAATGGCTTTTTCATTCCAACAGGCGAGCAGCCGCCATGTATATAGCCCGTAAGCGGAAGAAGCTCCTTTTGTTTGAGCATTGAAACCGATTTAACTCCTACTGCCTTTGCAGCAGCCTTGAGGTCTAATGTCTCAGCAACAGGAATCACAAAAACAAAATGCTCCTTTTTATCCGATTCAGTAACAAGAGTTTTAAAAACCAAATCATTATCCTCATGAAGCGCCTCGGCTATGAGCACTCCCTCTGTAAGCTCGGGCGAATATTCAAAAGCCTCAAAAGGAAGCTTTGCTCTTTCGAGAATTCGCATCACGTTGGTTTTATCTGCCTTGCCCATAAATCCGCTCACCTCACATAATTGTTTATATATCCCATAAGTGTTTTGTTTCTTGTAGCAGAAATATTGTTTATGAAAATAATGTCCTTGGCACCGCTATCTGCTTGCAGCTGTGCAAGACCTCTTGCATCAAGAAGACCAATATGTCTGTAATCCACAATATAAACCGTTTGATAATGCGGTACTAAAAACGGCGCAAACGCATTACCGAACGACTCTTTAATGACAATGCAAGCGCTACCGTCGGCAAGATTAGGATTATCTATTTTCGATAAGGCATTATCACCCTTAATAAAGGTGAGATATTTATTAGACGGTGAGGATGCCGACATATCAGAAATAATTGTAGTATTATACCAATAACCCGCCTTATCAAAAAGACTAAGGGTGTTGGTCATAGGAGGCTGATAAGCATAAACCGTGTCAGGATTAGCAGCCAGCTGCGGAAGCTTTCCGCTACTGCTGTAAAACGTGCCTAAAAATCCGCTGAACTCGTGTTTGACATAGCTGTCAAGCGGCAAAGGCTCTGTCCCCTTAGCACGCATCAGCTCGCAGTAGGTATAATAAGCGCCAAGAGCCGTCCAATGGTGGTCAGTCCTGAAATACACATATTCGTTTCTGCGGGATTTCAACATATCGTAAAGCGGAACATATTTAACAGGAGCCGCAAGGCGGGAATGCATATAATTAATAGCAGCCTGCTGATCCGAGGTGTTAACTGTAGCCACCAAATCATCAGGAGCGGTTATTGACATACTTGTAGGAATAATCAAATCATAAACCTGAGCCTTGCCGTTAAGCAATATACCTGCTCGGTTAATTGCATCTGTATAGATATCAGCCGCTTCTCTTGAAAAATTATAATATTCATAAGCACTATCCCCATTTATGAGCAAAGCGCCTAAGGTCTGCGTTGTGGGCGGAGGCGGTTGTGGCGGTGCCTCACTGCTTACAGGAGAAGACGATGCCGGCTGTGAAGACTCCTCCGAAGAAATATCTGCATTGCTCGAAACCTCTGTCTTTTCGGACGATGTTACATTATTCTCCTTATCATTGCTCGTAACTTCTTCTACTGAAGGTATCGCATCTCCCTCTTCTACCTCGCCGTGAATCTGCACATCAGTTTTGCCGAAAAGCATAGTTATTCGTGTATTAATATCGGTAAAGCTATCCCTTGCAGGAAAAGTATCAGAATACCAGTTATCCATACCTTTAAAATATTCTCCAGAAAAAAGTGAAGCTACAGAAAACTCAGGAAATTTAGAAAGCTCTCTTTTTTCGGTATCGGAATAAGTGGGTCGCAAGGGTATTATAAGAGCTACAACAGCCACAGCAAAGAAGACCGTGAAAAAAATTCTCACAGTCCAGATATTTGCTATGCGAATTCTGCGCAAGCCGTTAAGAAGCTCGTTTTCGCCGAATTCGTTTTCTGCTTTATCCTTTGCTAATGTTTCTTTTTCCTTTATCATAATGCCCTCTAAAATTTAAAATACAAAAACGGATTATAGCTGTTTCCGATAAGCGCCGCTACCGATACACCAAGCAACGCTAACGGAATAAGTATATTAACAATACTGTAAACCGCAAATACGCCCTTAGAAGAAATCGCCTTTTCCTCTAATTTTTTATAAGCACCTGCAAAAAGAGGTGTGCAGCACAAAACACAAAGCACAAGAAAAACGATATTGCTTTTTAGTATTGTTAATGTTTCAAAATCGCAAAAAGCATTTCCGTTTGCGCAGAACATACCTTTTAGCACAGTCCAGATATCATTAATGTTTTCAAACTTGAACAAAATCCAACCAAAAAAGACTATGACTAAAAGATAAAAATTTGATATACCCTTTGCTTTTTTTAAAAGCTTACCCAAAAACAACTTTTCGAGAGCTATAAACACAAAGAAATAAAGTCCCCACAGCACAAAATTCCAAGAAGCACCGTGCCAAAGACCTGTAAGCGCCCAGACAATAAAAAGATTTAAAACCGTTCTTAGAATACCTTTTCGACTACCGCCCAGAGGAATATAAACATAATCCTTAAAAAACCTTCCAAGAGTTATATGCCATCTGCGCCAGAACTCGCTGACTGACGACGAAATATACGGATATTTAAAGTTTTCGGTATAATGAATTCCTATCATTCTTCCCATACCTACCGCCATATCGGAATATGCAGAGAAATCAAGATATATCTGCATAGAAAAGCTTAGCACTCCCACCCAAAGCGCCAAGCTGCTCCTGCCTGACAAAACGGTCATCTCACCGCCGTCTGCCACAAGCAACTTTGAAACCAATGCTGCACAGGTGTTTGCAAGGAAAGCCTTTTTGAAAAGACCTGTAACAAATCTGATTATTCCCTCATAGCTGTCAGCATAAGAAACACGTCGGTCCGAAAGCTCGGCACAAATATCTTTATAACGAACTATCGGTCCTGCAATACATTGGTGGAACATACTTACGTATAAAAGCAAGGTAGGAAAGCTTTTTTGAGCAGGAACATCTCCCCTGTAAACATCAACACAATAGGTTATAAGCTGAAAGGTATAAAAGGATATACCTATAGGCAAAGCTACAGAGGGTATAGTTTCGGGGAAGCCTGTAAGCAGGTTAAGATTGGATAAAATAAAGCTGCCGTATTTAAATATGCCAAGCAACAGTAAATCTATTCCTACAACCGCAAAAATAAGCAGTCTTCTGCGCTTGTATATCCCCTCGTTTTTCTCTATCTGCAAAGTCAGTATCCAGTCAATAAAGGCCATAGCAACCATTAAAAGTATGTAAAGAGGCTCTCCCCAGGCATAAAAAATCAACGAAAAAACCAGCATAACGGCATTTTTCGCTTTGATACCCGGAGCTATAGCATAAAACAAAAGATTTAAAGGTAAAAACGCAAAAACGAATAAAAGATTAGAAAAAACCACTTGAAATACTCACTCGCTAATTAAATATATATATTTAATTGTATTTAAATTTTCGCCTGTGTCAAGTGAATATTATGGAATATTTCAATTTTATAATTAATAATTATTTTCTCTACCTTATATTTATAGTTTCATTTTTGCAGGATTAAGCTTCATTTGATTAACTTCTTTGCAAGCCTTCTTAATAGCTTCCTCGTATCTTACCCAGCGGTCAGGGTTATCACGGTCAAAAAGCACATCAAGCGAAATGTTATTATAGTTCCAGGTTTTCCAGTTATAAAGGTGTATACCGCCGGGGTGCTTTTCCTCCTTTAAAAGCTTTAAGAAAAATTCAAGATGCGCTATGCAATAATCCTCATCACTTTTATATCCGCCCCAAGTCATATTTTGTCTTGCATTAGGATAAAACCAAATATTAGGCTCGCCGAGCATTAAATCCTTGAGCTTTTTAAGATATGTACGGTAATATGCCTCACCGCTATCGATTTCAGGCATCTTTTCTTGAAGCTTTGTAAACGCCCCACTAAATTTGTGCTGATATTCAGGGCGAACATCATAATCATAGCTGTCAAAAGCTATATCGGTTATATATTTACTTGCATATTTTAAGAACTGAGTATTAGCATCAGGATCTGTCACATTGCCCTTGTGACCTGTCACCTCATAGGTAGAAAATACGGGATAAATGCGCTTGCCGTATTCCTCGTAAAGAGCCTTTGTCATTGCTAAAAAATCATCGTTATTCATACCTCTCAGCAGCGGTTCGTCCCAATGAAAACCGGCAACAGTATCCCAAAGGCCCTGATCTTTTAGAATTTTTATAGCCTTAGCATCTCTTGCCATAAATTCGGAAAGCGACTCTTTTTTGCTATCAAAATTAGGCTGATTAAGCCATACAATATCGCCGTTTTCTTTCGCCATACGACACTGAAAAACAACCTGACCCATTTCGTGAAGACCTATTGTGTAACCGTTACAATAGCCTTTGTCTATAATGCGTTTCATTTCACAGGGTCCTATTCTTCCCACGTTTAAGTGGTATATCATAAAACCGCATCTATCAATATTTGAACTGCTCATAATTCATCCTCCCGATATTATTTTTTATAGATTCATAATTACTATTGCTGCTGTACCAACCGCAATACTCAACAACTGTTTTTTATTAAGCCTATCGTGTAGAAACAAAATTCCTGACAAACTTGAAAGTATTAAAGACCCACCGTTATACGAAGGGAACAAAAGCGTGCCATCAATAGTAGCAATTGCTTTTGTATTGAGAATCTGAAAAACTCCCAAAATAAGCCCTAAGCACAAGCTGAAACCGAAAACCGAAGGCCCGATTTTAAAGGTTATTCCATTACCTTTTCTGCTTATAACAGCATACAGTAAAACAGATACTAAAGCTGCAGTAATATATCCGTAAGCAACAAAGCTCTTTGACTCTGTGCCCCAAACAGTTTTACCGAAAATCTTTTGATTTACCAATATTGCGCCATTTATAAGGCTTGTTGCGAGACTAAATAGAAGCCATTTTTTAAAATCTATATGCCCGTCAGCCTTACCTGTACTAAGTGCTAAAGCTATAACCGTTAAAACAAGACCTGAAAATCTTAAAAAGTTCAGCTTTTCACCATAAAAAAATATCGATACTGCTATAGGAAAAATCATAGCCAGATTAACCATCATAACTGTGAGCGAAACATTACCGCAGGACATTGCTTTTATGTAAAAAAGCTGGAACAGTACAGATAAAACTCCAAAAACCGCTCCAAATATAAAAACAGAAGGTTTAAACGGAAAAGCATTTTTTATAACCATAAGAGCAGTAAAGAAAAAAATCAATCCGTTAAAAAACACAGCATCTGCCTGAGTTTTAACATTTTTCTTTGCAAAATGCCCTTGAATTGTCACCTTAAGCGTCGCAATAACGCATAGGCATAAAATAATAATCAAATCCATTTAATCACCTCTTTTTAAATAAAATCGCATCAGGCAAAATAGTTTCTCCGTTGTAAATATAATTTTTATCCGTAAAATTAACTACAACCTCATATTTGTCCCCAAATACGCTTCTTTGCAAGCCGTAATCCTCGGTAATAATCTCAAAATCAGTCATTGGTAAAGTAGCAATTTTTTCGTGTATTGCCGTTACCTTTTTATAAGCATCAATTATCGTTTCCTTTAAAGCAGGAAAATTACCTACTGTAAATGAAAAGAGCGGTGGACAACCGTAAAGACAGGCAAACTGCATTTTTCTTATAGTAAAGTCAGGAGTAGCTGCTAACGAATCTCCCCAATACGGAAGTGAAAACAGACAGTCATGGTAAACCATTTGCCATAAAGGAACTCTGCATTCAGGATTCATCATATACCGCGACAGATATTGACTCTGCTCAGCATTATGAATATGAGTCTGGTTTCTACCGCAATCATCAAATCGGAAACAATCGGGGCTATGTAACCCTTCTGTATAAACTAAATGATTAATAATTCCGTCAAAACCGTCCTCGGTTGCAGGAATAAGTCCCATTTCCTCTAAAGCCTTAAAAGCCTCGTTTTTGACTTTTACACATTCTTCTCGGGTAACAGGGTGTTCTTCGCTATAGCAATCTGCTAAATTTCCTCCGTAAACATCAATAAACCGGCTTTTATAATACGGATATTTAGCAAGTATCTCAGGTATTTCCTCTTTTATTCTATCCACCGCAACTAACGGGCAAAGAGCATTTTGTCTGTAAAATTCCCCGTCATAGCCTTTTACACCCCAAGCAGGAGCCATATTTTTATCCTTTAAGATTCTAATACCATTGGGATAATCTTTCATTCGCCTCTTGGTATAATCGCAGTTTTTAGCACGATTTTGGGGCACTTTCTTAAGTAAATCAGGATTCCACACATCACTATAGTTATCATACTGTGTGCAAATGTATCCGTATTTTTTATATAATTGCTCGGTAAGATATGAGTCGCCCTCAAAAAATATACCAAACAATGCCTTATCTACACCGTTTTTATAAAGCTCTTCAGCCACATCAAGCATTTCATATCCCACTAAGGGCGATACATCTGTATCGGTCGAGGCATACATAACCTCATCATAGTGATTTCCGAAAACCCAGAAAAAACCGCCACCTATAAGCTTTTCTATCTGAGGATTACAGTCAAGTTTCTCTTTTAATGTTCGCACATTCCCTCTGCTTTTTCTATAGCATTTACAAGCAGAAATAAGGCTATCAAAAATGCCGTAAATAACAGTATCCTTAATATTACTGTTAATTCCTAATTTATAAATCCCATTTTCCCTTACAGCTGTATAATACGCATCTGCACCGCTTTTAAGGGCTATTAGCAAAAACTTATTTTGCCTTTCTACAATTATCATACACATAGTGCCTGGGCGGCTATGAAAATAAGCCTTGATATTATCCATATCGAAATCGCCGCCGTCATAAGCTTCCTCAGCCTTTAAAGCAACACCCTCATCAATAGGCAATAAAATTCGGTCGCCCTTTAATATCTTTGGAACAGGTATTTCACCAATAGAGTCCAAGGAATATATACCGTCACTCTCGTACGGAACTGTTTTAGCGTGAAATTCAAAACTTACATCATCTAACGAAAGTTTAAAACCGTTTTCAATTTTTTTTATACACATAACTCTTCACCCCGATATGCACTTTTAAAATATTATAGCAATTAATAGCTCAGTTATAAATAGACTATTTTATTATTTATATGGACTTTTTTTACTTTTTATGGTATACTTAAAATCGGTGATAATATGCAAGACAAAACTGTACATGAAAGACTGACAGAGCTACATTTCAAAGATGATATTGGAATGTATTACTGCGGTAAAAGAATTAATACCGAAAATCACATATACGGACCCGAGATAAGAAACCATTATTTATTTGTGCTTGTTAATAAAGGTAAAGCAGTTATGTATGGTGATAAAGAAACCTCTTTCGGTGAACACGATTTATTGATTATGCTTCCAAACGAACGCATACATTATAAAGCTTTAGAACATTGGAGTATTAGTTGGTTAGGTCTATACGGTAAAGCTGTAGATAAATTTATTGACACATTAGGAATAACACCACAAAATCCTATATTACATATATCTTTATATAATGAGCTTTATAGTATTATGGAAAAGATTTATAATATATCGAAAGACCTGTCACTTTCTTCAAAATTTTCAGTAACAGGCCTTATTTATGAGTTCTTTTCAGTTTTATCTCAAAATACCAATATCGGCACTGATAATATAAGCTTTGTTAAAACCGCACTTAAAATAATCGACTACAATTATTCTTCACCCATCACTATTGAGCAAATTTCAAAACGAGTTTCGCTAAACCCTTCTTATTTTTCAAGGCTTTTTACCGAACAGGTTGGAATTTCTCCAAAGCAATATCTGTTAAACAAACGCTTAAACCGTGCAAAAGAGTTACTAAGTGAAACTAATGCCTCAATCTTTGAGATTGCAAACTCTGTGGGCTATGATGACCAACTGTATTTTTCACGAATTTTTAAAAAGCATATCGGTATTTCACCAACCGAATATAAAAACGCAAGCAAAACGTAACCCGATTTGCTTGCGTTTTAAATTTTTAACACTGTTTTATAAGTCTGATATAAAACTCCACTGCTTTTTTAACCGTTTCAACACGTATTCTTTCGTTATTACCGTGAATGGTAGCCCTTTCCTCACTTGTAAGGTCCATAGCAGAAAATCTGTAAACCTTGTCAGAAATTCTGCCGTAATGGCGGCTGTCGGAGCATTGCACCATAAGATAAGGTGCCACAAGGCTTCCCTTCCAGGTTGAGGCCACCGCCGTTGCCACTTTATCCCAAGCGTTACAGTAAGGCACAGAAATTCGACTTGGATTCATTCCGTTTATGAGGTTTATTTCAATTCTTTCATTATCCACCGTCTTTTTAAGATACTCCAAAGCAGAGTCAATATTATCCTCAGGATTAAGACGCATATTAGAAACTATTTTACCCTCTGGCGGAATAACATTTTCGGCATTACTGCCCTCTGCCATAGTAAAAGCAACAGTTGTGCGCATAAGCGCATTTAATTCGCCGCCACTCTTTTTGCAAAGTATATCAAGCACAAATCCAAAAGCCCAAAGATTTGCAAAAATCATACGGTAAAGGAATGTGGAATGTCTGCCAAGGGTGTTGAACATCTCGGCAACGGGGGTTGTTATATGGGATTTAAAGGGATTTTCTTCAAGCTTAATACAAGCTCGTGACAGTTCTACTAACGGTGTATGAGGCTTAGGAGCAGAAGCGTGACCGCCTGCCGAGCGGCAGGAATATTCAACATTCATCATACCCTTTTCAGCAATGCCGATAAGACCGCAAGCACCCTTTACACCGGGGAAAACATTTTCCACAACAGCGCCGCCCTCATCCACGACCAAAGCCGGAACAATATTGTTATTTTCAAAATAATCAACTATATTAACAGCGCCCTGACCGTTAATTTCCTCGCCGCCTGAAAAAGCAAAATAAATATCGTTTTCGGGAACAAAGCCATCAGCTATAAGACAGTCAGCGGAATAAAGCACACCGTTTATAGTAGCTTTTGTATCAAGAGTGCCTCTGCCCCAGATAACGCCGTCTTCAAGTATAGCCTCAAAAGGCGGTTTATCCCAGCCTTTTTCGTCAACTGGCACAACATCATAATGAGCCATCAAAACAGTAGGCTCGTTATGATTTTTGCCTTCCCACTTAAAAAGTAAGGCTCTGTCAGGCAATTCTTTAAAATCGCAAGCCTTAAACACATTTGGATAAAGCTCGGGAAGCTTTGCTATAAACTTTTTGAATTCAGCGTCATCTTCTAACGAAGAATCCCTGTAGGAAACAGTTTTACAGCGCACTAACTCACGCAAATTTTCTACCGCTTTATCACCGTCAAAGCTTACTTTTTCTTCCGAAACCTTAGCATTGGCTTTAGGTTTAAATAGGGCTGTTCTTATTAGAATAACAGCTATAAGTATTGAAATTAAGCTCAACAAAATGTAAATAATTATATCCATATCAAAGCATACCCTTTTTGTACATAATTCTGGCCACTATAACGGTGAAAATAACACCCACGGGAACCATAATTCCCACCGTACCTTCATTAAGAGCAGGAACAAAGATAAAGAGTGCAAGCATTAAAACGATAGGCGCTATTGAAAGCTTTGCATTCTTAGAAATAAATACAACTGCAAGTCCACCGAAAAGGGCCGGAAGCATCTGGGTGAAAGCAGGCTCTAAAACAGGGGAAGCTAATGCCGCTCCGATAGGCTCTATTACCAAAAGAAGTATTACACCTATGATAATTATTATAGTAGTTACAATACTTGAAACCGCTATTGAAATGGTGGAAATAATTTCCCCTTCCTCGCTGCTTGCCTTTACATTTGCTTTTTCCATAGAGTCAATAGCAACAGGAAGCTTTAAATTTGAAATATTACCCGTCACAAAAGATAGATATGCTCCGCCGGCGCCAAGCATTGGAACATAGGTGAATATTTCAACAATACCAACCGCCCAATACATCGGTAAAACTGCAAGCAAAGCTTTAAACAATGCTTTCCATTCAGGTAACACATCAAAAATAACACAAAGCATTGTGGGGAACATAAGAATTAAAACCAAAAGGGTAAAGCCCCAAATTCGACCGTCACGGTGAACACTTTTAAGATAAGTAATTTCTTTTTTCATAATCCTACACCTCTCCCCTCTTAACCTAACCAAGTGGTGATTGGAATAGCCGCAGCCATACCGCCGACAAGGCTTATAGGCAAGGCATAATCATTCATCCAGCTTTGCTTGGCAACCTTTGAAATAATGCCGCATATAGCCATAAGTATTGCCGATACCGCCATAACACAAACAGGGATAAGACCCGAGGTTGAACTGTATTTCACTGCAACCTCAACCGTTTCGCCGTTAGCTAAAAGCTTATCCTCCATAACGGTTACAAAGCCCTCAGCATCTGCTGTCCAAAGGCGTGAAACATTACTGAACACAAAACCTAAAAATGCAGAAATCATACCAAGGAACATTGCATTATTAAAGGTTTCAGCCCATTTTTTATCCTTCATTCCTATCTTGTTCATACCGCCCTGTATTCGCTCAGTGAGAACAGGAGTTAGAACAAGACCTATCATAATACCAATAGTCATAACCCATGCAACCGTTACAAAGGCTTGGGGGTCAACAATCTGGGTTTCAAGTCCCTGACCCAATTCGCTTACCGCTCTCTCTGCTGCAATAGTTTCGTATGACAAAGAACCGATTACAGAAAGTCTCAACCAAGGAAGCGCAACTCCAAGGCTCTTAGAAAGAGATACAACGCCCACAAGAATTGCTACTGCTGGAGCTATTGTAAATATTGCAGAGGAAGAAATAGTTCTCTTTATAGTAGAACCTGAAATTCCTATCTCCTTAGCTCTTCTTACAGCTTTCACAAGAAAATAAACCGACTGTGCCAAAACCACAGCAATAATTAATCCAACCATTATAAAAATGATAGGACTGTTTACATTAAACTTCATTTAGATTTATCTCTCCTTTATATTTAAATCATTCTTATTTTATCATACTTTCAAATACACTGCAATAATAAAATCAACAAGGCTTTCTCAGGTTTCCCTGAAAAAGCCTTTGTCTTTTAATAATATTAAATTGCGTCAATTTCTATAAGCGCCGCCATATTATCGCCACGGAAAATATTAAGATGCAATCCGCATTTCATAAGGATTTCGCCTGTGTATTCGCCGAAATCCTTATCCTCTATCCAAGGAGTAAAGGGCTTTATCTTATAGTGTCTGTTTTCATAGTACATATGAAGCTTGTATTTCTTATCGGGGTCAAGACCCTTAAGCTTAACATAAAGGTCACCGCCATCGTTAACATTATCCATCTGTACCATACTGAAAAGCGCTTTATTCTTATCCTTGGAAACAAACTCCCAAGCGGTAATTCTGGAAACGGTAACAGGCTGAGCCTCATAAGGAGAAATAAGTCTGTAATAATCACCGTGATTTATAGTGAAATAGTGCTTCTTATAAAGCTCGGACATCAAAGCCATTTCCTTTTTGGTGGTTTCGGTTTCGTGCATGGGGTCAAGCTCAAAACCAAAAGTACCTGCCATTGCAGTAACACCACGTGTAAATACTGAGGTATGGTGGAAGGTGTTGATGTTAGGAGCATAAGCGATATGAGCGCCCATTGTGGAAACAGGATAAATGAGTGAAGTACCATACTGAATTTTAAAGCGGTGAACAGGGTCGGTATTATCACTGCACCAAATTTGAGGTGAGTAATAAAGCATACCTGCATCAAAACGACCGCCGCCGCCGTTACAGTTTTCAATAAGCAAATCAGGGAATTCCTGTACAATACGCTCCATAAGGTCATAAACTCCCAAAATAAAACGATGGTAGAACTCACCCTGTCTGTCAGCAGGGAGAGACAGTGAATAAGCATCGGTTATGTTGCGGTTCATATCCCATTTAATATAGCGGATAGGACATGAAGAAATAACCTTCTTCATCTGTTCAAAGATATTATCACGAACTTCTTTTCTTGTAAGGTCAAGAGTAAGCTCCCAACGGTTACGCATAGGTCCGCGACCGGGTATCTGAATACAGTAATCAGGGTGAGCCTTGTAAAGGTCGCTTTCCTCAGAAATATTCTCAGGCTCAAACCAAACGCCAAGCTCAACACCCTCATCATTAAGACGCTTGCAAAGACCTTCCATACCGTTAGGCAGTTTCTTCTTATCAACATACCAGTCACCAAGGCTTGTATTATCCCAGTCTCTGTGACCGAACCAACCGTCATCCACAACAAGCATTTCAACGCCGAATTCCTTAGCGTCGGTAGCAATTTCAACAAGCTTATCCTCGTCAAAATCAAATACTGTAGCTTCCCAGTTGTTAATAAGCACTGGGCGACGGGAATCCTTCCATTTTCCTCTGCAAAGATTATAACGGATAAGATCGTGGAAGCCGTTAGATAAAGTACCTAAGCCCTTATTGCTGTATGCCAGAATAACTTCAGGTGTAGTAAAGCCTTCACCGTCCTCAAGCTTCCAGCAGAAGCCTGTGGGGTTAATACCCATTGTAAGACGGGTACGTCCAACATGGTCAACCTCAGCAGTTGTAACAAAGTTTCCGCTGTAAACAAAGGTGGCTCCTATACATTCTCCCTTATCCTCATCAGCATTGTTATCGCAAATGATAATAGAGTTATTAGTAAAGTGACCTGTTGAGCCTGCAGTACTATCCACAGAAATCTTACCGTGGCGCAAGGGTGTGCGCTCAACATAACGCTCGTTATTGGGCTTACCGTAAAACGTAATAGCATCAAAATCTTTTTTATGTATATCAAGATTTAAAGTAAGAGCAGATTCAATAAAGAATTCCTTACCTGTTTTGTTGATAATACGTTCACTGCGCATAATCTGGTCATGGCCCTCAATTATACTGTAATAAAGCTCAACATATAATTCAAAAGCACTGTCTTTTAAGGTGATAACCAAAGTTTCAGCCTTGTCACCCTCGTTAAGATAAACTGCAGGAAGACCCTCCAATGCGGGCTTGCCGTCAATAATCTTGTGGTCATGATAACGCAGGTCAATTGCTCGGCTTCCGTCAGCAAAGCGACCAACCAGACAAGGTGTTCTGAAATCGCCTATACCGAAAACAGAATACTCCTGACGAAGTGCATGGGGACAGAATTTTGCGTGCCCCTTCATTTCGTAATCTTCATAAGTTATTTCATTGTAAGTAAGTGATCTGCCCACTCCACTATTATGACGAAGATATGTTAAATCTGCGCCGTCACTTATTCTTTCACCATAGTACAGATGTGTTAAGAGATTATACTCTGTCACATACATAGCATAGGTAGAATTTGGCGTATTAATGGTAAAGCTTTTATTTTTCGCATCATAAAAAATCGGCATATTAAAACCTCCGGCAATTACTTGTGCATTATACACTGATACGTATAAATTATAACCATCCATTTTACCTTTTGCAAGCTTATTTGCAAAGTTTATTATTTTTCTATTAAATTGACAAATATATCCTCAAACTATTATAAAAATTTAATGATAAAAAGCTATATAAGGCCGTCTTTTCATAAGCATCAGCATAAAAAAACAGCTACAAGCTTCCCCTGAAAGAGCTTAAATGCTATTGTGAATCAGAAAGCAATACCAGAATAATTTTAAACAGAACAGATAACAGCTGCCATAATATGGTTTATGCATATTTTAATTCCAAATAATTTAAAAACCAGTTTAATGAACTGTCCAAATTGGTGCGGACATCACATAAAAGAAAACTGCATATAAACCAAGCTCCTCCTCATACCTTTAAGTGGAGGGGAATTTTAATGAAATGTTTAATTATAACAAAAAAACAACTTATGTTAGCAATCTGCATTATTGTGGCGGCAACAATTTTAGTTGTAGGCTCTGCAACTATCTCTGCCGACCAAAACCGTCTTCTTCCCATTTACTGTGTTGAAACCGACAAAAAACAAGTTGCAATTTCATTTGATGCAGCTTGGGGAAATGATGACACTCAAACGCTTATAGACATTCTTAAGGAATATGATGTTACCGCAACCTTTTTTGTAGTAGGAGCTTGGGTAGATAAGTATCCCGAATCTGTAAAGGCGCTAAGCGATGCCGGACATCAGATACAGAATCACTCCAACACTCACCCGCACATGCCACAACTTTCAAAAACGCAGATGATAGACGAAATCGAAAGCTGTAATAAAAAAATTGAGGCTATAACAGGCAAATGCCCCACACTTCTCCGCCCGCCCTACGGCGACTATGACAATGCCCTCATTGAAGTTATGAACGAACTCAAAATGAGTACAATTCAGTGGGACGTGGACAGTCTTGACTGGAAAGAGAACGCCACCCCCGATAGCATTTTCAAACGGGTAACAAGCAAGGTAAAAAACGGCAGTATTGTTTTGTTCCACAACGATGCCGACCACACTCCCGCAGCGCTTCCGAACATACTAAAATGCTTAAAAGACGAGGGGTATGAGTTTGTTTTTATAAGCGATTTAATTATAAAAGAAAACTATGAAATCAAGCACGACGGAACACAGTGCAAAATTGAAAATAGAAACTAAACCAAAGGCTCCCTCTGACGAGGGAGCTGGATTTTTGCGCAGCAAAAAGACTGAGGGAGAGATTTTAAATTTTCTTTCCTTCCACCGCAAGCGGTCCCCCTTCCTCGTCAGAGGAAGGCAAGAAAAAAGGCGGTGCCGAATAGCACCGTCTTTTTTGTGCATTTACTATTTTAATAACACTTTAAAAACACCATACAAGAAAAACATTG